>JBPKLU010000001.1:0-796197 GCA_051293815.1 Nitrospiraceae bacterium | reverse complement strand
AGTTCCCCGAAGTCACGATGGTCGTGTCGAAAATCGGGCGCTCGGAACTGGGGAACGACCCGCAGGAGCCGAACGAAAGCGACCCGGTGGTGTCGCTCAAGCCGCTGGACGAATGGACGACCGCCCGCAACAAGTCCGAACTGGTCGAGAAGATTCGCCAGCGCTTGGAACGGATTCCCGGTGCCAGCTTCCTCCTGAGCCAGCCGATTCAGCAACGGGTCGATGAATTGATTTCCGGCGTCCGGACCGAGGCGACGGCCAAACTCTTCGGCGACGATCTCGACGTGCTGCGGCAGAAGGCAGAAGAGATTGCGGCGATCTTGACGACGATCCGCGGGGTCAAGGACATCCGCGTGGAGCAACTGTTCGGCCAACCGTATCTGACGATCGACATCGACCGGAGCAAGATTGCGCGGCACGGGATCAACGTGGCCGATATCCAAGACATCATCACCACCGCCATCGGGGGCAAGGCGGCCACCACCGTGTACGAGGGGCAGCGGCGCTTCGACTTGATCGTGAGATTTCCCGAACACTACCGTAACAGCGTGGAGACTATCAGCAATATCCTGGTCAGCGACGCCTCCGGCGGGCTTATTCCACTGGGCGATCTCGCCACCATCGAGCTGCGAGAGGGACCTGGCCGGATCAGCCGGGAGGGACTCAAGCGCCGCATTTATGTGGGATTCAACACCTCCGGTCGCGACATCGGCAGCATCGTGGCTGAGGCGCAGCAGAAGATCGCAATGCAGGTGTCGCTTCCGCAGGGCTATACCATCACCTGGGGGGGGTCGTTCGAGAACATGCAACGGGCCATGGCCCGACTGAAGATCATCGTGCCGGTCACGATCGGCCTGATCTTCTTGTTGCTGTTTTCCTCGTTCAACTCGGTCCGCTACGCCGCGCTGATCATCCTGAACCTCCCCTTCGCTTTGATTGGCGGAATCGTCGCGCTCTGGGTCACTGGCGAATATGTAAGCGTGCCCGCCTCCGTCGGTTTCATCAACCTTTTCGGCGTCGCCGTGCTCAATGGCATCGTGCTGGTATCCTATGTCAACAAGCTGCGCGACGACGGATGGCCCGTCATGGAGGCGATCATGACCGGCTGCGCCTTGCGGCTTAGGCCCGTGCTGATAACTGCGCTGGTCGCCCTGTTCGGGCTGATCCCCTTGGCGTTTGCCCAAGGGATCGGCTCGGAAGTGCAACGGCCGCTGGCCGTGGTGGTCATCGGCGGATTGGTCAGCTCCACGCTGCTCACGCTGATTGTCCTGCCCACCCTGTATCCCTGGTTCGACGAACACTCGCGCCGCAGCGGGGTCCCGGTGCCGAACGCTCGCTTAAGCCGCACTTCCTCCGAGAAGCCGGTAAGCGCTTCGCATACCGGGCGCTCGCCGGATGAGCATCTCCTCGGAGAGAATACCCGTCCCTCCAGCACGGCTTAGATATTTCCCCGTCTTCAACAAGGTTTTTGTCTAGTGGGCTACGAATTGACGCCCATGGTAGCTAGAGAAGTCGGCAGCGGGCTGAAGACCATCATCTGGGGCTGTCGGATGGCCAGACAGGCGAGCCAACAGTGTCGTCTTACGCCCTTTCGCTTCGCCCGCCAGAACCCATGAAAACGGATGCTTCCAGAACCATGGGCGGCGTCCTCCCGCTCATCGTGGCGCTGACATTCATCGCCGGCTGCGCGTTGCCGCAGGAAGTCTCCAAAACGCCACGCAGCGCGGTAGAACAACTGCTGCTCACCTGCGCCATTGAACGGGCGCTGGCCAACCTGACCGTGCCTCTCCCGGCAGGCGCTACCGTCGCCGTCGAAGTCAGCGGCCTTCAAACCGACCGCGCTCACGTGCATCTGCAGCGAGAAAGAGACTCCGGGGTGATCGACGCGCCGTCGTGGGACTTGGCCTTCGTGCGCGACGCGGTCGCCGCACGGCTAGGGGAACAGGGCTACCGCATCAAACCTCACCCCGGTGAGGCAATCTATCTGATCCGCGCCATGGTGTTGGCCCTCGGCACCAATCAGGGCAACACTTTCTTCGGGCTGCCGCCGATCCAAAGCGTGCTCATCCCCTTTTCGCTGCCCCAGCTCACGTTGTACCAGGAGCAGGATCAGTTGGCGCACGCGCGACTGTATCTGGACATCTACGAGGTCGCCACTGGCCGGTTCGTCCGGTCCACCCCCTGGACGACGGGTGACGCGTACTACAATCAGTACACAGTCCTCTTTTTCTTCTCCTTCCGAACCACCAACATTTTGCAGGCGCCGTGACCATCGCGTTGAGGATCGCTGCATTTCATGTCATCCTACAGATCGGCGCCGGCCGAGTTTGGCGAACGCTCGAGGGAATCGATCCTCAGCGTACCTTGTATGGTCTACCGGCGACATGAACGGGACGAAAACCAGTCCGCTCACGATTCTCGCCGCGCTCGGATTCGCGGCATGCGTGTGTACGCTGGATTTCATGCCCTCGCCCGGCTGGTCATGGACGGCGCTCTATGCGATTCCTGTCGTCTGGATCGCATTGTGGTCGTCGCCGGACGACGCCATGCTGGTGACCGTGATAGCGATCGTCGCCACCGTGTTGGCGTTCGTCCCCTGCTTCGTTCCGTGGAACGACGCGGGTGTCTGCACATCGAACGGGGAACGACTGATCGCCACCGGTGTGATCTGGCTCACCGTGCTCCTGTCCATATCCCGCAAGAAAACGCAACGGACCTTCAAATGGATCAACCTCTCCGGCAAACGGTAAGCGGATTGCATGAGGATGAGTGCCCCCTTCCTCCCTAACGCCTCGTCCGAGACGATTTACGCTTTCGTGTTTGCATGGCTCGACCGCGCCTGAGACAGAAGGAAACCCGTCTTCATGCCAAAGCGATGGATCAAAGGGATGCTCGTCTGTTGCCTCATCGGGCTGGGCAGTCCGGTGTCGGCCTGGGCCGGCGAGGTGCGGCTGCTCAATGGCGATCGCATCACGGGCGAGATCGTCAAAATGGAAGAAGGCCGGCTAACCGTGAAGACCCCCCACAGCGGCACCGTCACCATCGACTGGAAGCAGGTTGAGAGTCTTTCCTCCGAGAAACCGCTGAAAGTCCAGGTCGACGGGAAAACGGAGACGGAGACGCTGGCCGACCTGCTCTTTGGGAAAGCCCTCATCGTCGAAGCAACGGAACTCGGCACGCCCGGCACGCTGCCCATCCTGGAGGTGAAAGCCATCAACATCGAGCCGGTCCGCTACCACGGCACCGTCAACATCGGCGGCAACAGCACCCAAGGCAATACGGACACCAGGGCGGTCAACGCCTCGACGCGCTGGACGATCCGGTCGGAACGACATCGGCTTCTCCTGGAAGGCAAATACAACTACGGAGAGGTCGGAAGCCGGGTCACCGTTCGCAATTCCTTGGCCACGCTGAAGTACGATCTCTTCCTTTCCCCAAAGATCTTCGCTAACGCGGAGGGCCTGTTCGAAAAGGATACGTTTCAGAATTTGACGTTGCGCACGACGCTCAGCGCAGGCCTGGGCTATCAATTTTTGGAGAGCGCCCGCGCAACCGTCGCGGGTGTTGCAGGCTTCGCCTATGTCAGCGAAGATTACACCAACGCCCCTCAGACGCAAACGCCCTCGGCGCGCTGGTCGTTGCGCACCGAATTCACCTTCGTGCCCGATCGTGTCAAAGCGTTTCACAAGCACGAGGGCTTCTATGATTTCGCTGAGCGTAGCGCCATTCGCTTTTTTGCCGACCAGGGCATCCGGATCACGGTCTACGAGAAGCTCTTCGTGAACTTCGAATATGACCTCCGTTACAACGGCGCCCCGGCGTCGGGCCGCAAGCGGATCGACGAAGCGTTCATTTTCGGCCTGGGATACGAATTCGGCAGCTAACAATGCGCGTGCTGGTCATCAACTGCGGTAGCTCTTCTATCAAGTTCCGGCTGTTCCAGGTCGAGGCAACGAGGCCGGGGCAAGACCCAGCACCGAAGGAACTGATACGTGGCGCTGTCACCGGCATCGGCAGGCAGGCGGTCCTGGAACTGGTACCGCGGGGCGGGGCTCCCAGCCGGTCCGTACGAGCTGCGGCGGATCATCTGGATGCGATGGCCTGGGTTTTGGAACAGATCGATCGTGACGCGGTTCATGCGGCCGGCCATCGGGTCGTCCACGGCGGCGAGCGGTTTTATGCACCAACGATCATCGACGACGAAGTGCTCGCCGAGATCGAGCAGCTCAGCGAACTGGCGCCGTTGCACAACCCCGCCTGTCTGGCCGGCATCAAGGCGGCGCGGCGGCACTTCGGCCCGTTGATGCCGATGGTCGCCGTGTTCGACACAGCATTTCACCGCAGGCTTCCTGCCGAAGCAGCGGCCTATGCCATTCCACAGGATATGGCGTCCCGCCACCGCATCAGGCGCTACGGGTTTCATGGCATCGCCCACGCCTCTCTCGCGGCCGGCTACGCCGCTTTCACCAACACACCGCTTGCGCAGGCCAGGCTGATCACCGTCCATCTGGGAAACGGGTGCTCGGTCGCGGCGATCCGCGGGGGCCAGTCAGTCGACACGTCAATGGGTTTCACACCGCTCGAAGGGCTGATCATGGGAACCAGATCCGGCGACCTCGACCCGGCGATCGTCGCCTACCTCGCCCGCCGCGAAGGAGTCGGTCCAGACGAGGTCGAACGCTGGCTAAACGAACGGTCCGGACTTCTGGGGCTGTCCGGACTTTCGCATGACATGCGCGAATTGTTGCAAGCCGAGGAACGCGGGAATGCTCGTGCCGCCTTTGCGATCAGGAGCTTTTGCCATCGGGTGCGCAAATATATCGGCGCCTATCTGGCCGTTCTTGGCGGAGCGGACGCGTTGGTTTTTGGGGGCGGCATCGGTGAGAACGCGCCGGCGATCCGCGCCCGTATTTGCAGAGGCATGGCGTGGTGCGGTCTCGAGTTGGACCAGACCCGCAACGAGGCGGTGAAAGGCCTCTCCGCGGGAGCAGCCGCGCGTATCAGTCACGCGGACAGTAAGATCCCCTGTTACGTCGTCGGGGTGGACGAAGAAACCGAGATCGCGAAGGAAACGGTCCGGTGTCTGGGATGAACGTGCGGGTCCTGTCACCGAGCCGTCCGTGCTTGCACTCGTCCCGTGTAGGGTCCCCCGCTGCGCGCAGCCAGGCGCCCGGGTCGATGCCACCCGCCTGTTCATGCTCCAGGATGACCACTTTCACGCTACTCGCTATGCGCTATATAAGTTTGTTCTGATCGGAGTTTTTCGCTGCCTGCTACCGGCTGGCAGCAAGATTGTGACGAGGGAGAGACATGGGGAAGACAGAGACACAGACCGAAAGACTGCTTGCGGAACGGGCCGCCGAACTTCGGTCCGCCGATCCGCAGTTGGCCCAATGGGCCACAGGCTACGGCGTCATCCGGCATAGCGACGAGACGCAAGTGAGGATCCACGAACTGGCCACCTCTCTGACCGGCACTGGTTCACGCGGAGACGGGATTGCCCTGTACGACTTGCTCAGGGCGCTGGATCGACTGACGAGCGCCGGGCTGTGGCTGGTCGTGCATCAGACATACGCCCGCAACGTCTATCTCGACGGACGACCGCTCACAACCGAAGACTTCAAGTCCCACCCCGAAGGCCACACCGGCGGCTCGCTCAATATGGTGCCCGCCTATGCGGGCTATCTGGCGGCCAACGTCTTGTCCGGCCACACGCGCGGCTGGCTTATGGGACAGGGCCACTGTGTGTCGGCTGTGGATTCCCTCAATCTTCTCGTTGGCAACATGACCGAGGCCCACGCGACCCGCTACGCAGTCACCGATGAGGGGTTGACCCGGTACGTTCGTGATTTCTACGCCTATCGGCTGCGCAAAGACGGTCGGCAGGATTCCCCGTTGGGCAGCCACGTAAATGCTTACACGGCCGGCAGCTTGGCCGAGGGCGGTTACCTGGGCTTCGCCGAATTGCAGTATGGCCACATGCCGCTGCCAGGCGAGCGATTGGTGGTCTTCCTTTCCGACGGCGCTTTCGAAGAACAGCGCGGCAGCGACTGGGCCCCGCGGTGGTGGCGGGCGGAGGATTGTGGGCTGGTCACGCCAATCATGATCCACAACGGCCGGCGCATTGATCAACGCACCACGATGTCGCAACAGGGGGGAGTCGAATGGTTTTGTGCGCACCTGAAGCTAAATGGATTCGACCCCATCGTGTTCGACGGGCGCGATCCCGCCGCTTTCCTCTGGGCGATCCTGGAAATGGAACGCCGGCTCGAGGCGGCGGTGGAGGCGATCAAAGCCGGGCGAACTCGATATCCTATCCCGCTCCCCTACGGCATTGCCGTAGCGCCGAAGGGTGCAGGGTTTCCAGGTGAGGGCACCAACCTTGCCCACAACCTGCCATTAATGGCCAATCCCCGATTCGATCAGCGGGCAGCGGACCTGTTTAATCAGGGAACGCGGCAGCTTTGGGTACCGAAAGCGGATCTGGATTCCGCGGTCACGGCGTTCCGACAACATCGGGCATCCGGCCGGCCATTGGAGCGCGACCATGTCCTCGCACACCGCGTGGTCACGCTGCGCGACATCCCAACGCCACCGTTTCGCCCGGTCGATCAGGAGCGGCGTTGGGACCCCGCATCCTGGACCTTCGCGTCGCCGATGACAGCCATCGACCGCATGTTTGTTTCGATTCTGCGGGCCAATCCCCATCTCAGGCCGCGCGTCGGCAATCCCGACGAAATGCTTTCAAACCGGCTCGTCGAGACCCTAGCGCACCTCAAATTTCGGGTGACAGACCCGGAACCCAGCGTGCCGGAAAGCGTGAACGGGGCGGTGATCACAGCGTTAAACGAAGAAGCCGTCGCTTCCGCGGCGCTGGCCAACAAGGGCGGCATCAATTTGATCCACACCTATGAAGCGTTTGGTACAAAGATGCACGGAGCGATCCGGCAGGAAATCATTTTCGCCAATCATTGTGCCGAGGCGGGCCGGCCCCAGCGGTGGCTCTCGATTCCGCTGATTCTCACATCGCATACCTGGGAGAACGGCAAGAATGAACAGTCACATCAAGACCCCAGCATGGCTGAAGCGCTGCTCGGCGAACCGTCGCACGTGTCACGCGTGGTCTTCCCGGCTGATTTCAACACAGCGGCGGCGGTCATGGAACGCCTCTACCAGACGCAGGGCCAGATCTGGACGATCGTGGCGCCTAAGGCGGACACCGTGCCAGACCTCTTCACCTCGGAAGAGGCCAGACGGCTGATCGAAGCCGGCGGCGCCAGGCTGGACTGGACTTGTCATAATCCCGAGCATGCACGGATTATCGTGACGGCGGTCGGCGCGTATCAGCTTGCCGAAGCAATCCGGGCTTCCCGCCGGCTGTCGGAACGCGACATCCCGCACGCGGTGGTCTATCTGCTCGAACCGGGTCGCTTCCGGAGGGCACGCAACGGGAGGGAACAGACCCATCAGGCGCCGGCGTCGCTGGTCGAGCGGCTGTATCCGGCCGCGGTGCAACCCCGGCTATTCCTCACCCACACGCGCCCGGAGCCGCTGCTCGGCCTGCTGGGTCACCTGCACACCGGGCCACGCACGAGCGGTTTAGGCTACATCAACGAAGGTGGCACGTTGAACACGCCGGGCATGTTGTTCGTCAACCGTTGCACCTGGGCACACGCGCTGCTCGAAGCGGCGCGCCTGCTGGAGTTGCCTCGTGAGCGGCTGTTGTCCACCGAGGAGTTGGAGGCACTGGACGGGCAGCGCAGCCCCCACGGCGTGATTGTTCCGGATGTTTCTTCGTGATCATACCGGTCGTGTCCTTCCTGAAGCCGCATCGAGAAATTCTCGATGTGGCAGCACGGTCAGGCTCAAGAGCCGAAAGAGCCCGCGGTTCGAGACTCACGCACAGGCATTGTTGGAGCTTCGGGCCTCGGCCTGCGCCACCAATGACGTCAGGTCCTGCGGCGCAAGGTTTGCCTGGCTTTCACTTCGATGGCCGTGTGATCGCCGATGAGACAATCCGCATCGAGCCCGGATGTGGACAGCCAGTCGCCCAACGGTTCGCCCGAGAGGTAATCGCTGGAACTCATCTGCTCGTGCATCACAAACGTCTCCAGAGCCTCACCGCACTTCGGCGTTTTGGATCGGAACCGACAGCCTTGAAGGGCTGCAACGACACCCACCTCAAAGAAATAGTACATAGTCCTTGGAGGAGGCGAGGGGTGTCCGTTTTTTGATCTACACCATGCCGGCAGTGCATCGAGCAGCAATGCAGTACTCGTCCACCGTGGTCCGCGGCACATGCCCCTCATTCGCCGCCCTGGTGCACGGCGGGATCATTCCATTGTCCAACGCGGCGACAGTAAGGAATTGGCTGGACGCCGGGATCTTCCTGATCGCGCCTTCCGCTCTGATCTCCTGTTGCTGAGAGGATCTTGCGTAGGCATCGAGGTCCGTGTGCGGGGCGTCGGACCAGTGCGCGGCGTACGCGGGCCGAACTTGTGGGGAGCAATCCAGTAACGGACACGCTGCTGCCTCTGGTCGACATCAAGGGACCGTGCAGCGCGGCGCGGGTTCGCCATCCCCATCAACACGGTCGCCCATGTGGTGTCCGCACTCAAGCAGAAAGGCCTGATCAACCGGCCGTGGCTCGGCGTCGGTGGGAAGTTTGTCACCGACGAATTCATTGCACTCTTCACCTTGCCACGGCGCCGGGACTGTTGGGAGAAGCCGTGGAGCCTGGCAGTCCGGCCATGGAAATCGGCCTACGCGCCGCGAGCGCCCGCGCCAGCTTCCGGACGGCCCAGGCGCCAAGCCGGGCCATATGACCATGGAAGCATCCGTCGCACTCCCTCCCGTCGCCGAACACTGGTGCTCTGCTGTCGTGTTGACCACTTCGAGCACAGCAAGGACAACCTTGACCAAGGCACCGCAGCGGATTTAGCATGGTTGCCATCCTTCCGCCCTGTCTCACTGAACGGGGAGCCACGTTCGCATACCGGTCTTTTCTTTGAATGGAGCCGCATGCCATAGACGGAAAGCCGGTCAGACGTCCGAACATGTAGGAGCGCTCGTGGGATTCAGGTCTGCTAGTGTTGGCCGTCGGCATCTTTCCCGCGGACGTGGGGACGCCGCCGCATGTCGTGACGGCCAGCCCTGTCGTTCGGGCTGGTATTTGTTTCCCTGTCGGCATCTCGTCGCGCCACTCTCATGGCGCCGGCGGCTGGAACGGGTGTTGCGCTATACCCTCGGCGCAAATGAATGTCTGGCGCCCTTCGGCATTCGCTCGCTGTCGCGGCTGCATCTCGCACACCCGTATGTTGTCCAACCCGAAGGCGACGAATATCGGGACGCTTACATTCCCAGCAAATCCGACAACGACCTGTTCGGGGCAACTCCAACTGGCGGGGCCTGGTGTGGTTTCCGTTGAACTCTCTCCGCATCCAGGCGCTCGAGCGCCACGACCATTCCTCTACAGCGACGGGTTGCGAGTCGACTCTTCGACCGGATCGGGACAGAAGAAGCCTCGTCGAGGAATCGCCATCCTGCTCGCTGAACATCTTGCAGCGATGCTTTATCAGGACGATCGGAGCCTGAGCCCGTGGAAAGGGAAGGGCTGTCGCTTCGCCGATGATCCGCACTGGCGCAGGGTGACGCTGTTTCACGAATACTTCCCCGGCGACACAGGACAGGCTGCAGCGCAAGCCATCAGACCGGTTGGACAGCCCTGGTGGTCAGATTTCTGGAATACCTCGCCCGGAATCGCTGTGTTTCATCTCCCCACCTCTCTCGACAAGTTAGAGCATGTCGTGCCGCTGACCGACGAGGACCGCTCAGCCCTGGCTGGAAACACTCCCGTCGGCGCTCATGGAATGGATCGAGCAAGGCTGGCAGGTCGTGCTGGCGTGCTTGGCGCTGAAGGTCGCGTCGTATCTTTCAAGGGCGACTCAGACCTCATCACGCAGCGCCTGGTTCGCCGTGAGGGCCACTTCTTCACAGGGCCTTGCTTGTCCGCCCGTTTGAAAGTCAGGAGGAGCCGGCAGAGGCCGTGGTCGTCGCGGCGCGGATTCGGTCGGACCTCGGCCGGTAAAGAACAGCGGCCAATGGCGCGCAGCTCGTAGCAGCTTGCTCTTCACTCCGCAACCAACCGGAGGCGTCTCTGAATCCTTTGGTCCTGCTCAGTAGCTTGGCAGTGGCCATCGGTTTCATCAGCCTGATGGTGCGCTACCTCAAACAGAAAAGCCACGGAGACCCCTAACCTAAACTTCTTGCGCAGCCATGTGTCAACGGAACGAAGGATGGTCCAGAGAGCCACTGATCAAGCCGGTCATCGAGCCGTTCCAGAACTTTATCCGGACGGAATCGGCGACCGGCATCTTATTGTTGATCTCGACGGTCGTCGCGCTGGCATGGGCAAACTCACCTTGGGTTGACACCTACACAGCGTTTCGCCGGCTGTCAGTCACGCTCGGAATTGGCGGCTTCGCCCTCACGGAACCGCTGGTCCTGTGGATCAACGACGGGCTCATGGCGTTGTTCTTCTTCGTCATTGGGCTGGAGATCAAGCGCGAGGTGCTGGTCGGAGAACTCTCCTCGCTGCGCCAGGCCACCCTGCCCCTTGCCGCCGCACTCGGTGGGTCGACGCTCCCGGTCTTGATCTATGTCGGCTTCAACGTGGGGACCGAGAGCGCAAAGGGCTGGGGCATTCCAATGGCGACGGACATCGCCTTCCCACTGGGAATTCTTTCGCTGCTCGGGGCTCGCGTTCCGCTGGCGCTGAAGGTCTTTCTCGTCGCGCTTGCGATCGGCGACGACCTGGCCGCAGTGCTGATCATCGCCTTGTTCTACACCTCCACGATCTCGTGGACGAGCCTGGCGGTGGGCGCGGCGTTTCTGGTCGGTCTCATCGGCGCAAACCTCTTGGGCATCCGCCACCCGCTGGTCTACGCAATGCTCGGCATCGGCGGGTTGTGGCTGGCGTTTGTTCTGTCCGGTATCCACCCGACAATCGCCGGCGTGCTCGCGGCGGTTACGATCCCGGCAAGAACACGGTTATCTGGTGAAGAGTTCGTCGCGCGGGCACGTGCGTTGCTCGAGAAGTTCCAGAAGGCAATGGAACCTGGGCGGCCGCCGTTGGCGAACCCGGACCGGCAGGCCGTAGCAACACGCCTGCAGCAGGCGGCCGACGATGTCGTCACTCCGCTGCAACGTCTGGAGCACGTCCTGCATCCATGGATCACCACCATCGTGCTGCCCCTCTTTGCCCTAGCCAACGCCGGCGTCACAATCAAAGGGGATGCGGCGACGACCTTGCTGCATCCGGTGGTACTCGGCGTGATTAGCGGCCTGCTGATCGGCAAGCCGGTCGGGGTTACCTTGGCCTCTTGGTTGGCGGTGCGAATCGGGGTCGCCACCCTGCCCGAGGGAATCACATGGCGTCACATCATCGGCGTGGGATTGCTGGCCGGCATCGGTTTCACGATGTCCCTGTTCATCGACGGACTTGCGTTCGGCAATACGCCGCTCGACGCTCCCGCCAAAGTGGGCATCTTAACGGGCTCGATGCTGGCTGGCATCACGGGCTGGTTGATCCTGCGGACCGGAGGCCCGCTGGAGCGAGAGTCGGCCGGCCCCCCTCCTTCTCTCCTTAGCAAAAAGGGTGAAAGCGGTCTTTGCGGGAATGCCGACGGGTCGGTCAGAGAGGGGCGTTCTGCGGACGAATTGGCGAATCGGGCCCTGGTGAAGGTGTGACTGACCTTCAGCCGCCTGCGCCCCGTCAGCAGCGTGATCTTTGAAGGGCGACAACATGGGCATGGAGGTGGGCGAATCGAATGGCCGTTGAACGTTTTGCGGTTTGGCGCACTGGGTGTCATCACACTCCAGGTGCTGACTCTGGCCTTCCCTCGAACGGGAACGCGTTTCTACGTGGCAATGGCGTATATGACCGCCGCACTGATCTGGACAATCAGGAATCCAATCTTCGGCAACATGCTGCTGCCCTACAACAGAGGACATTGCTGGCGTCAACAGCGCCGCCATGCATGGGCTGTATCTTCCATTATGGAGTCGGGCTCTGGATCACCCAGGCCAGGCTCTCCCTCCTCTGCTACTGCGGTGAAGAACGCGCTTTACAACCACAAGCTCTCGCTCTTGGGCTTTTGGTCGTTGGCAATCTTCTCTCCGTTCGTGAGACGAAGCCCTGGTCGGTGGCCCGGACATTGGGCAGTGTCGCAATGGACGTGACGCTGCTTCTGATGTTCATCAACTTCTACAAGACTGCTCAAAAAGGGACGCCGTTGGAGCACGAGATTGCCGCCGCCGCGGGAGTAGTCGCAACACCGGTCCAGGCCGTCGCTAAAAGAGTTGGATCGAACGCCCATCGACGATGCTCCTCGCTGCTGGGTTCGGCTTCTTCTTCGCGGTCGGCGTCCAGGGCATAACGCCCTGGCTCAGGGGCAAAACACGCACGCCAATGGTCGAGGCCATCGTCACCACGATGCCGATCTGGGTAGCGGACGAGACATCGTAGGAATTTGAAGGCTGACAAGCGCATATCCGGGAAGGCTGCGCCATTGTCACTCCCAAGATAGGCCCCGGTCGCCGGCGAGTCATTTCGATGGGGATCGGTCTTCCAGGCCAGGGAATGCGCCTAGGACCGCCCACATCTTTTCAACACCAGACGGATCGGACCGGACCTGACCCGCGTGGAGCTCAAGGAAAGCGACGACTGGCATATCGCCCACCACTAGTCCCCACAGAAGCTTTCCAAGCACCACGTAGCGCAGTGGAACAACTGCCGCTTCCCCATGCCATCGAACGGTGCTGGCCACCGTGACCGTGCCTCTCTTGGAAGGTGCTACCGCCGCCATCGAGGTCAGCGGCCTTCAAACCAACCGCGCACACGTGCACCTGCAGCGAGAAGGAGACTTTGGGAAGATCGTGGCGTTCCATGGGTTGGCGGTCTCCGTCTCCGACAGATTCCCTCGCCGAACGTCGAGGATCTTCATGGCCATAGCTTGGCTCTGCCTCTTGGTAGCTCAAGTCTGGCAACTTCAAACCGCTCCCGTCGATTTCCGGGACCATGCTTTCGGTGGACAGCCGATTCACAGTTCGCTTGCCGCCGGGTGGTTCGGCGACCTGCCACAACGCTGGCCCCAGTTGCCCGAAGAAGAACGCGAGGCGGAATCCATTGAATAGGTCTCGGGCGGAGAAAAGGCCCCGCATTCCGGAGTCGATGGTGGTCAGTCTGCCCGGCCACCCGGCACCATACAAGGCAGGGCGGAATTCTATGCGCGGGGGCCTGGTCTCCCTCTCATGCAAAACACGCAGGGGCAAGATACCCGATCCGCCGGGCCTCGTGCGCCGGGGATCGAGGTTGTGCGGACGGACGGGATGGCGCTCGAAGTGGAATTGCCGATGGAAAACGGCCGGGTTGAAGCTTTCAAGGCGGCGGGGCCAGTCACCTTCGAGATGGCGTGACGTAGCGGGCATATTCGCGGCGCCCAATCGATCCGCAGAACGATCTTGCCCCTCACATCTAGACAACCATGTGGCTGTACCTGGCCGGTTCCCGTTTGGACAACACGGGGAGCCTGTTCGGCATCCTTGGACCCCGTTTTGAACTCGGCCGCGCGACTCGGCGGCACGAACGCCAAGCTGCTCAGCAACGTGACGCTTTTCGCGGACGTGCCGACCGTCTCGTCGCCGGGATGAGGCGAACTTTGGGCAGGTCGTCAGCGGCCACGCCGCCTTGCTCGTGATGCCGCAGATGCATTAGGAGATGAGCAAGTCTTGGATGATCCAGACCGGGGTCGCCACGCATTTGACGCGTGGCTTGACACTGCCTGCCGCAGGCTTCCGGATCATCTGCGAATTTTGACCGATCGATCCACCGACCAACTCACATGTAGCAGGGAGGCCGTACCATGGTGGGATTGTCCTTCGAGAACGTCGTTTCGTGGCTTTTGACCGTTGTCGGGAAAGCGGGCGAAGCGGGCTTGCGCATCGCATTGATACTGGTCGTCGGCTATCTCGGCCTTCGATTCCTGAGGCTCGGTCTTCAGCAGTTGGAACGGGTGATCGTCCTGGCGAGCGAGCCTGGCGAGCAGGTTCCTGGGACCGCCAGAAAGCGAGCGGCCACCCTGACGGGCATTCTCAGGACAATCGCGTCGGCCGTGATCTGGGCGATCGTGGCCATCGAAGTCCTGCACCAGATCGGGTTGGATATCAGGCCGATCCTCGCCGGTGCCGGCATCATCGGGCTGGCGGTCGGCTTCGGCGCGCAGAATCTCATTCGCGACCTGATCAGCGGATTCTTTCTCATTCTGGAAGATCAGATCCGGCTGGGCGATGTCGCCGTGATCAACGGCACCGGGGGGTTGGTCGAAGCCATTACGTTCAGGACCATCACGCTTCGCGATTTCTCCGGCATCGTCCATATCTTTCCAAACGGCGCCATCACAACGCTGTCGAACATGACGAAAGAGTGGTCGGCCTTCGTCCTCGACATGGGTGTGGCCTACAAAGAAGATCCCGACCGAGTGATGGAAGTCATGCGGCAGGTCGGCGAGGACCTGCAGAACGATCCGAACTTTCGTGACAAATTCGTCTCGCCTATCGAGATCATCGGCGTGGAGGATTTCGCCGACTCGGCTGTTGTCATTCGGATCCGCATCAAAACGAAGCCCTTGGAACAATGGAACGTGGGACGCGAATACCGTCGGCGCCTGAAACTCGCATTCGACGCGCAACGGATCGAAATTCCATTCCCCCATCGGTCCCTCTACGTCGGCGAGGCGAGCGGTCCTTTCAAGGTGCAGGTCGTGCCCGCCAACATCCCGGTCAACACCTGATGCTTGCTGCACCGCCAACCGCCTCCGTATCTCATAAGACGGCTCATCGGGTTCAATCCGATGCGCCGCAGCCGATCCTGGTCTCGAGCCTCGGTGGTCGCGCCGCGACTGTTCGCCGCTCGTTGTCGGTGATCGTGGAAGATGTTTTCGAATCGAACGCCCAGATCAGCGCCACCATGGCCAGGTGCTGACTGCCCGTCAGCCCGACCACGCCGGGCGCGATTTCACTACCGTCGAAAACTCTTCCACCTCGACCGTGGATCCGTCGAATCGGCACTCGCTCCGCAGCCATGCGGTGCGAGAGCCGAGCCGCTCCTTGTGTTCGAGCACCGTGGCGACGGCTTTGAGCAATGGTTCGGGGCCGGTCATTCGCCCGTTGCGATCCCAGTAGAATTCAGGACGAACCGCTACGCTCCAGGGTCCGGCAATGTTCCAGCGGGCGAACGCCGCTCCGGCGGTCCAGAGGTGCACAGGTGGCAGGCCGATTCAGCCGCTTCTTCGGTCCCGATGTGATACGACAGGGCCAGCATGACGCGGTCGCGCTTCCATTCGACAATGCTGTCCGAGAAAAACGCCAAAAGCGCGGAGTGCTCTCCACGTTTCTTGCGCACGTCTCCCCTCATGTTAGGGGACAGTTCATTGAGACGCGGGGGGCTTGCTCCGCACGAGGTGAGTTTCAGAGAAGTTGTTGAAGTCCACCGCGTAACTCAGATCGACAAGACTGCCGATTGCTCTCATTTCTGGTTCTTTGGATAATGTGAGGGTTGACGGGCCGCGCCTCGCGGGCTCGAGACCCATGGATGAAATCGCCGTCACCATCGCCTCGGTCGGCATCCTGGTCTTTCTCGCCCACCTGTTCACGGGTATTTTCCAGCAGACCAGGCTGCCGGACGTCCTGCTTCTGATCCTCATCGGGCTCATAGTGGGCCCAGTGCTCGGACTCGTCACCCCCGCGCATTTCGGCGCCGTCGGATCCGTGTTCACCACGGTCACCTTGATCGTCCTGCTCTTCGAGGAAGGATCGGGCATCAGCCTGGATGTCCTCTGGAAATCGATGCGCGGCACCTCGTCCTTGACGCTGATAAGCTTTCTGATCACCCTGGCAGCCGTCGGCACCGTCACCATGGCTGTGACGGACATGGATCCGATCGTCTGTTACATGTTGGGGGCCATCGTCGGGTCCACTTCTCCGGCCGTGGTCGTGCCCCTCGTTCGCCAACTCGACATGCAGGAGTCCAGCCGCACCATCCTGTTCCTCGAATCAGCGGTGAGCGACGTGTTCAGCATCGTGGTCGCGTTGGCCCTGGTCGAGCTCTATAAGCTCGGCCAACTCCGCCTGGGTCTGATGGTCGGGCAGATCCTGTCTTCGTTCGTCCTCGCATCGTTGCTCGGCATCGGGAGCGGCTATCTGTGGTCCATTCTGCTCAACAAAGTGCGGACGCTCAAAAACGCCATCTTCACGACGCCCGCGTTTGTGTTCGTCGTATTTGGGATCACCGAGATCCTCGGTTATAGCGGCTATATCGCTGCGTTGGCATTCGGCGTGACGCTCGGCAACATCGGCATCATCAACATCCTTCCGTGGCGTCGCTATATCTCGCACGACCCAATCACCTTCAACGAAATCGAGAAGGTTTTTTTCTCCGAGGTGGCATTTCTGCTCAAGACGTTCTTCTTCGTCTACGTCGGCCTGTCCATCCAACTGACCGATCTGTGGGTCGTCTCCCTTGGACTTCTGCTCACGGTCACGATCTTCGCCCTGCGCATTCCGGTCGTTCGGTTGTCGGTGCAGAAGTCCACGCCGATCGTCGACGCATCGTTGATGGCAGCCATGACCCCGAAGGGCCTGGCCGCGGTCGTGCTGGCGTCAATCCCCCTCCATGAGGGGATCGAGGGGGGAGAGTTGATCCAGAACCTGGCCTATGCGGTGGTCTTCTTCAGTATTGTTCTCACGGCCCTGCTTGTATTCCTGTTAGAATGGACGCCCTTGGCCAAGGTCTATAGCTGGTTTTTCGCAGGCTTCGGCACGCAGGTTGTGAAACCGCCCGGCAGGCCAGCCTCCGCCAGTTAAGAACCAGCGGGGGCCTCTGGCCTCGCCCCCAAAAGTGTTCTACAATTCCGACACCGTATGTCCCCTCGTGTTCTGGTGTCCAACAAGGGAGGATCCCATGGCTGACACAATCCGCACCGCGCAGTACTTCAAAGTCCAAGTTCCGGACAAACCGGGCATCGGCGCCGGCGCGCTCACCATGTTGCGGGACGCCGGCGTCAACCTGTTGGCGTTCTCCGCATTTCCCCGCGGACGGCGCTCCCAGATGGATTTCGTGCCGTCCGATCCTGAAGCGTTCAAAACGGCCGCCAAGCGCGCCAAGTGGAAACTCGTGGCGCCGAAAACCTGTTTCCTGATCGAGGGAGACGATCGACCCGGCGCATTGGTGGATGTCCTCAGCCAACTGGCCGGGGCGAAGATCAACGTGACCGCGTTGGACGCAGTGGTCGCCGGATCAGGCCGGTACGGAGCGATCTTTTGGGTCAAACCGCGGGATGTGAAGAAGGCAGCCAAGTTGCTGGGAGTTATGTAGGTCGGACGCAGATCTTGCGACCGCAGCTATGAGCACAGAAACACTGCAACCCGGCGACGCGCTGATCGTCGTCGACGTCCAGAACGACTTTCTTCCCGGCGGAGCGTTGGGCGTGCCGGACGGCGATCAGGTCGTGCCCGTCCTGATGCGCTACATGGCCCGCTTTCAATCGCGAGGGTTGCCGATCTTTCTTTCCCGCGACTGGCACCCGCCGAATCACTGTTCCTTCCGCGAACAGGGCGGTCCATGGCCCGTTCACTGTATCGCCGGTTCGCCCGGTTCGTTGCCACCGCCGGGGTTCCAGGCGCCCCCGTCGGCTGTGGTCATCTACAAAGCGACCGAGCCGGACCGGGATGCCTACTCCGCGTTTCAAGGCACATCGCTCGATGAGCAGCTCCGAGCCGCCGGCGTGCGTCGCCTATTTATCGGCGGCCTGGCGACCGACTACTGCGTGCTCAATACGGTGAAAGACGCAAGGACACTCGGCTATGCCGTCTATCTTCTGACGGACGGCATTAGAGCCGTGAACGTGCACCCAAACGACGGACGCAAGGCAGAGGAGGAGATGATCCGTCTGGGAGCCGTGCCGATCCAGCTGGAGAATCTCGCGGCATGAATCAGCCCCCAAGCGCGCTCCTCACCGATCTCTACCAACTCACGATGCTCCAGGCCTACGTGGAGCAGGGGATGGAAGAGACGGCAGTCTTCGAATTCTTCGTCCGCAAGCTACCGCCTCCGCGCAACTTTCTGATCGCGGCCGGTCTGGAACAGGTGCTAGATTACCTGGAAACGTTCCGCTTCAGTCCAGCAGACTTGGAGTGGCTTGCACACTGCGGACGCTTCAACCGGTCGTTCATCGATTACCTTGAACGCCTGCGGTTTACTGGCGACGTGCACGCCATGCCCGAGGGCACGGTCTTCTTTCCGAACGAGCCGATCCTCCGGGTGACCGCTCCACTTCCCCAGGCCCAGTTCGTCGAAACCCGGATCATGAATCTCCTCAATTTTCAGACCATGATTGCCTCCAAGGCGGCGAGATCGGTGTTGGTCGCCGATGGCAAACCGCTGATCGACTTTGGGCTGCGGCGCGCTCACGGCGCGGAGGCAGGACTACTCGCAGCTCGGGCTAGCCACCTGGTGGGTTTCACCGGCACGGCCACGGTGCTCGCCGGCATGAAATTCGGGATCCCAGTCTACGGCACCATGGCTCACGCGTTCGTGCAGGCGCACGAAGACGAGACCCTCGCGTTCGAGCACTTCGCCTACGCCCAGCCCGACAACGTCGTGTTGCTGCTCGACACCTACGACACGGAGGCGGCCGCCCGCAAGGTGGTGGCGCTCGCGCCCCGGCTGAAGGAGAAAGGCATTATTGTCAAAGGCGTGCGGCTGGACAGCGGAGATCTAGCGGATCACGCCCGAAAGGTCCGGCGGATCCTCGACGACGGCGGCTTGCCGCATGTGAAGATTCTGGCGAGCGGCAATTTGGACGAGTATCGGGTGGAAGCCCTCATGGCGAGCGGCGCCCCCATCGACGGTTTTGCAGTAGGTACAGCCATGACCACCTCGGCCGACGCCCCATCGCTTGATTGCGCGTACAAGCTGCAGGAATACGCTGGGCGGGCCTGCCGGAAACGATCGGAGGGGAAAGCCACGTGGCCTGGCCGCAAACAGGTGTACCGGCACTATGGGGCGGACGGCCGGTTCGCCGAGGACATCGTCACGGTGGAAGATGACGCGCAACCAGGCGACGCACTCATCCGCCCCGTCTTGCAAGCCGGCCGGCGGCTTGCGCCGCTCCCTTCCCTTGCCGAATTGCGGGCGCACGCCGCTTCCCAGCTCTCCCGCCTGCCCAATTTCCTGCGTCGCCTGGACCCCGCTCCGCCCTATCCGGTTCAAATCTCCCAAGCGCTCCGCGATCTCGCCAAGTCCGTCGACGAGCGAGGCGAATTCGGCAGCGACTAGCAAGGAGCAAACAGCGCGTCGCGATGAGCGGTCAGTGCCGTTCCCGGACGCAGCGGAAGGTGCATCCGCCGATCAATGCGGGCGCTTCGGATTGGACGGAACGGCGCCGTCCTTGATGTCCAGCACCTTCACGTCGAAGACAAGCGTCTTGCCGGCAAGCGGATGATTGAAATCCAGCACGACCGTCTCATCCTTGACTTCCGCTACCCGTGGATAGAGCACCCGACCGTCAGGCCCTCGGCCCTGAAGCTGTGCCCCGACCCTCAAGGCGTCCGGCGGAATCAGTTTCTTGCTCACTTCTTGAAAGGCCTTGGGATCGATGGTCCCATAGCCATCCGCCGGAAGAACGGTGACTGTCTTCTTCTCACCCACCGCCATGCCCTCCAGCGCTTTCTCCAATCCGACGATCAGCTCGTGGGCGCCCTGGGTATACTTCAAGGGATCGCCGCCCACGTTGCTCTCAATGACCGTCTTGTCGTCCAACCGGAGCGTATACTCCAACGACACCAGTTTGCCCTCTGAAACTGTCATCTTCGACGCTCCTTTCTGTGCCTGAGCCTGTGCACAGGCGACGTTGACAGACACGGCCATCACGAACGCGAGCAAGCCTCCCCCCGTAAGCCGGTATATGTTCATAGGCTAGACCTCCCAGAAAGAGGGTGAAACTCCTAAATAGGCTGGAAAGGGTCGCAGGACGGTCAAACCAGGCAGGCGATCAGTTCCAGACTATTCGTTGGTATTGGAAACAGTTGTAATAGCGTATCACATTTTCCTACGAGACGACAATCGCGAGCGCAACGGAGAAATGCGGGGACGCACGACCGGCGTGACGACCTCGCAATGCCCTGGACGAAGACCGGTCGCAGTCTTGGAGTGGGACCCCGTGTCGGAAAGGGACCGGGCTGAGAGTCATTAGGTTTTGTCACAGATGATAACCGTGGACTGTCCGCACTTGCTGTAAGCCCCTTGGTTTGTCATTGGGAGCTTGGGCTCGTTCACCGCTCTGAAGCTGCGCGTCATCTTTCGTGGATTTGTTAGGAAAGACCACCGAATGAACCGGTCAACTCGATTGTTCCTTCTCCGGCGCCACGTCTTCCGTGAGAGCCTGCGCGAGCAGCCGCCGCTCGGACTCATAACTCAGACGCGAGGCGGCTTCGGCGATCGGCAGCCAGATCACTTCTTCGACTTCACGGTCCGGCTCGCCGACACGTTCAAGAGGGGTCATCTTGAACCACCGAACGGTCTTGTGGATGCGCCGTCCATCCTGTTGGAACCAATATTCGGACCGGGACAGTTCGCGTTCGATCCGGCAGCGCCAACCCGTCTCCTCCTCCACTTCGCGCAATGCCGCTTCTGGGCTCCGTTCCCCCTCGTTGAGCCGGCCCTTAGGAAACGTCCACACGTCCCGGCCCTTAAGACTTCGCACACGGATGAGGAGGACAGTGTCGCCCTTCAATACGACGCCGCCAGCGGAAAACTCAAAATGTGCCTTCGCCATTCCCGCACGTGCCTCGCCCGCTCTTTTCCTCAGAAGAGCCGCAGACGCTCGCTCCCGCCGCCGAATCCGGAGACTCGCCAGTGCGTCCTCTTACTATAATACCAGTATTGGCCGGCGTGAGCGTGCAACACTCCGTCACAACAACGTCCCAACGCGCTCCCCGTCGGAGGACCGGTCCAACTTCTCCACTCGAACCCCGAGGAGCCGGATGAGTTTGCCTTTGGGGTTCTCACGCGCGTCCAAGAACGGCAGGAGCAGCTTCAGCGCCTCCAGCTCAAGGACCTTTAAAGAGTCCGTGGGCTCTCGCAGCGTGTGGGAGCGCGTCACCGTCTCGAAATCGGCGAAGCGCACGGTGAGGACGACGGTTCGAAAACGCACGTGTCCTTCCTCAGCCAGACGGGTTGCCACATCTTGGCACATCATTTTGAGCCGATCGCCCAGGATCTTGGGGTCAAGAGTATCCCGTTCGAACGTCTCCTGCTCCCCGATCGACTTCGACTCAGAAAACTCCTCGATCGGCGAGTCGTCCACTCCGCGAGCCTTCTCGTAGAGGTCGATCCCGCGCTTGCCGAACATTTCATGGAGTTCCTCTGGCAGGTAGCGCCTGAGATCCTTCACGAGCCTGACGCCCCTTTGGGCCAGCCACTCTTCCGTCTTCGGACCGACGCCGGGAATCGTGCGAACCGGCAAGGGGGCCAGAAATTCTTCCACCTCGTCCTCTCTGACAACGGTGAGCCCGTCCGGCTTCCTGAGACCGGAGGCGATCTTTGCGATCAGTTTGTTCGGCCCGATCCCGATCGAGGCGGTCAGCCCCTCCTCAGTCCGAATAACCTCCTTGATCCGGCGGCACAGTGCTTCGGCCCGCTCATACGAGCCCGTGAAACTCAGATCCAGATATGCCTCATCGATGCTGGCCTGTTCGATGTGCGGCACGAACCGCCGGAGGATTTCCATAATCTCGTACGACACCCTTGCGTATTTCTGCATATCGACCCGCAGAAACACGACCGTGGGTTGTCCCCGCTTCCTGGCCACTTCGGACAATCGCCAGGCACGGGAGATCGGGAGCGCGGAATGAATCCCATACTCGCGGGCTTTGTAGTTCGCTGTCGAGACCACCCCGCGCCCTTGGCCCTGCTTAGGGTCAGCCCCGACGACGAGCGGCAGGCCGCGCAGAGCAGGATTGTCCCGCTCTTCAATCGCTGCAAAGAACGCGTCCATGTCCAGATGGGCTATGATTCTCGGCATGGTCGCCCCGGCCGCTGCCTCAGCGTACCACCCCGAATCTCTCCCCAGCTACCTTCGGCTGGCCCCCTATCCGTTAGCCGCTAGTAGCGTTTTGCCATTTCGCTGTCGGCCGCCTGTGGCACGTTTCCCTGTCCCCTGTCTTCTCGTGACCATACCCAATCACAACTCCTTGATGGTGCGAGGGGAGTGCTCCGCCATCGGAATTCACTCTCACAGTGGCAAAAAAGTTGCTTATCGGGTAGGATAAAATCGCAAGCGACCATTGCAGCTAGGATTGAGAGGAACAAGACATATGACACCGAAGCGGAACTGCACACTCAGTTTTGATGAAATGAAAGCCGCCGAAGCCGCTTTTCGCGGTCTGCCGATCGATCCAACGTGGTCGGAGAGTGCCCAGGCGATCTACTACGGCATTCTCGCGCACACGCAGGGCCGAAACATCGTGGAAGAAACAGAGCTCGAAGGCGTCCCATCATAGAGATCGCCGATGCCTGTGATCGATCTCGCCTCAAACTCTCCATCAATTAGACCGTCACCACGTCAGCTCTTTCCAACACAAGCTGGCAGCTATAACCCTGTTCGCACTCTTGGCACAACCGGTTTCTCCTCCCTCCCCTTGTCGGTCTTGCGAAGGAGGGGGGTAAGCAGACATCCTATTCGTACTCGTTATGGCTCCTCGCAATGGAGGGGGCCTGTTCCAGCACCCGGATACGTGGTACGCTATAGGTGAGCGGGGAGGAGGGAAGAACCTACGGAACGTCTCAGGAGGACTCTTGTGGAATCCTCTCAGAACGGGCGACAGCGCTGGGCCGTCCTGCTTGCGTGGGGAGTGGGCACAGGGGTTCTCCTCTCTGCATTCCCGGCAAGAGCGACCGATGCGGCAGTGCCCTGGGAATGTTCAGGGTACACTGGAAAGGCGCAGGCGCGCTGTGTGCGAACCTTAATCGAAATCCAGCGCGAGAAGATTGCGCAACTTGAAGGCCAACTGAAGGCCCAGCAAAATACCATCGCCCAACTCAGAGACCAGGTTGACCGTCACGCCGCAGCAGCCGTGAGTGAGCTACGCCAACCGACCACTCCTCCTGTAGCCGTCACGCCGGTCATCCCTTTCGCCTATCCGTATTGGTCTGCATCCCCCTATGGGTATCCCTCGGCGGGTTTCTCGCTATACTTAGGCAGCCCGTGGATTTACGGCCCGCCGTACTTAGGCCCCAGCTTCAACTTCTCCTGGGGTCCACGGTTGTTCGGGCATCGTGGCTATTGGGGCCGCCACTGGTAATGTCTCTCTTATCTCTTGGGCTCCTTAAGCACCGCATCGGAAACGCGGAGGCAGGGCTACACGATGGGTGAATGCAAGACCTAACCACTGTTCGTGCATCAAACCGCTTGATAAGCGCTTCCCTACCCGAGAGGACAATGGGAAAGGGATCGGAAATCTTTCCTCATCGGCACAAATCCTCCCTTTCGGGAACTGTTCTCCTCCGATCCATCACGCTGAACACAAGGGCGGCAGTAAAAGACTCCCGACCCCTTTTCTCTTTTTACTTCAACGACTTGGCCATTGTCTCAAAGCGATCCCAAGGCGTGGCGAGCCAGGTTTCGGTCGTTGCATGTCCGAAGGACCGCACCAGCAGCGCAACTTTGGCGGCCGTCTCGTTGTCTGGTGCCTCGAAAATGTCAAGATAATCGCAGGGGCCAAGGACCGCATAATTGGCAATCCACTTCACCCGCGGGCACTCCTGTTTAATTCGCTGCTCGACTTTCTTGTTAAGGTCCGCAACCAGGTGAGGCTTGGTCAGCGCCTCGGGCGAGAGTCTGGTTAACATGGCGAACGTAGCCATCGCGCCCTCCTTCCCGCATCACGCGGTGCGTACGCTTAGTCGATCTTTACCGTGACGGATTGTTTCTTGGCCTCTTCCGTCTTGGGCAGACGAATCTCCAGCACTCCGTCCTTGAGCGTCGCTTTGATCTCCTCCGATTTCACTTCACACGGCAACGTCACGCTCCGGACGAAAGCGCCGTACGACCGCTCCCGGCGATGATAGTCATGTTCCTTGACCTCTTTCTCTTCTTTCCGTTCTCCTTTGATGGTCAACGTCTCGCCGGTGAGCGTCACTTCAATATCTTCTTTGGCCATACCTGGCACATCGGCCTTGACCACGACCTCCTCCTTGTCCTGATAGACATCGAGCGATGGTATCCGCATCGAGATCATCGATTCCGGCAACCAGCGCTCCGGCCTGAACAGGCTGGGGAAGGGGCGTCGCCAGAACTCCTCCGTCATGCGATCGAACCACCGGTCGATGTCTTCCCACCTTGGGACAAGTTCTGCCGTTTTCCTGGGAATCACTGCCTTCGACTCCTTGTCTTTCTTTGCCATCGTCATTCCTCCTTTCTGCTCATTAGGCGCGTAGACGATTATCCTTCTTGTCCACCCTGATCCCTTGCACGTGCGGCTTCGTCCCGCAACAACATTTTCGCTTGCGCACGGCTGTAACCCCGCGCGCCCTTCTTGGTGCTGTGCGGCTTCGTCGGTTTGGCCGTGAGCCTGATCGGGAGTTTGATCCGACGTCTCTTCATGACGGTTGCGTCAGGACCGGTCAGTATTGACAGCTCTACACGTATCCGAACGGAAGACCCCACCTCGCCACCACCCCCACAAGCTTCTTCTCCCGCACCAACAGGAGCCAAGTGACATACGATGGTGGAACACATTGGCGATCTGTGCCACGTTCATCTCCTCGGTCACGGCCTAGAGCACGTCATCCACACTCACCAACCTGATCAGGGTCCGGTTCTCTTCTCTACCACGGGCAGGCTACCAATGTTCCATTTGGTCATGATGCAGACGGGACGATCGACAACCCGTCCGCGCGGGGCGTACCGGTGAACCGCGCGTTCTGCATCCGTTACCCTGCGGTCAAGGCTGCCGGATCGCACGCGGTGTTGATGAATTCGGTCTTGCGCATCGCCTTAAAAATTATGAAGTGTCCGTCACTCGCCCTGCAGCGAGATAGGCGCGCAGCACATCCCGCCGGGCCACGATCCCGATCAGCTTGTCGTGAGCATCGACCACCGGCACACGGATCAGCCCGCTGGCGCGCAGCACATGGACCAGGGTCGCGATATCCATCTCGGGACGAACCGAGTACGGATTGCGCACCATCACGTCCTCCGCCGTCACCTCACTCCACTTCTGGTTCCGGTCGAGCGAAACGAGTAAGTCGTGCTCACTGACGATGCCGATCAATCGCATTTGTTCGTCCACAACCGGCACAGCACCGAACCCCTCGATCATCATCGAGGCGATCACATCGGCTTTTGTCTGCGGATGCGCGACTTGGACCTGCGTCTCCATGACTTGAGCGACCACGAGCCGGTGAAACTGCAAAGGCGTGCTATCTTCCGTCATTGTTCCTCTGAGTTTCCACGACTCCGGCAACGACCCCATCTCACTTGATCACGAGCCGCGCCTAGCTCCGTTCCGTTGTTCCCCTCCATGATCCGAGTACAAGATACATGCCTTCCGGTGCCGCTCTGCCATCTCCTTGCTCTTTGCCGATCTCCATGAGTTCGGGGTGCGAGCAGGAGCTTTCCTTCCCTGATGTCGTCTCGTTCATTGTCGCGTTCCGCCACAGAGCCAGGGCGACGACCTGTCCCAGGACTCCCCATCCTCGTCAAACGCCAAGAGCTGGTAGCCACTAGCCAACACCCCGGTGAGGTTCAGGCAATGGAAATCGAAAAGGAATTGGGAGCCAGCGGGCCACGAGCCCCTCATTTTGCGGTGGCACTATCCTTGCCTTTTCATTTGTATTTGAAGTCTTGAAGTGAGGGCTTCGATGAAGCAGCTCATGGCCATGCTGGAACGGGCGGCCGATGCGGCGATGGTGATCGATGAGTGTGGCACGATTATCTATTGGAACCGGGCCGCTGAACGTTTGCTGGGGTTCCGCACCGGGGAGGTCATCGGGCGCCCCTGTCACGAAGTCCTTTGCGGCATGACGCCATCCGGCCGACCTCTGTGTTCACCCACCTGCGCGATCGGCGCCCAATTGGCCCGAGGCGGCGCGGTCCGCCATTTCGATATGCGAACCCGGACCAAAACCGGCCGCAGTGTGTGGATCAACGTGAGTTCGTTTCCGGTGCCAACCCGCAAGAGAAGCCGGTTTCTCAGGGCGCACCTGTTTCGCGACATGACGACCCTGGCTAAAGTGCACCAGCTCGTGAACGAGCTCCACTCGGTCGTATGTGTCCCGGTGGAACAGGTACGCCATGAGGTCAACCCGTCCTCTGCTTCATCGCAAGCCAATCCCGCGTACATTTGCTCCGCACTGCCCTTAAGCGAACGCGAAAAAGAAATCCTACGGCATCTGGCGGCTGGGCGCACCACTCGGCAGATCGCAGAGACGCTGTGCCTCAGCACGGCAACCGTGAGAAATCACATTCAGCATATCCTGGCCAAGCTCGGCGCCCATACCCGTCTAGAGGCCCTGGCCATCGCCTATCATCCCGGCTCACTGCTCACCTGAGGCTTACCCGCGAGTCGTTCCTCGCTTTCCTTACCACATGATGCACCTGCTCCAGCCAGCAAAATGATGCACTCGACTCATTGTTCGCCGGATGTTCGCGCGCTATTAATTAAACGAGTACTGGTAGAAAGCCAAAAGCTGGAACACAACCGATGTTCGGCAACCGCTCAGATATACCGCTCGTTGTGGTAGTAGCCGTAGGCACGGCTGTCGGGATTGCATTGCTCCTGATACCGAGGACGATCCATGTCCCGCCAGAAACCGACACCTGGGTCGATCTGCTTAAGCTGTTTGTGCTGAAGGAAAAGGCCATAGAACAGCCGGGTAGCACCTTCGAGCCATATCTGGGCCAACTGGCGCTGGTGCAGCACCTTGTCCGATCAGGCGATCGACTGGGAGCGTACACGGCGATGAACCGGTTCATGGACATGCTGGAAGCGCGAGAGGGCGGGATCAGCGACGAAGCGGCGGAGGCCATCTGGGATTATTGCTATCAGGTGACGCCGGCCCACTACCACGATGTGAGCCGGCATCAACGAGCTGATTGGAAGCGTCTCCAGAAACTTCAATCCTACGGAGAACCGCCGCTGCTGTAGGCATACGGATCGAGCGCTCGATGTCGTCGTGGGTCATCCAAGAGAGAGGAGTGGTTCGTGTGGTCGACAGAGGTGCTCAAGAAAACCAGAGGAGAGGAGGTGAACGACGATGACACACAGACTCACCCATAAGGGGATAGCCGTGGCCTTAGCCTTAGCATGTGCGTTGGCCTTAGCATGTGCGTTGGCATTGGTGCCGCTGATCGCGGAGGCTGCATCAGGTACGTGGATCGATGAGATCACGGCGCTCGTACGCGATCATCAGGAACTGGCGAAGTTCGAGGCTCGTGAGCGGGCGTACGACTCCTACCTCGCCCAACTCGCCGTCGTGCGGATGGCCTTCAACCGAGGCGACGAGAAGGGTGTATACGTGGCGATGAACACGCTCATGGATATGCTAGTAAGCGATCCCAAAGGAAGCGGAATTCCCACCTGGTCCGCCAAAGAGATCTTCGACTTCTGCGGGAAAGTGACGCCAAACAACTTCCATGATTATGCCAGGCACAACCCGGAACTAACGAAGATGGGATTTGACTATTGGGACGACAACACCATCGACCTCGGCGGCGGTGGATGACGCCGCCAGCCCGAAATCAACACTACCACAGAAGGAGGTGAGCACCATGACAGGCAATCGCATCAGAGGGCTGACTGTGATGACGGTGGCGCTCGTCGCGGTCTGGTTCATGCTGGTGCCGGTCGCGCTCGGGGCTGAAGCATCGGGCACGATGACCGGACCCCCAGTTGAGATCAAGAAGGAGAAGCCGGACCAGGAGTCGACTGCGAAGGCGACCGAGGTGATACCGGGCGAACTCGGGAAAGGCGCCGAACAGCCCATGAAGGTGCCGGATAGCGAGACGTTCCACTTCGATCTGAAGAGCCTGAGGGGCCCGGACCTCTCCGACTTCGAGAGCGCAAGAGAATCGGACACCCAGTCTTCCATTTCGTTTTGAGCGAAACGCCGAATTCTGTGCGTAGTGCTGCGGACGAGGCGGGCCCAACAAATCCAAGCGGGCCCGCCTTCCTTCGGCAAAGGCAAGTACTGTACGTATCCGAGAACCGTACGAAGCTGCAGAAGAGGAAGAGAGAAAGTGAGGTGCCGCAATGAGATGTCTGGATCATATCGACATGGCTGTGATGGCGGGAGCAATCACCACCATCGGGAGCGCTGTGGTGCTGATGGCTTATCTGGGACTGGACCGGGGTCCGCTGGCGCAGCCTGCACCTCAGGTCCCGGACCGATGGCTTGAAGAGGAGCTCAGCAGAGCCATCAACGAGGCCGCAGCCACCCCAGCTCGGGTCGCGGAAGAGCGCGAACGAACGCAAGTCGCGCTTGGGGACGCGATCAAGCGGCTGACCCAAGTCAAGGTGGCCGCTGATGCGTTCGTGCCGAACCTGGCCAAAGTTGCCGCGAGGGATGCCTTGGCCAGGCAAGAGTTTCTGGAAGGTGTGTTCAAGCTCCCGTCTGATTGGAAAAGCAAGGAGTTCCTCGCAATGAAGAGCATAAGTGATGCGGTGGCACAGGAAGCACTCGGGCGTCGGATTGTGAGCGGAACACGAGCGTTGTTCGACGACATAGTGAAAGCGGAGGTGAATTACGGACAGGCTGTGGTGTCTGCGATGCTCGCGATGGATCGGGCGGCCAGCGAACCGGCTGCGTCCGCCGCGACCCTGCTTGCGGCTTCGACCCTCATGAGCGATCTGGCCAAACGGACCCCGACCGTACCTGAGTCCATTGTGATGCGGGAGTCGTGGCGGGGCTTTGGCTCGATCGGGGACGGTACTGTCCTGCCGATTCTACTGGTCGTGGCAGCACTCTGTGTGTTGGCCGCAGCGGGTATTATGGGCTTGCAAGAGCGCGGACCATCCGTCCGAACGATCACGAGGCTGTGCGACGAGCACAAGCGGGACGTGACGGTGGAAATGCTGGTGAGCGACGACACGCCTTATGAGGTAATCCGGTGCACCGCGTTCAACGGAGGTCCTGTGACCTGCGATAAGCATTGCTTGATGTGGCCGACCGCGCGGGCGGCGGCATGACGATCCTTCCCGCCAGGAACCGAGGCGGCCGGCAGTGATGTTTTCCCCGCCTGCAACGCCGGCCGTCTCGGCAACAGAACCAGCGGAGTGGCGCCTTGACCATTGCTCTCTATGGCAATCTGGTGACGTCGGCTTAAGACCACGTACCACGACGCCTTGTGCCCATTCGGATGATCGCGGGAACTGATCGTTCAGACCCCTCAGATCCGAGATCAAGGCGCCTCGTGCCCGTGGCATTTTAGAACAGCCAGATTTTGTATCTTGCCCCTTTTTGCTACGCTCCACGTCGGTCCGTCAAGGCGTCCTTCCATCCATGCTCTTAACCCGTGTAGAACTCAGGCTGTTTCTTCGCTTCCCAAGCCAGGTATCTGCTTTGCGTCAAGAAAAACGATGAGAGACACCGAGACCACTGGAGCAGAGGGGCCGGAGAAGGGAGGCACAACATGAGGAATGTTGAATTCATGGCTAGGGTCTGTAATCCTACGACGTTGACCGTACCAGAGGAAGAGAGCCTGTGCCTTTAGGCTATCAATGGCTATTTCTAATCAATAGACTAGCTATTCGCTATTGACTGCATCCAAGGAATGCAGAAAAGGAGATCGTCATGACAATCCTACCCCGGCTGAAAGAGTTTCTAGACGGGCATCACGTTCGCTATGAAGTCCTGGACCATCAGGAAGCCTATACCGCGCCGGAGATCGCCCATGCGCTGCATGTGTCGGGAAAGATGCTGGCCAAGGTCGTCATCGTCAAAGCCGATGAACGGTTCGTGATGGCCGTACTTCCGTCGCACTGGAGAATCGATTTCGATCGCCTCAGGGCAACGTTGGGGGCGCATGCCGTGCGTTTGGCCACCGAGGATGAATTCAAGGGGCTGTTCCCTGATTGCGAAATCGGAACGATGCCGCCGTTCGGCAACCTGTACAACCTCCCGGTGTATGTCGACCGGTCGCTCACCGAAGACGAAGAGATCGTCTTCCAAGCCGGCACCCACTTCGGGGCCGTGAAGCTCCGGTACCAGGACTTCGCCGAGTTGGTCCGCCCCACCGTCGCAGAGTTCCACCAGGCGCCGACGAAGATCGCGAGTTAAGCACGATGGGTCGCTCGCGTCACGCGAGACCGGTCGGGCAGCAAGTTTGACAAAGAACGCTCAGCCAAGCTTTAAAAAAAAAGAAGGAGCCATATGGCGAAGCCAGAAGACTCACCCAAACCGACCACTGAGGAGAGCCGGCAGGCGGACAAGCCGAGCCATTGCCTCCTCTGCGGACTGGCTGGACCGACCCTGCTGTACGGGCACTGGATCTGCGACCATTGCAAGAACGTGGTGCAGGCGGAAGCAGTGTCCCAGAAACGCAAGATCGTGAAAGAAGGGGGCGGGCCGCTGTCGCGATAAGCCCGAGGCGTCAGTCCAGTGCGGGACCGTAGTCTGCGTCGCTCGACCGGATCGCCTGGAGGTCATAGACTGCCGATCGGCAAGCTGCCGTCGGCTCTGCTGCGGACTCTTCTCGCCCGCTATGCTGACCGCACCGATTCCCGTCTCGCCGTCGGCCCGGGACTTGGCCTCGACGCTGCTGCCGTGGACGTTGGAGACCGGTATGTCGTTGCGACCACCGACCCAATCACCTTCGTCACAGGGGAAATCGGTTCGTATGCACTGGCCGTCAATGCCAATGATGTGGCGGTGATGGGTGCCATCCCGCGCTGGTTTCTGGCGACCTTGTTGCTGCCACCGCAACGCACAAACTCCGTGGAAGTCTCGCGGTTGTTTTCGGAGATCAGCCGGGCCTGCCGAGAGATCCATGTCACGTTGTGCGGAGGGCATACGGAAATCACGGACGCTGTGACCCGGCCGGTGGTCGTCGGGTGCCTGTTAGGGGAGTGTCCGAAGAGCCGGCTCGTTACCGCGGCCGGCGCACGCGTAGGAGACGCGGTGCTGCTGACCAAAGGCATTCCCATCGAAGCGGTGTCGATTCTGGCGCGCGAACGATACGACCATCTGCGCCGTCGATATCCGGCTGGTTTTGTCGCGCGTTGTCGTCGCTATTTCAGGAATCCCGGCGTGAGCATCGTGCGGGACGCCCAGCTTGCGCTCGCGGCCGGCGGTGTACACGCGATGCATGATCCCACCGAGGGAGGGCTGAGCGCCGCACTCTACGAACTGGCCGAGGCCGCGCAGGTGGGCCTGTGCATCGAGGAACGGGCGATTCCAATCCTCCCGGAGGGCCGGCGGCTGTGCGAAGACTTCGGCTTGCATCCGCTGGGCGCCATCGCCTCCGGTGCGCTCCTCCTGTGCGCCGATCCGAAACGCGCGCCTGCCATCATCCGGCGTTTGGCGCGCGGCGGGATTACAGCCGTTCGAATCGGCACGGTCGTCCCCGCCCAGAAAGGGGTCCGCCTGGTGACGCATGACGGGCAAATTCACCCGCTCCCGCGCTTTGCAGTGGATGAAATCCTCCGCGTGCTCGAAGCATCACCCGCCTCCATCGCCAGCGTGAAACCCCATGCCTGAACCCGACGCGCAAGGCTCTGCCGATCTCCTCTGCACAAGAGATGCTCACGACCCATCGGAATGCGTGTCGTCGCAACCGACGCGCATGACCTTCGCACTGGTCCACTTGTCTGGCCCACGACGAGGACACACTCAATATTTTGACCAATCCCACCTTCTTCTTGGAAGCGACCCGCGGGCCGATCTTGCATTTTCCGCCGACGGCGAGTTTCCGGTCGCTCCGTTGCAAGCCGAACTCTACCAGTCCGCATGTCAGGTCCGGCTGCGGAATCTCGAACCGACATCCCCCACGCTGGTCAACGACCGGCCGGTCGACGACGTAGCGCTGACGGATCGCGACCTCATTCAGCTCGGGCCTAAGGGACCGCTCCTGCGGTTCCGCATCCGCTCCGCGGAATACACCCGCTGCAAGAAACTCCGGGAAATGCTCGCCGATGCGCGAGATGTCGCCGGGCAAGGGCGGTTCGATGGGCGCGCCTCGGTCGGGGTGTTCATGCGACAACTCGCCTACGAACTGCGCCGGAACGCCCCGCTCTGGACACAGTTGGCCGTGCTTGGCTTGCTCGTCGTGCTCATCGGAGTCGTCGCCGGTTTCGTATATTACACCTACACGCTCCAACAGGCCCATCAGCGGCAGATAGACGCGCTGCTCAAAGAATTGCAGCGATCCCGCCTCTCCGAGGCCGAACTGATCAAGCGGACCAATGAAGAGCGACGACGCTTGGCCGAGACCTTGGCCGCCCACGAAGTCGAGACGAACCGCCTCCTGGCGCTGTTGGAAGAGCAACGGCAAAAAGGGGCTCCGCAGCAAACGATCCAGGAGCTAGCCCAACGGCTCAAGATCCTCGAAACCGAGCGAACACGGGCGGAAGTGCTGATCAGGCAGTACGGGCCCTCGGTGTGTTTTCTCTACATCGCCTACGGATTCGTCCGAAAGGGATCGCCGGAGCCTCCTTCCGTCCTCATGGAATACACCGGCACCGGGTTTCTCGTGGACTCTACGGGATTGGTGGTGACGAACCGGCATATTACCGAACCCTGGACGATGGATCCGCGCGCAACAGCCGACATGGTCAAGGCCGGCCTTGAACCCAAGTTGTTGGTGTTACGCGCCTATTTCCCGGGCCGATCCCAACCGTCTGACGTCTCCCTGGTCCGTCTCTCCGATCGAGGCGATGTGGCGATCGGACGCCTCTCGCCCATTCCGGAGGGAATCACTCCGATCCCGATCCGGCGACCTCCCCCGCAAGGGACGCCCGGTGAAGCTGTCGTTGTGCTAGGCTACCCGGCAGGCATTGAAGGCGTCCTCGCGAGAATCGAGGATAAGGTCGCAGTTGCGCTCCTCAAAGGAGCGGATCACAGCCTACAGAAGCTCGTGCAGGATGTCGCCAATCAGGCTGCCATCCGCCCCCTCGCCACCCAAGGCCATATCAGCGACGTGGTCCCGAACCGCATCATCTACGACGCGCAGACCACATCGGGTGGCAGCGGGAGCCCAGTGTTCAACAGCCATGGAGAGATCATTGCGGTCCATTCGGCCATTATGACCCGGTTCGGTGCGATCGGTTTCGGCGTCCCGGTGGACATGGTGATCGAACTCCTTTCGCCTCAACCCGAACGTTGAGCGGCCCGGCGCGGGCTGAGGCGTTTCGCAACAACAGCCTGGCCCATATTGGCCCGAATCTCCCCATTCGGCTGCCGCCACAGGCGCAGCGCTCTTCCCCGCATCTCTCAAACTGTTTCTGGTTTCGAAGAACTGTCGGCTGGCGGCAAGTCAGGCATTCGCCGTGCATTCTGAACCGCAGGGGGATCGGTACTCAGCCCTGGAGTTGTTCGCTGGGCCGGAGTAGCCGGTGAGGTGAAAGAATGGCCGTGAACGGAAAACACGCCGAGATCGCGGTGGCGTTCGCAGGGAGCGGCGGCACCGGCGTCATGACGGCCGGCGAGCTGCTGCTCTCGACCGCAGCCGGCTGCGGGCTCTACGGTGTCTTAACCAAAAGCTTCGGCCCTCAAATCCGCGGTGGAGAGAGTGCCTGCTTCGTCCGGCTCGGCTCGACCCCTTTTCAGAAGCAAGCGGATGACATCGACCTCCTGGTCGCGTTTGACTGGCGCAACGTGGAGCGGTTCCTGGAGGAGCTCAACCTCCGCACCGGAGCGTGGATTCTGTTCGAAGAGACCCAAGGGAACCCGCCAGCCTCCTTATCATCCCGCGCATCTCAGTGTCTGCCAATGAAATGGAAAAACCTAACGGTCCAGGCAGGCGTAGGGAAAGGTCATCTCAATGTCCTCGTCCTCGGCATGGTCGCTTTTCTCTTGGGTCTCGACAAGTCCGCTGCTCTTGCCGCGATGACGGAACGGTTCGGGGGAATCGAATCGGAAGACGACTCGCTGTCGACACAGGTGGGATTGCTGCAGGCCGGCTGGCGATGGGCGGAAGAGATCTGGGTACAGCCACCATTGTCTCTTGCCTCGAAGAGGGAGGCGCTTCCGCGTTGGATCATCACAGGGAACCAGGGCATCGTGATCGGCAGCCTGCGAGCGGGTTGTGAGTTCTACGCCGGATATCCGATCACCCCGGCAACGGACATTATGGAGGAGTTGAGCCAATACCTCCCTCGCCACGGGGGAATTGTGGTCCAGGCAGAGGACGAGCTGGCAGCAGTGGCCATGGCGATCGGCGCGTCCTTTGCTGGCAAAAAGGCTATGACTGGGACCTCGGGCCCCGGTTTCTCACTCATGGCTGAAGGGTTGGGCTTGGCTGTGATGGCGGAGATTCCGGTGGTGGTCGTCGACGTGCAGCGCGGCGGTCCCAGCACAGGACTCCCGACCCGCACCGAGCAGAGCGATCTCTGGGCCGCTTTGGCTTCAAGCCATGGCGATAACCCCCGGATCATCCTTGCACCGTCCTCGATTCAGGGCTGTATCGAATTGACCGTGAAAGCCTTTAACCTGGCAGAACGGTATCAGGTCCCAGTAATTCTACTCAGCGATCAACTCTTGGGCGGCCAAACCGCCATTGTCGATCCCATCCCGCTCGACTTGCTCGAGGTCGAGCGGCGCCTTCCGGCTCACGCACCCGAAACCGGTCGGTACCGGCGCTTCGGCACGTCAGCCGCGGAGCCGGTCGCGCCTATTCCGTTGCCGGGCACGCCTGGAACGGAGTACACGGCCGATGGGCTCGAACACGACGAATGCGGTCATCCTGATACCTCGCCCCGGATGCATTGCCAACAAGCCGAGCGCCGCGCGAAGAAGCTCGCTCCTCTGGCAACCGACGCTGGCTGGATCGAACGCTGCGGCGCTCCTGACGCCCAAGTGGGCCTGATCGGTTGGGGATCGACCGGCGGAGTCATCCGTGAAGCCGTTCACACGGCGCAGGAACGGGGCTTATTGGTGACGGGAGTGATCCTGCACCTCCTGTTTCCTCCACAGCCCGACCTGCTGAACCCCCTGCTCAAGACGCTCCACATCCTGTACGTGATCGAGTTGTCCTCGCTCGGCCAGTTCTACCGCTACCTGCGCGCCTGGTATGACCTTCCTCCCCGAGTGGTCCCCATCGCCCGCGCTGGCGGCCTTCCATTTCGAACCGCAGACGTGCTGGCAGAAATGGAAGATGGTCTTTCTGGTCTAGCTGGTCTCTCTGGCCGGAGAAGACCGATCGAACAGGCCCCAAGCGACCGGATAGACAAAAAAGACGCCATCACGCAATAGCACACCCACGATGCCCCGATGGCTCCGCTCGACGTCAAAGCGTATCAATCGGACCTTCGCCCCGTCTGGTGTCCCGGCTGCGGCGACTATGGAGTCCTCGCCGCCTTGTGCCAAGCACTGGCGGCGTTGAAGATCCCGCGGGAAGCGCTGGTGGTCGTGTCGGGGATTGGGTGTTCGAGTCGAATGCCGGGATACATCCACAGTTATGGGTTTCACGGCATCCACGGCCGGGCCATCCCTTTGGCTACCGGCATCAAGCTCGCCCGGACGGACCTCACCGTTCTCGTCACCATGGGAGACGGCGATGCCTACGGCATCGGCGGCAATCATTTCCTCCATGCGGCGCGGCGCAACCTGGATCTCACCTGTCTCATCATGAACAATCAGGTCTACGGAATGACCAAGGGCCAAGTCTCGCCGACCACGCCGTACGGCGATCGGACCAGCACGACGCCCTATGGCTCCATCGAGCCGCCTGTGCACCCGCTCCTGCTCGCCCTGGCGGCCGGCGCCACCTTCGTCGCACGCGGCGCAAGCTGGGAGGCTAAACACTTAGCGGCGCTGATTGCCGAAGGGATCCGGCACCGCGGCTTTTCGGTCATTGACGTGTTGTCCCCCTGCGTCACCTTTCGACCGGAGGACCTGGCCTATTGGAAGGAACGGACCCGGACGGAAGACACTTCGCTCGAGTTGGCGCACGATCGGCTGGACGCCTTGCAACGCGTGTTCGTCGACGAGGGACGGACGCTGGGTCTGATCTATCGGGAAAGCCGGCCGACTTATTGGGACGAGTGGAAGGCGAAGGTTCCGGTCGCTAAGGCTCGGCCCACGGGGCCCACGGGATTGGAGGCAATCGTTGCTGGGCTTTCCCGCGGCAGACCAAGAGACTGATTCGGCAAACAATCGCCAGGGGACGGAGAACAGGCACAGGGACCGGCTGCGCCGGAGCCAGTCCACATTTTCGGGCTAACCGGAGCAGGCTGTGATTGGGCAGGAGGAATGGGCGATCTACGCCCGGCTGCTGTTCCTCACCGTTGTCGCGAACGCCGCGCCAGTACTCGGCCAGGTTGTCCTGAAGAACCGTCTGGCACACCCTCTTGACTGTGGGTGGAAGTTCATGGATGGACGCCCCTTGCTGGGCTCTTCCAAGACTTTTCGTGGCTGCATTCTTGCGGTTGTCACCTCCATAGTCTCTGCCCCCGTGGTCGGGCTGTCGGCAAGAACCGGTGCTGTGATCGCGCTTTCAGCCATGCTGGGAGATAGCCTGACGAGTTTCGTAAAGCGACGTATGGGCAGGGAGCCGGGCAGTCCTGCCGTGGGGCTCGATCAAGTCCCCGAAAGCTTGCTCCCCCTGCTTGTCGTCCAACGAACCTATGATCTCAGCCTTGCAGGAATCCTTGGAACCGTGGCGACGTTTCTCATCCTTGATCTTGTCCTCTCGCGCTATCTCTTGAAAGGATCTGTTCTCAGCCCTCCACATTGTTGAGACCGGTGCCTCTCCCCTGCGATGGGGCCAGGCCTCCGAAACGCCGTTTTCATGAGCAGATCAGGGCGGCCAAGCAAGGAGGATAGGTTCTCCGCTCAGCCGCCGAAACCATCTCCGCGCCAACTCATAATCTCTCGGGTACTCGTTCCGAAGCTGTTCAGGATTCCGCACGCACTCCCTCGCCAGGTCCGCCCAATATTTCCCGACCGCTGTACGCAAGAAACCAGATGGAAACCTCGAGCCCAGCAGGCTGCTGAGCCAATGTCCGAAACCGCCGGCATCTGATCGAATCCCTCGACAGCTACACCCTTAAGGACAGACACGCCCGTAGTGCGAGGCCCAGCAGGCCTGTTCGAATCGGATGTATCAAGCCCTCCAAGAAGCATTCGCTGTCGTCAGAACTTCTGGAATCTTCACGAAGCCCAGAATTCGTTGCAGAGAAATTCAAGGATCGGACGGAGTTGGCTCCCTGTGCCTCAACCCATTCTTGATTCCCCGGGGAACCGCGACCTTCATCCACTGATGTGCAGCCGAGACCGAGCCAAGACCAGACTCCATCAATGCATCAATGTAAGAAAAACGCTCAGGAGTAACACCCGAAACATCACCAATCTTCTCTCCCTTGATGAGCCAGCACCATCCCGAGCGCGTTCTTGACAGACAACAACCCAACCAGGTCCACCTGGTTCGCACTCAGTGTCAAACAGTCAAGCTGGAAACAGATTCCGTCGGAAGGATAAGACTGCTCCAGTCTCTGAGTTGGAATCTACCAAGCCACGTTGATTATTTTTCTCGTTCGATCAATAACCCGAACCGGGGCTTCCTCGCCACCGAGTTAGCATCCCTCGCCTTTCAGGCAACCAGCACCGTGGCAATCTGCGCCAGTCCCGGAAACCGGCCTGTTGAGTAGTTCCACACAGGCGGCACAGAAGACTCGGCGCTCTCGTTGAACCCCCCCGAAACCGCCTTGTTAGGCACTTCAGGCCCGCAGACATCCTGGCACCTCCCTTGCGAACTTCCAGAAGTGAAGTTCGCCCTTTTGTTGTGATCTGAAGCTGCGAGCCGAAAGGTGAATTCTCCGTGCGACCTCTGCTCCGATCAAGCCCAATGCTGAAAATAACTGGTGCGGTATTGCTGACGCTGGCAGCCGGCTTTGCTTGGGCGCAGGGCAATCAGGCCCTGGTGGCCCAAGGACAGCGTATTTATCAGGAGAGAAAATGTGCGGTGTGTCATGCAATCAACGGTCAGGGCGCCAAGAGTGGTCCTGACCTAACCGCTGTCGGCGCCAAGCGGGATGCGACGTGGCTCAAGGCGTTCCTGAAAGACCCCAAGGCGGCCAATCCGAAGGCCAAGATGCTGCCGTTCAAGGGGACGGACGAGGAGCTGGAGGCGCTCGTGACGTATTTGGCTTCGTTGAAATAAGGCGGGATGCCTTGTTGTGTTGATCCCAATCCACCACCCGGCCTACGAAGCGCATTTTGTGGGCTTCAGCGCCGGGTACAAGTTCTGAGGAGGTGAGACCGTGATGGCCCAATGGGTTCTCCGAGCCGCTGTCGTCATGGCTGTGGTGGCGGCAGTGGGACTGTTTAGAAGTCAAGCGGAGGAGCGTTCGCCGTTGAGTACGGTTCAGCTCACGTCCACAGGCGAGTCCCGGTGTCTGGAGTGCCACGGCGAGATCCGGGCCCTTCGTACTGGCGGCAAGCACGAGCAACTCCCGTGCCTGACCTGCCATAGCAAGCTCTCTGACCATCTGGCCGATGTGACAGTCAAACCGGCCACCAATTTTGATCTCACCGTCTGTGGCGTATGTCATCGAGACCAATACAACAGTTTTTTGACGACGAATTATCGGTCGGCGGCGAAAGTTGAAAAAGCGACACCGGCCGGCCGGGCGCCGCTCCTCGACAAGCTTCTCATGGGGCATGGGTTCGCCAAAGAGCACAACGAGCCGCGCTCGCATGCCTTCATGCTGCTCGACCATCTGCTTGTGGATCGTGGATATGGCGGACGATTTCAACTGAAGAGCTGGCAGGAGATCGGATATGTCGGACCGGCCTGGGATGTGCTGACGGACACCGGGAAGGAACTGATCGAAACAGCCAAGGCGGCCAATCCCACCTGTCTCTTTTGCAAGACCTCCGATTTCCTGTTGCGTTGGGGATTCCTGGGTGAGCCACATCCCAAAGCGACCTGGGCTCGCACCTCCAACGTCGTCGAGCTCGCCAAGACACTGAAGAACCCCATGGGATGCGTGCATTGCCATGATCCGCATGCCGCCAGGCCGCGCGTCGTCCGGGATGCACTGATCCAGGCAGTGACGGCCCGAGGCGCCACGCCGTATGCCCAAGACCCGCTGAAGCACGCATTGGACGTGAAGGAATTTCGGGGGTATCGCAAGATCGGGCTCCTGACGCAGCCCAATTCCACGCTTCAGTGCGCGCAGTGCCACGTGGAATACGTCTGCAACGCCGGGCTCGACCCGACCACCGGCGCGAAGATCGGGTTTGACGATCCGCGCACGAATTACTTTCCATGGGTCAATGTGTTTGAGGCCCAGAACGCCTACGATGCGCTCAAGTTCAGGGACTTCACGCATGCCATCACCGGCGCGGCCCTGATCAAGGTGCAGCATCCGGAGGTGGAAGTGTTCTGGGGCAGCAAGCACGAGCAAGCCGGGATCCAGTGTGCCGACTGTCACATGCCCAAGATGAAACGCCCGGACGGGACCCTGTTCACCTCGCACTGGCAGACCAGCCCGCGGAATTATCTGAAGGACACCTGCCTGCGCTGCCATGCTGACTGGTCGGAAGCGGAAGCCCTTTACCGCATTGACGCGATCCAGCAGTACACGCGCGGCAAAGTCCGCAAAGCCGAGTTCTGGCTGGAGCGACTGATTGATACCTTTGACGCGGCCAAGCGGGCCGGCGTGCCGGAGGACGTCCTGGTCTCGGCGCGGAAGCAGCATGACCGGGCGCATGTGCTGTGGGAATGGTGGACGGCGGAGAACTCCGATGGGTTCCATAATCCGGAACAGGCGCGTGAATCGCTCGGCCAGTCCATCGCGGCCTCCCAAAAGGGGATCGAGCTGCTGGAGGCGGCCATGAAGGGAGTCAAACCACAGGGGTGAATCACACAAGCCAAGGGTCTTGAGAGGGGGACACATGATGCAACGATCTGTGTGGTTGAGCGCAGCCGTGCTCGGTCTTGCGCTTCTAAGGATGGCCACCCCTGGCCTCGCAGCCGAGGGTGAGAAAGAGGAAAAGGGGATGTGCTCACAGTGCCGCCCGGGCGGCATCATGGAACACGAAACGATGCGAGCCATGATGGAGCGCATGATGGGCGGGAGGGAAGCCCATCGCCGCATATCCATATCCCCGCTTGAGCTGAAGGAGGAGCTCAAGCTCAGTAAGGAGCAGGTAGAGGCTGTAACGCCGATCGAGTTCGACTACCGGAAAGTCACAATTAAGAAGCAGGCCGATATCCGGGTGGCCGAGGTCGAGCTGGGCGCGCTGCTGGATCAGAAGAAGCCTGACCGGGAGGCGCTCAAGAAGAAGATCCGGGAGATCGGCGACCTGCAGGCCGATCTCATGATGTACCGCGTTGAGTCGCTCCTTAAACTCCGCGAGATCTTGACGGAGGAGCAACACGAGACATTTCGGGCGCTCCTGAAGGAACGGATGGCGCGGGTCAGAGCAGGCAGCCCGATGCACGGGATGGGCGGCATGATGCCATAGCGTGCTGGATGCGGTGAGGGTGGACATGCTGGAACGCCGGGAATTCGTGACTAAGCTCACAGCCACCATCATGGCGATGATAGGAGCCGTGGTGGGAATTCCGCTGGCGGGATACACGGTTCTTCCGGCGCTGCGGAAGCGCCCGGAGCAATGGCTGGATGCGGGGGCTGAGGCTGACTTGATTCCGAACCAGCCCCGCGAGGTGAAGGTCTATCAGACGGTGAGCGACGGGTGGATGAAAACGACCCTGGCGAAATCCGTCTGGGCGGTCAAGCAGGTTTCGGGCGAGGTGATCGTCTATTCGGGGTTGTGCACGCACCTGGGCTGCGGGATTCGATGGAACCCCAACACGCAGCAGTTCCAGTGCCCGTGCCACACGGGCCTTTTTGCGCTGGATGGTCGTGTGCTCGGCGGCCCGCCCCCGCGGCCACTCGATACGCTGCCGGCCAAGATCGAAGGGGGGCGGCTGCTCGTGATCTACAAGGAGTTCAAGGCAGGCACGGCGGCGAAAATCGAACTTTAAGCAACCATGTTGCGACAAATTTATAGCTGGCTTGACGAGCGGCTCAACCTCGCGCCCATCCGCATTGCCCTCTTAGAAGAACCGATCCCCGGCGGCGCGAGTTGGATCTATGTCTTCGGCAGTGTGACGCTTTTTGCGTTCCTGCTCCAGATGGTGACCGGAATGTTTCTCATGTTGTCCTACGCGCCGACCGCCGACCACGCCTACGAGAGCATCCGGTACATCCAGAAAGAGGTCCCCTTCGGCGCGTTCATCAGGAGCCTGCATCACTGGGGTGCCTCGTTGATGATGGTCGCGATCGGCCTGCACATGCTCCAGGTATTCCTCTATGGGGCGTACAAGCGGCCGCGCGAGATGATGTGGCTGGTCGGGGTGGTGCTGTTCTTGTTGACGCTTGCATTCGGATTCAGTGGCTACCTGCTCCCCTGGGACCAAAGGGTTTACTGGGCCACCCAGGTGGGCGTGAACATCGTGGGCACGATCCCGCTGATCGGTGACATGCTCGTCCGGATCATCCGAGGGGGCGAGACCCTGGGCACGATGACCCTGAGCCGGTTCTTCGCCCTGCACACCGTCTTTCTCCCGTGGCTGCTGATGGGGCTGATCGTGCTCCATCTCGTCATCCTACGGCGGGTTGGCCCGGCCGGGCCGTGGGATGCCGCGCGGGCCGCGGCGATCCGCGAGCCGTTCTGGCCCAGGCAGGTCGCGATGGACGCGATCGCGATGTTCGCCGCCTTTGCCATCCTCGTGGGGCTGGCGCTGGCGTTGCCGCCTCCCCTCGCCGATCGAGCCAACCCGGCCGATACCACCTTCACGCCGGTCCCCGAGTGGTATTTCCTTTGGTACTACGAGCTGCTGAAGTATTTCCGGGGGCGCTGGGAAATCGTAGGGACACTGATGATCCCATCCTGTTTGTACCTGCTCCTGTTCCTCCTGCCGTTCCTGGATCGTCGGCCGGAGCGCCGCCCCTTTTCGAGGCCGATCGTCATCGGGGCCGGTGGGCTTCTGCTGGTCGTCGTGTTCACGCTTCTCACGATCTCGCTGAGGGCTGTGGCCTCGATTCCGATGCCGGACCCGTCTGTCGGGCAAGGGAAGCAACTCTATCAGAGCTTGGGCTGCGCGGCCTGCCATCGGGTTCATGGAGAGGGAGAGGCGATCGAGCCCGACCTGTCTACCATTGGGAACCGGCAAGATGCGGCTCAGCTCATACGGCAGTTGAAAGACCCCGCGTCAACGGTGCGCGGGTCCATCATGCCGTCCTATGCCAGTTTGACCGAAGCTGAACTGCAGGACCTGACTAACTACCTGCTGAGTTTGAAATGAAATGAGGGAATGGAAAATGTTCCTGCAAGGGGAAGCCATGGCGAAGATACACAAGCGCGCGACACAGCGCTGCCCAACGTAACCGCGTCCAGCGCCCACACAGCAGGAAAAGGATCCGTCTATGCCAGACGAGCCAGTGACGCAAGCGCCAGAGATTCTCAAAGCCATCCAAGCCGCCGAGCGAAAGGTGGAGCGAATGGTCCGAGCGGCAGAGCAGGAAGCGGCGGTCATTGTGGAGCGCGGCAAAAGCCAGGCGGAAGCGCTGCTCGTAGAGAAGCGCCGGAGCCTTGACGAGAAGCTCCAACGCCTCAGGGAAGAAGCCGCGAGCGAGGTGGAGCGAGAAGTTGAACGACTCGTGCTCAAGGCCCAGGTCGAGGCCAATGAGCTAAAAGCCAGGGGCTTGAGCCGACTGGACGAGGCCGCAGGGCTGGTGTTGCGGCGCATTCTGCCGATGACGGAGGGCGAATAGCTCCGAGCGATCCGCTGGATCATGATCGAACCCATGGCCAAGGTGCGGTTAGTCTCTCCGCGAACGCTCGTGGATCGTGTCACTGCGCTCCTGCAGGATGCTGGTGTGCTGCATATCGAATCGGCACCCGCCGAAGCGGCGCAGATTCCCTTGCGTCTTCAGGTTATCGACGAGCCGATGCGCCAACTCCAAACCGAATTGGAGCGCCTGCACGAAGAACTGAGCCGGCTGTTGGTCCTCCTGCCGGAAGTCCATGCCCCATTCACCGCTGATCGTGCCTCGCCACCTCCCCCTTTTCTTCCCCATCCAGGGGGGGAGAATCAGGAGGGCGACTGGAAGCGGATCGCCCAACTCGTCCGTCAGATTGGCCGCCGAGTGGACTACCTAACCGGTCACCTCAAAGTGTGTGAAGACGAGTTGGCTTTGCTATCGAAATACGAACGCGCGATCGAAGCGCTGGCGCCCTTTCTCCGGTTGATCAAAGAAAGCGACGAGATCGATCACCTTGGGGTGACGATCGAGGAAGAAGAAAGGCGCGAGCGGGTACTTCCGCTGCTGCACGAGATGATGGCCAAGGTGACGAACAACCGGTACGAGCTGTTCCACAGCCGGTTGGACGAGCGGACCCTCGTAGTCCTGCTGGTCTTTCCGAAAGCCCAGGCCGCCCGGATCCGCAGTCTCCTGTGGGAAGAAGGGATCACCGAACTGCGCCTGCCAGCCTCGGTCTCGGGCAAACCGTTGGCGCAGGCCCTGCGGGTGATCCTCAAAAAGAAAGTGGACCTGCCCCTTCGCGCCGCGCGCTACCGCGAGCAACTCACGGCCGTGTCTCGGACCTGGCGACAGGATTTGCTCCGGTACCGTGACGCGGTCGCTCAGCGCCTTCAGCAGATCGAGGCCACAGCGTCCTTTTATCAAACTGAGTTGGCGACCGTCATCTACGGCTGGGTCCCGTTGCGGGCGCTCGGCACCTTACGCGACAGGATTGAGCAGGCCTTCGGCGGGGGGGTGGTGCTCGAGGAGTGTCCAATCCAGAGGGCCGAATGGGCGACCGTCCCGGTGGTGTTAACGAATCCTCGCTGGCTTCAACCGTTCGAATCCCTCACGCGTCTGATCGCGCTGCCTCGCTACGGAAGCATCGACCCCACACCCTATCTGGCGATCTTTTTCCCGCTCTTCTATGGAATGATCCTGGGCGACGTGGGCTATGGGCTGCTCATCCTGATCACCGTGACGGTGGTCCGCCGTCGGTACGGCCGGCATCCGATGGTCCACGACCTGACATTCGTCCTTGCGGTCGCCTCGGTGGTAGCCGTGCTGTTCGGGTTTCTTTTCGGGGAGCTGTTCGGTGGACTTGGCGAATCGTTCGGGTTGCATCCGATGCTCAACCGCATGGAGGCGTTCATCCCGCTGCTGTATCTCTCCATCGGCATCGGAGCCGGGCACGTCTGTCTTGGCATTCTGCTGGGGGCTTTGGGGGCTTGGCGCGAAGGAAGCTGGCATGAGTGTCTCGCCAAGGTCGGCGGTTTGGGGTTGGTCTTGAGTTTCGTCCTTCTGATCGGCAGTCTTTCCGGCCTGTTCCCGCGCCTGTGGGGCAAAGCCGCCTTGGCTGGTCTCATGGCCTCGCTGACGGTGGCGCTGGTGTTCGGGGGAGCACGTGGAGCCTTGGAGTTGCACAATCTGGTGAACGTGCTTTCCTATTTGCGCCTCATGGGCATCGGGGTTGCCTCGGCCGCGTTGGCCTTTGCAGCCAACACACTTGGCGGAATGGTGGGCAACGTCCTGCTGGCCGTCGTGATCGGCATGACCCTGCACACGATCAATCTGGTATTCGGCTTGCTTTCCCCGACGATCCAGTCGCTCCGGCTCCACTACGTGGAGTTTTTCGAGAACTTTTTTACGCCGGGCGGCAGGCCGTATAAGCCGTTCAAACGTGGAGCGAGCGGCTGACCGACAAACGAGTTCCGCTGCTTGCTCTTGGCTATTCGCTATTCGTTCGCACAGGAGGAGAGAAGATGACCGACATCGGACTGATCGCCGTCGGGGCCGGCTTGGCCATCGGGCTGGCCGCACTCGCCACCGGATTCGCCCAGGCCAAAATCGGTGCCGCGGCCGTGGGTGCCATTCTAGAGAAACCGGAGTCATTGGGGACCGTCCTGATCCTCTTGGTGATCCCTGAAACCCTGGTGATCTTCGGGTTCACGGTAGCGATTTTGATTTTGTTTACCTTGAGGTAAGCGAATAGAGCGTATCGAAAGCTGGCAGCACTCTGACCCAGACGGTCAACCTCACGCTCTTTGCGTGATCGCTGCCAGCCGCACACGAGAGCGGCCATGGCATACGACACACTCATCGCCGCATTGCTGGCGGAGGGAGAGGCCAAGCGCAAAGAGATTGTGAGCAAGGCCCGGGCGGAGGCGGAACGGCTGATTGCCCAGGCTGTCGCAGACGCCGAGACCCTGGAACGCAAGGAGGAGCGGCAAGTGCGACATGAATTGGCCGCCCGACGCGCGGAGGCATTGAGCCGGGCATCGATCGACCGGCGCCGCTTGTTCTTGCAGGCCAAGCATGAGGTCCTCGATGCGATCTGGAAGCGCACGACGGAGATGGCCTTGGCGCTGACCGGCCGGGAGCGAGCGCGTGTCTTGCAAGGACTGCTCGATGAACTGCTAGAGGCAGCGCCGCCGGGACCGCTTACCGTGATTATCGATCCACGGGAACGACCGCACCTCATTCCGTATTTGAAAAGTCGGAACCTCACGGTCGAAGAACGATCGGACGACGAGTTACTCTTGGGTGTGGAAGTCGTCGCGGACGGCGTCATTCTCCGAACGAGTCTGGCGACACGGCTCGCCAAGGCGAGACCGCAGCTCCTTATCGAGCTGAACCGGTTGCTGTTTAAGGCAGCGAATGGCTAGCAGCAAGAACCGCAAGCTGCTCGCGACGTGCTGTTCGCCCAGGAATTCGCTCAGGAAGATGGACGACTACGCGTACTTCAATGCCCGGTTGAGAGCCATGCAGGGCAGGCTGTTGACCCGCGAGCGATATGAGGGCCTACTTGCGCAAGACACGCCGGACGACGTCATGGAAAATCTGAAGGACTCCCCTTATCGGGAAGCGCTAGAGCGGGTGGTCGACGCGCTGGAGACTGGCTCTCGTCCAAGTCCGGCCCTGCGCCTCGACGAGGCATTGCGATGGGACCTGACCGAGACGTTGTCGAAGTTGCGTCGTTTGGTGTCGGACCGCATACGGGAATTGCTGGAGGCGCTCCTCATACGCTGGGACGCCTACAATGTGAAAACCGTCGTGAGGGGGAAACGAGCCGCCGCCCCAATTGAAGAGGTGCTCGCCGCCACGTTTCCCGTGGGACTCCTCGACGAGATCGCGTTGGCCGAACTGTCCAGAGCCCCGACGCTTGAGGCCGTTGCCGACACCTTGGCAACGTGGCGCATCCCATTGGCGCGTGCACTGCGCCAAGGCCTCATGCGACTTGGCGAAACCGAATCTCTGCAGGCGGTGGAATTCGAGCTCGACCGCTTCGTCTTCGCCCATGCCTGTACGGTGACGACCAATGGGGACCCCAACAACGCCGCCGTGCGGAAATACGTGCGCCTGATAGCGGATCGGACGAACCTCTTGACCGCGCTGCGTTTTTTGGTGGAACGAAGTCCCCTCTCCCCACTTGAAGCTGTGCATCATTTCATCGAGACGGGCGGCCGGTTCACGAGAGCCCACTATGAAACCCTGGTCGGCGCTCGCGATCTCCAACACGGGCTCTCCCTGCTGACCGATGGCCCGTTTGCATGGCTCCCGGCCAACGTCGGCGCGGCCGAACGTCTCTCCCTCCCACTCATCGAACGACGGTTGGATCGCTGGATGATCCGTCAGGCATACGCCCTGGCACGACCGGAGCCCCTCGGCATCGGCCTGGCCATCCTGTACGTGGAACGAAAGATCAACGAAGTCAGGAACCTACGGATGATCATGCGCGGCAAGGCTCTGGCTATGAGCAGAGAAACGATCGAGGAGTGGCTGATCATGTGACGCAGCCAGACGCTGCGTCTCATGCATCACGAGGACCATGGCTCGGTTGAGCGTCATCACCGATCCCGATACCGCGCTGGGCTTTCGCCTGGCGGGTGTGGACGTGCACGAGGAGGTCGACCCAGTCAAGGCGGGCGAACGGCTCCTTGTGTTGTTGCGAGCGAGAGAGGCAGGGATCGTGATCTACAACGAGGATTTTGTGTCCGCTCTTCCAGAACCCGCCGTGAGCGCGTTGGAGGAGAGCCTCACGCCAGTGTTCTTTGCGATTCCGGTGTCGCGGACGCTTCCAGCGTCCGAACGACGAGAGGAGTATCTGGCTCGCCTCGTACGCCGAGCGATCGGATACCAGTTGAAGATTAAGCGATGAGCGGCATCATCGTCAAAATTTCCGGTCCCACCGTGATCGCGCGGGGGATGGAGTCGACGCGCCTTTTCAACCGCGTGGCGGTCGGCCGCTTGGGTTTGCTCGGAGAAGTGATCCGCATCCGCCGGGATGAAGCCACGATCCAGGTGTACGAGGAGACGACCGGCCTGGCACTCGGCGAGGAAGTCATGGATGCCGGCGAGCCTCTTCTCGTGGAATTGGGACCCGGGCTGCTAGGCTCGACGTTCGACGGGGTGCAGCGTCCGTTGGACGTCATCGCGGCCGAGCATGGCGCCTGGATCACTCGAGGAGTCACGCTTCCGGCTGTGCCGCGGGACCGGCAGTGGGCCTTCACGCCGGCGGTCCAGCCTGGGACCCCCGTCACCGGCGGAGTCTGTATCGGAACGGTGCAGGAGACAGAACACATCCAGCACCGTGTGCTCGTCCCGCCCGGCGTGTCGGGCATCATCCGCGAGATCCGAGAGGGGACCTTCACCGTCACCGACACCATTGCGTTATTGGACGGCGACCGCCCGATCACGATGCTGCAACGATGGCCGGTGAGAACGCCCCGCCCGGAGGCCGAACGGCTTCCTCCGATCGTGCCGTTCATCACCGGGCAACGCGTCCTTGACATGCTCTTTCCGGTCGCGTTGGGAGGCACCGTGATCGTGCCCGGCGGGTTCGGAACCGGCAAGACGGTTGTCGAACAGACGTTAGCTAAACACGCTCGAGCCGACATCATCGTCTACATCGGATGCGGAGAGCGGGGCAACGAAATGACCGAAGTCCTCACCGACTTTCCTGATCTGACGGATCCGGCCACCGGCTTACCGCTCATGCAGCGGACGATCCTCATCATCAACACGTCCAACATGCCAGTCGCAGCCCGCGAGACCTCGATTTACACGGGCATTACCCTGGCCGAGTATTACCGCGACATGGGCTACGCCGTGGCAGTGATGGCCGACAGCACCTCGCGTTGGGCCGAAGCCACCCGCGAGATCTCGGCGCGGCTGGAAGAGATGCCGGGGGAAGAGGGCTATCCCACCTACCTCTCCACCAAACTGGCCGGCTTCTATGAGCGCGGCGGCCGAGTCCGCTGTCTGGGAGACCTCAACCGGCAGGGCTCGGTCACCATCGTGTCAGCCATTTCCCCTCCCGGCGGCGATTTTTCGGAGCCCGTGACCCAAAGCTCCATGCAGGTGGCCGGAGCCCTGTGGGCGCTGGATTCGGCTCTTGCTCACCGCCGCCATTTCCCCGCCATCAATTGGAAGCGCAGCTTCTCGCTCTACCCCGCTTCTCTCGATCCCTGGTTCCGAAAGGAAGTGGCATCGGATTGGCCGCAGCTCAGGGCCGACCTCGCCGCGCTGCTCCAAAAAGAAGAAGAGCTGCAGGAGATCGTGCAGCTCGTTGGCATCGACGCGCTCCAAGACCAGGAACGCCTGGTCATCGAGACGAGTCGTCTCGTTCGCGAAGAATATCTCCGGCAGAACGCCTATTCGGAAATCGACGCCGCCTGCCCGCTGAAGAAACAATACTGGATGCTCAAAGCGCTGCTCACGTTTCTGCCCTACGGCCGGGAGCTTCTCAAGCAGGGCCGCCCGATCGACCAAGTGATAAGTTCGCCGTTCCGTGCAGAACTGGCTCAGCTCAAGGATATCCCGGCCGACGCCTGCGTCCAGCAGGCTCAAGCCCTGATCGAGAAGATGGAGCAAGAACTGACGAAACATGGATGATCTGATCACCCGCGAATACGAAACTGTCGCCGGCCTCGCCGGCCCGCTCCTGTTCCTCGAACGCGCCAGAGCGGCGTCGTTCGGCGAGCTGGTCGACATTCTCCTCGCCAATGGCGACACCAGGCGCGGGCAGGTAATCGAGCTCTCGGAACAGTACGCCGTGATCCAGGTGCTCGAGGAGACCACCGGCCTTGGAGCGGCCGGAACCAGGGTGCGACTCACGGAATCGGCAGCGATGATGGATCTCTCTCCTGATCTGCTGGGACGACGGTTCAACGGCGTGGCACAACCGATCGACGGTCTCCCGCCGGTGATCCCCGACACCCGCGCGGAGATCATTGGGCGCCCCATCAACCCGGTCGCACGCGACAAGCCTGCACACTTCATCCAAACCGGTATCTCGACGATCGACGGGCTCAACACACTGGTTCGCGGGCAAAAGCTCCCCATTTTCTCAGGAGCCGGTCTCCCAGCCAAGGAACTGGCCGCCCAGATCGTACGCCAAGCGAAGGTGCGAGAGGGGATGGACGGCGAGGCCGGTCCCTTCGCCATTGTTTTTGCCGCCATGGGAGTGACATTTCGTGAAGCGTCCTTCTTCCTCCAGGAGTTCGAGCGCGGTGGGGTCATGGAACACACGATCGTGTTCCTGAACATGGCCGACGATCCCGCCATCGAACGGCTGCTCACCCCCCGGTTTGCCCTGACCGCCGCCGAGTATTTGGCCTTCGCATTGGGCCGCCACGTGCTGGTCATCTTGACCGACATGGCCGCCTACTGTGAGGCACTGCGACAGATCGCCACCGCCCGAGAAGAGATTCCAGGCCGGCGTGGCTACCCCGGCTATATGTACTCCGACCTGGCCTCGATCTTTGAACGGGCCGGCCGGATCAAGGGCCGGGCAGGGTCAATCACCCAGTTGCCGATCGTGACGATGCCGGATGACGACATCACGCATCCGATCCCCGACCTCACCGGCTACATCACCGAAGGCCAGATCGTGCTGTCGCGGGAGTTGCACCGCCGCGGGATTTATCCGCCAGTGGATGTGCTCCCCAGCCTCTCCAGGCTCATGAACCTCGGGATCGGTCCGGGGAAAACCCGCGAGGACCACCGAGCGGTGGCCGATCAACTCTATGCGCTCTACGCGCAAGGACGAGACGTGCGGCGGTTGGCCGCCATCGTGGGCGAGGATGGCCTCACCGAGCCGGACCGCCGCCTCTTGAAACTCGCTCAGGACTTCGAGCAAGAGTTCGTCAACCAGGGCGATCGCGACCGTAACATCGAGGAGACATTGGACCTCGGCTGGACGTTTCTCCGCTATTTCCCGAAAGGAGACCTGACACGGGTGAAGCCAGAGTTGATCGAGCGGTATTACGGGCGGTGACGCGTCTATCTAGTCCGTTCGGTCATCCCTGTCCACCGGATAAACTAGACAGACCAAAGAGACGGCCTGAACCGATCACGTCATGTAAGGGAGAGCTGGTCGGGCCACAGGCGCCAACGACGCAACGATACGATTGACGAAATAGTCGCCATGGAAGCCCTCGGCCGTACGCGCATGAACCTGCTCCTGCTCAAACGCCAGATCGAGGCGGCGGAGCGGGGGTTGGCGCTGTTGCGGAGCAAACGCGAAGCCCTCGTGCGCGAATTTTTTACCGCGGCCGGTCGGGTAGCGGAACGCCGCGGCGAGCTCGAGGCCGCGATGGCGCAGGGCCGCTCCTCGCTGGCAGTAGCGCTTGGCATGGAAGGACGCGCGGCGCTCCGGTCCGCCGCGTTTGCCACGCAACGGAATGTATTGATCGATCTCAACGAGCGAAACATCTGGGGTGTGCGATTCCTGGACCTCCATTACGCACCGGTCGCAAGGACCGCCGACGCCCGCGGGTATGCGCTCTCGGGAGTGTCGGCTTCCATTGACGAGACGGCACGCCAGTTCGAAACCGTGCTCGATGTGATCCTGCGCAGCGTGTCAGTGGAACTGCGCCTCAAAAAACTGGGGGCCGAGATCAAGAAGGTGACACGGCGAATCAACGCACTCGAGGAGATCGTCATGCCGTCGCTCAAGCGAGAAGTGCGTGAGATTCGACAAACGCTCGAAGAACGCGAGCGGGAGGATCTGTTTCGGATGAAACGGTTCAAAGCGGTGAGCGAATAGCGAGCAGCCCACCAGTTAGAGGCGCATGGCTGCTCGTTATGAGCTCTTGGCTCTGCGCTCGACACAAAGGCGAGGTATGAACTTCGATCTGACTGATGAGCAGAAGATGATCCGCGAGATGATGCGGCGTTTTGCGGACGAGAGCATTGCCCCCGGCACCGCGGAGCGGGACCGAACGTGCCGGTTTCCCCGAGAACTCATCGACAAGATGGCCCACCTGGGCTTGCTCGGCGGCCCGATCCCCAAAAACTACGGTGGCGCCGGCTTGGATTTTATCAGCCATGCAATCATCACCGAGGAGATCGGGCGGGTGGACTCCTCGCTGCGCACGACACTGTCGGTACAGATCTCTCTGGTGGCGCTCAGCCTCCTGAAATGGGGGAGCGAAGAGCAGAAACGGCGCTATCTGCCGGAACTCTGTGGCGGCCGCTTGATCGGGTGCTTTGGACTGACCGAGCCCAATGCGGGGAGCGACCCGGCGAGCATGGAGACCGTCGCGGTCAAACGGGGTGATCGCTGGATGCTCAACGGTACAAAAACCTGGATCTCGAACGCCACGGTCGCCGATCTCGCGTTGATCTTCGCCCAAACCGATCCATCCCGAGGTCATGACGGCATCGCCGCCTTTCTCATCGAAAAGGGCACGCCCGGTTTCTCGACGCGAGCCATTACAGACAAGCTGGGGCTGCGGGCGGCGGATACAGGGGAACTGATCTTTGAGAACTGCGCTGTCCCGGAAACCGCCCTCTTGGGAGAAATTGGTCTGGGCTTCAAGGTCGCCATGTCCGCCTTGGACAATGGCCGCTACAGTGTTGCCGCTGGCTGTGTTGGCATGATCCAAGGTTGCCTTGACGCCTGTACGGGCTATGCCAAAACGCGCAGGCAGTTTGGCAAGCCGATCGGCGGTTTCCAATTGGTTCAGGACATGATTGCCCGCATGAAAGTGGACCTCGATGCCGCCCGCCTGCTGGTGTATCGAGCCGGCCATCTCAAAAACTCCGGGCTCCCCAGCACCGCCGAGACTTCCATCGCCAAGTACTTTGCGTCCGAGGCCGCAGTGCGCGCCGCGACCGATGCGGTGCAGATTTTCGGTGGGTACGGGTATTCGGAGGAGACGCCGGTCGCACGCTATTATCGCGACACCAAGGTCGCCACGATCTACGAGGGCACATCGCAAATCCAAAAACTCATCATCGGCTCGCATCTGCTGGGGATACGAGCGTTTACGTGAAGACCGAGCAGTCAGCGATCAGCTCCCAGATAGATTCCGCAAGACCGATTGCTGAGAGCCGAAGGGCTTTTTGCGGCTGCGATCTCGACTCTGCGCGATTCGCACCGGCCGAGGATTCGAGGATCAAGAGCATCTAGGCACCTACGATGACCAGAGCGAGTAAGGCGGCAGACAAGTCAAACAGAATGAAAACTGGCCGACGCATCAGCCAGTTCAAATACCGCCCGGCTGCCCCTTCGTATTCTCTGTAAGTCTCCCGCCCCTTGTGGTATCCCTTACAAAGAGTTTTTTCGGCAGCCAGCTTCCTGCTGGCTGCGTACACCCACGATGCCCAGGATCTCATCGCGTAGCACCCGAGCCGAAAAAGACTTCCTCACCGGGACACGGCGCAGAGGAATCGCTGCAACCCGAAGGACCTCGTTGAGGAAGAGGTCCCGCTCCTGCCTCTCCGGTGCCTGATGCGAGGCATCATCCAGTTCGATCACGAGGGCCGGAGCCACGGTCTGCAGATGGCACAGCACAAAGTCCACGTGCTTTGAAGCCACCCGGCCAATTATAGAGGAAGCGATTTTCCCATGTGGTCTGGCAGCCAGAGGAGGTCCAGCCGTCTCACCTTGGCAAAGATCAAGTAACGGTCCCCGACTGCCTGGCGGAGCGTTTTCGTAAAAGTTCCGTTCTGCGGGAGACAGGAGGGACCACTTCTTCTAGTACGGCAACGGTCCGATCGCGCCGAGCTGCCCGCCTCGTTGGCGGCGCATGAAGACAGATCTCTCTCACCAAGGAGAGGAGGTGAGGAACCGATAGACGCAATAGCCTATCCGCGTCCAGATGATGATTCCTACGAGAATCGTTGTCATTCACAAACACCGGGACTGATCCAGCGGCCTACTCGACTACATGAAGGGAGGACAGCTCGTTGGATAATTTCCGAGCTTCCAGAGGGACACAGAGAAAGTGAGGGGTTGCGTGATGACACCCCTCTCCTTGCGCATGACCGCCTCCCATGATGAAATCGAAGTCCATCATCCCCTGCACAGAGCAGGTCAATCCTAGCAATCGTTCCGCCGAACCCCAAACGTTTTCATTGAACCCGCATGGCCGGCAAGCCCTGGCAGCGTGATGACCCTTTAAGCCCTCTCCATCACCCATTGCGTTCACGAAGAGCAATGGGTACCTGGGGCGAGAACAAACGCCTGGGAGCCCATCAACGATGTAGCTGCACACACGCTTGCATCCACGTTTCACAAGGGCGGCGGCTTTCGCAACACTTCCGTAAGCATTGGACTGGACGATGCGCGGAGTTTACGCGAACGTGTTTGTGCTGGAGATGTGTGGGCAGATGCCTCGCGGCAGGGTCACGAGCGTGGTCGAAGTGAAAGATGAGGGTGCCATCCGCCGCGTAGCAATAGATGGTACTTCAGCCCGCACGATCGTCGGGCTTAGCTGAACGAATTCCTTGAAGTGGAGTGCAGCCCCGGCAGCAAACGTCGCTGCGCCTCTGACGATTCCGGCAACCGGCAGGCAGTCTTCATATCCAAGAAATGCGATACGGCATGCGGTGCAACGAGAATGTCGGATTGAATCCGTGAGACATCGTTGGCTAGAGACGAGCCGCGAGAGATGAGGGGAAGACTCCAAGACCTGGATTCCCGTGCGTGGAAAGGCCGCAGAGCAAAGCCTGCGGTGCTCCACTCGCACGCACAACCCACAGCTCCGTGAAAACGTCTTTTGCCCCTTTCCTCGCCCTTCGCCGCTTACCTGTTACCGCGGCAGAATCGGTTCCAAGTTGAACGCGACGCCGATGCGGGGAGCAATCCCGCGATAGGTCGCCGCGGCATGGTAGAGCCAGCCCGGAAACATGAGGCACTGGCCGCTCTTAGGCGCCACGGAAACCGTGCGGCCGGCATCGTACAACTCGGGCAGGCTATAGCGCAGGTACGGATGCACCATCTTCGGCACGCACCCGCGAGGATCCTGTAATTGCAGCTCGCCGCCGACATTGCTTTCCGCCGCCACTTCTCCCGCGTCGACGTAGTAGCAACCGGACCAGAACGCGCCAGGGTGCGGATGCCAGTCGTTTCGGCCTCCCTGGCGCTGGACATTGGCCCACATTTCTGCGACCTGCCAATCCGGGTGCTGTCCCTTTAACCGCGGATCCTGCTCGCCGAATTCGGTCAATTGCTTGGCCACCTGGACGACCGCGCCGAAGAGATCCTTGAGCGCTGGACCGCCCCACTCTAACATGGAGAGATCGTGCGGCGACGACCAGCCGATCACTTCGTGATCCGCGTAGGGCGGTGTTGTGGCCTCGCGTTCCAGGATCGCTTGACGAAGCTGGGCATTGATCTGCTCGTATCCCGGCACCATAAACGCGACCAGCGGTGTGCAAAAAAGCGGTCGCACATCGATTTCCAGTTCCTGTTCCATCGGACTGCCTTTCGTGGTCTGAAAGCGGGGCTCTCAGGCGATTGCACCGAGGCATCGCCAAACGAAGTCGCTCCCGGTTCCAAATCGGGGGAAACGATTCTGGGAGATACGAGAACGAACAACAGGAGTGAGCAGGTGGGTGACCGGGCCAGCGGCTGCATGGCTCCTTCCCGTGTGCCGGACCGGCCTCGGTTAATTTTTGACATAAATTAAATGGAGGCCACCGATGCTGTCAACCCGTTCCCATTGCTCGGCGCCTGTTGTTCCCCTTGCCTTACTTGAGCCAGCACATGCCCGCGATACCGTCCCCCGCCTACACGGAGCGCTGGCTATTTGATGCTCTCTCCTTGCGGTCTTCTTGTTTGAGCTTTTTCACCTCCTCCGTGAGCAAGGGCACAACCTCGAACAGGTCGCCGACGATGCCGTAAGTGGCCAGTTTGAAGATCGGCGCGTTGGGGTTGTTGTTGATCGCCACGATCACGCGGGCCGAAGACATGCCAGCCTGGTGTTGAATCGCCCCAGAAATGCCACAGGCAATATACAGTTGGGGCGAAACGGTCTTGCCCGTGAGGCCGACCTGAGAGGCATGCGGCTTCCAGCCTGCATCGACGGCGGCGCGCGACGCCCCGACCGCCGCCCCCAGCGCCTCCGCCAGTTCCTCGATCAGCTTGAAGTGCTCCGGCCCTCGGAGCCCTCGGCCTCCGGCGACAATGATCGGCGCCTCGGTCAATTCTGGCCTGTTCTCCGTTGTCCGGCGCACCTCGCAGACCTTGGCCATCGGTCGAGTGCCATCGAGCCTCACGCTGAGTCGTTCGATGGGAATGTCGGACACAGCCTGTGGTTCCAACGGCGAGAACACATGGGGGCGGAGCGTCGCCACCTGCAGGGTTGGACTCGCCGCCCTGACGATCGCTCTCAGTTTCCCGCCATAGAGAGGTCTCGTCCCGACCAACGTGCCGTTCGGCTCAATTTCCAAAGCCACGCAGTCCTGCAAAAGGGCGGTCTCAAGCCTGGCCGCCAGCTTGGGGGCCAAATCCTTGCCCATCGCGGTCGCGCTCATGAGCACGGCGACCGGCCGAAAGCGCGCAGCCGCTTCAGCCAGCCCGGATGTATAGAGTTCAGCAGAGTAGTGGGCGAGGGCCGCATCCTCCATGAGCAGGATGCGGGACGCACCGCGAGCCGCAAGCTCGGCAGTAAGCGAGCTCACCGAAGATCCGATGAGGACGGCAATTACTTCTCTGCCATCTTTCCTGGCGAGACGGCAGCCTTCACCCAGGGCCTCCAATCCGGCTTGCCTGAGATGACCATCCCGCTGTTCACAGAACACCAGAATGGGGTTCATCGAGTCCTTCGGATCTCTCTGGTCTGTCTGGCTCGACAAATGTTCTCTCTATATGAGTTTCTCTTCTTGATGAAGCAGCCGCACGAGTTCTTTGACCTGAGTTGCCGCATCACCAGGGATCAGCCGGACGGATGGGCGCGGCGGCGGAGGTTCCACCCGCACGATCCTGAGCTTGGCACCCGCTGCCCCGAGGGACTCGGGAATCAACCCGAGCGTACGGCACGTCCAGACTTCCAGCGGCTTCTGCTTCGCATTCATAATGCCGGGGAGCGAGGGATAGCGCGGCTCGTTGAGGCCCTTCTGGCAAGTGACGAGCGCCGGCAGTGGCGCCTCCACCACCTCGATGCCCCCTTCGATCTGCCGATGCGCCACGAGGCTTCGTGCCCCCGCATGCACCTCGAGCATGTTCACCACAGCGACATGAGGAACGCCCAGGAGTTCCGCCACCTGAATGCCGACCGCGGATTCGTCGTCATCCACCGCCTGTTTGCCGAACAGGAGGAGATCGAATGCAAGTCGGCGCAGCGCGGCGGCCAACGCGAGCGCAGTCGTAAAGCTGTCTCCGCCTTCGAACGCCGGATCGTTCAGCAGCACCGCCTTGTCAGCACCCATTGCCAGGCAGGTCCGCAGCGCCTCTTCCGGCTTCTGTGCCGCATGGGACCGTAGTGTCAGGACCGTGACCTCGCCGGTTCCGATCCGTTCTCTGATCCGCAGAGCTTCTTCCATGGCGAACTCATCATACGGGTTCACAACGAACGTCAGACCTGACCGCTCGATATCCGTGCCGTCCGGCCTGACGACGAGCACGGATTCGGTCTCCGGCACCTGTTTGACGCAGACGACGAGCTTCATATGCCTTGTAGGCAGGTCAGTGGCACGGGGCTAGAGGCACGTGGCTATGGGCAAGGCAATGCTGCGCGATGAACTTCACGATCACCTGCGCAGACCATTCCACATTCCTCATTACATTCCTCATTCCCAATTCCTCATTCAATATGTCCCCCCTCGCCTCTTGCTCTGGCCCCTTGCCCACTGTTTACAGCCCCTGATAGCGCGGTCCTCCCTCGGCCGGCGCCCGCCAACTGATATTTTGAATATGGTCCGTGGCCAGCACATCGATCGGGTCCTTAATGACGCAGGTTTTGCAGTGCAAACAGTTTGTAAAGTTGATCTGAATTCGGCGGGTCGGGCCCTCACCAATTAACTCATAGACGTTAGCGGGACAAAAGTAGATGCAGGGTGCATCGCCAAAGTGAGGAATGCAGTCGTTCACACATCGCGCAGGGTCAAGGATGCGGATATGGGAGGGCTGATCCTCCCGGTGTTGCGTCCCGGAATGATACAGATCGGTCAGCTTGTCGACTACAACGCTAGCATCGTATTGCGCCGGCTCACGTGTCCACCGGCCGCTCCGTGCTTCGCCGAGGGGACGGAGCGCTTGAAAATCGCGTCGAGCGTAGCACGGCTTTCGCGGCCCCCATCCGGTCCAGACGGTGAGCCCGCCGAGCAAGAGGCCGGGCAGACGCCCGTAGGCGAATGCCTGTCGGAAGTGCCGCCCTCGGTACAGATCGCGCATGACATAGGAGTTGGCCACTCGCGCTTCATATGCCGCAAGCCGCACGGCAGAGGTATCTTCCTGCACTAAAGCCTCATAAATTGTTTCAGCCGCCAGCATCCCGCTCTTCATCGCGTAGTGGATGCCTTTCAGATACGGCACGTTCAGCAATCCAGCCGAGTCGCCGACGAGTAACGCCCCGTCCACGACGAGGCGAGGCACAGCGAAATAGCCGCCTTCCGGCAATGTCTTAGCGCCGTACGCCACAACCGTTCCGCCCTTGATGAACTGCTGAATATAAGGGTGCTTCTTGAACCGCTGGAGCTGGGCCTGGACATCCAGTTGCGGATCATCCCAATCCAGCCCGCAGACCATGCCCACCGCGAAGTGATGGTCATCGAAGCCGTAGCAGAACCCGCCGCCGAAGACGCGCGGGCCAAGCGGATAACCAATCGTGTGAATTGCTGTACCCGGTGCCCCGGTTCGCTCGACCCGGATCAACTCCTTCACACCCAGCGCATACGATTGAGGAGAGCGGCCGTCGCGCAGATTGAACCGATGGATGAGGTCTTCACTCAGCGTCCCGTACGGGCCTTCGCCGAAGACCGTAACTTTGGCGTGAATCGCGGTACCTGGTTCATAGTTGGGTTTTTTCCCGCCGCCCGCTTCCAATCCTTTGTCGCCCGTGCGCACTCCACACACGCGGTTCCCCTCGTAGAGGATGTCGACTCCGCAGGTCCCAAGGAAGACATAGACCCCCGCCGCTTCGGCCTGTTCGGCCAGCCACACATTCAGCTTTTGAAGGGATCCGAGGTAACAGCGCCTTTGCCGGTCAGCCCAAGGCAGCACACGGTCCGGGATCCGCAGACTGCCTTCCGTTGTGAGATAGCGAAACTCGTGGCGGATGACTCGCTGCGAAAAGGGGAACCCGCGATCCTGATAATCGGGCAGCAATTCTTCCAACGCCACCGGATCGAACATCGCCCCCGACAGGGCATGGGCGCCCACATCGCGCCCCTTCTCGATTAGCGCGATCCGCGGCTCGAGTGGAGGGCCTTCCCTTTCTCCCGTTGCAACTTGCTCGTTATGCCGGGCGACAAGCTGCGTCAAGCGCAAGGCCCCTGCGAGATTGGCGGGCCCCCCTCCGACGAAGAGCACATCCACTTCCAGAGTCGTGCGAGAATCCTCACCCATAAGACTGTTTCCCCGCTCACCTGCTCTCCCACAGGGATGCCAAGACACCGCGCCGACCAGCCGGACGACAGACCTCGTCGCGCAGAGCCGGCTGTGTTCTTCCAGCTCTCACGTTCTGCATCGGATCTGATTGATCTGGCCTGTCCTGTGCAGACCGGCTAGCCTTTCAACGCACCTCCAGACTGTTGACGACCTTGTCCACACCGAAGACGTACCAGGCATCGAACTCCGCCATGTCTTTCTGCGTCAGTGTTGGAACGCTACCCTCCAGCGTCACTGTGCCACGGTCAGCCGTAACCCTGATGCGATCCACATCGATGAACGGATCCTTTTTCAGAGCCAACCGCACCGCCTTGGCCAACTCTTCATCGGAATCTTCCTGCGGCGGTTCGACCGCCATCCCGTTGATGACATCACGGCTGCCCGGCACCCACCAGGCGAGGACCCCGGCCATGCGTTTCTGCGTGAGGCTGGTCACATGATCATCCAACAGCACCACACCGTCGTCGACCGACACTTGAATCACCCCATGCGGGTCGGCATTTGCTTCTCTTACCGTTTCGAATTGGCCTTTGCGTTTTACCTTGATCGTACAGTTCTCAAGAATCGGCTCTTGAAGCAACGCATCGCGCACCGCGTCGAGGATCGCTCCGTCACCCATATGCGTCGAAGGCGCCACTCGCAGGCGGTCGACGATGCCGGTCACACCCGGCACTGCTGCAGCCAGCTCCATGCAGAGCTTCTTGGCCGCGATATGCTCGGCTTCTCCCTCTACAGTCAGCACACCGTCGGCGAACTCAACCTTGATCGGGTACTTGTGCAAGTTGATCCTCGGCTCGCGCTCGAACGCCGCGCGAACGGCTTTAATCACGCGCTCTCGGTCGGTCATAAGCTCCTCGTTAGGTGGTGTTCGTTACACTGTCGTTCGAGTCTAGATGGGTTGTCTGATCACCGTCGAGAGAGACCAGACAGACGAGACAGACCCACTAGGCAAGATCGACAGCCTTTATGGCCTTCGTTTCTCCTTTTCCAACTTGGCAAACTCCTCGAGCAGCTCCCGCTGGCGGGGCGTCAGCTCGGTCGGGGTCTTCACCTCGACGACGACAAACAGATCACCCTTGCCTTTCCCGCCTAGCCTGGGCATCCCTTTGCCGCTGAGACGCAGCGCTGTCCCGCTCTGTGTACCGGCAGGAATCGTGAGCTGGATGGACTCCCCGCCTAATCCGGTGAGCGGAATCTTGGTCCCCAAGGCCGCTTCCGGAAATGTGATGGCCTTGATCGTATACAGGTCGTCTCCGTGACGTTCGAACGAAGGATGAGACAGGAGGTGCAACCGAATCAGCAAGTCACCCGGCGGTCCTCCGTCTGCATTGGCCTCACCCTGCCCAGCCAGCCGAATCACCGTGCCGTCATCGACGCCGGGCGGAATCCGCACTTTGAGCGTATGCGCGACGAAACGTACCCCTCTGCCTTGGCAGGTCCGACAGGGAAACTCAATCGTTTGGCCGCGTCCGTGGCAGACGGAGCAGGTGGTCAAGGTCACCATGCGCATCCCTTTACTCGTTCGCACCTGCTGCTTCTGACCGGTCCCACTGCACTCGTTACAGGGCTTCGGTTTGGTTCCGGGCTGCGCGCCGCTCCCGCCGCACAGCGCGCAGGTCTCTGAGCGAGTCACCTCGATCTCCCGCTCTCCGCCTTTGGCCACCTCTTCCAGCGTCACATCCAGGTCATAACGCAGGTCAAGCCCCCGGGTCGCGCCGGGCCCCGGGCGCACACGCCGACCAAAAAAATCCGCGAAGATCTCGGACAGATCATCGAAGCGGCCGCCGAAGAAGTCCCCGAAGTGAAAATCCCGCATGAGGTCTTCGGGCGTCCAGCGTTCCCTGATGCCGGCATGGCCACTGGCGTCATACTCGCGGCGCTTGGTGTCATCGGAGAGAACGGCATAGGCTTCTGCAATCTCTCGAAACCTTTCGGCCGCGTCAGGACTCTTGTTGCGGTCCGGATGGTATTTCAGCGCGAGTTGCCGATAGGCCCGCTTGATCTCATCCCGCGTCGCGGAGCGATCCACACCCAGCACCTCGTAGTAGTCACGCTTCGTTTCCGTGACGGGCATGATCCCACCCCTTTCCGCGGTTGACTCTCGACATGTGGCAGCGCTCTCTGCCCGCCTCGCGGGTACCCTGCTGAGGGAGAACCGGGAATCCGCCGCTTGATCTCAACCCCGTACGCTGGCGACAATCACCACAGGGCACCAGTTGCACCTGCTGCAAAACGCCGCACCGGACGGACGTATCGAAAGCTAGAACTGTCTGCAATTTCTCGAAAACATTAATAAAGCCGGGAAGACAGAAACATCGGCGGTGGCATATCGAATGCAGATTTGTATAATGCAGGTTGTATTCCAAGGCCATTCTCCCGAACGCGAGGCGGCACGATGAACGTGCTCTGCACCGTGGATGGATCCGAATGGTCCGATTGGAGTGTGGAGGCGCGGGGTGCGCTCACGCGATCGGTTGCCCGATCGCGTGATCCTGTTGCATGCGGGGGATACCCCGGCTCTCAAAGCGGCAGCCGCCAAGAACCCGGCGAACTGGAAACGGGCATTGACCGCTCTGGACGACGCCGGGTCCGAATTGTTCCGGCGTTCGTCCCACCACGCGCCTGTTGCCCTGGGACGGGCCGCCACCGCTCCCCGATCCAAACCTTGCACGGTCCTGGCGCATAGGCCCGTGGCCCTCACGATTGTGAGAGTGGCCGCCCGGCAAAGCCGGTCTCGTTGTGATCGGTTCACGCGGGCTGAGCGACGTCCGGGGATTTCTGCTGGGCAGCGTCTCCCGCAAGGTTGCGGCGACCGGTCACGGCCCCGTGCTGGTCGTCAAACGCCGATTTGCGAACATGAAACCTGTGATGTTAGCCGTGGATGGAACGAAAGCTTCACTGGCCTCGGGGCGGTTCCTGTGGAGCGGGGTTTTGCCCGAATCGGCTCATGTCACTGTCCCCTCGGTCGCTCAGCCGCTCGTCACCGAGCTGGCCGCTGCCGTGCTGACACCGGCGGCGGTGGAACAACTGACGCGACCGGCGATCAAACAAGCCACCCGGATCGTCGCTCGCGTTCGCGAGCAGTTCGTCGAGGAAGGAGACGCCGTGACGACCGCCGTCAGGACCGGCCACCCCGGCGCGATCATTCTCGCTGAACTTGAAAAGAGGGATCCCGATGTGCTGGTCGCTGGCTCCCGAGGCCTGACTAGGATCGAACGCCTGTCCCTCGGCAGCGTCTCCGAAGCCTCGCTCAGACATGCCCCCTGCTCGATCCGGATGGTTCGAAGATCCCGTGCGTGACCTCCGCGTTTCGGAGATTCATCGTCTGTCGGCCGACAAGGTCGTAAAAGCGCTGGCGACCGGCCCAGGCGGTTTATCGCACGAAGAGGCGCATCGGCGGTTGACGCAGTACGGGCCGAACACGCTCCAAGAACCGCCCCGCTTTCCGCTGGTTCGCGGGTTTGCCCGCCAGTTCACGCATTTCCTGGCCCTCCTCCTCTGGCTTGCCGCCGGCCTCGCGTTTCTGGCCGAGTGGATGAAGCCTGGCGAGGGCATGGCGACGCTGGGTTGGGCGATCGTCGGCGTGATCGCCATCAACGCAGCCTTTGCCTTTTTCCAGGAATACAAAGCAGAGCGGGCGGTCCAGGCGCTGCATCGGTGGCTTCCGGCCAAGGCATGGGTACTGCGTGCCGGTCAGCCCTCCGAGGTGCCACGCAGCGAAATCGTTCCCGGCGATATCCTGTTGCTTGAAGAGGGCGAACAGGTGCCAGCCGACGCACGCCTGATCGAAGAGGCCGCATTGCGGGTCGATCTGTCGTCGCTCACTGGCGAATCGCAACCGAAGCGCCGCACGGCGGACCCCGTGGCGGACGGACACCTGCTCGACCTGCCCAACCTGGTCTTTGCCGGCACCACCATCCTTTCGGGCCGCGGCCGTGCCGTCGTCTACGCAACTGGCATGCACACCGAGTTCGGAAAGATCGCCCGGCTCTCCACGAGCGTCACGGCCGGGCTCAGCCCGCTGCAGCGAGAGATCGCCACGATCACCCATGTCATCGCGCTACTGGCGCTCGCGATGGGCGCGCTGTTTTTCGGGATCGGAGTATGGATGGGCCTGGGATTCTGGATCAGCGCGATTTTCGGAATCGGCATCATCGTCGCCAACGTGCCGGAAGGGTTGTTGCCGACCGTCACGCTGGCGCTTGCGATGGGCAGTCAGCGAATGGCCAAACGTCATGCCCTCATCAAACAGCTCACTTCCGTCGAAACGCTCGGCTGCACCACGGTCATCTGCACGGACAAGACCGGCACGCTGACCGAGAACCGCATGCGCGTGGACCGCTTTTTCATGGACGGCCTGGAGGTCGAGTCTCGGGAAGGCTGCCTGCTCGTCCGCGGCCGCCTGGTCAGTCCGGTCGCTGCCGACGACTGGAAGCCGCTGTTCGATGCAATGATTCTCTGCAACAACGCCAAGCGGACCCGACGAGCCGACGGGCGCATGGTCATCACCGGAGATCCGACCGAAGTTGCCCTGCTCGAATTCGCCCACGAGCATGGACTCCTGCGCGGACATCCCCTGCCGCGCATGGGAGAACTGCCGTTTGATGCGGATCGCAAACGGATGACGACTCTCCATTGGGCCGGGGGGCGACTGGTCGCCTATCTTAAAGGAGCACCGGAATCGGTCATCCCACTTTGCACGACGATGCTGAGCCATGGCCGGATCACGCCGATGACGCCGGATGAGCGTCAGAACATTCTCACGCACAGCCGAGCGTTCGCCCAGCGGGCCTACCGGGTGCTGGCGATCGCCATGCGGGATATCGAACGGGGACCGGAGAAACTCGATGTCGACACGGTGGAGCATGATTTGACGTTCCTTGGCTTGGTCGCGATGATGGACCCACCGCACCGTGAAGTGCCGGACGCGATCGTGCGCTGCAAGAAAGCCGGTGTGCGGGTGATCATGATCACCGGCGACCACCCGCTGACCGCATTGGCCGTCGCGCGCCAGATCGGTCTCGCACCGCCGGAAGCCGACCCTCGCGTCGTACCTTTCACGCCCGTCGTCGAGGGCACCCATCTCGATACGATGAGCGATGAGGCGCTTCGTCGCCTGCTCACCCCTTCCCGTCCAGGGGAACCAGAGCCGATCTTTGCGCGGATGGCCCCGCGTCACAAGATGCGCATCGTGTCCATCCTGAAAGAGATGGGAGAAGTCGTGGCCGTCACGGGCGACGGGGTGAACGACGCCCCGGCGCTCAAAAAGGCAGATATCGGCATTGCGATGGGTGTAGCGGGCACCGATGTGGCAAAAGAGACGGCACACATGGTGCTGTTGAACGACAACTTCGCCACCATCGTGAACGCGATCGAAGAGGGTCGCGCCGTCTATGCGAATATCCGCAAATTCGTCACCTATGTCTTGTCAAGCAACGTCCCGGAAATCGTGCCCTACCTGGCCTTCGGTCTCTTTCACACCCCCCTCGCGCTGACGGTTCCGCAAATTCTTGCGGTGGACCTGGGCACTGACATGCTGCCGGCCTTAGCGCTCGGCGCCGAGCAGCCGCATCCGGGGATCATGGACATGCCACCACGCCCGCGGACCGAACGGCTGCTCAACCGCGCGCTCTTGCTGCGCGCTTACGGCTTCCTGGGAGTCATCGAGGCCGCTATCGCCATGACCGGCTTTTTCCTGTACCTCGCTGCCCATGGCTGGACGTGGGGCAGTCCGTTGAACTGGAACGATCCCCTCTATCGGGAAGCGACCACCGTGACGTTGTCCGCGATTGTCGTCGCTCAGATCGCCAATGTCTTCGCTTGTCGATCGCGGCGGGTGTCGGTCTTCCGGCTGGGCTTCTTCAGCAATCCGTTCATCCTGTGGGGAATCGCGGTCGAGGTCGCGCTGCTCGGCGTGCTGGTCTATTCGCCGTTCGGCCACCTGATCGTCGGCACGGCCCCGCTGCCGCTGTGGGTCTGGCCGTTGCTCACACTTGGCGCACTTGGTTTGTTGTTGGCCGAAGAAGGGCGAAAGTTCTTCGTCGGGCGGTTCTTCCCTCGCACCACACTCGTCCGTGCGCCGAACGCGTCGTCGTTGGGCGGCCAGACTGCCGTGTGATGGGGCTATTCGCGACACGCAATCCGGGAGGGTGGCACTCGCCTCATTCGACGAAGTGCTTTAGTCTGACTGGAACACGGCGGGCACCCCATGAACCCGCCTGGGCATCGAAGATTCCGGCGCAGGGTGTCGCACAGAATCGGCACGTGGCCTCCGCGGTGAGATTCCATGCCGTCAGCTCGTACCAATCGCGCCCAATCAGCCGATGGCCGCACCGATGGCAATAGGTGCTGCCGCCGTCCTCATCATGAACATTTCCGGTATAGGCGTACCGCAGGCCGTTTTTGATCGCGATGCGGCGGGCTCTGGCCAACGTGGCCGCCGGAGTCGGAGGCCGGTCAAGCATTTTCCAATCTGGATGGAAGGCCGTGAAGTGGATTGGCACATCCGGCCCCAATCGCTCGACGACCCATTGCGTCAGGGCCTCCAGCTCCTGGTCCGAATCGTTCTCGCCAGGGATCAGCAGTGTGGTGATTTCCAACCACACATTCGTGTGATGTCTGAGATAGATCAGCGTGTCCAACACCGGCTGAAGGCTGCCGGCACAGATCTGCTTGTAGAACCGTTCGGTGAACCCCTTGAGATCGACGTTGACCGCATCCATGTGGCGATAGAACTCGGCGCGTGGCTCCTCGCACACATAGCCGGCCGTCACAGCGACAGATTTGACGCCCCGCGCGCGACAGGCCTGAGCCACGTCGATGGCGTATTCATGGAAAATCACCGGATCGTTGTAGGTGAAGGCCACGCTTCGGCAGCCAAGTTGTCGAGCCACTCGGGCGATCGTCTCCGGCAAGGCCTCATCGGCCAGGGTGTCCACTTCACGGGATTTGCTGATGTCCCAATTCTGGCAGAACCGACAGGAGAGGTTACACCCGGCGGTCCCGAACGACAGGACGGAGGTGCCAGGGAAAAAATGGTTCAACGGTTTCTTTTCGATTGGGTCCACGCAAAAGCCGCTCGACCGGCCGTAGGTCGTCAACACGATGCGATCATTTTGTCGAGCCCGGACAAAGCACAACCCCTGCTGCCCCTCGTGCAGCTTGCAAAAGCGCGGGCAGAGGTCGCACTGAATGCGCCCGTCATCGAGGTGATGCCAGTATGTGGTCGGGACGATCATGGTCAGAGAGCATCCGCTGAATTATACCAACTCAGCCACAACACGGCTGCCCGGCGCCGCTCAGCGCTCCCCGCCGCGCGGCGAAGTTGCATAGCGAAGGCGCCTCGGCTCAACGCCCAGAACGGAGCGATCGGCAGGCCAGCCACTCGCAAGGCCTCGGCGGCATACTGATGGCAGGTATGAAACATATGGTACGAGCGCACCGCGGGATAAAATTTGGAAGTCCCTGCCGTGGCCACCGGCTCATACGAGGCGATCGTTGCCTGTAGATGCGCGCGGAGCCGCCGGAATCCTTCATCGCTCAGATGAAACGTGAAAAGCTCGGCCGGCGGCTGCGGCGTCCGATCCGCCCATACCTTGTCGTGGTACCCCACTTCCACCACACCCTCGGTCGGCCAGAAGAGCGCGCGAAGGACCCCGCCGATTCCCTGCCGGCCTTCCAGATACCATGCGCGCTCGGCATAGCCCCACTCTTCAAAGAGCGAATGGCGACTCACGGCTCGCCAATCGTGGGGAAAAGCGGGCGAGCTCGGGTCAGAAACTGGCCTCCCCCGCTGTTGGCTACCTGCTGCACGCAATTCGCCCTGATGAAATGCAATCATCGCGTGCCAGGTGTCGAGCGAGACATGGATCGTGTACGTGGGAGCGCCTGCGGGCGGTGGCCACAGCCCCTCAACCGGCAAGGTGCACCCACCGAGCAGCAGCGCGATGAACGGCGGCACGACGTTCAGCCTGCTCACTCCGCTCGCTGCGAAGGCCGAACACAGGATACAATAAATTTTCATCATGACCATGCCGCTCTCACTGCCCCATCGCTTCTTCGCCGACGCCATGTTGGGCAAGTTGGCCCGCTGGCTGCGCATCCTTGGCTACGACACGGCCTACGAGCGGACCATTGCCGACGACGTGTTGATCCGGCGCGCGCTCCGCGAGAACCGTTGGCTGCTGACCCGCGACACGTATCTCGCGCAACGCAAGATTCTTCGCGGCCGGCATACACTGATCACCGACGACCACCTGCATGACCAATTGCGGCAGCTCAAGCACGAACTGGGCTTGCACTTGGAACCGAACAAGCAGGTGGCCTATCGCTGCGCCGACTGCAACGCCATTTTGGAGCCCATTGCTCGAGAACAGGCGGCTCCCTTGGTTCCGCCGTTCGTCGCCACGCAGTACCAGGACTTTCTCCGATGCCCGCGATGCGGCCGCGTGTACTGGCCTGGCACCCATTGGACCAACCTGTGCCGCGAGTTGGAGCGGCTCGACACGGCATGACTGCGCACCTTTCACGGCTTGCTCCGTCCCTCGACCGTCTCCTGCGCCGCTGGGGACTCCGACCGGTTCTCGTGCCCAACCGCCTCTCGGGCTTACAGGGCTGCTACCTCTTGGGAATCGCCGTGAGATCCAGCACCATCAGGGTGGGAGCGCTGGGGCAGATTTGTTTTCCCAGCGGCGTGTACGGCTACGTGGGGTCGGCGCGCGGCCGTTCCGTGACCTTGGCCCACCGGCTTGCTCACCATCTGCGCCACGATAAGATCTGTCGGTGGCACATCGACTACCTGACCACCCATCCGAGCGTTCAACCGGTCGCCGTTTACATATCGGCGGCGCCATCCCTCACCGAATGCACCCTGGCCCGGTTGTGCGAGAGCCGCTTCCCGACCATTCCCAGGTTCGGCAACAGCGATCGACGCGGTGGAGCAGCCGGGCACTTGTTTCTCCTGCATCCGGCTGCCCGTACGGTCGTCACCGCGGCTCGAATCGGGCGGTGAAGAAACGCAGCGCCGGAGGCTCATACACTATGCGGAGCCCAGTGAGTCGCTCCCGGTGCCGGAACACGTCGATGACGCCGTCGGCGACGACATCCATATGGCTATACGTGTAGACGCGCCGGGGGATGGTCAATCGCACGAGCTCCAGCTTGGATCCGCGATGTCGCCCGGTGGACGGATCGCGCCCGGCGGAGACGATGCCCCGCTCCATCCCGCGCACCCCCGCCGTCTCGTACAAGGCCGCGGCCAGCCGTTGCGCCGGAAACTCTTCCTGCGGGATGTGGGGAAGAAACGCCCGGGCGTCCAGAAACACCGCATGGCCGCCCGGTGGCTCGACCACTGGCACTCCCGCTTCTTTCACCCGCGACCATAGATAGTGCACCTGCTCGATGCGCGAACTGATGTAGTCATAGTCGGTCATCTCTTCTAACCCCACTGCCATAGCAGCCAGATCTCGGCTGGCTAGCCCACCGGACCAGGGCGTCCCTTCAAAAGTCGAGCACAAGGCGACACAGCGTTCGTACAACTTGGGATCGTTCACGCCGAGAATGCCACCGATGTTCACCAGCACGTCTTTCTTTGCAGAGATCGTGCATCCGTCTCCCTGCGCCATCAGCTCCCGGATAATCTCCTTGATCGTCCAGTCCGCATAAGCCGCCTCCCGTTGCTTGATCAAGTAGGCGTTCTCCGCCACCCGTGTCGCATCGAAGATGATCGGGATGCGATGGTAGCGGCAGATGGCTGAGATTTCTTTCGTCACCCCCAGCGAAACCGGTTGACCGCCGGCCATGTTTACGTTGGTCTCGATGCACACGTAGGCGATGCGCTCCGCGCCATGCTTCGCAATAAAATCGACGAGCTTGTTCGGATCGATGTCACCTTTGAAGGGATAGACAGAACGAGGGTCGTAGGCCTCCTCCATGATCAGATCGACGAAGATACCGCCCGCCCGTTCCTGGTGCTCCCGCGTGGTCGTGAAGTACATGTTGTTAATCACGTATTGGCCGGGGCGGATCATGGCCTGGGAGAGGAGATGTTCAGCAGCGCGTCCCTGGTGCGTCGGCACGATGTACCGGAAGCCTAGTACCTCCCGGCACCGCTCGACGAAGAGGCGCGAGGCTGCGCTCCCGAGTTCCGATTCCTGGACTTCAAGCATCATGGCCCATTGCCGATTGCTCATCGCGGCGGTGCCGGAATCAGTGAGCAGATCAATATAAATGTCCTCGGAGCGGAGCAGGAAGGTGTTGTACCCTGCCTCTCGGATGGCGCGTGTCCGCTCCGCTTGGGACTTAAGGCGGAAGGGCTCCACGACTTTGATGAAATAGGGTTCCGGTCTGTGGGTCGGCACGAAGTCATCGTGGTACTCGGTGATGAACGGACCGTCGACCGTGAAACGCGTCAACTCCGGAGCCAGCGCCTCGGCTGTGCGAGCTCGGAGGGGACGAGCGATGCGATACCGTTTCAGATGCTCGAAACTCTCGATCAGGTAGTCGATCTGCCGTTCGGTATAACAGCGGCGGGGAACATAGACGCCCAGCAGATCACACTCCCGTCCGGCAGCCCTCCGGTCCAAGGGGCGGGTGCGAATGCCGGACACAAGATAGAACAACGCCGCCAAATTGGCGGAGCGCCACGCGCGACCGTCCAGGTCCGTCAGACCGCAGGCGGCGACGCTCGGCGTGTCGATCACCACGCCGGACAACCCAAGCGGTCGATGCACCGGATAGCCGACCTCCTCCAGGTACCCGGCCAAATACTCCAGCTTCCGGCGGCGGAAGGCCAAGTAGCTTTCATCCAGCATGTCCCGGAGCCCCTGAGCCAGAACCTGCATATCGCGACCGGCCTGGCCGCCATAGGTATGCAACCCTTCATAGACCACCACCAGACTGCGGAACATGACGTACCACGGCTCCTCATTCGTGGCAATGAGGCCGCCCGTGTGGCAGCCGGCATCTTCGCGTCCGCTCAAGTACAGAATGTCGCAGGCCTCGGCGTAACGCCGGATGAGATCAGGCAGCCCGGCGGCCGAAGCCCGGCTGACCTTGTATAGAAAGGCCGCGGACGCCAGCATCGAAGCATCCAAGACCACCGGCACCCCATACCGGTGGGCGAGCGCGGCGCAGGCTTCGAGATTCTCCAGCGACAGCGGCTGACCGCCGAACTGCGGGACAGATGCGCCGAGGAGCAGAAGTCGGACCGCGCCCGCTTTGAGCCGTTCCTCCACCCGTTCGATCGGAAGGTCGGCCTTGAATGCCTCCTTCGCGTGTGGATCGTACGCTTCTTCCACCAAAAGCGTCTCGACGCGGAGGCCCAGCGCCGCGGCGAGGGCGGCGAGGGTGACCAGGTTGCCGTTGGTGAGGACGGTGTCGCCAGCGCGCAGGAGTCCGCGCAGAATCAGATGCTCGGCCCCTCGTCCTTGGTGGGTCGGGACGGTGAACCGTTTCCCGAAGACCTGGCGGCATGTCTCTTCAAGAGCGTAGAAGTTCGCACTCCCGGCGTAGGCCTCATCCCCGATCATGAGCGCGGACAATTGCCTGTCGGTGAGCCCCGCATTGCCGCGGGTCGTGCCGAAATCCAGGTAGACGCGGTCGCGCGGCAGGCACAGCACGTTGTAGTCCGCCTCCTTGAGCGCCACCATCCGAACGTCGTAGGGTACCTTCTGGAGGGTCTGTACCATCTTAATGCGGAACGATTCACCGACCGCGCCAGACGGCGCCGGCTCACGACGGATTGGAACTGGCGACATCACAACATACCTCCTTCGTTCATTGACTCGGCTCCTTATGATGGTTGAGGATGGAGAGCAGATCAAGGGACGATTGGCCTTCCATGGCTTTTTGGGGTTGCCTTCCGCTCATCCTGTTTCTCCTTCTGCTCATCCTGCTTCCCTTCGCGTTCGGCCACCTCTTCACGGCCGCCCTTATCAAGCTGAACTTGGCCCCGCAGACCGCCGTGTTGCTGGTGCTCGCGATCATTGCAGGCAGCGCGTTCAACATCCCGGTCAAGCGGATCGCCAGGACTGAGACCTTCGTGGTGGACCCGTTCGCCGTGTTGGGGGTCTCCGGGTGGTGGCCGAGACTCAGACGGGTGCGTCGGGAGACCGTGATCGCGGTGAATGTCGGTGGCTGCATCGTCCCGGTCGGCTTGGCTGCCTACGAGACAGCGTACTTGCTGATGGAAGGGTTACCGAGCGTCTTCGCCCTATTCTTGGCCACGGCGATGAACACGGTGGTGTGCTATTGGCTGGCGAAACCGATGGAAGGGATCGGCATTGCGTTGCCGGGGTTCGTTCCTCCGTTCGTAGCGGCCCTCTGTGCCTTGGTGCTCGCCCCCGAGCAGGCGCCCCCTGTTGCCTTCGTTGCCGGAGTACTCGGCCCCCTGATCGGTGCCGATCTGCTGCACCTACGCGATGTGGAGCGGATTGCAACGGGCATGGCCAGTATCGGCGGCGCGGGCACCTTCGACGGCATCGTGCTGTCCGGCATCGTCGCAGCCTATCTGGCCTGAAGCACAGCCTGGGGCGCTCAGTGTTCACCATTCTGCCTGAACCGCGGGGATCCCACGAGGTTTCACGATGCCGCCGCGACTCAGCGAGGAAACGCTTCCTTCATGCCGCCATCGACGGGAAGAATGGCGCCGGTGGTCTTGGCGGATCGGTCCGAGGCCAAAAACAAGACGGCCTCAGCCACATCCTGAGGCAGGACCTTGACCTTCAAGAGGCTGCGCGACACGCAATAGGCTTCGATAGTCTCAACGGGAATTCCGTACGCCACCGCGCGGGCCTGCCGGAGTTCATCGGACCACAGGCCTGACCCCTCGAACACTGCATCGGGATTGACGATGTTGACCCGCACGCCGTAGTCCGCGCCTTCAAGGGCCAGGATGCGTGCCAATTGCACCTGCGCCGCCTTCGAAGCGGAGTAAGGGCCGAAATGTTTGCCCGGGGCCAGCGCGTTCTTGCTTGCCACCACGACAATGCTTCCGCCGAGCCCCTGACGCTTGAAGACCCGCATCGCCTCCCGACACACCAGAAAGTGGCCGGTCGCGTTCACGGCCAGTGTCTCATTCCAGTCCTTCAGCGTGAGCTGATCGACTGGAGCGCTTCGCGCAATCCCGGCATTGGACACCAGGATGTCCAGCCCGCCGAAGGCCAGCACTGCCTTGCGGAATCCCTCGACCACCTCGTCCTCGCGGGTAACATCCATCCTGATCGCGACGGTGTTTTCTTCGCCGGACTGCGCATTGAGTTCTGCAGACACATTCCGCGCTTTGTCCTCGTCCAGATCGCTCAGAATCACCGAAGCTCCTTCTCGGACCAACGAGCCCACGATCGCTCGCCCGATCCCACCGGCCGCGCCGGTCACCAGTGCGATCCGCCGGGACAACGGTCGTTCCGGCGGCAGCAACGTCAGCTTGAGGTTCTCAAGCGGCCAGTATTCGAACTCGTAGAGATCCCTGGGTGACAGGGAGCGGTAGGCATCGATCGCGGAAGCCTCGCGAATCACGCGCATGGTGTGAGAGTACAGATCGTGCGCAATACGGGCTGCCCGGCGATCCTTGCCCGTCGTGAACATGCCCACGTCGGGAACTAGGATGACCCGCGGGTAGGGGTCAAGCATGGTGACACCCGGCAAGCGGTAGCGCTCAAAGTACCGGACGTAGTCGCGGCAGTAGCGGTGGACCGCTCGCCCGACTTCCCGCTCGATCGATTCCTGATCGCACGAGGGGGGGAGCCGCAGGAACAGGGGCTTAGCCTTCGTGTGGAGAAGGTGATCCGGCGTGAATGGTCCGACCTGCGACAGCGTCCGTGCACGAGGATCGTTAACGAAGTCGAGCACCGCTCGGCTGTCGTCGTAGTGCAGCACGACACGACGGTTGCGGCTCAACGTGCCCCGGAGAATCGGCGCCAAGAGATTGGCCAGGGAACGCCGCTCGGCCAGTGCCAACGTCACCCGCGGTGAGTCCGATCGGCGGTCACGGCCAGATCGGGCGCGGCGGATAAACCGTTCGGCTCGTGAGACGATCTCGATCGTGCGCAGATAGGCTTCCTTCGGGGTGTCGCCCCAGGTCACCAGGCCGTGCTTGTCGAGGATGGCAGCGCACACCTCGGGTCTTCGCCGATAGGCTTCCGCAACCAGCTTGGCCAGCCGGAATCCCGGTCTGACGTAAGGAATCCATACCGCGTCGTCGCCGTAGACGGTGCGGATCAGGCTCGGACTATGTGGGGTGTCCGTCAGCGCACAGATGGAATCAGCATGCGTGTGGTAGACATGTGGCGCAGGGAGAAAGGCGTGCAGCAACGTCTCGACGGACGGTTTGGGCGCGCGAGGATCTAAGACGCAGCGATCGAGGTACGCGACCATTTCCTCATCTGACATCGCATCCCGTTTCATAAGAAGACACAGGTCGTCGAGGCGAAGGGGGGTGAACTGACTCGGCGTGATCGTCCGCATGTCCGAGCCGCTGCCCTTGATCCACAAGACCCGAATATCCCGCCCGCAATGGTCCGTCGTGTCGACCTTGGCGGATGAATTGCCGCCGCCCCAGAGCACCAATTGCGGCTCCTGTCCGATCGTCCGTGTGGCATACACCAGCGCCTCAAGCCCTTCCAGATGCGCGGCCCTGTCGTCACACCATCGGCTCTGCACGGCGTACGTCTCCAGCGTTTCACATGGCTGCTGGAGTCTCCTTTGTGTGGACGGCCCCCCCAAGCCGGCCCACCGGCAGCATCCGGCCTCAGCGAGCAAGCAAGAACAATCTACTCCCGCCTGGCCTCCCTGCGACAGGTAGGGAAATTGCCAGGGTAAGCTGACGAGGCCTGAGCGAGGCTGTGCGGTCAAACCCGACGGCTGTCTGACCACTCTCCGCCAATGAGGCGAGAGGCACCGGACCGGGCAGCAAGAAACTTGAATATTCCATGTATTTCATGGACCTCAATAGACCCCATATCCTGGCCTAACAGGAACATCGGACACCTGTATGTAGTGGCTTGTATAGAATCACCAAGCGGAGTATGGGTATCTGTGATTCACCTGTTATTCAGAACCAATTCACAAGAAATGAACTGAAAGTTGACTTCCTCGTTCCCCGCAGGTCGGGTTGATCTCAACCGGGCTAAACCAAAGACTCCATAAATAGAAGACCATAGGTCTCAGAAAGAGAGGTGTGGCATGCTACGCATCCATGTCCTTACCTATGACACGTCCCTTTTCATCATGTGTGCGGCATGCGGGCAGCGAACCCAAAATCGATATCGGGGAGGCCATACCTTGACCATCTCCTGCCCCCGTTGCCAAGAGGAGGCTGAGTGGAACCTCGAGGAGGTCTATTGGAGCGGGCTTCCGCAGCAAGCCGAACAGGAGACCGTCGCGGCAAACGATTACGCTAACCTGGCGAACACCGGAAAATAGTGCCGGCACCTCACACGAACGAGGCACGGCTTTGCGGTGCAGGCAGGAGGAACTGATGAATCAGACTAAGCAGGCCGGAAATCATCCTGTGCCTCAAACGCGAAGAGTTCCACGTCAGTGCGGTCACACTCGCCTGGTTGACGAGTACCGAACACCGGATGGGCATGAGACCGGAAAGTTAATATGCAGGGAGTGTGGAACGATTTTTGAGCCAGGATCATTGGACAAAGAAAAAGGTCGGGCGGTCTGAAGAACGGCTATCCCAGCCTACTTTGCCTACTTTCCTGTCTTTGGGTAGGAAGGTATCCCGCTACCCGAATGACGCCGGTTCTGAGCGGAATGCCAAGCCAGAACGGACAGATGATCAGCCGACCATGATTGTGCCGACGCCGTTCTGAAACTCGACCACGGTGCCGAAGTGGGCGCACTTGGTTTGCATGCGGCTGCTCACGAGTTCCGCTTCATTTCCCCGCGCGAGCCGGACACCGAAATCCTCGATCCGAACCGGGTACAGCCGAACGTGTGTCGCCCGGCTCCGTTCTACATCGACCGTGAACAGAAACGACAGATCGTTGCGTTCCTCGGGATCCACCGCATAGTCGTCGATGAAATCTCCGGCCGAATAGAGAATCACCCGGCCATGGAAGAGCTCGATCCCTTGCGGCGTGTGGTTGGAATGGCCCCAATACAAGTCTGCGCCGAGCGAGACGACCTCCTGCGCCAGAGCACGCATCGCCGCTGACGGCGCACCCCAGTTCGGCCCGACGTGGGCGCTGACGATCACGAAGTCGGCCCGTTCGCGGGCCCGTGCGAGCACCTCGGTAAGACGAGTCCGATGAGGGGCGAGCAGACCGCGGCGGTCGTAGGCGATGAAGTGGACGCCGGGGTTCTCCGGACCGGCCTCCCAGTCCGGTTCATTGTCGGTCACTGCAACCACAGCCAACCGGCCTTGCGGCGAGTGAAGCCATACCGGGGCTGACGCTTCGTTCAGGTTCGAACCGGCCCCGCACCGGGCGATCCCTGCCCGGTCCAACAACGCCAGGCAGTCCAGCAGGGCATCGGCGCCATAGTCCAGAACATGGTTGTTCGCCAGGGTGACGCAATCGATCTTGGCGGCTTGGAGGAACTCAATCGCACGAGGGTGAGCACGAAAGTGGAACGCCTTCGTAAAGGGATGCCAGGGCCGACCTCGGGCGCTGATAACGCACTCGAGATTGATGAGTCGGTAGTCCGCCGCCTGCATCACGGGCAAGACATCGCCCCAGATCGCCTCCGGTGAGCTCGCCGGATTGCGGATGACCACTTCATCCACCCCCCTGCCGAGCATGACGTCCCCGGCTAGCGCAATCCGCATGCTGGCTTGCTCCTCAGCCGTGGCTGGAGGATTGCACGCGCTGAGGCTCAGGAGGCGTATAAGGCACGAACATCTTCTTCACGATCTTCTGGCCTTCAGGTGATCGCGCAAAGGCCACGAACGCCTCCGTCAACGGGTCAGGGTGTTCGGCGGTCAGGAACAGAACCGGCCGGCGGATGGGATAACGCCCATTCTTGACCGTCGGTTCGCCTGGCTCAACCTTGTCGACGGGCAGAATCCGGATCGGCACCCCATCTTCCATCGCCTTCAACGCTTCGCCCAATGACACATAGGTCACTGCATTGTCCCGGCCCGACACGGTGCTCAGCGCTTTCTGATCCGACCGTGCGAGCGAGCCAGAGGCTATGTGACCATCGTGGATTCCTAATGCCGACTCAAACCCTCGCCGCACATTGCGATCCAGCGGGCGATGGATGACCTCGACGTTTTTATCCGCCCCCTCCAATTCGGACCAGCGCCTGATCTTCCCAGTGAAGAGATCCCGGATTTGGTCCTTGGTCAGTTCCTTGACCGGATTAGAGAAATGCACCACCACGGCGATCCCATCCCACGCGATCGGGATCGCGTTCAAGCCAGGCTCTTCGTAATCCGTCACAGCAATCTGCGCGTCTCCAGATCTGACCATCTCCGCCGCCTTGAGATTCCTGTCCCACTCGAATTCGATCGCGGCACCGGGATGAGTCTTCTCGAAGGCCCGACCAAGTTCTTCGACCATTGGCAACTCCGGACCATAGCCGGCCACCAGAATCCGGCCGGTAAGACCGGTGCCTGCCCAGCCTGTCCCTGCCCAAAGCAATAGTCCTGCAACCGAAACCCCCCATCCCACTTTCTTTATCATCATCGTCACGCCGTTCCATATCCTCATCGTGATCCCAATTCCCTTCGTCTCCTCAACACAGCCGTTGCGCATGGGTCCAATCACTTCTCGCCACAGCTCTTCCCTCCATAAAGAGAGCCAATGAATGGCTCTCAGGATTCGCGGTTGCCGGTCGGAATTTCGCCTTCACGTGCGCCGTCTGCCTCCATCGGTTCGGAATTGGATCGCCACGAAAGCGAAGGGACGTGCGGCTCATGCTTGGGCCGTCCGCCACCGAATCGCCGCATCCAGGTGCAGGCGAACGAGGAACACCGAGGTTATTTGTTTTTTAAATAAGCACCTGCAGGCCGCCGATCAACAGGCTCACCGAGGCCACCGACTGGATTGGCGCTCAGGTTTTCGCAGGAAACCGCCGCAACCCTATCCGTGCAGCCAATTCGTGGAGCTTCTCATGCACCGACTCGTTGTTATACGTCTGGATATCGGCCAAGGCTGCACAGAAATCGCTCAGGGCCTCCAGCCACGCTTTCTGGTTCTCGGCAGTGAATGGAAGCTCGCGGACCGCCGCGATCCGCAGCGAAGCGTCCTTGAGTCTAGCCACCGCCTCTTCGAGATGTTTTGGCACCGTCATACTGCATATCCTCCTGGCTCCGCTCCAACGCTCGCTTCTCTGCGCCCGCCGTTCCGCTCCTTTCGGGCACCCGCCCCCAATCGCCTCACATAGGACAAGTCTTCCCGCAATGCTTGCGTGCTGAGCTGGCCTCCCCATGCGGGCACGGGGCTCGTACCTACACCCAATTCAATAGTGATCAGCAATTGCTCATCAGACCTGGCTTGTAGCATCGCGCGTTGCAGATTGGCCGGCAGCACCCAGAAATCACCGGACCTGGGGCCGTCGCCTAACCCGCTGCGGCCGTGACAACGCTGGCAATGGGTCTCCTCCAAGACCTTGCCGGTTGCCACGTCACCGCGGGGAGCACCCTTGCGTCATGAGCGACACGGCGAAGGCTACGACTGCAGCAGAGTCCGCCGCCCTAGAACCGCAATCGCTCCGTTCGAGCAGCTCTCTACCGCACCGATGACCCCAGCGCTTCGACATTCTTACGGAACCCGGATGAACGGGAACCGTACACGCAGCGCCCGCGTGAGCGCTCCGAGTCCGCACTCGTTCCCAAGCATTTCCACGGCCAGGATCATATCCGGATCACGGAAGCTCACGAGAGGGTTCTCACCGCCAGCCTTCAACAACTCGACGAGCGTCCGATCCAGCTCCTGTTCCAGTTCCCGGCTGTGAAACACGCTGGCGTGTCCGCGACGTTCCACCCGCACATAGAAAGTCCCGCCGTCGATCAGACTGGCATACTTCGTCACCGCCTGCTTGAGCTTCGTGGTGAGGTCATCCAAGGTGAAAGTGAAGAGCCGGTCAATGGGGACCATTCTCGCCAGCGGGCGCAGAAAACCCGGTTCATTCTCTTCGCAGCGCTGGAGCTGCTCGAAAAAGGCCTGGTGGTCCTCGACCCGCCCGACGAGGACCCCGCGAAACTGAGTCCAGCGGAAGTCGCCGAATCGGCGAAGTCGTCTCGCCAAATGACGCAGCTCCTTGTCCTTAGCCGTGGCGAGTACGTTCCAAGGCAGGTCGGTCTCCAACACCGTAGCCGCGGATAAGGGTGATTCTTCCTGTGGAGCGATCATGAAGGCTTTCCCGAACCGCTGCGCCGATCATCCGCAGCGATACATCTTCAGCGAACCGGCGGCCACCTCACGCTCCAAATCCTCGATCGAACGGCCCGACAGCACCGAGGTCGTCCATTCCTCGGTCGCCTGAAAACCAGGCCGGGCGGCTTCGTCTCGCTGCTTGATGAGCAGCCACTGCCGCGGACGCCCTTTCATCCTGACAAGCGAAAACCGGCCGCGCAACCTGTGTCCGTGTAAGCGGATATCCAGCGCTCCCGCTTTCCACATGGCCTCGGCCGAGGGGGCGGCGTTTCCCTGACCTATTGGCTCGAACCAGCCGGTGTCCCAAACCAGCACCGGCCCGGCACCATAGCTGCCCTCTTCGATGACCCCCTCGAAGTCGGCGTACGCCAGGTCATGATCTTCGACTTCCACTGCCAGCCGCTTGACTGCCGGATCAAGCGACGGTCCCTTCGGAATCGCCCAGGATTTGAGCGTACCGCCGATCTCGAGGCGAAAATCGTAATGCAGACGTGATGCGCGATGCTTTTGTATGTTGAAGATCGGCCGCTTCATCGCTCAACACGCATTGCTCATTGCTTACCATTACAACTTGTACCCGAATTGTCGCAGCAGGGCTTTTCGCGCTGCAACATCGGCCTCTTGTTCGATTCCCTTGGGCTTCAGACCGTCCACCACGCCGAGAATCCCCCGCCCCTGCTCAGTCTCAGCAAGGACCACCTCCACCGGATTGGCAGTGGCGCAATAAATATGACAGACCTCGGGAACTTGGCGGACAGCCGGGAGCACGTTAATCGGATAGCAGTTCCCCAGCAGGATGAGGAAACTATGCCCCGCTCCGATAGCCTGAGCATTGACCCGCGCCAGCTCAATCAACTCCTGGTCTGTTCCGCTCCATCGGACAAGGCAGGGTCCTGATGATTCGCAGAAGCCCAAGCCAAACGCGATGTTCGGTACGGCCGTGACGAGCGCTTCGTGCAGATCTTCGACGGTCTTGATGAAATGGGCCTGGCCCAGAATCAGATTGACAGCCTCCGGTTTCCGTACGGCGACCGTGACGACCGTCAGCGCCATGGCAACCGCCTCCTTAACGAGAGGGCTCTGTCGCTTGACTAGATGGCTTCACAACGAGGACCGGGCAGGTCGCTGCTTGCGCCACAGCGATAGAGACGCTCCCCATCGCGATGGCGGTCATACCTGTCAGTCCCCTGGAGCCAACAACCAGCAGATCATACCGGCCGCGTTTGGCTTCCTTGGAAATCGCTTGCGCCGGGTGGCCTAACGCCAGCCGTGTTTTGAGGGATACACCGTCTCCCTGCAGTATTGCCGCCGTTTCCTCAACAGCTCGGCGCGCCAGTTCGCGCCGGTTCCGAATAATCTCAGCACGGATGCTTCGCGACACAGCCCCAGACAGTCCCTGGCCAGCAGAGTCGCCTTGATCCAACGGCCGGATCGCACTGAACACCATGATCTGCCGGATATCCGGCAATCCAGCCACCAACCTGGCGGCCTCCTTCGCCCCGGGAGATCCGTCGGTGGCTACCAGTATCTTAAACCGCTTGGCGGGCTTGACCTTGAACGGAACCAACAGCACTGAACACGGGGCATATTGCAGCAGCCGCTGAGATACACTCCCCAGCGCCAGACCTTTCGCCGCCCACAACCCGCGCGTACCGGCGACGACTATAGCGGGTCGCTCCTCGCGCAGGAGTTTCAGGAGTTCATAGATCGGCAGGCCCTCCCGGATAACGGTCTCGACGGTCCGGTACGATTGCTCCAGCCGTTTCACAGCCTTGGCCAAAAACGCCTCGGCCGAGGCCAGGCGATGTTTCTTGACAAGATCCTGCCCATAGCCCCCCACCGCTTCGGGGGCGTCAAGCGGTTCCACGACATGCGTCAGGGTCAACCGCGTCTCCGGCTGGTGCGGGAACACTCTTATCCAGCGAATGATCGTGTCGGCATACCGGGACTCATCCAACGCAACCACAATATGCATGTGTCTGTCCTGCCCTGGTTAATGAGTAAGCACCAGGCATGCCAGCAGAACCATGGAAATTTCGGATCACGGATAAGAGGCGGTGGCCCATCTCTTCCTGATCGTTCTGCAGCATGGCTGCGAGTCCGCTCTGCCTTTTCCCTTTGGGAATGCGTCTCCACCGGTCCTAAAACGCCACAGATGCGCAATAGCGACTGTAGCGTCAGGCCCCTTGATCAAATCGTGAGCGGTCTTATCTAAAAAACGGGCGGAGGTTTCGGTGAGAGGAACACTCCGAAGCATGAGATCGAGCGCAGAGGTGGTGTGCAGGCCCGGTACCGGCCGGGAAGCCTAAAGCCTCTCCAAGATCTCAATCCTGCACATGAAGCTCTCTGGACCGCCTCCGCTCTGTTTTTGTATTGACAACCGGAGTGACTTCGTAGCCCATTTCCTAGAGGTTCCGCCCGCAACTTCTTCCTCTTGAAAAACCTCCACTTTTCGCTTCCGTATTAGAGACTTAGAGACTGAGATTTCCATCCGAGCTTCCTGGGCACAATACGAGGCGGACGCCCTCTGCCTGAGATGATGGAGGGAGAAACCCTGCAACATGTTTAAACAAAAGACAGGATTTCGAGAAAGGTTTTCGCAGCGTAGATGAAGAAAGGCTCGCTCTTGTGTAAGCACCGGATCCGTCGACTGGCCGGGATCCGATCCGGTAACCCTCCAGTCGCCCCATGGCTGGTTACCCCGCGCCTCCGCTTCAAAGGGCTCGGTTCTACGGCCGTGCCTAACAGCACCGGGAGTGGATAGCGCGTACCGTGGACCGTGATCCCGCGACTGGCACGGAAGCGATGCTCTATTGCGCGTTGGCTGCACAAGAGCGAGTCACGAACGTCCGCCTCACGAACGTTCCGGGTTGCTAGCCACGCTCAAGCTTCCGACACCTCCTTTCGCTTTATTATTTAATCACGCTCGACAGCGAATCAACCGAGTGATCGCGATCAGCTATGGGCTGTTTCTGGCTCTTCGGTGATCGAGGCGAAGCCCGTGAATCCGATTCCGGACACGCAGACGAGACGCCCATCGATCTTTACCTTCGCGCCGAGACATTGTTCGGCAAGCCAGGCGCCGGTTGTCAGATGTTCCGTGATGGCTGGCGCTAGGAACCGACTCTCTCCCTCCGCCAGCGCCGCAAACGGCACCACCTGATCCACGGCAAACCGGTCCAGCGTGGCCCCCGTCTTCAGATCCTCAAGAAGCTGCGTCGCCACATGTCTCCCGATCGACTCGGCGGTTCGTCTGAGCGCCCCCGCTTGATCCGCTCCCAGACGGACCCCACCCTCCAAATCGGCAAAGAGCGCAAACGCCGCTCCTGGCTGGAGCGACGCCGTATCGTCTCGCTCTTCGATCTCAGCGTCGTAACCGGCACGCTCTAGTACCTGCTTCGCGGCCGCAGCCATCCGCTGGCTGACCCTCCGCTCACGCAAATGCGAGGCAAAGGCGATGCCCCAGATGCGCCGGATGGCACCGGTCTCTTCCAGGGTCACGCTCTGGAGAGGCATCCGCGGTGGAGTCACGGTCAAGCGCAGAATACCTTCCCCTTTTGGCACATAGCCCGGCCGTTCCATCCTCACTTCAACTCCCAACCCCATCCGCTTCAGCAGGGGCACCATCACGTATTGGAGATGAAAGACCGAGGGGGCGAAATCCTGAAACAGCCCGCCCCGCAACTCGACCGAGACAGGGGTAGAGACAAACGCCAGCACAGGAAGGAGAGCCAGACCGAGCATCGTGGTCGAACCCGCCGTTCCGATATCCCACACATATTTTTTCTGTTCCGCTTTCAGGCGACCGGGTTTGAACCACAGTTCTTGGGACCCCGGCGACAAGCCCTCGGCTGTCCCATTGACCACTTCTCGGATCGCCTCCACAACGCGGATATGTTGCGGCCGGAGGCCCGGATTGGGGCGGCGGACGCGCGCATTGACGATGTGGACAGGCCGGCCGGTGAGGGCTGCAAAGACCACTGCCTGGCGGACGATCGTGCCGCTGCCTGAGTAGCGGGAACCATCGATCTCGATCATGGCCCGAACCTGTTCGATCTGGCTCATCTGGTTTGGTTGGTTGCATTGGTTTGAATCGGATCAACCGGACAAACCAGACAAACCAGAGAAACCGGTCACTCTCCGCTCAACGTCGTTCCGCCGTGGATCTGACACCACGCAGTCGCGCGACTTGCTTCCGGACCTGCTGCAGCGCGTTCTTGATCTTGAGCGGAGTGAACTTCTTCGCCTGCCTTTTGGGCATATTCTTGAAACCGGCCTTCTGGTTCATGCCTTCCTCCAACGAGGGGACAGAGAGAATATGATCCACCCCTCCTCGGTGCAGATCGCAAAGCACTGTGCAAGCCCGTATGGTTGGAGCGGAGGGATGCGACCCACTACCTCACATTCACATTGATGTGCTGCAGTGAGTGAGCAACGTCTCGCTCCTCGCATGACCGTTGTTGCATTCTTCCACAATCACAGCCGCGATCACTGCCGCGGAATGCCCCTCGCATGGTGGCATGGAAGAGCTGACAGCTCACATCCGGGCAAGATGCAGAGGCGGGAAAAGCCGAGGTCAGTTCACGCAGGCACTGCTGCCAAACAGCTTTTCAGCCTCCTCGTACATCGCCTGCTGCCGGCGATGGGCCAGGATCACCGGATCCACCCGGTCACCACAGATCACACATCGCAGGCCGGATGTGAACGGATCACCGGTGGGTTCTGGGACCATCAAGCCTCCGCACCGCCGGCACTGATCGCGATCGACCGTCGTATCCGCTTTTTCTTTGACCATTTCTTTCTCTTTGACCATGTTGCTTACTCCATTGTTACCGTTCATATTTTCGTATTGTCGAATATCCAGCAGCCCCTTTTAGCCGAGAGGTCCTGGGCCGTTTGTCCTTCGCACACCCAGTTCCTCCGCGGTTCATGGGAAAGCATTGGAGGCAGCCAGGGTCAGCATCACCGGCCTGTTGCCGGCAACCTGCATGGCCTCAACCGTATCGTTCACCAAGAAACTCCACACCATCGTGACAAGCATGGCGCAAAGGCTGGCGACCGTCAGTGCTCCATCGATCATTGACGCAGTCATAGGGTTCACCTCCGTTCGCATCGCGGGTCGCCTTTGAATGGATCCTGCATCCGTCCCTTTAGAGCCGGCGACGAGCGAAAGGATTCGGATGGACGGCTGAGGGCTGCGTTCAAGGCAGCTATTCGCCGCTCGTTATAGATTTTTTTCTTCCGAAGCTTCCTAGGGCGAATGTCCACGGACACCAACGTTTCAGCGATGAATAACGCCGCAGAGACACGAGGATCTTTGAAGGGGCAGTTGTAGGACGCTGGAATCTCACATCTTCGTCGCATCGATCACGACTGCCTGATGGCCTATGGCTTGCAGAACCGTACTTGGCGTAGGATTCTTCTCATGGTTTGGCAGCCGAGTAGCAAAATCCGCCGAGATTGGAAAGTGCTGCCCCATCCCCATGCCGACCACGCGATCTGTTCGACCTTTTCCTGGGAACAAGCGCAACGCGAACTAGATGGACGTCCGGACAAGCGGGGCCTCACAACTCGCCTCGCCAACGCCCTGCGATGCCTGGGAGTCGGGAAAAGCGATCGGGGCCATGTGTTGGCCGGCCGTATCCCGGGGCGGTACCTTACCGCGCTCGGCACACTGAAGAACCGCAGTGTCTTCTGTCCTCTGCTATCAGCCTCTGCTCTTGACCCCATCCGGGCGCGGATGACGATCGGTCAGGCCAGGGTGTTGGTGACAACTGAAACCTTCTACGAGCGCAGGGTCGCCGGCATCCGGACATCCTCTCCCCATCTCGATCATGCACAGATGGTCGGTAATGACGGACGCCGGGCGACCTTCCCCGGCACGCAGGACTCTCGCCGGCTGATCGAGAAAGCCAGCCTAAAGTTCGCCATCAATCCGACGGATCCCGACGACATGGCATGCTTGTATTTCACCGGCAGGATCCGGGGCACCCTCAAGGGCGCCGTCAACGTCCCCCAAGCGGCCGTCGCGCATCACATCACCGGCAAGTTTGCCTTGGCCCGACGCCAGTACGACGCCTTCTGGTGCACAGCCGATCCAGGGTGGGTCACTGGCACCCCCTCCGGCATCATCGCGCCACTGACGAACGGCGTGACGAGCGTTGTCGACGAAGATGACTTCGCCGCGGAGCGCTGGTACTGCCGGGTCTCGGTCTGCTATACCGCGCCCACCGCCATCCGCATGACGATGAAGGCCGGCGCGGATCTCATCCGCAACTACGACCTGACTTCGCTCCACCATCTCGCCAGCATCGGCGAGTCCTTCAATCTAGCGGCCTCCGTCTGGGGACAACAGGCGTTCAGGCAGCCGTTCCACGACAACTGGCGGCAGACCAAGACCGACGGCATCATCATCACCAGCCTCGCCTCGGAGGACATCCGGCCAGGGTCAATGGGTCGCCCTCTGCCCGGCATCGAAACTACCATCATCTGCCGGACCGACATGGACGATGTGGACGCAATCGAAGAACCCGACGCTCAGAGCAAGCTCTCCCTGCAACCGGGCTGGTCCTCCATGTTCCGGTCGTTCTGGCGCGAACCGGATCGCTATAAGAAATGCTTTGCCAGCGGTTGGTACCCCACTGGTGACCTGGCGAAACGAGACGGTGACGGCTACCTCCGGTTCGTGGGACAGACCGGCGATGTGATCGAGGCATCGGGGCATCTCGTCGGTCCGTTTGAAGTCGAAAGCGTCTTGCGCGAGCACAAGGCCATGGCGGAAGCCGGCATCACTGGGAAACCGGATTCGGTCGCCGTGGAAGTCGTCCAGGCATCCCTCTCGCTCAAAGACAGGTTTGAACCGAGCGATGCGCTCCGTCTTGAGCCGCTGGGATTCGCCCGCACGCAGCTCGGCGCAGTTGTCGCTCCAAAAGAGATCGCGTTCCTGCCCAGGCCTGCCGAAGCCCCGCAGCGGGGAAATATTCACCGGAGGCTGAGGGCGAAAAAGAGGGGCCTGCGGAGGGAACACATCAATGTTGGAGGCGGAACAGAGCAGACGAACCAGATACCCCCCAAAACGAGAGCCAACCGCTAGACATCCCACTTGGGCCGGTGGTTGACTTGCAGCCGAGATCGGTTGCGGGCATGGACTTAAACGGCTCTGCCTGATGCTGCGCATCTATCGGTTCGCGGAGAACGCGGCGAAACGGTACAGTCTTGGCAAGAACCGAAGATTCCTCTATCTCGACATCGGTGAAGCGGCAGCGGCGGTCGGAGCCCTGCCGGGGTTCAGGGCGGAAGACACCCCTGTCGCAACATATTGTGAGCACGGCCATGCTCTGGTTCGCGGCACACCGATGGGCTCCTTGCCTACTATCGCGATCAAAGCTCACGCGTACACCATTGCGTCCGTGGTTATGGACGGGAGGAATGTGCTGCGCCGTCGAGGAAGCAACGCAGCAAGCCGTGAGCTCCGTTCACCAAGGCAACGGTCCTTATCTGCTCGAGTGCCGCTCCTACCGTTTCCGCGCCCATTCAATGCACAATCCCCACCTCGATCGAACCGCGGAAGAAGTCGCGACATGGAAGCAGCAAGATCCGATCCTCACGCCCGAAAGGCGGCTGCACGAACACGAATTGGGATGGCTTACCGACGATGCCCAGCAGGTGGAGGACGCTATCGCCCCCGAGATCGATGACGCGGTCGCTCTCGCCGAAACGGGTCCTTGGGAGCCCAGTCGAAGACCTGGAGACGGAGGTCTACACGTCGACTTCGCCAACCAACCAGTAGCGAGAGGCTAGATGAAAGTCATTTACCGAGACGCTGTCCGCTTTAGCCCATTGGCCTTGGATCAGATCGTCAACAACGCGGCGACGATCCGCCACATGTTGGGCGGTCAGTCTCGCGTTCCCCTTGTCATGCGTCCGGCGCCGAACGCCAGGTGGCCGCTCAACACTCGCGCGGTTTCGAAGGCTGGTCCTCACCGCTACCTCTCCGCCGACCCTCGCGTGACGGAGGGCCATCACGGCAGGCTCTTCCTCGGCGCGATCGACCGGCGGTTGCACAGGACCTGATCGACAATGAGCGTGGGACTGACTGCCTAAGAAGTTACCGTGCTCGGCCTGTTCGGCAACATTGCGGCCAGAGGCCGAGCTCACGTCACTAAACCGGGAAGCGAACTTTCGTGATCAGTTGGACCGCGACTCGATGGATTTTTTGAACTGCGTCATCGTCCTAAGACGTTTCACGTCCAGATCCCAGAAGCGGACTATCCCCCGTACGCCTCGTCGAACGGGTGCATCGCGCAACTGACAGCCAGGAGCGGAGATGGCGACTCAAACACGGGCCATCGATCAGACGATTCTCAAAGTCCTCGTCGGATCACAGGCCCACGGCCTGGCCGAGCCAGACAGCGACGCCGACTATCGGAGCGTCTTCGTCATTCCGACCGAAGAGATGTTCCGCTTGGGATTCAAATACCAGGGCATGCGCATGACGAAGGAGACAGCCGACGAAACAGCCTGGGAGGTTGGCCAATTTCTCCTCCTCGGCACCCAATGCCATCCGTTAATCCTCGAGACCTTCGTGGCTCCGGTGGTGACAATGGATGACTGGGGAGCAGAATTGCGGCAACTCTTTCCTCACGTGTGGTCTCCACAGGCCGCCTATGCGGCGTTCATCAATTATTGTGAAAATCAGCGCAGGAAGATGCTGGACAAAAAAGACGAGCGGCCGGCGAAATACGCCGCCGCCTACCTGCGAGTCCTGTACAACCTGTGCGAACTGCTGGAGCGGGAGACATTCAGCGTGCACATCGCCGGAACCCCAATCGGTGAGACTATTAGGAAGATCAAAGAGGGTCACTACCGCCTTGGAGAAGTCATTGATCTGGGCGAGTACTGGACCCAGGAAGCCCGGCGCCGGCTAGCACACTGCTCGCACCGATCCAATCTGCCCCTTGTTGATGATTTTCTGATTCGGCTTCGAAAAGCTTTTCTCGCGTGACGCGATCCGTGCTTGAGGTAATTGGCAACAGCACGGACCCAACCGGTGACCCGAAACGCTACAGTCCGGTGGGAGTTGCTCGATCATCTTCTAATCTCACCCCCACAAGTATCCGTCGCGTCAAGGCTCTTGTGCGCAGCCCTGACTCACCTTCCCCTGGCACTCCGAATGCACAGATGGCGGCATGAGGAGGCCGTGTCAAAAGAAGAGGGAGGTGCGTGATGCCCCACGCGGACGCGCCCGTCAATCAGATCATGGAAGTCATTGTTCGGTTTCCAGGCAGCTTGCTGGAAGAGATCGTGCAGCGGTGCCCGAACTTGACCTGGAACCAGGTCTTCCTGGCGCTAGATCACCTGAGTCGGTGCGGTCGAATCCGGCTCTACTGCCGGGCCCGAGGTGGCTATGTCGCCTTTCCCGCCTCGGCCAATGAGATGAAAGCAAGCGCGTAGCCATGGCCGATCACGAAGAGAATCATTGCTTCCGTCGGCTCACCCTGGGACAAGCGTACGACCACGCAGAAGGATCCGCCAAGCGATGGCGACGAACGTCCGCACCTCGCGTACACCCCTCGTCGACCAACCACACTCAACTCATTCACAAAAAGGAGCATGTGTTATGAGCGCCATTACACGATGGGAACCGTTTAAGACGCGTTGGGACCCGTTCAAGGAGTTGGAGGAAATGGAGAAACGTCTGGCAATGTTCTTTGGCCGCGTCCCCATGCGAGCCGACAGCGACAAGGAAGCCATGACGGTGGCGGAATGGTCGCCGCTTGTGGACATCACGGAGGATGACAAGGAATACCTTATCAAGGCGGAGCTGCCAGAAGTGAAGAAGGAAGATGTGAAACTGACCATCGAGGATAATGTGCTCTCGATTTCGGGAGAGCGAAAACATGAGAAGGAGGAGAAGAGCAAGAAGTATCACCGCATGGAGCGGGCCTACGGTAGCTTCATGCGGAGCTTTACCCTGCCGGATGATGCTGACGGCTCTAAGGTCAGCGCCGAGTACAAGGACGGCGTGCTGAAGGTGCATGTGCCCAAGTCCGAGAAGGCGAAACCCAAGGCGATCGAGGTGAAAGTCGCCTAATCATCTGACCCATGACCGAACGGAAATTGAAACAACCGGATGGCCAGGATGCTCACCATTCGCGTCGGGTGTACAAATAAGCAAGTGGCTCAGCCAGCTCGGAGGCGGGAGCACCGTGTGGCTGGGGAAGTCAGGATGCGCCCGTGTCTCCTGAAATCAGGATCGAAACCGTGTTTCGTGATCGAGAAGAGGCCGGGCGCCTCCTGGCGGCCCGGCTCACGGCATACCGAGACGACCCCACGGCCCTGATCCTCGCTCTGCCGCGGGGCGGAGTGGCGGTCGGCTACCAGATGAGCCTTGCGCTCCACCTGCCCTTGGATGTCTTCATCACCAGGAAAATCGGGGCGCCGGACAACCCAGAGTTTGCCCTAGGTGCGATCAGTGAGACCGGCTCGTTCTATCTTAACCAGGAGGCGATCGCGCTGTCCGAGATCGATCAGAAAGAACTGGACAAACTGATTCGAGCGCAGCGGGAAGAGATCACCAGACGGCAAGCGCTCTACCGCCAAGGGAGGAACGCGCCAATACTCACCGACCGGACGGTATTGCTCGTGGACGACGGCATCGCAACGGGCGCCACTTTCTTTGCCTCGGTGGACGCGGTACGAGACTTGAAGCCGCGTCGGTTGGTCGGCGCCATCCCGGTCGGCCCGCGCGAGACACTTGAGGAGGTGGCGCGCAAGGTCGACAAGTTGGTCGTGTTGGAGGTCCCGGAGCCGTTCTTCGCGGTCGGAAGCCACTATGCCGACTTTGCCCAGGTCGAGGATGCGGACGTGATCCGCTACCTGGACTTGGCGGAACAGGCGCTGCTCAGACACCAGCAGAAACCGAGCGCCTGAACGAAGGTCGGCCCGACGCAGAACACAGCCCGCAGCAGGCAAGCGATGGCCAATGGCGCTGAGCATCTGGCAGTGTTTTTCGAACGCGCTGTTCGCAATGTGCTGTCGGCTGTGGGCTCTTCGCGAAAGCAGAATTATTATGGCGTCGAGGGCCAAGCCCCCTGCTGAACTGAAAGTCCGGCGCGATCGGACTGTCTAGGACTATGCGCACGGACACGTACAAGCCGCGGGCAAATCCTGGGAGTCCACGGGTTGCCCCGAGTGAGAAGGCGAGCAGTTCGTTCGCGCGAAGTGGGAACGATAACGCCACAGGCGTTCTCTGCCCGACATCCATGGCGAGACAGCGCGAGCGGCTCAACACACTCGGAGAGGAGGGAAACCATGAAAGTTCAAGACATCATGACCCGGAGCGTGCAATTTTGCGCTCCCAATACCAATCTGGCCGAGGCCGCCAAGATGATGTGGGACCGCGATTGCGGCGTCCTGCCCGTGCTCAATGTGGAGGGAAAAGTCCTGGGGGTGATCACCGACCGTGACATTTGCATGGCCACGGCTACCAGAAACAAACCAGCCGCCGAAATCACGGTGTGGGAGACCATATCCGGGAAAGCCCACACGTGCTGTCCCACTGACGACGTTCACACCGCGCTCGATATCATGAAGCGCGAGAAAGTGCGACGGATTCCCGTGGTCGATGAGGACGGCATCCTCCAGGGCATCCTCTCGATGAACGACTTGGTATTAAATGCGGAAGAAACGAAGGGCAAGAAGGTGCCAGAACTCTCCTACGAAGACGTGATGCGGACCTTGAAAGCCATCAGCGCGCACCGGACGCTGGTGGGCATCTGATGAAATTTCGCATTCCACGTTCACCCAGTGGGTGCCATGTATCGCCGTGTGATGGCTTTCGACTTCGACGGGACGCTCGCCGTTGACGGAGTCGTCCCTGCCGCGGTGGCTCGAGCGCTCGAGCGCTGCCGTGCCATGGGGCATGCGTTATTTTTGGTCACCGGTCGGCGCTTCGAGACGGTCGCATTAGGTCGGCTTGCCGAGCTGTTCATGGGGATCGTGTGGGAAAACGGCGCAGTGCTGACTCATACCGGGAGCGGCGAAACTTTTCTGCCGTTCGGCCAACTGGATGCGAACCTGGTGAAGGCTCTGGAGGAGCGCGGTATTCCCTTCGAGCGGGGGCTGGCCATCGCCGCCACCTGGATACCGCACGATCAGACGTTGTGGCAAGTGGCCGGTGCTTATGGTGGCAGTGCCTCCATTGAATACAACAAAGGCGCCGTCATGGTGTTACCACCGGGCGCCACCAAGGGATCTGGGCTGGAACGCCTGCTGACATTGTGCGGTTTTTCCCCCCGCAACCTGGCTGCCTTTGGAGACGCGGAAAACGACCTGTCCATGTTGACCCTGGCCGAAGTCGCAGTTGCCGTCGCCGACGCAGTTCCCGCCGTGCGGGAACTGGCGGATGTCGTGGCCGAGGCGCCGGGTCCTCAAGGCGTGCTGGAGGTGCTGGAGCGTTACCCGCTGGCTGGCCAGTTCCTGGACATTCCGCTTAAACGGGAGCGACCGATTCTGCTCGGCCAGACCGAGACCGGATCGAGCGTGACCCTTCCAGCCTCCCGCCTGGCCGGGCGGAATCTGGGCGTGTTCGGCGACTCGGGAACCGGGAAGTCCTGGATGGTCGGCTTGATCGCCGAAGGTTTGCACCACGAGGAGTACCAGGTGCTGCTGATCGATCCCGAAGGCGACTTCCGCGGGCTGCAGGTCTTGCCACGCTTCGTGTCCGTGAGCGGGGACCGTTCGAGCCTGCCACCTCCTTCGGCCGTCGTCTCTCTGCTCGACGCGGGCGGGGTTTCGCTGACGTTGGATCTCAGCCAGTATCCGGTCCACTTGCGAAGCGGCTACGTCATGGAACTGCTCCGCGCACTCCGCCCAGTCCGCGAGCGACGGTATCGGCCGCATTGGATCGTGCTGGACGAAGCACAGCAATTCCTCTTCAGCGGCGGCGAGGTCACCGGGGCCGTCCTTCCCCTGCTGGCTGTCGGCGGGTGGGCCTTTGTCTCCTATCGACCGGATCGCCTCGGCACCCCGGTGCTGGAGGCCCTCCACCACTGTCTGTTCACCCGCGTATCGGATCCGGAAATGGTCCGGGCTCTCCGCGAGCATTGCTCGCTCTGCGGGCTCTCGGAGACCAGGCTTGATGAGATTCCGCTGGGGCACGCGCTCTTATGCAGTGGCCAGATGGTCCGCATGCGTCCTGCGATCCGACGCGTGCCCCATATCCGCCACTTCTATAAGTATCTGGATACGCCGCTCCCCGCGGAGAAACGTTTCTGGTTCCGCGACGAGCACGGAGGGATCGGCCAAGAAGCCGCCAGTCTGTACGAATTTCTGCAACTCATCCCGCTCCTTCCAATCGGCAGCCTGGAATACCATGACCGCCGGCAGGATTTCGCCCGATGGGCGGAGGGGACGCTCGGAGACGGCACGCTGGCCGCGCGACTGCGGAAAGTCGCCAATCGGCAATACCGAGGAGAAGAACTGCGGCAGGCGCTCCTTCGCGTGGTGGCGGCGCACTATGCGGAACTCACTGCATTGCGTTGAATGGAGAGAATGGGAGGACACGATGGCTTCTCGAAAGAGGTCCTGGCTTCGCGGCACTGTAGGCATCGCACTGATCGTTCTCGCTTTCGGCCTTGGGTTCGCTGGTGACCGGCCGGATGACCGCATTGCCCAAGAGCAGCGGATCGACCTTACGATCCGCAATTATGAGTTTCTCCTGACCCAACCGGCGCCAATCCGGCCCGGCGTCCCCACCGCCATCATCCTTCGTAATCAAGATATTCTTCGCCACGGGTTCACCGCAGCGGTGCTGTCCCAACTGGCGCTGCGTATAGAGGGCGAGGGGATTGCGGCTTATGGGAAAGGGGTGGAGGGGGTATACGTGGACCCGGGCAAGACGCTGGTCATTCGCTTCACGGCCGAACGCGTCGGCACCTACTCATTCCGCTGCGACTTGCATCCCGGGATGAAGGGCGAATTGTACCTGCTCGAAATTCCAGCGGCGTAGTACGGCTCTCAGCAACTTGCTGTGAGCGATCTGCTGCCGGCCACCAGCGAGCAGCTTCTCGCTTTCGGCGCGTGGCAACCAACTAGCTCCGGAAAGAGGGCAGCAAGGGGCGTCAGGTATGAAGATCGTCATCGGCGTCGATTGGTCGGAGCAGGCATTTGCTGCCGTGCGGGAGGTCTTTGCACTCTATGCGCCGCAGGAAGTGGTCCTGGTGCACGGTGTCGATCTGGGCCTCTTTCGCCACCCCGTGGTGGCAGAGGCAGCGAATCTGCAGGGGTACGGGGAATTCCGCCAGGCGATGCTAGATGCCGGTCGGCACCTGATGGAACAGGTGGTGGCCCTGATTCCGCCCAGCACGCCGTCCGTGCGGACGATCTACGACTTCGCGCGTCCCGCCGCGTTGCTCCTAGACACTGCTCGGACTGCCGCTCCCGATCTGATCGCCGTCGGAGCCCGTGGCCGCGGACCGGTGAGCGAACTCGTGCTGGGAAGCGTGTCGCATCGCATCCTCATGCACGCCACCTGCCCGACGCTTATCGTCAAAGGCGAAGCCCGTCCGCTCACGCGAATTCTCGTTGCCGTCGAAGGAACGGAAGATGCCCAGCGTATCCAGACGTGGCTGATCGCCCACCCGTTCCGCACACCGGTCGAATTGGTAGTGACCACGGTGATCGAGCAGCCGCATCTCACCGATCCCGCCAGCATCTTGGTCTTCGAATCGTGGGCTGAATCGGCCAGGCAATACGCCGAAGACCTTGTCAAGGCAACGGCGACCGCGCTGGCGGATCATCAGTATACGGTCACCACGCAGATCCTGAATGGAGACCCCGCGGGTATGATCGCCGCACAGGGGGAGGCGTTCGACCTGCTGGTCGTAGGGTCACACGGCCGAACGGGAGCCGACCGCTTCCTCTTGGGAAGCGTCTCGCATTCGATCACCCATCGTTCGACCCGTCCCGTTCTGGTCGTACGTTGATCGAATCCGACTGGGTCCTGTTGTTTACCAGCTCGACCGGCATATGGTTTACTCCGATGCATCGGTGCTGCAGGCGGGAAGGCTATTCGCATAGCGTTGCGGCACAGCGGTTCCGCTCAATGCGATCGAGTTGTTCTGCATGGCCGGCTTCCCCGTACAAACACGGTGCTGGGATAGTTCGCATTCGTCCGGTTCGGCGTGCTCGGCCGCGACCGCTGGCCCCTTGTGTTCGGATTGTGCCTCTTTCCTTTCTGATTGCCGTGCCTTTCCTTGGCGCGTTTGCGACGCTCCTGGCCATGCTCGTCAGCGTGGGGCCTGTGCTGCTGATGAGAAAAGATGCGTCCGTCGAAGCCGCGGTGCAGCGACTGCTCTAATCGAATACGGAAAGACGTTCGGAAGCGCGACATGACGACGTTGCCGACGGGGTTGCGGATCGAGAAAGGAACTGCCTCCGTGTTGTTCGCCTACGATGTCGGCCAATCAGTCGACCTGGACGAGGCTGAACGGCGGATGACGACCATCAAGGAACGGAGCCGGATCAAACACAAGCGCCGTGCGCCCACCTACTTCGATTACACACCCGCGCCGCTCAGGATCGGCGCGGACGCCGAGCCGCTCTCGATCGGGCGGTTCCGCACCAATCCGGGCGTGGATCTGCTGCTGTACGACTTCGGTGCCGTGTCGGTCACCTACACGATCCCACTGAGCGGAGCCTTCTCCGACCTGCTGTCACTCAGCCAGGACCTCTACGACCACGAGCAGCTATTGGCCGAGTCGCGCCGGCGGGTGGAAGACCTGTTGGCCGCCGTCGGCGAGGCTGTTGAGCGCCCCTACCTGGTCGACTCCGTGGAAGACTACGTGATCTATCACATCGAAGCCTCAGCTCCCTCCCTCACCGGTTCAGATCTCATCAAGGACTACGCACAGGCGGTCGCGCAGGTGCTGCGCTCGGAATCGCAGAGCCTGGCGGAACAGGAGATCCAGGACGCGATTGGATATCGCCTGTCATTCGGTCCCGACGACATCGCCATCATTGACTGGAACGCCGCGCTTCTGCTGGGGCAGGATATGGAAGCGGTGCTGGCTGTGCTCGAATTTGCGAATGTTGAGCTGTTGGAGATGCGCCTGCTGGACCGCCACCTCGATCGGGCGCTGGACGACGCCTACGAGACCCTGTCCAAACACCGATGGACCGGGCTTCATCTGCCGGGAGCGGTGCGCACGGAATTGGAGCCGATCGCCCAATTACAAGTGGACAGCGCGATTCTGTTCGAGCGGGTCACCAATACGTTGAAGCTGTTCGGAGACCAATACCTGGCCCGCATCCATCGCCTGGCCTCCCAACGGTTTCACCTGGAATCGTGGGACGCAAGCATCACCAGGAAACTCCATACGCTCGAAAGCATCTATGGAAAACTGACGGCGCAGGCGGCGGCCAGACGCCTGGAAGTGCTTGAATGGATCATTATCGTGCTCATCGGGTTGTCGATTGTCGTCTCTCTCATAGCCGGCCCAGGCCACTGAACCCGGCGGACTCGGGCCGATGAACCCCTCGATGAAACCCGTTAGACCCCTATTCATTCCATCGCCCACCCAGGAGGCACCGGAGCACGGCCGCGTAATCCTGCGCGACGGGACGACGGCCGCTGTCCGCATCGCCCGACCGGACGACGCGCCTGCCCTCCTCGAGTTTGTGGGTCGGCTGTCACCGGAAGCCAGGCGCCACCGATTCTTTGCCGAAACGACGCCGCCGGAGGACCTGATCGCTACCCTCTGCAACGCCGCAAATCCCAAATCCCAATTGACCCTGATCGTCACCCGCATCCGGGAGGGCGCGTTGCGCATCATCGCCGCAGGCTCCTACCTGGCCAGAGACGAATATACCGCCGAGGTTGCCCTGGCCGTTGACGACGCCTTTCACGGCAAGGGTCTCGGCACACTGTTGTTGGAACGGTTGGCCTTGCTCGCGATCCGCCACGGCTTCCGGCGCCTGTGGGCTGTCACCCATGCCGACAATCTTGCTGTGCGAGAGGTGTTCCGCGAGTCGGGGTTCGAGGTCCACGAACGCTTGGCGGGCGGCGATCTCGAGGTCGAGCTCTCGCTCGTTCCTACGGAGGCCAGCGTGCACCGCTCCGAAATGCGGGATCGTCTCGCCACCATCGCCTCCCTTCGGCCGTTCTTCCACCCGCAGGCCGTGGCGGTCGTCGGCGCCTCGCGCGACCCCCGGAGCATCGGGTTTCGATTACTGAACGCGCTGCGTGCCGGTGGCTTCACCGGGCGCATCTATCCCGTCAATCCGCATGCATCCGAACTGGCCGGTCTCCCTGTCTCGCCCTCGGTCCGGGTGATCCCCGAACCAGCCGATCTTGCTGTGATCGCGGTGCCGCGTGACGCGGTATTGCCGGTTGTAGATGACTGCGCAGCGCGCGGGGTGCGGGCGCTCGTCGTCATCACGGCCGGTTTCGCCGAGGTTGACGAGGAAGGCCGCGAGCTGCAACAGCGCCTGGTGGAGAAAGTCCGCCAGTACGGCATGCGCCTGGTCGGGCCCAACTGTTTCGGCCTGGTGAATGCCGATCCAGCCGTGCGGCTCAACGCGACGTTCACCGACTTGTTTCCGCCCTCTGGACGGATCGCCATGTCCTCGCAGAGCGGCGCCCTGGGATTGGCCCTTCTCGGCGCTGTGCATCGGCTTCAATTGGGCATCTCCACCTTCGTAAGCGTCGGGAACAAAGCGGACGTGTCGGGCAACGACCTCTTGCAGTATTGGGAGGAAGACCCGGCGACCGATGTGATCTTGCTCTATCTGGAATCATTCGGCAATCCACGTCGGTTCGCGCGCATTGCACGTCGCGTCGGCCGGCGCAAACCGATCGTGGCCGTGAAGGCCGGACGCACTCCTTCAGGTCGGCGGGCCGCCAGCTCGCACACGGCCGCGTTGGCGGCAAGCGACACAGCGGTCGAGGCCCTGTTCCGACAGACAGGGGTAATCCGGGCCGAGACGCTGGACGAACTGTTCGCGCTGGCAGCCGGCCTATCCGCCCAACCGCTTCCACCGGGACGGCGCGTGGGCCTCATCACCAACGCAGGCGGTCCGGCCATCCTCTGCGCCGACGCCTGCGAAGCCGCTGGCCTGCTAGTGCCGGAACTGGCGGCCCGAACAAGGACCGCGCTCGCGTCGTTCCTGCCGCCCACTGCCGCCCTCAAGAATCCGGTCGATCTTATTGCCTCTGCCACCCCCGTTCACTATGCCAAGGCGATCGAGACGATCCTACAAGCAGAAGAGATCGACGCATTGATCGTGTTGTACATTTCCGTCACCGCAACTGACACCTCCGGCATCGCGGAGGGCATCCGATCGGGCATTGAAGCCGGCCGCGCCGCCGGAGCCGCGGCGAAGCCAGTCTTGATCTGCTGGATGGCGGAGGGCGACCAAGACCGGACCTTCATCCTTCCCGGCGAACGGATTCCCACCTACCCCCTGCCGGAGATGCCCGCCCGCGTGTTGAGCAAGATGGCCGCCTACGCCGAGTGGCGCGCGCAGCCGCTCGGGATGGTGCCGGATTTCGACGACCTCGATCTCGCGACGGCCAAAGACATCTGCCAAAAAGCCTTGGCTCAGCGAGGGCCCGGGTGGCTGACCGTCGAAGAAACTCGAGCGGTCCTCACCGCGATGGGACTTTCCCTCCCCGCCAGTGGCCTAGCTCGGACCGTGGAAGAGGCTGTCGAACTGGCCCGGCGGATCGGATTTCCAGTCGCGGTCAAGCTGGCATCGCATCGGATCGTCCATAAGACGGAAGCGGGTGGAGTCCGCTTGAACCTTGTCTCCGAAGCGCAGGTGCGCGAGGCGTTCGAGGCAATTCAGTCCCGGCTCGCGCAGATGGAGCAGCTTGAGGCGATGGACGGGGTTGTGGTGCAACCGATGATTGCAAACGGGATCGAGGTGATGATCGGCGTCACGCACGATCCCTCGTTCGGTCCGCTCGTCGCTTTCGGATTAGGCGGCGTCTACGTCGAAATCCTAAGCGACGTCCGTTTCCGGGTGACGCCGCTTACGGACCGTGACGCCGCCGACCTGATCCGGGAAATTAAAGGCTATCGGCTCTTGACCGGCTACCGCGGCCATCCTCCCGCCGACCTTCCGGCCCTTGAAGAAGCGCTACTGCGCGTCTCGAGGCTGGCTGAAGAGGTGCCAGAGATCGTCGAACTCGACTTGAACCCCGTGTTTGCGTTGCCGCCGGGCCAAGGTTGCCGCATCGTGGACGCAAGAATCGCCGTCGGATCGCTCGGGCCCACAGATACTCGTCGAACAACGAAGACGAATGGCGGCACGGCGCCCTCGCCAAACCGATAATAAGGGGTCGGGAGTCTTTTCTAGGCCCGCACCACGAGCGGCTCATCGGTCTGAACATAATTCAGGGGGCTGACCCATTTCTTTTTTATCCCACTGATGACAAGGGGTCAGGACTCTTATCATCCATCACGAAAGACTCCTGCCCCCTTTTCCCCTCGAATGCTATTTCCGATAGCGGCTGGATGCTAGATCGCGCCTCGTCTGTTCGTAAGCCCGTGTTGCCGCGCTTGCTGGATTCCGACTGTCGAAGGTCCCGAGCGCGCCCGGCAGGCAGGCCGGATGCTCAGCCTGGACTTCTCACTAGAGTCCTGGCGCCCAGGATAAAAATGAATCCCGACCCTTTTTCTTTCCCTGGACCAAGGGCTGCTCGTTGAATTCGATCAAAGCGACCAAGCCCCATTCGTTGGCATCTTCAGGAAGTTCCTCCTTCGTCTCTCAGCCCCGCGACTGGCTCCACCCTCCGTAGAATTCCTCTACTAGCTCCCACGATTCCGCAGCGAGTAGAATGATTTGCCACCCTATTACCAGGGAGGTGGGTTATGACACACCACACACACCTGGAGGCCTTCTGGCCTTTTCTCGGTCTTGCCCTCTGGCTCACCCCGACCGGCTGCGTGACCACCTCAGATCTGGACAGACTGGAGCATAACCTGGCGCAAAAGGTCGATTCCCAGACGAGAGCCGTCCGGTCGGAGGTCGCCACCGCTCGCGATCAAATCAAAGCCATCAAAGCGGAAATGGAAGGCTTGCGCGCCCAGGTCGGCTCGTTTCAAATGGACATACGGGCCGCGCTGGAGGACGAAAAACGGGCGGGTGCCTTGCGGGATCAAATCCTCAAGGATCTGATCCTCGAGACAACCAGCACGAAAAAGGCGGTTGAAGGCTCTCAGGCCGCCGCGCAGGAAGAGTTGAAGAAACTCGAAGCGGTGACCGGCGACGCTTCCAGGCAGGTCCAGGCCTTGCAGCAGGTGGTCTCCACGGTGAGCGCCAGGATGGATCAATTACCCGCCCAGGTCAGTGCGCTGAGCGGCGATCTGCGCGCGTTGACTGACGCGCTGTTGGGGACATATGCGCTGGAAGAAGCGGCGTTAAAGGACCGCCTGAGGGCGCTGGACGAGATGAAACGGCGCCTGAAGCCGCTCGAAGCTCGGCAGCCGGGTGAGGCCGGACCGGCCAGATAAGGAGATTGCCGCGCGGGCCATGTCGCCAGAGTCAGCCGATCGAAGACTGCGCGGACCAATCGGAGGGAGGTGAGGGCGATGCCCGTGTACGAATATAAGTGTTTGGATTGCGGCAAAGAAACCGTGCTGTCCCTCAGTTTGAAAGAACGGGAAAGCGGAGCGGTGACCTGCCCGTTCTGCAAGAGCAAGCGGATGGAGCAACTCTTTACGAGCGTGATGGCGAAGACCAGCCGGAAGAGCTGATGCCCCGTCACATCGGTCGCTTCAAACTCAGCATGTAACTGGTCAGGTCGTTGAGTTCCTGCTCGGTGAGTGGGAATTTCGGCATGACCGAGCCGGGGGAGACCGATTGCGGGTCGCGAAAGTGCCGGAGGTGCCATTCGCGTTCTGGCCTGCGATCGCCGACATACGAAAGATCGGGCCCCACCGCCCCACCCTCTCCGTGAATCCGATGGCACCCCGAACAGCCGTAATGGGCGTAGATTTCCTTGCCGTGTGCGACGGCCGGATCCACCCTCGGCACGGCATAGAGGTTTTTGAGGGAGATCCCCAGTAAGGAAAAGACGATGACCAGAAATACCGCTCCGGCTCCGATCGCCACGGGACGCGAGGACGGATGGCGGACCGGATTCCGGTCGATGAACGGCCACAACAGCAAGACCAGCACAAAGAGCGTCGGCAGGATCCACGTGGCCACCGGCTCGAGCGGCCCGTGCACATATTTCAGCAACTCATAGTAGAAGAGGAAGTACCACTCCGGCACGGGCACAAAACTGGTGTCGGACGGATTGGCCTTGTCGGTGAGTGGAAAGGGAACGGTGAGGGCGAGCGCCACAATCACCAGGAACACCCCCAGCATCGCCACCGCATCCATGTATACCTGACGGGGATAGAAGGTCTCGCTTCCTCGCGCCGCCCGGTCTTCGCTCCATGGTCCGGCCGGTCCAACTCGCCTCAGAATGAACAGATGCAATGCAATGCAGGCCACGGTCAGCGCGGGGAGGAAGAGTACATGGATCGCAAAGAATCGGGACAACGTGAGCGCTCCCAGCGTCTCTCCACCCCGCAGGACCCGCACGAAAAACTCTCCGACTAGCGGGACCGTCCCGACCATGTTGATGCCGACCTGCGTCGCCCAATAGGCTGTCTGATCCCACGGTAGCAGGTAGCCTGTGAATGCGAAGGCCATGACGAGCAGAAACAGCACCACGCCGACCATCCACATCAGTTCCCGCGGCGGCTTGTAGGCACCGTAGAGAAAGACCTGCAGCATGTGCAGGCCGATCGCAACGACCATCCCAGACGCTCCCCAGTGGTGCAGACCTCTGACGAACGCACCGAAGGCCACCTGGGTTTCGATGAAGCGAACGCTATCGTAGGCATGGTCCGGAGTCGGGGCGTAATAGACGGCGAGAAACATGCCGGTAACGGCCTGCAGGATGAAGAGGAAGAGCGTGACCGATCCGAACACATACACCCAACTGGCACCGCCCGGGATGGGCTCATCCAGAAGCGTGCGCTCGATCGGCTTGAGTTTCAGCCGGCTATCAAGCCAGTCATAGAATCGAGAAGCCATGTCTCCCTCATGGAGCGCGTCTCATCCTTGAGCAGGGCGTTTCATCACGGGAGACGCTTCACAGCTCCCGCTTCACGCAGATTACAATTCCACGCTTCGCGACAAACCGGCCTTAAATTCCTTGTACTGGACCAGCAATCGGCCGTTCTCGATTTTCAAGGGCAACCGGTCCAGCGGCCTGGGCGCGGGCCCGCCCAAAACCCGGCCCGTGATGTCGAACACGCTGCCGTGACACGGGCACTTGAATTGCCGGTCGCCTCGGTCCCAGTGATAGCCACACCCAAGATGGGTGCACATCGGCGAGAAGACCGTCACCTGCCCGTTGCCTTCTTTGACCACCCAGACGGCTTTATGGACCTTCGTCTCCATCCAGCCGTCTCGTACGGTCGCCACGTAGTCGAGCTGCTTTGGTTCGCCGACGGGCAATTCGTCGAGCCCTCCGACGTCCACCCACGATGATTCTCGACGTTTCAACGCCGGCGAAACGAAGTAGCCGACCAACGGCACCGCCAGGCAAAGCCCGATCACGGCCGCCGCCGCAGCGGTGACCCACGCGAAGAACGTACGCCGCGATCCAACTGGCGTGAAGAAGCCCGGTGTCTGTGTATCTTTCGGCACATCTGGCGGATTCATGCAGGATTCCTCGTGTGGAAGCTGACAGCTAACAGCAAAAGAGCCGACGGCCACTCACTTAGAATGATCGCTTGCCCGAGGCTCTACACCGCTCTTCACCTGGCCACCCCATAGCCGACTGCCAGGACCTAGTTCCATTCTTCATGCCAAGGGGTGCGCCTGGAGGATGCTGGCCCGTCTACACGTCAGGATGAGCTGGCCTGGCACAGGCCGCCGGCTGGTTTACTTGGCCCGACCAAGCGCGCCTTCATGGCTTTCCCGCGGAACCCGGGGGACAGGTATTAATCCCCAAGAGCTTCCACGCCGGGCAGAAGCCAATGGCTCCTGTCACCAGCGCCACCGCGCCAACCACGAAGGCGATCCCGGCGCCCCAAGGAGGAAGCCCTGCAAACGCGCCAATCCCCAACAACACGAGACCCAGCACAATCCGAATCGACCGCTCGGCTCTGCCAACATTGCACGTCATGGCCGCACCTCCTCTCCAAGCTTGCTGAGCCGCTCGCTCTTTACGTTTTATACACGACTGCGCGCCTTCCTGAATGGGTTCACCCTTTTCGCATCCGGTCCTGCCGACTCACACACTATAATAAGAGTCCGCCGCTCAGATAAAGATTCCTTGAAGGCAACTTCGCTCAGCCATTCGTTCTTCGTCGCTTGAAGGCCAGCATGGCTTTCCACAGTTCCATTGTCAGCAGTGGCACCAAGCCGACCCCGATCGCCAGCAGCCAGTGCTTCAGATCGAACGGGCTGACCTTGAAAACCTCACGCACCGCCGGCAGCGCGATGATCAGGACCTGGAGGGCAGCCGAAACGCCGGTTGCCCAGACCAAATGGCGATTCGACAAGATGCCGATGGAGAAGACAGACTGCCGGTCGCTCCGGCAGTTGAAGGCGTGGAACAATTGCGCCAGAACCATCGCCGTGAACGTCACCGTGCGCGCCCGTTCCAGACTTTGGTCCATAGCGAAGAGGCAGTACGCGAAAACAAACACCGTGCTCGCAGCGATGAGGGCTCCTTGGCCAAACAGGAGCCACAGCCGCCGCCGAGACAGGAATCGCTCTTTCGGGTCACGCGGTGGGCGGGTCATGATGTCGGGTTCCTTCGGATCGGCGGCCAGCGCAAGCGCCGGAAATCCGTCGGTCACCAGATTGATCCAGAGAATTTGGACCGGCAGCAGCGGCAGGGGAAGCCCCGACAGCGTGGCCAATAGCATGAGCAACACCTCACTAAGGTTGCATGAGAGGAGGTAATGAACGGATTTCCGGATGTTGTCGTAGATTGCCCGTCCCTCCTCGACTGCCGCCGCAATCGACGCGAAGTTGTCGTCCGTGATCACCATGTCGGAGGCTTCTTTGGTTACATCCGTGCCGGTTATTCCCATCGCGACGCCGATATCCGCCGCCTTGATCGCCGGCGCGTCGTTGACGCCGTCGCCGGTCATCGCCACCACCGCACCCCGAGCCTTCCAAGCCTTAACGATCCGAAGCTTGTGCTCGGCCGACACACGCGCATAGACGGCCACCCGCTCGACACGCTCCACCAGGGCCGGATCGGATAAGGCATCCAGTTCGTGTCCTGCCAGCGCCTCCCCCTGCCCGTTCACGAGACCTAGGTCTTTCGCGATCGCAATCGCCGTTTCCTTATGATCGCCCGTAATCATGACAGTACGGATCCCCGCCTCCCGACATTGCCGGACGGCGAGTTTCGCTTCCGGCCGCAGCGGGTCCTTCATCGCGACAAGGCCAAGGAACTCGAGGGACTGTTCAATATCCGTGGCCTGGAGATCGGCCGGTTTGTCGTCCAGTCGCCGGCGGGCGGCTCCCAATACCCGCAAGGTTTCATGGGCGAACATCTGGTTGGCCTCTATGATGTTCCGCTTCGCCGACTCATCGAGCGGCTTGACAGCGCCGTCGACCGTTAACATCTGGGCACATCGTCCGATCAACACCTCCGGCGCGCCCTTCACGAACATGGCGATCCCGCCTGGAGTTTTGCGAAGCACGGTCATCATCTTGCGTTCCGGGTCAAACGGTATCTCCCCGACGATGGGCGCCGCCTCCTCCAGGGTTTCTTTCCACAACCCGAGCTTCGCCGCCGCCACCAGCAACGCACCCTCGGTCGGATCGCCGAGCACCCGCCAGACTCCATCCACCCGGCGCAGAGTGGCCCCGTTGCACAAGACCGCCGCGGCAAGCAGCTCCCGCAGCCCATTGCCCGTTGCCCGTCCACCGTTTCCGGCTCGCTCGGATAACGGACCGAGACCAATCTCACGGATCTCCCCCTCTGGGGCATATCCTTCACCAGTCACCTCGAACGTGCGGCCGTCGATGAAGAGGCGCGTGACCGTCATCTCGTTCTTGGTCAAGGTGCCCGTCTTGTCAGTGCAAATGACGGTCGTGGAACCCAACGTTTCGACCGCAGGAAGCCGGCGGATCAACGCATGACGCGCGACCATGCGCGTGACGCCCAGCGCCAACGTGATCGTGACGATCGCAGGAAGCCCCTCGGGAATCGCCGCGACGGCCAGACTCACCGACGTGAGAAACATCCCGACCAGAGGCTCTCCGCGCCACAGCCCCATCAGAAAGACCACCGCCACAACCCCCAGTGAGAGGTAGAGCAACAGATGCCCGAGTTGTTCCAGACGCCGCTGCAGCGGAGTGGCCTCCGGTTCGGCTGTCTGGAGCATGCCGGCGATCCGCCCCAACTCGGTGTTCAGGCCGGTCGCGACGACCACCGCTCGCCCCTTCCCAGCGACGACGATTGTGCCCATGAACACGAGGTTCCGTCGTTCGGCGAGAGAATGGGCATCGCCGCCCATAGCAGCGGAAGATTTGTCCACTGGCGTGGATTCTCCGGTGAGCGCCGCTTCCTGCGTCCGGAGAGCAGCCGCATAGGTGAGCCGCGCGTCGGCAGGCACGTGATCGCCCGCTTCAACCAGGATGAGATCACCCGGTACCAACTCCCGGGCCGGGACCATTCGGATGTTTCCATCCCGCACTACCCGCGCCGTCGCAACCGAGAGCTTTTTCAACGCAGCCAGCGAGCGCTCGGCCTTGAACTCCTGTGCAAAGCCCAGGATGGCGTTCAGGAACACGATCGCGACAATAGCGCCCGCATCGATCCACTCCTGGAGCACCCCGGACACGATCGCCGCGCCGATCAAAACCCAGATGATCACGCTGGAAAACTGGGCGAGGAAGAGCGACACCGGTGACGGCGGGGGGGCCTCCGGTAATTCGTTCGGCCCGTGCAGGGCGAACCGGCGCGCGGCCTCCTGTTCGCTCAGTCCGCGCTCCGGATCGGAACCCAGTTCGCGGATTACCGCGAGAGGCGGCATCGTGTGCCAGGAAACGGGTTTTTCAGTCGACGCCTGCGTCATGGGATCAGCAGCGAACAAAGCCCGCAGCCAATAGCTTCACCCCACCATCATCCACACACTCCGCTCCAGGCGGGTGAGAGGAACGATGACGGCTGATGACAGAGAACTGCCAACCGCTACCGAAACAGGAGCCACAGTCCCAGGAAATAGCCGACGATCATCACCACACTGTCGGGTTCGATCAGGAGATAGCGCTTTTCCACCCGATACATAATGCCCATGAGTCCGACATTCATCAGCAGGATGCTCCACAGGGCTGTCAGCGCGTGTGCAGAATCGACCGCGCTCAGCAGCGGCCCTTCACGAAAGGCAGCATCGGCGAAAACAAAGGCCGCCATGTTGAAGGCGTTGCTACCGAAGAGGTTGCCAACAGCCAGGTCAAATGCGCCCAGGCGCACGGCCGCCAGAGCCGTGACCAGCTCGGGCATGGAGGTGGTCATCGCCACCAGCGAGGTACCGATGAACGTCGCAGTGACCCCAGTCCCTTCGGCAATCTCCTTGGCCGATCTGGCCAGGAGCGGGGCCGCGATCAGCAAGGCCAGGGCCGCGCACGCGAACCCCACCGAAGCCCGCCGGAGCGCCGCACGCCTGCTGACTGGGCCGTCCGCAGCAAGCACCGTCGCTTCCACAACCGCCTCCTGTTCGCGCTGGCGGCGCTTCACATCCTCCTGCCGAAAGACAATTCGCATCCCCAACACATACATGATCAGCAGCAACAGGCTGCCCATGCCGACACCTGCGTGCTCCACGTCGACCCGCAGTAGCACGAGAAACGCAGCCAGCCCGGTCAGGAACATCGCCAGGGAAGCGACCAGCGTATGCTCGAACGCGGCCTGCTGCCAAACCCGTTTTTTCCGGTGAAGCAGGTCGATCAAGCCCAATGTCAGCATATTGCTCATGCCGGCGCCAAACAGGTCGCCGGCCGCCAGATCGGGTGCCTTCAGCAGCCCCGCGCTCATGGTCGTGAAGACTTCTGGCAAGGACGTGGCGGCGGCCATCAGCAGCACGCCGATCCACAGCCGGCCCAACCCCGTCAGCTCGGCGATCCGATCGCCGTACTGCGAGAGCTTCGTGCCGGCGATCACGATCGTCACGGCACTCAGCGCGAAGAGCCCCCCTGCCGTCCACATCGAAACACGTCCAGTTGAGCAAGGAGTCGCACGCGCCATGCACCGAGCGAGCGACCGGACAGAGGCCAGCCCCTCTCGGCTCTCCTGCCCCGACAGCCGCAGTTTCCACGCCAGCATGTGCGGTTTGTCTTCATGCCGCGTCTGCAGCAGTTCCCCGTTGGATTTGCCCTTGGTCGACAGCGCAGTGAGGTCCGCCAGCTTCGCCCCCGCAGCCGGCAACCGTCGCCTCGACCTTGCAGGCCATGACAGCCGGCGCAATGTCCTGATACACCGCCTTGCCCCTAGTCAGGTTGCAGGCTGGCGCGGGAGTCCCACCGATGATTCCTAGAATCCAACGTGTGGCCGCCCCTCATCAGCCGCACACTTTTCATCGCGTCACCTCTTCCGAAACCGCTTCCGACACATCGTCTGTGAACAGTTTCTTCTCGGCGGCCGGAACCCCGGCCAGTCGCCAGGTTCCCCGAACCAGCCGCACAACGCCGGCAACACGACCACCACAAACAGCGTCGAGGGAAAGAGCCCGCCGATCACCGCGGTCGCCAGCGGCCGCTGCACTTCGGCCCCGTTGCCCTGCACGACCACAAGCGGTAAAAGCCCGCACCGCGTCATCATCGTCATCATGACCAACAGAAGCCGTAAGGTGCAGCGGGCGAGGTCGCCTGACCTGACGGCCGCCCTGCGTGCCAGAGCCGATCAATAATGATCAATGATCAATGTGGGGCATCAGCACGATCCCGTCCTTACCTCTTGCATCTCGCTGGCTGCGAGTTCGCTCAGCGGGATCGGCGCGCCGGAGGCGGCTTTCACCCGATTCTCGCCGATGCTAGACGCTGTTGCGATACGCTTCCAGAAATCTGAGGATGAGCTGAAACCGACGCTCGCCCTCCATACCCGTGCCTTACGGGCTTCCTGCCAATAACGGTGGCGATGACCACGTGCATGTCCACAGCATTGATCCCAGAGGGGGCATTACTTTGCCGGTTGATCTTCACGATGCGTTCCAGCAGGTCGGCGACCGCAAGCCTGCGGGCCAATCCCCGCACGAGAGCGCGTTGACCGAGTGAGAATCTTGCAAAGAATCGATCATTGGGCAGGCTACGAGTTGGTAGTTTTCACTTCGGACTTTAGCAGGAACGCGCCATTGATCACGATCCGCTCCCCTCCCCGCAGACCTTCCATGACGACCTCGGCCCCCGCTCTCCTCACCCAGCTTCACCGCGCAGGCTTCGAACTCTCTTCACCCCGTTGCACGAAGGCCATCTTCCCGGCCGGCTCGCTCTGCATCACCGCCAGAGGCATGATTAGAACATCGGACTTCGGAGCCGCAGAGACCCGCACGCGCGCGAAGATCTCGGACTCGAAAAACTTGTCGGGGTTGGCGGCGATGGTCGGTAGGTGCTTCGCCCGTATGGTCAGATCCAAGGCAACCCCGATATAGGCGATCGTGCTGGCCACTACCGCATGGAAAGAGGCCGCCCCACCACACACTCCCGAATCCGTGAGGTGCCTTCCGCCAGCTCAATTCCATTGCGTTAGGATGGTAGCTGGAAACTCCCGGCGAAATCGAAATTCGCGCGGGTCAACGGTCGGACTTCGATCCCCCCACGCGATCTCATCGAGCTTCACACGCCGACACCTTGAAGACACCGAAGCCGGAGTGGACTTCACCCCGGCAGCCTCGTCTTGCTCCCTGCCCCAACAAGGCTGCGATCCGACCTTCGTGATGTCCTGCAAGACCCTGATGACATACGGAATGAACGACGCAAGGCCAATGCCAGTTATAGCCATTGGAAGAGGGCAATTCCGTAAAGGGTCGCACGGCGGCGAACCGAACCCTTCAGGTGACACAGTGGCAGAATGGGACAGATTCATTGAGAACCCAGACCCAAAATACCACGCAGCCTTGGCAGTCACGGTTTGTGGAGGAGTGAAGGCCGTAAGCCACGGGGTTCTCGTGCGAGACGGCACCTGCGTGTTGGTCATAAAACGGGCATCCGACTGCCTCCGCCATCGATCTGATTGCCCGTGCAACACGAGCGCCCTAACCATGTCTGTGACGATGGTGAAGCTCGGATACATGGGGATGGTCGTGCACCAAGGGCGGATGCCGGTGCAAGTGCGCATGCGGTTGTCCGACCACCGCATGGTCGTGCACATGTTCGTGATGCTCGCCATGCACGTGAGCATGATCGTGCTCCAACTCGTCATGAGCGTGTTCGTGGCTGTGGCGCTCCCGGAGGAGAAGAAACAAACCAGCCGCCATCAACGCCGTGGCCAAACCTTCGCTCATTCCCCACCGCTCGCCCAAGATCGGAACCGCAGCGACCGCCCCGATGAAAGGCGCCGTAGCCCAATAGCCCGCTTCTCGGGCGGCCCCTAATCTCCGCAAGGCGTGCATGTCCAACACCAGGCTTAGCCCATAACTGATCAATCCAAGCACCAGCGCAGACAGGAGAATCGAGAGGCTCGGCAAACTCTGGCCCGTGGCGACGGCAAGGCTCAACGTACAAGTTCCGGCTCCCAACGTTTTCAGACGGGTCACCACAACAGGATCCCGAAGTGACAATTGCTGAGTCAGGTTATTGTCGATGGCCCAGCACAAACAGGCGCCGATGAGTGCGAGGAAACCAAGCGCGTCGCCGTGCAGGGCTTGCGGTTGATAACTGAGCACGGCAGCGCCAACGAAGATCAAGCTTGCGCCCACAACCTCCCTACGCCCTACATGTTCCCGAAACAAGAACACCGCCAGGACCATCGTCAGCGGTGCCTCCAGGTTCAGGAGCAGCGAAGCCAGAACTGCGGACAGACGCTGAACTCCCCACAGCATCAACACAGGTCCCAGGACACCGCCGGCGAGGATGATGCTAGCCAACAGCCTCGTATCGGACCCCTGTATCGGCGCTTCATGGTCAGGCGCACGTGATCTTCGGTAGAACAACAGCTCAAAGGCGAACACTCCCGAACCCGCCCCAAGATACAGCAGGCCGGCAATGAGCAGAGGGCCAGCCTCAGGAAGCAGGAGCTTCACAAGGGGAGGACTGACGCCGAACAGGGCCGCGGCGGTCAGACCATACACTGCCCCTCGCATTTGAGATGAAGCGGAAAGCACAAGCATTCACTCAATCGATGATCCAGGAAGTCGCCATCTCTCCAACCCTGCCCCACCCATAAACCCCTACGAGAGATCCGGCCGATCCCCAAACTCATCTTCTAACCTCTTCTAACCGATCCACGCCCGCTTTCCAACAATCAGCCCTCGTTCCCCATAAGAGCTTGTAAGACAATAGCTTAAAAATAGGAGAAGATCGAACAGGGGGGACAATGAGAATCCCCCAATTTGCTCTGGTCGCTCATCGTCCCCGCTGGCGTACGGTGCATTACGCACCGAGCGGAGGATGAAACAGCAGGAAGGTGTGCCCCGGGACCGACGTCGCGTGAGCTTCGCTGTCGCACGAGGAGATGGAGCAGCGCTCTTCGCAGCTTGGCAAACAGCCTGAAAAGACAGATGGCCGGGGGCAGCCATCCTCGCTTGGCTGCCCCCGGTTCACCGTTTCTGAAGGAGACTGATTCGACAAAGTTGGCGAAGCGTGGGGGCACAAGGCTGCGCCATTCATCGAGAACACTCAAGCCGGTCAACTGGACACTCAGCGGCAGGCTCCACCCGATCGGGAAGAGGGCGGTAAACGGGTTGGAGCTCATCTCGGGCACATGCTCAACCGTTCAGCGCTGTCCGCCAAGCGTGAGCCAAGTGGCGCCACCAGAGTGCTCCTCGTTTATCTAGCGCCCTTCGCCTCGAACCTCGACTCGCCACCGCCACATCACGTACACCGCCGGGATCACGAACAGGGTCAGGAGCATAGCCGAGAGCACGCCGCCCACCTGCGGCGCTGCGACCCGCTTCATCACGTCCGCACCGGTTCCCGTCGCCAGCATGACTGGCACTAGCCCCAGCACATCGACCAAGCCGATCATCGCCATGGGCCGGATGCGTTCCACCGCGCCGAGATGGACGGTGTCCAAGAGATCCTCCAGCGTTTTCAACCCGCCCGCCGCCTTGCGGCGGGCACAGGCTTCGTCCAGATAGGCCAGCATCACCGCGCTCGTTTCGGCCGCAGTGCCGACCACCGTGATGATCCCCACCCAGACCGCGATGCTCATGTTGTACTCCAGCACGGCCAGATACCAGATCGCGCCGACCAGCGCGAGCGGCACGCCCAGCATGACCATGAGCGTCTCGGCGACGGACTGGAACGTGAGATAGAAGACTACGAAAATGATCAGCAAGGTCAGCGGAACCACGAGCGCCAGCCGTTCCCGCACCCGTTGCATGAACTCATATTGCCCAGACCAGGCGATCGTGTAGCCCGGCGGCAGCTCGATCTTTTTCTCGACTGCGCGCTTGAGGTCCTCCACATACCCGCCGACGTCCCGCCCGGCCATATCGACATACACGTAGGCCACAAGGCGGCCGTTCTCGTCGCGGATCATCGGCGGGCCGCTCACGAAACGGATTGCAGCAAGCTGCGCGAGCGGCACCTGGATCCCGCTCGGCGTTGTCACAAGGACCCGCTTGAGCTTTTCCGGATCGTCGCGCAGCTCCCGCAGGTACCGGACATTGATCGGGTACCGCTCGCGCCCTTCGATCGTGACAGCGATATTCTCGCCGCCGATGGCGGACTCGATGATCCGCCCTACGTCCATCACCTTGAGGCCGTAACGCGCGATTTCGTCCCGGTTGATCTCGAAGTCGAGAAAGTACCCACCGGTCACCCGCTCGGCGTACACGCTACGGGTCCCCGGCACTTCTTTCGCGACCATTTCCACCTGTCGCCCGATCCGCTCGATGGCGTTGAGGTCCGAGCCGAAGATCTTGATGCCGACCGGCGTGCGGATGCCGGTCGTCAGCATGTCCACCCGATTCTTGATCGGCATCGTCCACGCGTTGGTCACCCCCGGGAACTTGAGCGTTCGATCCATCTCGGCGATCAGACCGTCGTAATCCAGGCCCGGCCGCCACTGCTCTTTCGGCTTCAACATGACGACGGTTTCGATCATGCTGAACGGCGCGGGATCGGTGGATGTCTCGGCACGGCCGGCTTTCCCGAAGACCCGCTCCACTTCAGGGAAAGCGCGCAGCTTGCGGTCCATGATCTGCAACAGGCGACTAGCTTCGGTGACCGAAAGGCCCGGCAGCGTCGTCGGCATGTACAGGACCGTACCCTCGTAGAGCGGCGGCATGAACTCGGAGCCCAGCCGCTGGAACGCGGGGACGGCCGAAGCCAGCAAAGCCACGGCCAGCACCATCACCAGCCCCCGATGCCGCAGACAGCCACGCAACACTGGCCCGTACATCCGCTGCAGCAGCAGGCTCACGGGATGGCGACGCTCGGGAAGAATCCGGCCCCGCATGGCGACCGGGAGCACCGCTGGCACGAAGGTGATGGCCAGGGCCGCACAGGCCGCGATGGCGAGATTGTTGGTCCAGGCCAGCGGCCGGAACAGCCGGCCCTCCTGCTCCTGCAGCGTGAAGATCGGGATGAAGGAAATCGCGATCACCAACACCGACGCGAACGTGGCTGGCCCGACCTCCTTGGCCGAGTCGATCAAGACTTGCAAGCGGTCTCCCGGCCTTCCGGCCCGCTCCCACTCTTCGAGCCGTTTGTGGGCATTGTCCACCATGATGATCGCAGCATCCACCATGTCTCCGATCGCCACGATGATCCCACCCAACGACATGATGTGCACACCGATATCCAGCAGGTACATCGGAACGAACGCGATCAGCACGGCCAGCGGCAAGGTCAGGACCGGCACGGCAGCCGACCGGATGTGCAACAGGAACAGCGCGATCAGCACGCTCGTGACGATCAGCTCTTCCGCCAGGCTTTCGTACGCCGTGGCGATGGATTCCTCGATCAGCCCACTCCGATCGTAGGTGGTCACGACCTTGACCCCCTTCGGAAACGAGGGTTCCAGCTCCTTGAGCTTCGCCTTGACGCGCTCGATGACCGTGAGCGCGTTCTCCCCGAAACGCATGACGATGATCCCGCCGGCGACCTCCCCCTGCCCGTCCAGCTCGGCCAGTCCGCGCCGCATGTCCGGACCCAGACGGACCGTCGCGACGTCGCGGAGCAGAATGGGTGTACCGTTCTCGCTGACCCCGACCGCGATCTTTTCGATATCCTCGGCCCGCTTGACGTAACCCCGTCCTCGGATCATGTATTCGATCCCGGAGAACTCCACGACGCGCCCCCCCACGTCGTTGTTGTTTTCCCGAATCGTCTCGATGATCGCCGGAATGGACAGCCGGTAGGCGAGCACTTTGGTAGGATCGAGGTTCACCTGGTACTGCCGGACGAAGCCGCCAATGCTAGCCACCTCGGCAACGCCCTCCACGCTCCGCAACCAGTAACGCAGATACCAATCCTGGAAGCTGCGGAGCGAGGCTAGATCGTGCTGTCCAGACTCGTCCACGAGCGCGTACTGAAACACCCAGCCGACGCCGGTCGCATCGGGACCCAGTTGCGGCGCGACCCCTTCGGGCAGGCGCCCTTCAAGCTGGCTCAGGTATTCCAGGACGCGGGACCGTGCCCAGTAGATGTCCGTGCCGTCCTTAAAGAGCACATACACATAGGAAAACCCAAAGTCCGAAAGCCCGCGGACCACTGTGACCTTCGGCGCGGAGAGCAAGGCGGTTACGATCGGATAGGTGATCTGGTCCTCCACGAGATCGGGCGAGCGGCCCGGCCACGTCGTGTAGACAATGACCTGGGTATCGGACAGATCCGGCAGGGCATCCACCGGCGTCTGCCGCATGGCCCACAGCCCGGCCGTGGCGGCGGAGAACACCAGCAGCAGGACGAAGAACCGATTCCTCGCGCTGAATTCGATGATGCGCTCGACCATGCCCGAACCCCTTTCGTACCTCACAAGGCGGGGCGAGATACGCTTCACCAGCGACGATTTACGGTTTACCCATCCCCATGTACCCCATGCTCTGCACCGCTGCCTTCAATCGGCTTTCGCTGTCGATCAGGAAATTCGCCGAGGTGACGACATGTTCCCCTTCCTTGAGACCCTCGACCACTTCGTAGTAGGACTCGGCCTTCACCCCGGCTCTGATCACGCGCGGCTCCAGCCGCCCGCCCCCGTGATAAATGAACACGAGTTGGTTCTGACCGGACTCGATCACCGCGTCCTGCGGCACCGCCAAGCGGGTCCCCAAGTCGACCTCCAACTCCACGTTGGTGTACATGTCCGGCTTCAGCTTCTCTCCAGGATTGTCCAGCTCGAAGCGCACCTTCGCCGTACGAGTCTTGGGGTCGAGCGTGGGGTAGACAAAGCCGACGCGGCCGGTCAGCACCGTCCCAGGTTCATAGGAGAGTGAGACCGAGGCCTTCTGGCCCACTTTCACGAACGCCAACTCGTATTCGTAGATGTCCGCAATGACCCACACATGAGACAGATCGGCGATCGTATACAGTTCCTGGCCCGGATCCACATGGGCGCCGGCCAGGGCCTCTTTCCGAATGACCGTGCCGGTGATGGGGGAATGGATCGGGAGGGTCTTGAGCACCTTGCCGGTTCGTTCCAGCTCCCGGATGTGGTCCTCGGTAATGTCCCAAAGCTCGAATCGCCGGCGAGCCGCTTCCAACAGCTCCTGGGCGCCGCGCGACACCTCGGGGAACTCGCTCTTCCCCAATTCCTGGTAGCTGCGAAGGGCGAGCAGATATTCCTCTTGAGTGGCCACAAGATCGGGGCTGTAAATCGTAAACAGCACCTGGCCGCGCTTGACATGGTCGCCAAGCGCGCTGACCATGAGGGTTTCGATCCATCCGTGAAACTTGATTGTCACCTTCGCAAGCCGCCGCTCATCGACCGTGACCCGCCCCACTGTGCGGATGACCTTCTCCAGCGGGCGATGCATCACTTCCTCATATTTCACCCCGATCGTCTGGAGCCGCTCTGGCGCAATCGTCACCATCCCCGGCTGCTCCTTGCCGGGTTCGGCTTCTCTCTCACCGCTCCTCTCTTGCCCCTCGCCTTGGCGGTCCGGCATCGCCATCCCTGGCATGTTGGCCATCGTCTCTTGCCACGAGTCGGCCGGCGGCAACATCGCCCGCCGGCTTGTCAGCCACAGGGCCGCCACCGCGCCGACGGTCACCAGAAACGCCAGACCGACCACCACTCGCCGCGTCATGGTTGGTCCACTCCCACTGGTCCGCCCTCCGTGATCCGTTGTGTGTCGGCGGCAACCGGAGGACGGGTAGCGGACAACGATCCACCCGTTAACGCTTCCAGCCTCGCCACGGCCTGCTCATGCGCCACCATTTCGCTGTGGAGCTCCAACTGATTTTCCTGCAGAGTCAGCAGACTGTTGAGTAACGTGAGGAAATCGACTTTACCGACGGCATACCCCGCCTGGGCTGCCTGGAGCGCCAACGTAGACTGCGGGATGATCGCATCGCGAAGGATCGTGATCAGCCGCTCCGCGCGCTGGGTCTGCACGAACGCGTCCTTGACTTGAAACAAGATCTCCTGCCGGGCAGCGGCGAGCTCTTCGCGCGCGCCGGCCAGACTCGCCAGCGCCTCCCTGACCCCCTGCCGCTGCTTCGTTTCATAAAACAGCGGGATCTTGATCCCGAGTAGCACCTGGTAGCCGTTGTCATTGATCAGGTCATTCCGCAACCCCAGCGCGGTCACATCGAAATCCGGGTAGTATTGTCGGCGAGCGAGCGAGACCGTCTGTTCGCTCCGCTCGATGCGCTTCGCCGACGCCAGGAGAACCGGGGAAAACTGTTCAGCCAGCCGATTGAGTTGCGGCAAGGAAATGGTCAGGAGCGGAACCCGAATCTCCTCGGGCGTCCCGAGTGGATCGGCAGGCGGACGGTTCAGAAGCCGGTTGATCGCCGCATGGAGACTCTCTTTCCGCTGCTCCAGCACGGCGAGCCGGTCGAGCACGCGCGAGATCTCGACCTGCGCCCGGAAGACATCCTGCTGGGCGGCTTGCCCGACACTGTAACGGGCCTTGGCAGTTTTCTCGAACTGGATCAGGAGCGCCTTGTTCCGCTCCACGATCTCTATGCTCTTGTGGATGAAGTGCAGGGCGTAGTAGGCCTCTTTCAGCGCGGCAATCACCCGGAGACGGGTCGCATGATATTCCTGCTCAAGTCGCTCGGCTTCGCGCCGGGCGATCTCGCCCTTGAGCTTCAACTTGCCGGGGAACGGGATCTCCTGTCCAACCCCATACAGGGCGCCCTGGACGACGGGCGGCACCATTGGCATCCGCTGATAGCCGAACTGCAGCTTCGGATCGGGAAGCGTTTGCGCCTGCGGGACAACCGCCTTTGCGGCTTCCCATCGCTCCCGCGCCGCCTTGATCTCCGGATTTCGTTCCGTCACCTCCGCCACAAGGCCGTCCAAGGACAACCTCGTTTCTTGCGCCGCATCGGCGACCGTGATTGCCGGCCCCAGAAAGATCGCCGCCGCCATGTGGACTGAGACCGTCATGAAGCGGATCATAGTCGTCCTCCACACCATGGGAAAAAAGAAGCGCACAGCCCTTGACCAACCCGGTCAACGGCTCATTGACGCATCGACTGCTCAGGAGAGGATCACAAGCGCAGCACAGCGTTCGACTGAAGATGGGGCGAAGAATCGACTGGAGATGCGGCGCTCAGGCAGACAGAGCAAGACGTCGGTGTCGGATGAAAGGCTGAGGATGCCATACTGGTGGGGCAGCGCCGGTGCGCGTCATCGTCCGGATTGAGGGCTTTGGTGGATTCCACCGAGAAGGTCTTGAAGACATCGCACAACTGGGGCATCGGCTGCTGCTCCGGCATCGGACACCCCCTGTCCATCACCGCGGCCGACTCTCCGGAGAATGGCAAAAGGCAGGCGTACGCGTTGAAGCTGAAACCCACGAAGAGAAGGATCAAGAGGCTGTTGAGGAGCGTACCGAAGCGGAACATCGAGAAGTTCCTCTCCCCAGCCTGACCGCCTATAGCCGGCAGCCAGTTATTCTGGGCTACTCGCTCGTGACATCGATAGTATAAACATACGCTTCGGCTCCTTCCCGGTCAATGTGCCGGCGCCCCGGTCCCCACGCTTCAGACGCCCTATCGGACGACGAGGACCGAGCACGAGCTGTGTTGCACCACTTTGGTCGAGACGCTGCCGAGCAGGAACCGTGCGATGGCACCCAAGCCTTTGGCACCGGTCACAATGAGATCAGCCTTCTTCCGCGACGCCACTTTTATGATCTCCTCGGCCGGCTTGCCGAGCCGCAGCACTTCATCGACCTGATAGCCAGCCTTAGCCAGCTTCTCCGCGCACCGTTCGACAAGCTGCTTGCCCGCTTCTTTTAGCTCGGGATACTTCAGGAACGGCATCACGTGCACAACTGAGACGAGGATCGGCCCGCCCTCTCCCGCCCGCGTGCCCGCATCTGCCCGGAGCTTGCCTGTCAGAAACCGTATCGCTTTCTCAGACGACGGCGACCCGTCAGTCGCGAAGACAATGTGGCAAACCGGGCGCGCCTCCTCCTTCACCACGAGCACGGAGCAGGGGGCATGCAACGCCACCTGTGTGGACACGCTGCCGAGCATGAACCGATCGAGCGCGTCTAACCCTCGGCTGCCGATGACGACCAGCCCGTCGCGCTTGGGAGACCGGTTGAGAATAGTCGCAGCGACGCGTCCTTTTCTGCTCACGACCTTCCCCTTCAGACCATAAGCCGACAACAGGGAGTTGGTCTCCTCAACCGTCTTTTGGGCCCGGGTTTCCAGCCGCTTGATCTCTTCCTGGATGAACCGCTCGTTGCCGGCGATCATAGGTTGCACCACGAAGGGCGCGCGCAGCGCCGCCACGTCCATCACATGCAACGCGGTTACCCGAGGCGGCGACATAAACGGCATCCGCGCAATCCACTCCGTCGCCCACCGGCCGTACTTTGAACCGTCGACTGCGAGTAGGACGTTCATCGTCACCGTCCTTTCTCCGTCGGCACGCGCCTCTTGCCTAGCACCTGAATTTTGATCCGCGGCAGCAGCCGCTGCACATCCTTGAGCCGGCACAGTTGATTGCCCGGCGCAAGCGTGGCCGCCGTGCCGGCGGCTGTCGCAAAGCGGACGCATTCCTCCAAGTCTTTGCCGCCCGCATGTTTGAACACAAAGCCTGCCACGGTCGAGTCGCCGGCTCCCACTGTGCTGCGAACCGTCACGGCTGGAGGCACAGCCTGATATCGCTCGGTGCCGCTGATTGCCAGCAACCCGCGCCGCCCCTGCGAGACCAGCACGATCCGCACTCCCGCTCGATTCAGCGCCCGCGCCGCATCCCACACCGCGCCTTCGGTCCGCAACGGCCGCCCGGTCAGCCGCCGGAGCTCATTCAGGTTGGGTTTGATCGCGAACGGTCTAGCCTTGAGGCCGGCCTTGAAGCAGGGGCCGTCGGCGTCCAGCACGGCTTTGGCGCCTTGCCGCTGGACAAGGGCAATGATCTGCCGGTAGGCATCCGGCGGGACCCCGCGGGGCAGACTGCCGCCCAGCACGACATAGGCACCGTGCAGGTCCAGCAAGCCGAGATGCGTGAGAAACGCCCGCCATTCCTGCGGCGCGACGAGAGGCCCCTTGGCGTTGACCATGGTCTGCGTCCGGCGCTGCCTCTCGCAGATGATGACATTGCGGCGGGTTTCCTGCGCGATCGGCGTGAAGTAACAGGTCACGCCCTCGCGTTTGAGCAGGTCGACCATGAGCCGTCCGTTATGCCCGCCGATAAACCCCAGGGCGATGCTGTCGCCGCCCAGACGCCGGATCGCGCGCGACACGTCGATCCCTTTTCCCCCTGCATAGACGCATTCCCCCGTAGCGCGGTTGGTCTCACCCAACCGCAGCCCCTCGACATCGAGAAAATGATCCAGTGCGGGGTTCAGGGTGATGGTGTAAATCATCGTCAACAGATCCTCGGCAACTGCTCGCCGGACAAGAGATCAAGAAGGCGCCTGGTGCCAAGAACGGTCGTCAAGACGACGGCTCGCTCTTCTGAATTCGTCACACGGCCGATGATCGCAGCCCCGTGCGAGACCTCGTGCCGGCGCATGACCGCCAGGGCCTTGTGCGCCTCCGCCTCTGGAACGAAGGCGACAAACCGGCCTTCGTTGGCGACATACAGGGGATCGAGCCCCAACAGTTCACAGGCACCGCGCACTGGTTCGCTCACAGGAATCGCTCCTTCATCGATCGCCATCCCGACCCGAGCGGCTGCAGCGATCTCGTTGAGCGCGCTAGCCAGGCCGCCTCGGGTGAGATCTCGCAGGCAATGCACTTCGATGTCGCTGGAGAAGAGCTCTTCGACCACGCCGTGGACCGGAGCGGAATCGCTTCGAATGTCGCCGGCGAAGGCCACCCCCTCCCGGACGCTCAACACCGCCAGGCCGTGGCGACCGAGATCGCCGCTGAGCAGAATGGCATCCCCCGGCTGCACACGCTGCGGAGCCACCGCCGCCCCCTGAAACACGCGACCAACACCGGCGGTATTGATGAACATGCCGTCCCCCTTGCCGCGATCCACTACTTTGGTATCGCCGGTCACCACGGCCACGCCGGCCGCCCGGGCGGCCTCAGCCATCGAGGTCACGACTCGCATAAGCGTCTCAAGCGGCAGTCCTTCCTCCAGAATAAACCCTGCGCTCAGGTACAGAGGTTTGGCGCCGCACATAGCGAGATCGTTGACCGTGCCGTAGACGGCAAGCCTCCCGATGTCCCCACCGGGGAAAAACAACGGTTGAACCACATAGGAATCCGTGGTGAACGCAAGTTGTCCCCCGTCGACCGCACATACAGCCCCGTCGTGGAGCTGAGCCAGCCAGGCATTGTTAAACGCCGGGAGAAACGCTCGCCGGATCAGCTCCTGCATGAGACGTCCCCCGCCACCATGCGCTAGCGCGATCGCCTGCCGTCCCAACACCGGCAGCGGACAGGAGAGTTCAAGAGAGGGATCGTCGTTCATGGTCGGACTCACAGCTCGTTCCCCGCCGATCCAGACGCCTCATGTATCGCGGTCTTTCGATACCGATAATAAGCGGCACAGGCGCCCTCGCTGGATACCATCGGGGCGCCCAGCGGGCGCTCGGGCGTGCACCGCACGCCAAAGGCGGGACAGTCGGTCGGCTTGAGCAAGCCTTGCAGCACGAGCCCGCTGCGGCATTCCGGATCCTCTTCGGCGCTACCGGCGGTCTGTGCCAGCTCACGCTGAAACTTCAACGCCGCGTCGTACGCGGCATAGGCCGGTTTCAGGCGAAGACCGCTTGCCGGAATCTCGCCGATCCCCCGCCACGCCCGCAGCGACGGCTCGAACACCTCTGCCAACAGTGCGGTGGCCACCTCGTTACCTTGCCGCCGCACCGAACGGGCGTATTGATTTTCCACTTTGGCGCGTCCATCTTCGAGTTGCCGCGCCAGCATCAGGACGCCCTCGAGGATATCCAGCGGCTCAAACCCGGTGACCACAATCGGAACTCGGTATCGGGCCGCCAACGGTTCATACTGCGTATAGCCCATCACCGTGCACACGTGACCTGCGGCCAGAAATCCCTGGACGCGATTGCCCGGAGCCGAGAGGATCGCTTCCATTGCAGGAGGCACCAAGACATGCGCGACGAGCAGGCTGAAATTGGTGAGCCGAAGCCGCGCGGCTTCCTGGACCGCCATCGCATAGGCCGGGGCGGTCGTTTCGAACCCAACGGCGAAGCACACGATCTCTCGATCCGGATGCAACCGCGCCAGCGCCAGCGCATCGAGCGGCGAGTAGATCAGCCGCACGTCGCCCCCGGCAGCTTTCACATCGAACAGGCTCTGCCGGGAGCCTGGCACGCGGAGCATATCACCGAACGTGCAAAAGATCACGCGCGGCCACGACGCCAAGACTACGGCCTGATCGATCAGCCCCACAGGAGTCACACACACCGGACAGCCCGGTCCATGCACTAACGTCAGCTTCTCCGGCAACAATTCATCCAGGCCGAACCGGACGATGGCGTGGGTCTGCCCGCCACAGACCTCCATGATGGTCCAGGGCCGGGTGACCAAGCCACGTATGGCGTTTGCCACCGCTTCCGCCGCGCCCCGGTCCCGGAATTCGTCCACGTACTTCACGGTGTCGTTCCGCCTTCGCTCTCTGCGGGCATGGTGTCACTCCGGTTCCGGGCCGCCATGGCCTCGAAGAACTCAATCGACCGGAGCGCGGCGCCTTCATCCACGGTGCTGATGGCAAACCCGACGTGCACCATGACGTAGTCCCCGACACGTGCCTCAGGGACGAGTGCCAGTGAGACGTCCTTGACCATCCCGCCGAATGAAACCTTGCCTGTCCTGAGCACGTCGTCGCCGATGCTCACAATCCGTCCCGGCACTGCCAGGCACACCCCGCACCTCCCTTCACAATCAGCCTGATCAGCCTTCGGCGCACCGCACATCCCCCGCCTGCGCGAGATGCGCGCAGGCCACCGCCGCCTGCCCCAATGACAATCCGCCGTCGTTGGGGGGAACCTCGCGATGGACGAAGACCTCAAACCCGGCTTTCATCAGACGTTCCCTGACCAGTTCGACCAGCAACCCATTTTGAAAGCAGCCTCCGGACAGCACTACGCGCGGCAGCCCGACCGTCTGCGCCACCTGGCAGATCGCATCGGCCAGCGCGAGGTGAAACCGCACGGCGATCACACCGGGCGCAATTTCGACCTTTCGATCGTCCTGAATAGCCCGGACGATCGGCCGCCAGTCGACCTCTTTGACTTGAGAGTTCGCTGAACCCTCACGGATGGCTACAGGATAGCCCGTCTCGTCAACCCCTTTCTCCCACACATCCAATGCCGCGTGCTCGACAGCCATCGCCGCCTGCCCCTCGAAAGTTGCGACCTGACAGAACCCGAGCATGGACGCGAGGGCGTCAAAGAACCGTCCCAAGCTGCTGGTCACAGGAGACAGCATCTGCCGGCGCAACAAGGAAGCCACCGCCTGTACCTGTTCGGTCCGCTCGAAGCCCTGAACGAGGTTGACCGCCTCCTCTCCGAAGGTGTCCCACAGCACGGCGAGCGCCGAACGTCGAGGCTCGCGGACGGCCACTTCGCCGCCGGGCAACCGGAAGGATCGCCACCGCGCATACCGGCGACACGACCGGTACCCCACAACGAGCCATTCACCGCCCCAGACTGTGCCATCCGGCCCATAGCCAGACCCATCCCAGGCGACCCCTAGTACCTCGCCGCTCAAGCGGTGTTCCACCATGCAGGCAGCGATGTGGGCATGGTGGTGCTGCACCGGAATCACGGGAACGGCAAGCCGCTCAGCCAGTTCCTGAGCATACTGCGTCGACCGATAGTCCGGATGGAGGTCGCAGGCGATAGCCGCAGGCTTCACCCCCCACAACCGGAGGAGATCGTCGATCGCGTGCCGGAATGCCGTGAACGCCTCTGGTGTGGAGAGATCACCCAGATGTTGGCTCATCGTCACCTGATCACCAGCCACGAGGGCGACGGTGTTCTTGAGCTGCCCGCCAACCGCCAGGATCGACACTGAGGCCCGCCGCCCCCGAAGTTCTTCGGGCAGGGGGATAGAGGACGGCACACAGCCGCGCGCTCGCCTGAGGATCACCGGCCCGGTTTTCATCATCCGCACCACCGAATCGTCAACAGGCCGCGCGATGGGCCGATCGTGCACGAGATACGCATCGGCAATGTCCTTCAGACGGATCAGGGCATCGTGTTCTTCGGTTGCGATCGGTTCATCGGAGCGATTTCCGCTCGTGGCGACCGCGGGGCCGCCCAATCCGGTCACCAAGAGCACGTGGAGGGGCGAGTATGGGAGCATGGCCCCGACCAAGGCATTGTCGGGAGCGACCGCCGCAGCCAGCCTGCATGAGGGCCGCCGCCGTAGGAGCACGATCGGGGCCTGCGGCGAGGTCAGCAGCGCGGATGCCCCGGGTGAGACGACACACGCCTCCTCTACCGCCTGGAGCGATGGAAACAACACCGCAAACGGTTTGTGCGGCCGTCGCTTGCGGTCGCGCAAACGCCGGACGGCCGTTTCCGAGCGGGCATCCACCCAGAGCTGAAACCCACCCAGCCCCTTGACAGCCAACACCAGCCCGTCCGCGACCACCTGACAGGCCTGAGCCAACGCACCGTCGCCCTCGGCCACGACGCGCCCGCCGTTGTCCCAGAGCACCACCCGCGGCCCGCAGGCCGGACACGCAAGCGCCTCGGCATGGAATCGCCGGTTGGCAGGGTCCCGATACTCCCGCAGGCAGGAAGCGCACAGCGGAAACCGACTCAGCGTCGTGCGTGCCCGGTCGAAGGGCAAGTCGGTGAGGATACTGAACCGCGGCCCACACCGGGTGCATGTCAAAAAAGGATAGTGGAACCGGCGATCTTGCGGATCCAGCAATTCGCGCACGCAGTCGGCACAGACAGCCAGATCAGGTGGCACGGCCGGATATCGCAGCCCCCCCAGGAGACTCGTCCGAATATGAAACCCCTGTTCTCCAGTCACAGGGACTATTCGACGTGCCACGCGCTCGATACGCGACGAGTCCGGAGCTTCGGCGATCAGCCGTTCGGCAAACACTTCCACGGTTTCTTTCGTCCCTTCCGCTTCAACGAGGAGCCCTTCGGGCGTATTCGCCACCCACCCGCTCAGCCCCAACCGTCTGGCCAGGCGATAGGCAAAAGGGCGAAACCCCACCCCTTGAACGGTTCCCGACACAAGCAGCCGCACCCGCGTCGTTTCTTCACTATCCAGCAACGACCAGTTCATGTAAGACCACTTCTGGCGGTTCGTCCAACTGCAGCGTAGTAGAGCCGCAGGATCGGCAGATCAACGGGTCACCTCTCCAAACATCGTCAGTGCCGCACCGACCGCACCGCATTCGGACCGGAACCCTCATCATCTCAAGCACCGCTCCTTCTGCGACCGTCCCGCGGGCCACCTCGGCGAAGGTCGACTCGATCCACGAGAGATCGAGGTCGTGCAGGTGAGACAACACACTCACCTTCAACCGGATCGTTAGGGGACCACCCAGTGCCTGACCCTTCACCGCCGCCTCCACCATCTTCACAACTTGTTCAAACAGAGCGCGTTCATGCATTGTGCTCCACTTCAACCTCCGCCAGAACCTGTCGAACGACTTGTTCCAGGGCTGCCTCCACTGCCGGGGAGAGCGGCCCACCAGCGCCCACCGCTTCGATTTCGATCCCGTAGACCAACACGCGCCCCGGCAGTCTTCCTAGAGCCCGGGCCAGCTCCAATGCCTCGACGGCGTTGAGCGCATGGGTTGAGTGCGCGACCCCCGGCGCGGCCACGGGGGTCGTCGACGCATCGAACCGATGAATAGTGCCGGCCGGCTGCCCAGTCTTGGCCGCATCGATCAGGATCACCAGATCCGCTCCTTGCATCAGCTCGAGCAGCTCGAGCCCCGCCATCTCCGCTTCGACCACTTCGACCCGCCCTGCCACAAGCCCGCTGAGTCGTCGGGCAGCCAACAGACCCACCGCGTCGTCTCCTCCGAACATGTTGCCGAGCCCGATGACTCGAAGACGCGCCGGCGTGCCCATGGATTACCTGCCCGCCTTGCCGGCAGAGATTTCATGTTCCACACTCAGCCTGAGGAAATGCGTCGCGCACGAGATGCATGGGTCGTAACACCGGATGACTTTCTCGCATTCCAAAGCGGCTTCTTCCTCCGTCCGCGCAAGCACACGGGGAAGAAACGCCCGCAGGTCGTCCTCGATCTGTCGTTGATTTTGCGCCGTCGGCGGAACGATTTTCGCCTCTTGGATCACACCTTCCGCGTTCACCCGGTAGCGGTGATACAGGATGCCCCGCGGAGCTTCGGTGCAGGCCGCGCCGGTTCCGGCTTGCACAGTCACAGGAACGGCAGGTTCGGCCGGGGGCTCATAGTGCTCGATCAAACGGAGCGCCTCGTCGGCGGCGTAGAGCACCTCGACCGCTCGGGCAACGATTCCATGAAACGGGTTACGGAGGGGAAGGGGGAGCCGCGTCTCGGCCAACACCTGCTTGGCGAGCGGCGACAGCCGGTCCTGGTTCAACGCCAAGCGGGCCAAGGGCCCGACCAGATAGGCGGAGCCAGCCAGCGTACAATGCAGCGCATTGGAATAGGGCACCTGCGTTTCCTGGAAGCGGTCTTCGAAGCGGCCGGCCGGGATGGCAAGGCCCCGGTTCGAGGCAATGGGCCCCTCGTTGAACGGGTACTCATTCGGCGGCTGGAGCGCCACAAACGTGTAGTCTTGTGAAAAGTCCGGAAACTCAAGCCTGGCCGCCCAGCGGACCGTTTCAATCGCCGCATCCCGCGCCCACCGCAGCTCGTCCGTGAGATCGGTCAACTCGGTACGGCGCGGCACCCGAAAGAAGCCCCCGACCTTTACTGAGACCGGATGGACCGACCGGCCGCCCAAGACCGTCATCAGTCGATTGCCGGCTTTCTTCAGCCGCAATCCGCGGGTCACTAGCTCCGGATGGCTCTTCGCCATGGCTATGGCGCTCTCGTAGCCCAAAAAATCCGGGGCCTGCAACATAAAGAGATGCAGAGCATGGCTTTCGATCCACTCCCCGCAATAGAGGAGCCGCCGCAATTCTCGTAGCGTGCCCTCCACACGCATACCGAAGGCCTGCTCCAAGGCATGCACCGCACTCATCTGGTAGGCCACCGGGCAAATGCCGCAGATCCGTGCGACGATGTCCGGCACTTCGTCGTACCGGCGTCCGACAAGGAACGCTTCAAAGAAGCGGGGCGGTTCGAAGAGACGGAGCTGCACCTCTCCGATTGTCCCATTGTGGACCGTGACCCGAAGGGCGCCTTCGCCCTCCACGCGGGCGATCATGTCAACCCGGATCGTCCGTTCTCCGTTCGGGTGTTCGGGTGTCGGTTCCATTCACACGTCTTCCTGCTCACGCGAGGGGGTGAACCGGCGGGATGCGCCTCGCACCGGTCCCGTTTCTCTTCGCGTCCGGCATTTGTCGCAGCTTGCGTCCATCTCGCTAGTCCTGCGGGATCCGGGCAGCCCAGTTCTCCCCTTCGTCTCGAAACGGTTGGACGTAGCCGTTGATTCCGCGAAAGCGCCGCACAACCTCGACGGGAATAAGCTTGAGCCCGTCGTGAAATCGCCTCGCCAAGGATGCGGTGTTCGGCGGAAGGCCGGGTCCTCGGGCGCCGCCCTCGGCCGGTCCGAAGCAACCATAACAGTCCCGCCCCATGCTCGGGCAGATCGCGCCGCAGCCCGTGCGCGTGACCGGTCCCAAACAGGGGATGCCCTTCGCCACCATGACGCAGACGATCCCTCTGCGCTTGCACTCCAGACATACACTGTGCGCCGGCAGATGAGGTTGAACCCCGGCCAGCACGTCGGTGAGCACCGAGAGCAATTGGCCTTTGTCGATCGGACAGCCCCACAGCTCGAGGTCCACACGCACGTGTTCGGCGATGGGCGTGGAGGTCGACAGGCTCGCGATGTACTCCGGACTCGGATAGACGGCCCGCTTGAAGGCTTCCAGATCTGCCCCGTTGCGCAGGGCCTGGATCCCGCCGGCGGTCGCACAGGCGCCGATCGTGATCAGCATCCGGCATTGTTCGCGGATCCGCACGAGCCGGCGTACATCCTCCGGTGTGGAGACAGATCCTTCGACCAAGCCGACGTCATAGGGCCCGTCCTCCATCCGGCTTGAGGCTTCGGGAAAGTAGGCGATGTCCACCGCCTCGCCCAGCGCCAATAACTCGTCCTCCAGATTCAGGACGCTCAATTGGCAGCCGTCACACGAGGCAAATTTAAACACCGCCAACTTGGGCCGGACGGGGCGCGCTGGCGTCGTTGCTCCCATTTTTATTATTTATACCCCCGTCTTTCCCAACCACGGCGCGACGCGATCATACCGGAATACGGGTCCGTCCTTGCAAAGGAAAAACGGCCCCATCTGACAATGGCCGCAGAGCCCGATGCCGCATTCCATATGGCGCTCGAGCGACACATAGATCGACGAGGCCGGGAGACCCTTTTTGATCAGGATCGGCACGCCCAGGCGCATCATGATCTCAGGGCCGCACATCAGAACACGGGTCTGTTCGGGATGGACCGAAACTTGTTCGAAGAGCTCGGTCACGACTCCGATGTGATACTGCCAACTCTTATCCGCACGGTCGCACGCCAGCAACACCGTGGTCTTCGGCTGGCGGCGCCAGGCATCGAACCGTTCCCGATACAGCAGGTCCTGTGGCGTCTTGACCCCATGGACGATGGTGACGGCGCCATAGGCCGTGCGCCGGCGGAAGATGTATTCGATCGCGCCGACCACCGGCGCGCAACCCAGGCCGCCGGTGACAATGACCACATCACACCCGCGCGCCTCCTCTAGCGGCCACCCTTGCCCGAACGGACCGCGGAGGCCCAGGCTATCGCCGGACTCGTGCTGCGCAATGGCGCCGGTCACCCGTCCCACAATACGAACAGTATGGTCCAGCACCTCAGGCTCATCCGGATCGGACACGATGGAAATCGGTACTTCCCCCACGCCGAACGCATACACCATATTGAACTGCCCCGCCGCAAATCGAAACGAACGGCGGAGAGCCGGATCGGCGAACCGCAGGCGAAAGGTGTAAATGTCCACCGTCTCCCGGATCTTGCCAACGATGGTTGCCGGGTGAACCAGGAAAGGATTGAACTCGGTCATCGCGGTTGCCATTAGCTGTCTTCTCGCACCGTGCGACCCCTCAGACTGTCGGCCCGGCGAGCGACGGGCCGTCTCTCGATGTCAAGGCGGCCAGTTCCTCGGCCAGATCAATCCCGACCGGACACCAGGTGATACAGCGACCGCACCCGACGCAGCCGGAGACTCCGAACTGGTCGATCCACGACGCCAGCTTATGGGTCAGCCACAGCCGATACCGGTCTTTGATGGTTGGACGCACATTCTTTCCGTGGATATAGCCGTGATCCGGCGTGAAACAGGAATCCCAGAGCCGGACGCGCGTGCTGGTCCGACGGTCCAGATCCGGAAGATCTGCCACGCTATGGCAGAAGCAAGTGGGACATACCATGGTGCAGTTGGTGCAGGAGAGACACCGCTGAGCCACTTCGTCCCACCGTGCGTGCTCATGTGCCTCATACAAGGCCTGTGGGAGACGGGAGGTGTCGAGGCGGCGGGTCTGGCTCCGCGCGCACGCGTCGACACCCTCCTGAACCGCAGACACCTGCGCCGGCGTTGCCGGCGCCGGCGCCAATGCTTCCAGCACCTCAAATCCGGCCGGCGTCCCCGCCTGCGCCACGAATCCCTCGTCGAGTTCGGTGAGCGCCACGTCGTACCCGCCGCGGGCTTGCGGGCCGGTGTCCAGCGAGGCGCAGAAACAGGTGCTTGCGGCCCGTGTACAGTTCACCGCGACCAAGAAGAGGCTGTCACGCCTGGCCTGGTAATAGGGATCAGCGACGCCCTCTTGCAAAAAAATCCGATCTTGCACCGCGAGACCGGCGAGATCACAGGCCCGTGCGCCGAGAATCGCGACCAACTCGCGCTTGGGGAATATCGATGAGGCACGGAAGTCGCCTGCCTTTCGCTCGATCGTCACGAGTGGTTCCCGAGCGACGAAGGCGAACCGCTTCAACGATTCCGGCCCATGGACGACATCGAACAACCGCTCGGATCCGGTCCGTTCAAGCCGATACCGTCCCGGCTCCTGTGTCTCGCGCCAGCCTTTGGGCAAGTCCGCGACGTGACGGATCTCATCCCAGACAAGGGCACCGTCGCGAACGGTCGGGCCCATCACCCGGTAGCCTTTGTTCCGCAGTACATCAATCAGTCGCTGGAACAACTGGGTGGGAAGAAATCGAGGATGCGGTGAGGGAGGTTCGGGCGGTCCGTGAGGCCCTGTCGCTTCTGCCTTCATACGACCTCTTCGAGCCCGACATGGGCCCGCAGCCGGTTGTAATCGAACGCCGGCTGCCCTGTCCGGCGCCGCCCGATGTCGTGCCGCTCCATCTCGTCGATCAGCGCCGCAACCTTGTCGCGCGCCGCTGCGGACGCCGCTGCACGGCGAGGCGTCTGCCCGCCGAGCGCCGGCGATTCCTGATCAGCCCATTCCAAATAGACCCGGTCCAGGAACGAGGCAAGGAATGCACGGTCTTCCTCCGTCGTGATGACAAGAGAGGGGCCTTCCTCTTTCATCAGATCCTCAACCGACAGCTTGCGTGCCGGTGGACCGCCGGTCTCTCCCCTGAAGTGCAACGAATAACCGAACGTGCCGGCCAGACGGTGCTTGAGCTCGTTGAGCCGCTCGCGGGACTCGCACTCGACCATGAGTTGCGTGGGCGTAAGCGTCAGCCTCGCGACCACCGCACCGCCCTCCCGCTGGATCCAGGTTCGCTCAGAGTGTGAGCCCGTTCCCGGTGCATCCTCGAGCCGCGTGGGACATTCTGACTCCAGCCCCTCCAGTGCCGTCAATCCATCGGCCAGCCACCGCGGTTCATGATGCTCATAGAGGGCCACGGCGTACAGATACGGCTCCCCGGTTGGCGCGCAATACCTAATCCGCGCCAAGGCGTCGGACAGCGCAGCGACGCGCAGCCGGGCGAAGTTCCACAGCAAGACATAGCCATAGAGTTTGGCGAACTCCGCCCATTCGCCAAGCACGAACGACCCGGAGGCCGCCTCCATGGCCAACCGCTGCTCGTGGGTGAGCTGGTAGAGGCTTTGGCCGTCAGATGCGCTCAGCACGATGGCACTGCCGGGAACGACTGCGCGATCGGTGTCGGGATCGCCGGGCTCGCGGATGAGCCGCGTCAGCAGGATCTGCCTAGCCTCGACTCGCTTGACGAGATCACCGTTGATGATCCGGAACGTCCGCCCGTCGCCGATCGAGTGTGCCGTACACATCCCGGTCGAAATATCTTCCTCCGTGGGGATCACTTCCAGGAGATCCATATGGGAATGTTTCAAAGGATCTAGCCAGGCCCGCTCTTCCTCGGGCACATGTTCCGTAATCGTGTCCCGGAGTTGCTCGATCAAGCTCAACCGCCCTTCAGGGTAGAAATCCGCATAGAGAAACAGATTCGCCAGTTCCACCTCCTGTGGCAACGGTGTGAGGAGCGTCGCCGCTTCGCCTTCTAAGTACGGTCTGAGCGCTTGCTCCAACGCTACCTGGCGTTGTCCCGCGAATTCCGGCTCTAACGATAGGGCTTCGAGGCGCGCCAGGACCGCTTCCAGCGACGGGGGCATCCGTACCCATAGACCAGCCGTCTGTTCATTCGCGAGTTTCATGAATCTCCTCCATCACGATGGCTTCAGCGTCCAGCCAATCTTGCAGGGCATAGCCCTCGCGCCGGCCCCGTTGTTCCCACAGTTCATAGGCTTTCTTGGCAATCCGCTCCCACATCCCATCCGGCAATTCGATGGGATTCTGAGTGGAGACCTCCGGTGTCGGTTCGGGTCTCGCCTTGGCTGTGCCGGTTTTCTTGCCTGAGACTTTCATGGCATTCCTCCCTGTGCTGAATAGAGCCAAAGCAAAGAGCCAATCGCTTCCCCCCCCCTCCCCATCACCCGTTGCGCCGGGCGAGCAACGAGTACCCGGAGGGTCTGGGAAAGGGGGTCGTGCTACAGGGTGAGCTGACATCCCATGACGACCATGGAGAACATAGCGGGCAGCACGTAGCGAATAGCCCACAGCTCTCAGCCATTCCCTGTTCGTTGTCGGCTCTCTTCCTGAATGACCCGCCGATGATCCGGGGCGAATTTCGGGCTCCGCACCGTCAAGACCGGGCAATCCGCCCGCCGTAGCACCGCCTCGGTCACACTGCCGTTCATCAGGTGAGAAATCCCTCGACGCCCGTGCGTCCCCATCACAATCAAGTCGACCGCCTGACTTCGCGCATAGTCGAGAATGGAATCCACCGGCAGGCCTCCTCGCAGAACCCCATCCGCCTGCAGTCCGCAGCCGGTCACTGCCGCGGTCAGATCGCGGAGCCGCTCGCCAAGTCTCGTCCGTTTGGCTTCCAGTTCGGACGGATGAGCAAGGGAGAAATCCAAACCGTACGCCACCGGCTCCATGACAGAGAGAATGGTGATGGCTGCGTTCAATCGCCTGGCAACCTGCACCGCATACTCCAAGGCGTCCAACGAGCAGTCAGAAAAATCGATCGGGACCAGCATCCGCTGGACCACGATGGGCACGGAGGCATCCGCTGGCTCCGCCGCTCCCGCTTTGATCCCGCGAACCGCCAACACAGGACAGGGCGCACCGCGAATCACCCGCTCTGCCGTACTCCCCAGAAGCACATGTTCCAGGCCGGTCCGGCCGTGCGTCCCGACGACCACCAGGTCGTCGCCATGTTCACGGGCGACGGCGGCGATCTTCTCGCTGGGAATCCCGATCTCGACATGTTTCCTCACTGAAACCCCGACCGACGAAGCTCGGTCCGCCAACCGGCTGAGATGTCGATCGGCCTCCTTCCGAAGCTGATCCAGGTACATGTCGTTGATCGGATACGCGGGGTTCATCCCCGGCAAAAATTCCAACACGCTCAGCACGTCCAGACCGGTCCCCCACACCGAAGCCAGGAACAACGCATATCCCTCGGCGCGAGCCGCGTAAGCCGAGCCGTCAGTAGCCAAAAGGATACGGTGAATGAGCGGCGTCATCCGTGTTCCATTACCCCGTATGCCCCCTCTGACCCCTTACGTCTCATGAGTTTTCAGACCGCTTCGACGTTCACCACCAACAACTCGCCCTTCATGGCGGGATGGATCGAACATCTGAATTCGTATCGCCCTGGTCGTTCGAGCGTAAAGCGGATCTCGGTCTTCCTTTTCGGATCCAGCAACACACCGCTCAATCTCCTGCCCTAGGAAATAGGTGCCCTGGAACATTGGCCACCCGAAGTCGTGCCATTCCCCCTCCTGATTCCGGATCGCGATTACCGTAAGCATGCCAAGCGGCAGCGGCGTCTGTTTGGCGACGAAGGTCTGCTCCTCGAGCGTGACCTCGGCATGCTGCTCGACTTGCGTGCCGACGGGCGCCAAGCACCGAGCCCAAGCCGGCGGCGACCACCCCGTTCGTCCATCTTCACGCATACCACATTCCGTGTGTCATCGCCCTCCTCCTTCCCAGGACTCCGCCCCACACGGTCGCAGTCTTGCCGGCAATGGGACGGTCAGGACCGGGCACCCCGCCGTCCGCACTACTTTCTCGGCTGTGCTGCCGAAAAAGATCTTGTCCACGCTCTCGACCTGTCCTCCATAACTGCCCATCACCACCAAGTCCACTCGCTCCATACGGGCCGTCCGGGCAATCTCGGCGAATGGAACCCCTTCTGCCAATAACCGTCGGATTGTCACGCCCTTGGCCTCGTTGGACTGCAACAGCCGCCGGGCCTGCAGCCGCGCATGGTGCCGCAACCGTTTTTTCTGCTCCCTTTCTTCCGACGGACGTGCCAGGCCCAACCGATTCAACGCGGTCAGACTCTTGACATCGATGACGTGCAGCAGCAACACCTCCGCCTGGAAGAGTCGCGCTAGCGCCAGCGCGAGACGGAACGCCTCCTCCGAGCACGGCGAGAAATCCACCGGCACCAGGATCTTCGAAAAGAGTCTTTCCCCCATAGCATCCTCTCCCGACAGCCCTTTTCTCATCTGGTGCCTAGCAAAAGCAAAACACAGGATGGACTCATCGCTGTCTGTCTGTTTCTGCCAGAATAGGCAGCAAGGCTGGTGCCATCGGCAAAAAGCCAACCGCGAAAAGGAACTTGCGAATAGCAAAGGGGAAAATGCTTTCGGATCAGCGATTCACTATCCGCCGCCTGCTACGGGCTGCGAGGAGTGGGAATCTTGCTACAGTCCTACTCACCTTCCTGTAGCGGAAGGCCACATCCTTACGGAGTTTCTGTACGGAGTTTCTGGGTGTTGAGTGGCCAGCTTCGGATTTCTAACTTAAGACTTAGCCCTCGGAACTCAACACGGTCTTGTCATGGCACCTGTCTTGCTCATAAATGGTGTAGCGAAACCTCGGCGGGGGAAGACGCATGACCAGAACCCGATGGCTTCTGCTGGGAGCCGTTCTGTTAGGAATGGCAATCGTCGTGTACTTCGTCTTCCTCTGCCCCACTGAATGTCACTGACACGATCAGCAGGGGGCAGGGCCAAGAGGGAGAAGACCATTGAGCTAGGGGCGAGATGCGCTGCGAACGATCGGGGGACTCATACGATAGCCACGGCCGCCGGTCTGATGATACCCTCTGCCTTCCTTCCGCGGCACTCGTCCGGCTCGGAGCCGACCCGGCGCAAGCCAGCGAGCCAGTAACGACGGCGGTGGAGGATCTGCTGAGCATGGCAACCTCTTTGAGCACCGCCACGTGATTCTGTGCCGGTAGCATGAGACCGAGATCCCGATGTCACAGCCCAGCGGACACCCAACCGAACAGCCAGTGACGCTTGTCGGTTCCGGTATCCGGCTGGAAGGCATCCTGGCGCTTTCTTCCCATTCCGTCGGCGTCGTAGTCTTCGCCCACGGGAGCGGCAGTGGCCGATTCAGTCCTCGCAACAATTTCGTCGCCCGCAAGCTGCAGCACGGCGGGTTTGCCACGTTGCTCCTCGATCTGCTCGAGGAATGCGAAGCGGATGATCCCCGCAAGGTCTTCGACATCGATCTGCTCGCCGATCGGCTTCTGCTCGCCAAGGCCTGGCTGGCGGAACGGCCGGAGACCCGCACCCTCCGCTTGGGTTATTTTGGCGCAAGCACCGGCGCCGGCGCGGCGCTTGAAGCCGCCGCGCGTGACCCTTCCTCCGTCGGCGCCATCGTCTCTCGTGGCGGCAGACCGGATTTGGCTGAACGCTATCTGCCCGCCGTACTCGCGCCGACTCTCTTGATCGTGGGCAGTGATGACACCCCGGTGATCGAGATGAACGAACAGGCCCTCAGGCTGCTGACCTGTCCGAAAGATCTGGTCATCATTCCGGGAGCCTCGCATCTGTTCGAAGAACCAGGCACCTTGGAGCAGGTGGCTGACCATGCCTTGCGCTGGTTCCTCCGCCACTTGCCCTCCGGCTCCTCTTAAACTTCTCTTTGGTGGCCGCTCCTCCACGCAACGCCCGGAATTCATCCCTGGTCACCTTGTTCTCCTGACCCACCCTGCCGCAGGGCGCAGAGCCTGCCTTGTCGCCAATTTCCCCATGCTGAAGGCTCTGCGCGACATGGGTCCCGAACGGCCGTCGTACCCCGCGAATAATCAAGCCTCCTCCGTCGATGTCGAGCTGAGTTCGGGCACCGGTCTTGCTGAGACTAGAGACAGTGACCCGATCATGACCATGCAACCCGAACGCCCTTGCGAACCCGCCGGGAACGGAGGCGTACGTCCAGCCGATGGCTCGCCACAGGGTGCGGCGGTCATCGTGGCAAACCACGGGAGCGGCCTTCTTGCATCGCTGCCCTCCGTCAAGCGGAAACCGTGTCGCGGGCCTCGTGCCCGCCTGTGGCTGATCGGCACCGCAATAGCGGCACTGGCCAGCGCAGCCCTGTGGGTCTGGCTTTCGCCTGGCACGACGCTGGTCCGCTATAAGACAGTCCCGGTCGATCGGGGACCGATCGTCGCGAGCGTCACCGCGACGGGGACCGTGAACCCGGTGGTTTCGGTACAGGTCGGCAGCCAGGTCTCCGGAAAGATCGCCAAGCTGTTTGCCGATTTCAATTCCCTCGTCACCGAAGGACAGGTCATCGCGATGATTGACGACAAACCATTTCGGGCCAGGGTAAAACAAGCCACAGCCACGTTGAAGAGCGCGCGCGGCAGCTTGGCCCGGGCCAAGAGCACCCTCGCTCAACGAGCGCTGGAGTTGAACCGCGCCAATCGCCTCCGGGCACACGGGTTCGTATCGCAAGCCGAACTGGATTTAGCTAAAACCAATTACCAGGACGCACAAGCCCAGGTCGAGATCGCGCAGGCCCAGGTGGACCAGGCGGAGGCCGCGTTGTCCTCCGCCGAACTCGATCTTGGCTACACCACAATCTATTCGCCGGTCAACGGTACCGTCGTGTCGCGCAACGTCGACGTGGGACAAACCGTGGTGGCCAGCTTTCAGACGCCGACGCTTTTTGTGATTGCGCAAGACCTGTCCCGGATGCAGGTCAACGCCAACGTGAGTGAATCCGACATCGGCGGCGTGACGGAAGGGAATCCCGCCGAGTTCCGCGTGGACGCGTATCCAAACGAGGTCTTCAAAGGCGTGGTAACCCAGGTGCGGAACGCGCCGATCAGCATCCAGAACGTGGTCACCTATGATGTGGTCATCGGGGTGGACAATTGGGACCTCAAATTGAAACCTGGCATGACGGCCGCTGTCTCCATCGTCACTGCGCGCAAGGACGGCGCGCTCCGCGTTCCCAACACAGCGCTGCGCTTTCGTCTGCCCGGAGCTCCGCCGGATCGGAAGAAATCCCAAGTATGGGTCGTCAACCCACAGGGACGGCTGCATCCCGTGCCGGTAAGAATCGGTCTCACAGACGGCTCTTTCACCGAAATCGTCGCGGGCGAGTTGCGCGAGGGCGACCAGGTGGTCATCGGCCTTGAATCCGTGGAGGAGAAAGCACGGCAGGAACTTCCCCCTGGATTTGGGATGGGGCCGAAAATCAGGTAAGGCCGTTTCGTCGGTTCATCTGGCTTGTTTCGTTTGTCCGGTTTAACCGAATCAACCGGACAGACCAGACGAACAAGATCGACGAGGATACCCAGTATGAACTTCTTTTTCATTACCGCCAGGCTCGCGTTCCAAATTCTCGCCCGTAACTCCCTGCGGGCCGGTCTGGCCATGTTGGGGATCATCATCGGAGTCGGCGCGGTCGTCGCGATGGTGAGCCTTGGGCAGGGCGCCAGCGCGTCAGTGCAGGCACAGATCGCCAGCCTCGGCACCAACATGCTGATCATCGTTCCCGGAGCGACCACGGTCGGCGGGGTGCGCACCGGAGCCGGCGGCGTGTCGACCCTGACCGTCGAGGATGCGCGGGACATCGAACGGAAAGTCACCGGGGTTTCTGGTGTGTCCTATGCAACGCGTGCCGTCCTGCAGGTGGTGCATGAGGACAAGAACTGGAATACGGTGGTCCTTGGCACGACAGCCAACTTTGCGGATATCCGGGAATGGCCGGTGGCGGAAGGTGCGTTTTTCACGCCGTCCGACGAGGACACAGCCGCCAAGGTGGCGGTGCTCGGCCAGACAGCGGCGCAGCATCTCTTCGAGCGCGGCGAGGAGGTCATCGGCGCGCACATTCGAATCAAGACTGTGCCCTTGCGCGTAGTCGGTGTCCTGGCGCCGAAGGGCCAAACCCTGATGGGACAAGATCAGGACGACGTGGTCATCCTGCCATTCTCGACTGCGGAGCGGAAGGTCCTGGGCACCAAGTTTCTGGGCACGGTCGGGATCATTCTGGTGACCGCGGCGCAGCAGACTATGTTGCCCGACGTAGTCCTGGAGATCAAGGACCTGTTGCGCACCCGCCATCGGTTGCACCCCGCCGAAGAGGACGACTTCACTGTACGCACGATGGAAGACGTCGCCAAGGCCACCGCTAGCGCCAGTCGGACCATGATGTTCATGCTGCTGAGCATCGCGTCGATATCCCTGATCGTGGGCGGCATCGGCATTATGAACATCCTCCTGGTCTCGGTCACGGAACGGACGCGGGAGATCGGCATTCGAATGGCCGTCGGCGCCAAACGGGTACACATCCTGCTCCAGTTCCTGGTCGAAGCGGTCATCCTCAGTACAACCGGCGGCATCATCGGGGTACTGGTGGGAATCGCCGGAGCCAACTTGCTCACCACCATGGCCGGATGGCCCACCCTCATCTCGCCCACGGCCATGGCGATTGCGCTCGTGTTTTCACTCGGTGTTGGCATCTTCTTCGGCCTGTACCCGGCGGAGAAGGCATCGCGCCTGAACCCGATCGAGGCACTGCGGTATGAATGAAATTGAGGTGCATGCCGGATGCGCGAGACCGGAGATGGGGTCACCCCATGCTGATAGAAGGTCACTGGTTGTTGGGTCCCGATCGTGCGAGAAGAGCCTCGTAGAGCGTTCCGGGGCTTTGCGCACCCGACCGATAACCTGTGACGAATCACCAAACAGAGAAGGGAGGAGACCATGCGGATCGTACTGGCGGTGGACGGATCGGATAACTCCTTTGAAGCGCTCCGGGCGCTGACCTATCTCAACCGAGCCGAGGAGCTCATTCTGCTTCACGCCTTGGACGTTCCGCAGCCGGCTTATCCGATGATAATGCCAGAGGTCGCCCGCGACCTGTACACGACCGTGGAGCAGGAAATGCGCGAAGACGGCAAGCGGCTGTTGGACCGGATGGTGTCGTTGCTCCCGATGAACGTCGGTCCTGCGACCAAACGGATCGAGGTCGGCACGCCGGCCGAAGTCATCGTCAGCGTCGCCCAAGATTTCGGGGCTGATCTGATCGTCATGGGTGCCCGAGGTCTGGGCCCGATCAAAGAACGGCTCTTCGGCAGCGTATCCCATCGCGTCCTGACCCATGCCCCTTGCGCGACCCTGATCGTCAGAGGCCCCGTTCGGGGCATGAAGCAGATTCTGCTGCCCTTGCAGGGACCCGACGATGCTGAAGCCGCAATCCACTTTTTAACCAAGCAACCGTTTCGAGAGCCGGCCAACCTGACGCTCGTCACGGTCCTCCCATTCACCCAACCTCTGTGGCCGGCGGGTATCTCCGTGACGGAAGCCATGAAAGAACAAGTCCTGGCAAGCGCCCGGGCGTTCCTCGACGAGGTCGCCGGAAAACTGACCGGCTTGGGATACCATGCCCGAGGCACGACGCTGCTCGGCGCCCCCGCGCCCATGATCCTGCACGAAGCCGCAAAGCTCAATCCGGACCTGATCCTGATGGGCTCCCGAGGACGCCGGGGCCTCACCCGCTTCGTGCTCGGGAGCACGTCCCATGCGGTGCTGCATCAGGCTCCTTGTCCGGTGCTGGTGTTTCGTTGACGAACGGGGAAGTCCGTCGTACCCTCCCATTAGGTCATATCGCCGGCCGCTCAATGCCGCCTCAAACCGTTGCAGGCTTTGCTCGGCCTCAAGACCGGTCATCACTCTTGTCGTCGGGATCTCGGCATGAGCATCTTGATCGTGGATGATTCGCCGGATGAATTACAGTTGCTCAGTTCGCTCCTGGAGAGGGCAGGGTACCGATTGCTGCTCACCGCCGCATCCGCGGACGATGCGTTCCGCACATTGGGGATTGCCGGCTCCGCCCCCTCGCCAGCACCGGTCGATCTGGTTCTGATGGACATCTTGATGCCGCACACGGACGGGCTGGAAGCCTGCCGGCAGATCAGAGCCCACCATCATCTCCACGACCTCCCCATCATCGTCATTACGGTCAAGAGCGACCACGGCGCCCTGCGCGACGCCTTCACGGCAGGGGCTACGGACTTCATCCGCAAGCCGGTCAACGAGGTGGAGTTGGTTGCCCGCGTGAGCGCCGCACTCACTCTGAGAGAGGAACGGGAATGCCGGAAGGAAAGAGAACAACAACTGATCAGACGCACCGAAGAGCTGGAACAGGCCCTTCACAAGGTGAAGGTTCTCAGAGGGCTTCTTCCGATCTGCAGCCACTGTGAGGATATGCGAAGTGAACACGGCTATTGGCAGGGCATCGAAAAGTTCAGCCAGGATCATTCAGAGGCGAGATCAACCCATGGTGGGCGTCAGACATGCCTGACCGAGCTGCCCCCTGAAGGTCGCGCAGCGTTGAAGCACCAAGACACGGCCGATTCGTCCACCACCGTGCCGCCCAGACGAAGGGACAAGCCTGGTCACAGTGAAGCACGCGTTGTCGAGTCGCCATCACCTGAAGCGGCCGGAGATGGAGCGCGGGCCAGGAAAGCGCGACGCGTGCTATTCCACTGTCGGCTCCTTTTCGCGGCGGAGCATATCCCGTCGGGGGAGGCTCGTGTCCTGGACCTCTCCACCTCGGGGTGCAAAGCGGAATCGCTGACGGCGGTGCACAAGGGGATGGAACTGACAGTGAAGCTCTTTCTCCCTGATCACCAGTGGGAACTTACAATCGAACGAGCGGCGGTCCGATGGGTCGAGAGGAAGACCTTCGGCTTGGAGTTTCTCAGCATCCGTCCGGCCCAGCGCGAACGGCTTCGCCTCCTACTGGCCAGAAGCGAGAACGTGTGAGCCTCCAACAGGAGTCCGACCTTCACAGGAATCGCTGCATGATGAGTGTCATGACCTGCTCGGCTGCTTCCGCCGGCGTCGCCTTGGTCGTATCGATGCGCAAGTCCGGCTTGAGCGGCTCTTCGTAGGGCACCTGGAGGCCCGGTACCGTCATAGACTCCCCGCGCCGCCCCTTGCGGTAGGTGCCTTTAGTATCCCGCGCCATGCACACCTCCAACGGACAGTCGACGGCAATCTCCAAAAAGCGCGGGATCAGGCTTCGCGCCAGGTCTCGATAGGCCCGCTTGGCGGCGGTGGCGTCGAAGATCACGCTGACGCCGTGTTCGACGAGCCGGGCGCCTGTGAAGGCCAGCGCACGATAGAACAGGTCCCGCTCCTCCGGCAAATAAGTCGGCTCGGGCGTGAGCACGCGCCTGACTTCATCCGACTCCAACACGTCCACACGCAATCCCAGCGCCTCCAGCCTCGGACGCAGTGCCGCGACGGTCGTGCTCTTGCCCGACGCCGGCAGACCGGTGAACCAGACGGCGAAGGCTGGAGGGGCTGCGGCAGACATTCTTCTGCCTCAGATCCGCTTGCTCCACTTCGCGAAGCGGTCCGCCAGCAGAACCCCATTGGCCTTTAACCCTTCGGCCTGAATGGCTTTTTGGACCGCCTCAATCCGGCTGGAGAAGTTCGGATGGGTCTTGAAAAAGGCGCGGTCGTCCCCCTTCAAATCGCGCAGCCTCGCAAGTAGCGTCACATAAGCGAGGGGATCGTAGCCCACGCGGGCTGCGAATACGTCGCCCAGTTGGTCTGCCTCGATCTCTTTGCTCTGATCCAGTCCTTCGTCTAGCAGTTTCTTCACCGCCCCGTCGATCAGGTTCTTGAACGCCACCGGGTTCTGGGTGGCATACGCTAACCCGGCTTCCGTCACGCCAGCGATTTGCTTGCTCCGCTGGATCACCTGCAAAATATGCTTCTCGCTCACATGGGCGATTTCGTGGCCGAGCACCGCGGCCAGTTCTGCCTCGTTCCGTATCTGTTTCAGCAAGCCTTTCGTCACAAAGACGTAGCCGGCCGGCGCGGCGAAGGCGTTGAGGGAATCGTGATTTAGGATTGCGAACCGATAGGGAATGTCGGGCCGATCACAGGTGTGAGCGACCGCGCGCCCGACAAGATTAACGTAACGTGTGAGCGCCGGGTCTTCGACAACCCCTCCGTAGCGGGCCACTACCTGCAGCGCGATGGCCTGACCGATGGAGGATTCCTCCTCATAGCCGATCGGAAGCAACCCCGCGAGGAGGGTCCCAGTCCCGTGGATCACCCCGGCAAGCCGCTCACTGCCGGACTGTCGTGCGACGTCTTCGGCCGCCCGCTGTATTTCGGCGCACCCGCCGAATGCCATCACAAACACGAGGAACCCAAGAACTGTAGCAATCTTACTTCGCATACTCGCCGAGCCCCCCTTCTTTCAGGAATTCTTCGACCTCCTGATCGGGAATCTGATACGCCGTCATGCGATCGACCGTGTCGCGGTCTTTCTGGGAGATCCCCGCTCGATTGGCATACCCCTCGGAAACCTTGTCCAGGCCCCGCGCACCGGCTGTCGCGGTCACCGCCGATGCCTCACTTCCGCGCATGCTGCGGCCGAGCTGTGCCAACCCGCTGTCACCGCTGCTCGGTTTGGTCTTGCTCGTCTTGCCGACATAGATCCAACCCTGTATCCCCCCCTCGGTCTTGACCTGCAGCCAGCTTCCTTCCTTTTTCAAGACCTCCAGCGGATCGCCGTAACGCAGATTGGCGACCACCTGATCCAGCGAGGTCTTGCCGGAGCGGAGTTGCGCCGTCCTGGCCTGCACATAGACGGTTTCCGCGAAAGCAGTTGTGACACCAACCAGTGTCATGCCGACGATCAGCCCTTGCAGAGTCCACCATACCCGTCGCTTCACCGTCGCCTCCTTGCCCTCAAGTCCCCGTTCCATTCATCCTCCATTGGCTTTTGCTTCGTGGCCTCTATTTCGACTTCAGTTCATAGACTCCGTCCCAATCCGGCGGGGGCGGAGCCGCCAGGTAGGTGATTGCCCGCTCGCGATAGACCCTCGACGGCCCATCCGTAGGATCCATCGCCAGCGCCGCTTCAAATCGTTGATGGGCCGTGACAAAGTCCCGCCGCTTGTAGGCCGCCAGCCCCTCGAGATACAGATTCATCACGTTTTGCCGTTCGATAGACAGCTCTCCTTTCCGTCCCAGCAATTCGTAGACCGTGACCGGTTCTTTCTTGCCCTTTACCCTGAGCACATCCACCTCGCGCGCCTCGATATCCTTCTGGGCCAACTCGTACGTCCGTGGCCCAAGCAGGATCAGCGTATCGTAAAACTTGTTCGCCCCTTCCAGCCGCGAGGCAAGGTTCACGCTGTCACCCATCACGGTGTATTCGAGCCGTTCCTGCGACCCCATGTTCCCGACGACCAGCATGCCCGAGTTGATGCCGATCCGCGCTACGATCTCCGGCAAGCCTTCCGCTCTCCACACCTCACGCAGCTTCGTCAACTCCGCCTGGCTGTCCAACGCCGCATAGCAGGCTAGCGTCGCATGGTTCGGATCGCCTAGCGGGGCGCCGAAGATCGCCATGATACCGTCGCCCAGGTACTTGTTCACGTTGCCGCGGTACCGGCGGATGATGTCGGTCATAGCCGACAGGTAGCGGTTGAGCAGTTCGACCAATTCCTCCGGCTGCAGTTGCTCGGAGATCGTGGTGAAGCCCGCGACGTCGGAAAAAAAGACAGTCAGTTCCTTTTTCTCCCCGCCGAGCTTGATGCGCTCGGGATCGCGCATGATCTCTTCGACCACTTCTCGGGACATGTACTTGTCGAACGCGGCTCGCAATTGCCGCCGCTGCCGCCCCTCGATCAGATACTCCACCGTCGCTGCCACACCGAAGGAAACGGCCAGCGCACCTTCCGGAAACACCAACTCGACCCACAGGCCGTGCGACGTGAAGGCATGGACAGCAAGGCCGTAGTAGCTTGCCCCCAGTGCCGCGACGCATCCAATCTTCAGCACCTGCTGACGGATCAGCATGAAGCTCCAAGCCGTCGCCAAGCATAGCGCCAGCGTCGTGACTGCAAACACCCAGTACGGCGCCTGCCTCATGAAGTGAGCCAGCAGGAGGTTGTCCAATGCAGCCATATGGATCAGCACGCCCGGCGTGAACGGCGACAACGGCGTCACGCGCAATTCGTACGTGCCGGCCGCGGTCGTGGCGACGAACACGATTTTGTCCTTGAAGACCGCCGGGTCGAGCAGCGGCCGCTCTCCTTTCTGGAGTTGCATGAAGGATTGAAGCACGGCCCCGGCTGAATAGGAGGGATAGGTTTTCTGCTCCAACGTCCCATGCCAATCGATCAACATGGCGCCCTGGGAGGTCAGCGGCACCGACACAGAGCCCATCCGGACCACGTTCGACTCCAGCGCCACCTGATCCGAGCCCAGGAGGTACCGAGCCGCAGCTGCAGCAATCTGGAGGAAGTAATGGCCCTGGGCAGCAGCCACCAGTGGGATGCGGCGCGTTGTCCCATCGACATCGGGCGTCAGGTTGACGAAGCCGAGGCCCCGCGCGGCCTCGGCCAGCGGCGGAATCGGCAGCTTCACACCGGGGGAGGTCGCAAGCGACGAAGATCCCCTGGCCGCCCGCACCTCGGCTGACACGCCGGCCTTCGCCAACAACTCTGGCGCAAGGTCTTGCGGTGCTCCTTGGAATACAATCGGCAGGAACACATTGCCGGCTGCCCGTATCTCGTCGGCGAATACCTGGTCGAATTCCTCGGCGTTGTCGTCCGGTTCCAGAAACAGGATGTCGAACACGATGGCCTTGGCTCCCGCCTCACGGAGAAACCGAACAAGATATCCATGGCGGTCGCGTGGCCAGGGCCAGCGGCCGAACGCCTCCAAACTGGCTTCGTCCACCGCAACTAAGACGATATCCCGACTGGCTTTGGAGGGATCGCTGTAAGTCCGGAAGCGATGGTCAAGCGCTTTGAGCTCCGCGATCTCAAACCAGCCGGTCCGATGCAGGGCCAACGTTAGTATAAAGACCGCCAGTCCCACAGCGGTTGCGATCAGCGCTTTTTGGGCTGACTTGGGGAGTTTCATCCTCGTCAGCTCAGCGGATGACAACGGCGCTCCTGCACCGTTGGTCGAAGCGTGGGCAGGGCGTTACCGTGCGGTCGGAAACCAGTGCGTGATGGGAACGAGTTCCGCCCATTAAGGCACGTCTTGGGCGCAACGGAATCCGAGGGTCGGCCCCCAGTAGGTCATCTCATCCCAGCCCCGGTAGCTGGCGCGCAGCTCGAGCAGCCGCTCGTTCCAGTCCCCGCCCCGCAAGACGCGGAAGGAACCGCGAAGCGGTCCTTGCGGGTCACGCGCGGGCGACATCTGGTAGAAGTCCTCGGCATACCAGTCCTTCACCCATTCCCACACGCTGCCCACGAGATCATGGACTCCGTAGGGAGACACGGTGGCCGCCTGGCTGCCGACCTGTTCCGTGCCGTTCGCGCCAGCCTTGATCTCGCCGTTCTTGGGACGGCCTTTGATCATTATCATTTCCTCGCTGTTGCCCCAGGGATAGCGCCGTCCGTCCGTCCCGCGCGCAGCTTTTTCCCATTCGGCCTCGGTGGGCAGACGTTTGCCGCGCCACTCACAATAGGCCCGCGCCTGCATCCACGTGACGTTGGTGACCGGATGCTGCGCCCGCTCGGGATCGTCGAACGCCTGGCGGTCTTTAGGCGGCGTGCAGCCGCCGCCCTCGACGCACTGACGATATTGGGCGTTGGTGACCTCATACGTGTCCAGCCAGTACGAGCTCAAGTACACCCGGTGCATCGGTCTCGCGTCCGGCAAGCCGTCCTCTGCCCCCATCAGAAACTCACCAGCAGGAATCAGCACCATACCTTCCGGCGAACTGATCCCTTGCTGAGCCAGCTTGCGCAGCTCTTCCTGCTGCACCTCCCGCAATTGCTGGTTGACCTTGGCGATCTCGGGCTCGTCGTCGCTGGGCGACTGCCGCCCTTGCGGAGGTACTGGCTGAGTCCGTGCAGCCGGCGGCAACATCGACTCGGCCTTCGCCGACTTGCCTGGTGGTTGATGACTCGCCTGCGCCGCCGGAGGCACCTCAGCAGCCCGCGCCGTCTCGATCCGGACCGTGGCCCGCATCAACTCCTGAACCAGGTCGGCCCCACCGCCTTTGGCCTTGCGTTCCTTGGCGCCTTTGCCGATTGACGTAAAATCGAAGTCGGGAATGTTCGCCAACAGCGGCGTCGCATAGCTGATCGGGACTGCAAAGGCCATCCCTTCGGGTACGATGCCGGAGGGATGGCTGAACTTAGTCGTCACGATTCCGATCACCTCCCCCCGGAGGTTGAAAAGCGGGCCCCCGCTGTTGCCAGGATTGACCGCCGCATCGACCTGAAACACCCGCTGCACGCCTTTCGTGCGGACGGCTGCCACGCGCCCGCGGGTCACCGATACCTCCCGCAGACCGAACGGAAACCCGACTGCAATGACTTCCTGATCAAGCCGCACCGCTCCCGCATAGCCCAAGGCGGCTTCTGATAGCCCCACGGTTTCGATCTTGAGCAAGGCCAGATCATGCTCAGGATCGGCGCTGACGAGGATGGCTGGCGCGCGGAACTCGCCTGGCGTCACGACCACGATCCGCCTGGCGTTCAAGACGACGTGATGCGCGGTCAGGACATACCCGTCCGTATGCACGATGACGCCGCTGCCGGCTGGCTTCTCAGCCGGCAGAACAGGACGTTCCGCCGCTCCGGCCGGGGAGAATCCGCCGGCGATCGCCAGCGACGCCGTCAGTGTCAGCCATGCCGACCGTTTCATTTCCGGATAGGAATCATCACGCTGATCGCGCCCGCATTCTGGCCGAGCTTCAAGCCCTCACGCGGATACCCGGTGCGATCCAACTCGCCTTTCGGCTCCCCGTGACAATCGAGGCACTGCCTGGTCGTGTACAACGGAAACATCAGGCGCAACGAACCGCTTCGGGCCGTCACCTCGCTGATCACTTTCTCACGAGGGAACGCCGGGTCCGCGAACGCTTCCAGCGCCGCCCGCTCCGTCGCATCTGGCGCATTGCGGGGATTCCGCGGAGACAGGGCCGTCTGCTTGAGCCGCACGCCGGTCCGCTCGGTAAATCGTGCGGCTACCCGCGCGCCAAAGACCGCCGGGATAAATCCTTTGAACCCGACATCGGGTCGATTGAGTTCCGGCTGCGCATCCGCGACCACATGCTTGCTGACCGAAACCAGCTCCCTGAGCAACCGCTTGGCGCCCTCGGGAATGCGGGCCTCCTCCAGATCATTGAGATCCACGCCAGACCGGCTCCGGAACATGTCCACGAGCTGTCGCTCGAACACATCAGGGGTAAACCCCTTGTCCGCGCGCGTGCGATCGTCGAAGAGCGATTGGTTGTCGTTGATGACGGCGCGCCCAGAGTCCAGCAGAATCGCCAGAAGGCGGGCGGTGTGCTCGAATTCCAGAACGGTCTGCAGTGGGACACCGGCGTCCGGGCTTCGCTCACGGGCCACAGCCGCCTCGCGTTCACCTCCGCCGCAGACCATCAAAACCACCATCGGCGCGAACATCCAGCACCGGCGACGAAACATCGTGTCACTCCTGGCGCGTACGTTCGGGAGGCGGCGCGGTGCGAAGATATCCTCTCCCACCTGACGACCAGGCGGGAGAGGACATCTCAGCGTGGATGGTACTTTTGCCCTCCCGTGATGTCAAGCCGGGCGGGCCGGACGAGGAAGAGGTTCAGCGACCCCGATGAATGTCGACCAGCACATTATCGGCGTCAAGTTCGATCGTGATAGGCATGCCTTCCTGTAGCACGGAGAGCTTGCTGCCGGCCAGCGGGTCGACCTCATAACTGGCCAGCCCCTCGGGAGTCGAGAGCTGGATTTCGCTCCAGTAGGGATCGGAGTAGCGGACCGTGCCGGCAATGAAGCGATGTTCCGGGAAAAATCGATCTGTGCGCGACACGTCAATTAGCACGTTCCCGGAATCCACCAGCAAATTGACTTGCTCCCCAACCTTCGCCTCATGGAGCCCGACCCGATCTGCTTTCGACGGGCTAATCGTCCGAGGCTGTAGCCCCTTCTCGGTTTTCACAAAGAGAACCCCCGACTGGATTTTGGCAATCACCCCGCTAAACCCGTAATGGGCGGCTTGAACGAACGGCGCCATGGGCTCGGCTTTCCCCGGCACAACTCCCGTCGCCAAGAACGCCCCAGTCAGAAGCACAGAGAAGACGTAACGCATAACCTCACCTCTTGCCTTTCCCGAAGGGGAAGGCGGGCTGGCTTGGTTTCGCCGGGCCCGCTCTTCCCCCTCGCTTCACACGGAACAGTGTAGGATCGACCTCAGAACCCGCCGCCCGGTGGAGGGGGGACCGAAATCCCGTATTCCTGAACCGGCGTGACCATCAGGGCGAAGTTGAGCAGCTCATCGGCCGCAATGTCGTTGATGCCGTGTTCGCGGTTCCGCAGCATCTTGAACCACTTGCCCATCTCGGTCCGCACGGTGCGTTGATCGCCGCGTGCTAACGCCTCCTTCACCAACATCAGCTTCTCCTGGTAGGGCTGCCAGTTCGACGTCGGATAATTGGTCTTGTAGAAACTGACGGAATTGGCGATCTCGTCCACCCACGTGGGTTGGGCAAACGCAAGCCCCACGGAACACAGCAGCAGCGCGCAAGCGCCGAACGCCACCACGGACAGTCTCATCTTCTTCATGTGCCCCTCCTTTTGCCGTTCCACGACCATTTCCCGGTCGACCGAATTCGGCCGTTTCGCTCAAAACGAAATGGAAGACTGGATGTCCGATTCTCTTGCGCTCTCGAAGTCGGAGAGGTCCGGGCCCTTTAGGCTCTTCAGATCGAAGTGGAACGTCTCGCTATCCGGCACCTTCATGGGTTGTTCGGTGCCTTTCCCGAGTTCGCCCGGCATCGCCTCGGTCGACTTCGCAGTCGACTCCTGGTCCGGCTTCTCCTTCTTGATCTCAACTGGGGGCCCGGTCATCGTGCCCGACGCTTCAGCCCCGAGCGCGACCGGCACCAGCGTGAACCAGACCGCGACAAGCGCCACCGTCATCAGAGTCAGACCTATGATGCGACTGCCTGTCATGGTGCTCACCTCCTTCTGTGGTAGAGATTGCATTACCGTCTGGCCTGTGCCCCGGCCCTCGCTTGAGGGTCTATGGTAAGTAGGAGTGGAACGCTCGGCCATCGCCAGAAGGGTGGATTTTCTATCGCCCGATCGGGTGATGGCCGCGCGTCCTCTCCTTTATTACACAACAGCACTACAGCACGCTTCAAACCTTCCTCTCGGCCGCGTTCATCCAGAGGCCCCTGGATCGTATACATCGTCAATCCAGTAATCGCAGCCCCCCTCCTTGCACGGAGGCCCGCCCTCGTAAGGCGTCTGTAAGGTATGATCGGGGACGCTCATCGGCCTCTCACTGTCGATGCCTAACTCGATCATCCCCGTCGTCGTTCCCAACTCCGTTGGTCTGATGCCCACGGTGAAGTTGTAGAGTTCATCCGCCGCGACGTCGCTGATGCCGTGCGCTCGTGCCTGAAGCATTTTCAAAAAGCGGTCCGTTTCCAGCTTCACCTGGTGTTGATCGCCGTGGAGCAGGCTCTCCTGGATTCTAGCCAACTGCTCCTGATACGGAGTGAAATCCGAAGCAGGGTTGTTCGCCTTCTCAAAAGCGACCATGTTCCAGATTTCATCCACCCAGGTCCCCGCTGAGAGGGCCGGTCCCACAAGGAGCAGACACCCTGCGCCTGCAACGGCCAGCAGCACTGCCATTTTTGGTCGAATTGCCCGCATCTTCATCTCGGCCTCCTTCCCTTCCTCTTCCCTCTTCTCTCTTCCCGACCACCTGCAAATCCGGTTTCGCCCTCTCCGCCATCCATCGTCCAAGACGCATCAGCCTGACTGGCCAATCTGCTGCACTTCCCGCACCGGCGGCGACCGCGACCTGGAGAATATGTTCGGCACCACGTCTCCCTTTCAACCGAGGGACGAACCCGCCCGAATGCACCGTTCATCATAGGCAGCAGGGCAAAGCACCACTATTCCCGCGAGGATGGATTTTTTCTACATCGTTTGGGGGAGAGATCAGGAAGTCAGGAAGAGGCCAAGTGGGTTATTTGGCGTTCAGATACGCGAGGACTGCTTCCACACGGCCGGTAACGCCGAGCTTGCGGTAGATGTTGTGGAGATGGGTCTTGACCGTGTCGGCGGAGACACACAACTGGTCGGCGATTTCCTTGTTCCCACGCCCTGCGGCGGCGAACGCCAAGATCTCGCGTTCCCGCTCGGTGAGCGCTGCGAGCCCGCCCGGTTCCTCCGCACGGGTCCGGTTCATGGCGGCGAAGGCCGTCCGCGCGAACCCGTCCGGCATGAAGGGCGAAAGCACCGTTTCACCCCGGGCGCTGGCGCGGATGATCCGGAGAAACTCCTGGTGATCGGCATCCTTGAGGATGTAGCCACAAGCGCCGGCGCGGACCGCTGCGACGATCCGCGCATCGTCGTCATGCACGGAGAGCATGAGCACTTTGGTCTCCGGCAGGCAGCCGCGGATCAACCGCGTGGCGGTCACACCGTCGAGCTTCGGCATGTCCACATCCATCAGCACCATGTCGGGCTTGAGACGCGCGACGAGGTCAAAGGCTTCCCGGCCGTCGGTGGCCTCGCCGAGCACGGACAGATCCGGTTCCCGTTCCAGCAGCAGCCGCAAGCTTTGTCGAAACAGCCGCTGATCCTCGGCGATCACGAGGGTAATAGGCATGGCGCCTCTTGATTGGCCGGCAAGAGAATCGAAAACACCGCTCCGCCCTCGGGACGGTTCGCCGCCCAGATTCGGCCGTGGTGGGCCTCCGCCACCAGCCAGCAGAAGTGCAATCCAAGCCCCCGCCCGATCCGCAGGTCGCGGCCGTCCTTCTTGCGGAAAAACATCTCGAACAGATGCGGCAAGTCCTCGGGTGCGATCCCGGGGCCCTCATCTTCAACGCGGATCAAGACCGCCGACTCGACCCGGCCGGGTCCTTCCACGTACAGGTCGACTTCCGGCTGCGCTTGAAGTGTGACCGTGACGCAGCTCTCCGGCGGAGAATACTTGAGCGCGTTGTGGATCAAATTCATGGCGACCCGCTGCAGCCGACGGCGGTCCGCCGTCATCCAGACCTCCTCGCACGGCATGCCCAGTCGGATAGTGACAGCCCTCGCTTCCGCTTCGCTCCGGAACAGTTGCACCACTTCTCCCAACGCCGCATTGACGGAAAACCGGGAGGTGATGAGCGGGAGGCCGGAATAGCTTTCCTGATAGACGTCCAGCATATCGTTGATCATGCCCAGCAACAGATCCGTGGTAAACCGCAGGTCCTGAAACCAGCGTCGCTGGGGTTCAGCCTGCAGTTCTTCCCGCTGCCCGAGCAGCTCCAGCGTTTTCTTGATCCCCGCCAGGGGATTCCGGATGTCGTGCGCGAACATCGAAGCGAACTGACTGAGCGAGGCGAGCCGCTCGGATCGCAACAGTTGCTCTTCCAACCGCTTTTTCTCTGTCACATCGCTCAATTGCAGCATGATGGAAGCACCAGCCCCAGCCTGTTCGACGAGGACAAGATCCGTATCCATCACCAGAACAGCGCCGCCGGGAGTCCGCACCCGTAGGGCCGTTGCGGCAGTCTCTGCACCGGTCTCCAGAACTTCCCTGAAGGCTTTCAGAAACGCCGTGCGGTCCGCCTCGATGAACAGGCGCTCCGCTTGCACACCAACCAACTCGTCGGCCCGCCGGTTCAGCTTCATCTCGGCCCGGCGATTTACGCCTCGTACGATCCCCTCGGCATCGACGAGGAGCTTGGCATCGACCGAATGGTTCCAGAGCATGCGGTAGTGCGCTTCGGATGTCGCCATCTCGCGATTGGCTTTCTCCAGTTCTTCGACGTATCGCCGCCTCTCCTCGGCTGCGCACGCCAGCCGCTCGGTCAGATCGGCGAAGCTGGCCGCCAAGGTGTCGAGTTCGACGATTCCTGAGGGTTCAGTGGTGAGCGGCCGGGCAGGAGACTCCTGCCCAATTGATCGCACATGCTCCACCAACGTATTGATCGGCTTGACGATACGCCGCGCCAACCGCCATCGGAACAGGGCGACAAGGGCGACTGCGCCTACCCAGAATACGGCGAGCTTCCACATCAACACGTCCAAAGGAGCGTAGGCCTCCCGAGGATCCTGCCTCACCAGGACGTACCACATCCCACCCGGCACGATCTCGGCCGGCAACGAGACCGGCGCGATCCCCACGATGCCGCCACGGTTCCCATGTGGATCGCTGTCCACTTCCAGCCACATGGCGGAGCCCTCCCGTACACGGCCGAATCGGTCGCGCAGCGCCCGGATACCGGTTGCTTTTCGATGCCATGCTGGCGGAAGCACAGAACAAGCCAGGACTTCCCCTTGCTCTCCGACCAGCATCACATGCCCCGTCTCTCCGATCCGACTACGCAGGATCGACGCGAAGAGTTCATCCTGACCGATGACCACCTTCAACGCACCAAGCACCGCGCCGTCTTCGTCGAGGATCGGCACCGCGACCTCCCAAAAACCGCGCCCAGACTGGTCAAAACGGAGATCGCCTGTCCAAGGACGACGCTGGTCGAACACCACTGGCCACCAGGGTTGGCGCCCATAATACGTCCTCGTTGCCTCGCTCGTGACCCCTCCGACCGAACGTCCCAGCCGATCGATCACTACCAGCGAGCGGAAGTACCGGTGTTGTTCCTCGCGCCATTTGTGAAACGCGGGGGCATCCAACGCTAGACGGGACCCTTGCCTTGCGGCGCTCCGCACATCCGGCAGGGCGCTCAACCGCGCAACCCATTCGACCTCTTTGGCCAGAATCAAGCCGACCTTGTCGGCACTTTGCCGAGCGAGTTCTTGGAACGTCAGACCGATCGAAGCTTGGAGGGAGAGCTTCGCCTGCCAGTAGGCATAGGCAAGCCCGATCGTACCCGAAAGCAAACCGATCGAGAGCACGGAGAGCGTGATCAGACTCTGAAGACTGATCCGCTTGGTCATGGAAAGGCGCTAGCCGTGGCCGCCGCAATTGGATAACGAGTGATAACGAGCAGACCGCCGTGCGGAATAGGGAGATTACGCCGCGTGCTTGGTCTTCTCGTCCGAATCTTCGGCGAACGATTGGTCGGTGGAGGTGACCGGCCGTCGGTGCTCCGCGTCGCTTTCGCCCGCCAGGGTGGCGACCAACACCCAGATTAACGCACACATCGTCGCCATACCGATAATCTCGACCATGGTCGCACCTGATCTGGTGCCGCAAGCCCGAACGGACGTCACACGCTTAGGCCGCGTGTTTGCCGCCCGTCCGGGTCGGCTCAGCCTCTTTCGCCGGAACCTCGCCGTCTCCAGTCAGACCGTTGAGGGGTTTCCTCGCCCGGGCATATAGAATTTCCATGCTGACGAAGAACACGACCAACAGGGCGACCAGGCCAGCCACGATTCCCCAGTATCCCCAAGACATCAGCAATTCGCCCGCGTTTGAGGCCAACATCTCCATCCGCCCCTATCGCGTCGGATCGTATGTCTCCTACGCCGTCTTTCGATACACTTGCTGGGTCGGCTCCTGGCGAATTTCGCCGACCAGCGCCTCGCGCTCCGGTTCGCCGGATGGCAACAACAGCCCCGCAAGGAACAGCCCAATCAACCCAAGCGAGGCTGCGAACCAGTATCCGAGTGGAATCTCCGGCCAGGACCGCGGTTCAGTCACGGGGAGGGCCGTCCGTCGAGCCAGCGGCTCGGCTGCATCAAGTCGCGCAAAGAGATCCGCTCGCAGTTCTGTCCGAATGGCCGCAGTGGCCGCACTGGCGAGCTGCCCTTGGTTGAGGGTCCGTGCCTCGTCATAGTCGCCTTGGACTTTCGTAACCTGCACAACGGTCCTCCCGATGTGCTCCTGCGCCCGCTCGACCGCTCTCGCACGCTGGCTGCTCGATGTCATGATCAGTTGCCCGAGATAGGGCTGCCAGCCATTTTGGAATTCCTCTTCCATCCGCGCGCCCATGGCCTGTGTCTGTCGGATCATCCGTTTGTTGAACTCGGCCCCGTCTTGAGCTGCCGAGAGCAGGCCGCTCCGGACCCCTCGCCAGGTGAAGTTGACAATCGCCCGGCCCATGACCCCTTGAATGCGACCAGCCTCGTCCGCCTCGACCTGGGCGGCGTAAGAACGAATCGTCACAATGTGCCTGAAGGGATCGCTCGTGAGCCAATGGTGGGTCATCGTCGCCCGATTAAATTCCGAAACGGCGGTCGCCAGGTTCTCAGCCGCATCGCGCTCGATCAGGTAACTCTCCACGATGGCCTGGCCGAGGGCTGGTTGGACCCACTCCATGCCGGCCATGATGCCAGTCGAGTGATTCAGCGAGACCGACTCCGCTTCCGGCACGGCCGCCCCCAGGGTCCCGTTCGCCGAAATGAAGACAACGTATCCTCCAACCAGTGTCGCGCAAAGCCCGATCACGACCATCAAATCGATTGGTTCCAGCGTCCGCCTCATGGTCACCTCCCTGCTGTACGTCCGACGTTTGCTCGATCCATCAGTGAGTAGGACAAATACCCCGCGGGTTGCCGTCCCTCGACAGTCTTTAGCAAGCAAACCGAGTGCCTGGCACGAGTCCGCGAAACTCATTGATCTCTCAGGAACCCCACGAATTCCGGCCATTTCGGCCTGGTTGATTCCCACCAGCGGCGCGCCAAATCCACCACGGAAATTGAAAGGCGCCGCACCGCAACATTGTTTCGACCCGTGACCTCTTGCAGCAACGGCTATTAGAGCGAGTCTGCGCTTACAGCAGGTATTCTTCCTGGTTCTTTCAGATTTGGCGGCCGTCCCGTTCGTCGGATGTGGGGTCGAACGGCCCTAGGCGGAGACACGTTTCAGCAGTACCGTATTTCATCATCTCCATGGTTTTTCTCTGCGAGCTATGCTGAGTTCCCCACGGCTGAGTTCCCCACACCCCTTCGCTGACGCCGTTTCGAGCTGGGCGGACGCTCGGAATTCTCATGTCGAACTCGCATCCCAGTCAGGTCGCTGCGCACGGAACCGCACAGTAATGTTGTCCGCGCAGGACCACGGCAAGGGCATCGAGCCGGTCCGGATCACCGAATCGGCGACACCCGGCATCCAAGGCATTCAAAAGCGGGCAACGCTGCTCGGCGGTGAACGCTCCATCCAGGACGCGCCTGGACGAGGTACGTCGGTGGAGGTCAGACTTCCGAGTCAGGAACCGACAGGGACAGGGGAGGTCAGACGATGACCATACAGAAAAGAACATTCGTGTCGCGGACGGCCATGCGATGCTCGGGCAGGGGCTGAAGCAGGTCCTGCCCGAGAAATTCGGTGGCGCATTCATCGGTGAAACGGCCACCGGGCAAGAGGCCTTGGATGCTATCCGAGGCCAGGGATGTCCTGATCCTGGACATCAACCTGCCCGACAAGAGCGGGTTGGATAGCCTCAAAGGAGGCCAAAGCTGCTCAGCCGCTCTTGCCGGTCATCGTGGTCAGCATCTACACGGAAGAGCAATATGCGGTGGGCGCGATCAAGGCCGGAGTGATGGCGTCTCTCAGCAAAAAGACCGCTCCAGATGAACTGGTCAATGCGGTGAAGACCCTCGCTCAAGACCGGAAAGACGTGAGCCCCAGGCTAGCGATGAGCCCTCCGTGCTGCCGCATGCGCCCCCCTCCGATCGGGAGTTTCAGGTCGTAAGCGTGATCGCCAGGGGTAACTCCTCAAAGAAGTCGCCGAAACGCTTGGACTCAGCAGCAAGATCGTCAACACCTACCGCGCCCGCTTACTGGCCAAACTCAACCTGCCGACGGCGGCCTCGGGGACCCAGTACGCCGTCGAGCAGGGGCTGGTCAATGATCTTTTCACCGCCATGCCCAACGACTGCTGCGGGGGAGGACCTCGCTCCAAAAGAGACTTTTCCATGGACGTTGGAAATTCCTCGGCTATACTTCAGCTTAAGGTTGACTCTGCCTCGGAAACGCGCAAGGGCGTTGAGACCTTGCGGAGATTCTGCCCCCGTTCATTGATCGAGCAGGTCACGCCCCAGCCGTTCGATGAACCGGACTTCCAAGGAGCCGCACCGTGGCCAGGATTCTCGTCGTCGACGACGAACAGAGCATCAGAGATCTGCTCGATACCATTTTGCGGCGGCGCGGGCACGAGGTGCTGGTGGCCGACCATGGCCAGAAGGCCCTGGATCTGTTCCAGCGAGAACGGCCGCATGTCGTGATCCTGGACCTTTATATGCCAGGGATGAACGGGATCGCCGCGCTGAGGCAGTTCCGGTCGATCAACGCGCATACGCCGGTGATTATTCTGACCGGAGTTGGAACCGAAGCCATGGAGCAACAGGCCCGGACGCTGGGTGTGACAGACTTTCTACAAAAGGGATTCTCGCTCCACGCCCTCGGAAGCGCGCTCGAGCGTGCGCTTCGACAAGCGTCCCCTACAACATCACCGTCTCCTTGCGAGGCGCCTTCGAGAGTCGAGCGCTAACGCGCCAGGTCACATCCGGCCAGCCATATGGCCCACGTGCTGATCATCGATGACGAGCTTCCCGTCCGGACGGTGCTCCGCGCCCTCTTGGAGCGCGAAGGACACACCGTGCTGGATGCACCAGACGGCCAGGCTGGCCTCGCTCTGCTCCGGACATCGCCGGTGGACCTCGTGCTGACCGACATTTTCATGCCTGAAAAAGACGGTATCGAGGTCATCATGGAAATCAAATGCCGCTGGCCTCACTCGAAAATCATCGCGATCACGGGCGGGGGGCAAACCGGACAAACAGAATTAATCCCGGCCGCGCTTTTATTGGGCGCGACGCGCATGTTGCAGAAGCCGATCGCCAAGCAAGCGCTCATCGACGCTGTTACCGAGGCACTCGCAGACTTAGGTGCGGACGGCGCGTAGTCGGACACCCTCAGCCGATTGCATTCTGGCAACAACCGTCGCAGGCGCGTAATTCGGTGAAATAAGGCGGACAGCCCGCAATGACCAATCGACGCCAACACGCACGCTACAAGGTCGCCCTTCCGAGCACGTTTCATGGCGAGCGGGTCAACGGGGAAGGTACTGTCGTCGACATTTCAACCGGCGGGTGCCGGATCAGGAGCGAGGCTTCCGTGTTCACCGGGGACTACATCGGGATCACCATCCGGCTTTCCGGTGAGACCGCTGTCCTGAGCGTGGAGTTGGCTGCCGTGCGCTGGTCGATCGGCAACGAGTTCGGCGTCGAATTCATCCGCGTGGAAGCGGAACAGCAGAAGCACCTGCGGGCCGTTGTGGCACAATTGGAGCAGGTGTCCGCTCATCGGCCTAGTCACAACCCAGAAAGCCGCGATCCTGTCGTCGTGGAGGAGGTTCGGACATAGCGGTCGCGTGAGGAGAGTGCGGGGATACCGCACACTCCCGATCCAGCTCGGGGACACACAAATACATCAATACATCCCGCTTCTCCCCGTATCCAGAGGACTCACGACTGTACGCTGACTGCCACGCGGCGCCGACTCGAGACCGAGCGCTCGGCCTGGTTGCCCGATCAGTTCCAACCGCCGCCAACTCATCTTCCTTCACGCACTCGGCATCATCGTCCTCTGCGCTCAGCGCTTGTTCAGCAAAGATCCGCGGCTTCCCTCCGTGGCGCTGGAGCTGATCGCGCTTGCGCTCATTGGCCCGATCGTGGGAATGGGGCCTCTTACCGACCAGCCTGTGGACCTCTCGGTCGCTCGTCTGGACCTTGGTCTTCTTCGACACCGGTATCACCACGGTGACCATCGCCCTCTCCGGGCACGGACGCGCCAACTGCTACGCGTCTTACTTTTCATGCGCATCACCGCGTTCGCCCCGACCTTGCCGCAGGCGCTTGGTCTCTCACAATGAGCCTCTGCCCTTCGTCCGGCATTGTCCTGTACCGGGGAATCGGCGAACTCGACCCATGGGCAAGAGCCACTGGCTTTTGTTTCCCGTTCTGCTGAGTCTGGCTATCTTTAAAGCACCAGCGAAAGCATACGGAAGCTCAACCGCGACAGGCCTCTCCTGGTCCAGCAGATCAGCGAACGCAAACGCGCCGAACATGCACTTCGCGAGAGCGAGAAGCGCAACCGTCGCCTCATGGAAGCTGCCCCTACGCCATCTTCATCACCCGACGGCATCGCATTGTCTTCATGAAGCAAGTGTGCGATCGCCTGTTAAAGATGACCAGTCCGGACCAGATCATTGAGCGCTTGCCGTTCGACTTCTTCGACGCCGAAGACAAGCCCCCTCGACACGTCCTGACAGTCGTTCGAGGAAACCCGATCGCTCCTGCTGATCGAACGACGGGTCTCTGTCTGAACGGCACGGTCATCACCGGCGTATTGGCCGCTTGTCCGTTGAACGATCACGCCCCCGCGGGAGAGTACGGGAGAGTAAGTAATCCAGCATGACCTCACCAAGCGCAAGCAGTTGGAGGAGCAGGTCAGGCAGTCCCAACTGATGGAGGCGGTGGAGCAGCTCACAGCCGGCATCGCGCATGATTTCAACCACAGGCTCACCTTCATCGCCGGACACGGCGATCGGTTAGCCGAAGACGCCGCACTGCGGAGGCTCAACAACGCAGCATCAAACAAATCTAACAGACCTGGATGCGAGCGTCCGCGCTCACGGCTCAACGGTTGGCCTTTGGTCGACAGCAAGTGATGCCTCCAAGATCCTGAACCTCATTAAGGTCGTAGCCGACAGGGAAGCGATGCTTCGACTGTTGGTCGGTGAAGACATCGACCTGACTACCATCCTGTCGCCGTCTGTGGGCCATGCCAGAGCCGATCCAACCCAGATCAAGGAGGAAAGGGCACCGGATTGGGCCTGTCCACTGTCTCTGGCATCATCAAGCAGAGCGGCGTCATTGCGGTATGGAGAAGGCCTCGCCAGGGCACGACCTCCGTGTTGGACGGCTCCGCGTAGAGGCGCCCCTCTTGGCAGCCCTGCCGGAACGGAAATCTGCCTGTGCCCTCGAAGGGACAGCGACCATGCTTGTCGCCGAGGACGAACCAGGGGATTGAGAAGCCTGGTGCGCAACACCTTGCGATTGTAAGGGCTCTACAGGGCTCTACGGTGCTGGAAGCCGGCCACGGGGCGGAAGCCTTGGCTCGGGGCCGACCGGTGGTCGGGCCCCGTTCATCTGCGGCACACCGACGTGATCATGTCGCAGATAAATGGGCGTGTACAGAGCGAACGTCTCGTGGGATGGAGGCCTCGCCTCAAGGTGGTGATGTCCGGTCATGCGGACGAGGCGGTCTTCCGGCGCGGGATGATCGTCGAGGACCGGCAGTCCATTGAGCACCCCTTCGCTCCTTTGAGCACTCGCGGTAAGGTGCGAACTGTGCGCGATGCCCGTGATGTAAACGCGGATACGTCACTTCCGGACCGATGTTTTCGACCTGTCGGCGGATAGCAAGCCGCGCAAGCCATGAGCCTGTGCCATGACGCGTTATTTGAGCTCAACGATCGTGACCCCATCTCCACCTTCGGCGCGTCCTCCGGACCGGAAACTCGCGACGTAGGGAGAGGCTTTTAAGTATTCGCGCAACGCAGCCTTCAGACGCCCCGTTCCATGACCGTGAATGATTTTGAGAAGCGGCTCCCCCTGCAACACCGCCCGGTCCAAACTAGCGATCAGCAAATCGAGTGCGTCGTCCGCCGCCTTCCCGCGGACATCCAATGCCGTGGGTGCGTCGCGAGGCGGATAAGCGATCGATCCGGATGAAATGGTGGTTCGGGACGGTTGACCGCGGACCTGGGCCTCAGCCGGTAATCGGCTGATCCCGGCCAGAGCGGAAACCGGCACCGAGACTTCCCCTTCGCCCACCTTCACACGGACCCGTTTCCTGCCGGACGGGGATTCGAGCAGCGTTCCGGTAGCCCCAAGGCGAAGAATCTCTACCGGATCTCCGGCACGAAGTCGCTCGACCGGCACCGGTTCCGAAGGAGCTGCCAGCGCGGCCTCCGCCCGTTGTTCCAGCTCGGCCAGGCGCTGCTTGGCTTCCTTCGCCTTCTGCACCGTGCGTTCGCGCTTCACGTCATCGAGAATCGCCTGAAGCGCCGCGCGCGCCCGCAAGAGTTCCTCGGTCAGCTTGCGCTTCACGGCCTTCCGTTCGTCCCGTTCGGTCTCACGCAACCGGGCAAGGATCTCCGCCGCCTCCCGTGCCGCCTGCTCGGCTTCGACACGGGCCAGTGAGGCCCGATCCACTTCCGCCGCCAGTTGCCGCCGGTGTTCCTGGAGGCCACGCAGCAGGTCTTCCAAAGCCCACTCGTCGCCTTTGAGAAACCGGCGGGCATCTTCGAGAACCGACTCCTCCATCCCCAGACGGGCGGTGATGTCGAAGGCGGAGGACCCGCCCGGTATGCCCATCAGCAGACGATAGGTCGGCGACAAGGTGCCGACATCGAATTCCACGCTGGCGTTGGCGAAGTCCGGTCTGCTGTGCGCCAATGCCTTGAGTGCGTTGTAATGGGTCGTCGCCACGACCTTCATCCCCAGTTGGGCTAGCCGCACGAGCAGAGCTTCGGCCAAAGCTGCTCCTTCCGCTGGATCGGTGGAGGTAACCGGTTCATCCAGGAGAACCAGCGCCCGCGGTGCCTGGTTTGTCTCGGCTGCCGTGGTCGTCGCGTAGTTCAGCAGGCGGATCATCTGCGTCATATGGGCGGAAAAACTCGAGAGGTCCTTGGCGAGATCCTGTGCGTCTCCGATATCGGCGTAAATGTCCGGAAAGAAGGCCATCTCCGATTCCGGCGCGCAGGGTAGCGGGAGCCCGGCACGGACCATCAACGCAAACAGCCCGAGCATCTTGAGGGTCACGGTCTTGCCGCCGGTATTGGGACCCGAAATCACGAGCACCTTGACCTGCTCATCCAACAGGATGTCGTTGGCGACCACCCGGTCTTTCGTCAGCGCCAGCAGCGGGTGCCGCGCTTGCTTGAGCCGGATGCGGCCGCAATCGTTCAAGGCAACCGGTTGAGCCCCGAGCTGACGGCTCAACATAGCCTTGGCGGTGATACAGTCCAGTTCCGCCAGCACCTCCATTGCCCTGAACATCGCAGCGGCCTGCTCCGCGACCATCGCGGACAGCTCGCGGAGAATCCGGCGCACCTCCCGGTCGACTTCCAGATCGGCCACCTTAATGGCGTTGTTCAGTTCGACGAGTTCGCGCGGCTCCAGGAACACCGTCGCGCCACTGGCCGAAACATCGTGAACGATGCCGGGAATCTTTCCACGCAGTTCGGCTTTCACCGGCACGACATAGCGGCCTTCGCGTTGGACGAAGTAAGTTTCTTGCAGCACCTCGGCGTAGCGCTTGGAACGCAGAATCTGCTCCAGGCGCTGGCGCATGTGTTGCTTCAAGTCGTGGGCGTGGTGAGTCAAGCGCCGCAGTTCGGGAGAGGCCGACTCGCGGATCGACCCGTCTGGATCGATGGCCCAGTCGATTTCGCGCTTGACATGCCCGATTTGCGGCACGCTTTCCAGCGGCTCGGCCAGTTCGCACAGCGCCGGAGCCCGATCCCGGTGCCGGCCAAGATAGCGAACGACCTCCTCCACGAGCCCAAGCACAATCGAACAGTCCCGCAACTCATGCGCCTCCATCGGTGCGCCCTTGCTCGCCCGGGCGAGGGGCTCCCGGACATCGGGAAACGCCAAAACGGGAAAGGGATCGGTGGTCTCCAGCAGCGAGAGCAATTCCTCCGTCTCCCGCAACCTGGTCCGCGCAGCCTCAAGCCCTGACTCCAACGGAAGCTCCCGACAGCAACGGACGCCCATGCCGGAACGGGCATACCGGGCCAACGCCTCGAGTAGCCGGTCCCATTCAAGGACGCATTTGGCCTGTTCAAACAACAATGGCTCGCTCATAGACCGTTCGTGCACCCGCCCGCTGTTATCCATGCCGCGTGACGGGCTGTCGACTATGCGGACTCTACCGAAGAATCCGGCCTGGTACAAGGCGCTCCCGGACCGCCCCTCAGCGGCGCATCTCGCGACAACCACTGAGCATTGGCGCGTTTCGCTTCCCCATAGCCAACTTGACAAGGTTCGGGAGGCTGGGTACCATCGGCCCTGCTTGCCGGTTGATCGCCAACCGGCATCTTTTTTTCTACGGAGTGTACGGCCATGGCCATTCGCATTGGCATCAACGGGTTCGGACGGATCGGGCGGACCGTGTTGCGCGCCTCTTTGAGCGATCCCGATCTGCAGTTTGTCGCGGTCAATGATTTGACGGACGCCAAGACTCTCGCCTACCTGCTGAAGTATGATTCCGTACACGGCACGCTCGACGCCAAGGTCGAGGCCAAAGGCGACCAAATTTTCGTCGACGGTCAGGCGATCACGGTCTTGGCCATCAAGGATCCCAAGGATCTCCCCTGGAAAGACTTGGGCGTCGAGTTCGTGATTGAATCGACTGGACGGTTCACAGACCGAGACGGGGCCGGCCGTCATTTATCGGCAGGAGCCAAGGCGGTTGTCATCTCCGCGCCGGCCAAAGACCCCGACGTGACCATCGTGCTCGGGGTGAACGAACACGTCTACGATCCCAAGGCTCATTACATCATCTCCAATGCGTCTTGCACAACAAACTGCCTGGCACCCGTAGCCAAGGTCCTGCTCGAGAGTTTCGGTATCCAGCACGGCGTGATGACGACCGTCCACTCCTACACGAATGACCAGCAATTGCTCGACCTGCCTCATAAAGATCTGCGTCGGGCGCGCGCGGCCGCCATGTCGATGATTCCCACCAGCACCGGCGCGGCCAAAGCGCTGCATTTGGTCCTGCCGCAGCTCAAAGGGAAAATGGACGGGATGGCGATCCGTGTCCCCACGCCGAACGTGTCACTGATCGATCTGACCGTCGAAACCGAGCGAGACTGCGATGTCGCTGCCGTCAACGCAGCCTTTAGGCGCGCAGCCGATGGTCCGCTCAAAGGCATTTTGCGGTATTGCGAAGAGCCGATCGTGTCGATCGACCAGAAAGGAGACCCCCACTCCGCGACCCTGGACGCACTGCTGACCACGGTGATCGAACGTCGCCTCGTCAAGGTCACGGCCTGGTACGACAACGAGTGGGGGTATTCGTGCCGCGTTCGCGATCTCATCAAGTTCATCGCGGCCAGGACTTGACCATCTCAGACTGCCGAGAGAAAGCCGTGCCCCAGCCCGTCCCGCTTTCCGTTTAGTCCACCGCCCCATTCCGGACTACAGGCGGCGCCGGCGGCACGAAGCGCGAAGAGGGAGCAGTGCCGTGAACCTGCACAAACGGACCATCGAAGACCTGCAGTTGTCCAACAAGCGTGTCATCATCCGTGCCGACTTCAACGTTCCGCTTGACGACTCCCTTCAGGTGGCCGACGACACCAGGATTCGCTCCACGCTGCCGACCATCAATCGCGCAATCGACGAAGGCGCCAAGGTCATCCTGTGCTCACACCTCGGTCGGCCCAAGGGAAGGTTCGATCCGAAGCTCAGCCTGGCCCCGGTGGCCAAGCGACTCCAACGGTGGTTGGGCAAGGATGTCCTGTTTGCACCCGACTGCGTCGGTCCTTCTGTCGAGAAGCTGGTCGCTCGCATGAAACCCGGCGACGTGTTGCTCTTAGAAAACCTGCGTTTTCATCCCGAAGAGGAGAAAAACGATGTTGAGTTCTCGAAGGCGCTGGCATCGTTGGGCGATGTGTACATCAACGACGCTTTCGGTGCCGCCCACCGTGCCCACGCCTCTATCGTGGGGATTCCTAAGTTCATCAAGGAATCGGCGGCCGGATATCTTTTGAAAAAAGAAATCGAATACCTCGAGGGCGCGGTCGAGAACCCCATCAGGCCGTTCGTGGCGATTCTGGGCGGCGCGAAGGTCTCCGGCAAGATCGGAGTCATCGAGAACCTCGGCAAGAAAGTCGACAAAGTCATCATCGGGGGCGGCATGGCCTTCACCTTTATCAAGGCCATAGGGCTGGAAATCGGCAACTCGCTCGTTGAAAACGACATGCTCGATTTCGCCAAAGGCGTCCAGGAGCATGCCCTCTCGCGCGGGGTGAAGTTTTATTTACCAGTAGACTGTGTCGTGGCAGCCAGCCGGGAACCGGGCGCGGAGACCAAGATCGTGCCCGTGCAGGAAATTCCGAAAGACTGGTACGCCCTGGACATCGGTCCCGCGTCGGTCAAACTGTTCACCGAAGCGTTACAGAACGCAAAGACGATCTTGTGGAACGGTCCGATGGGAGTCTTCGAAATGGACGCGTTCGCTCGCGGCACCATGGCCATCGCTCACGCCGTCGCCAATGCCTATGCCTTGACCATCATAGGCGGCGGCGATACGGCCCTGGCCGTGCACCGGGCAGGCGAGTCGGAAAATATGTCGTTCATTTCGACCGGCGGCGGCGCGGCCTTGGAACTCCTAGAAGGCAAGGCACTTCCCGGTCTAGTCGCCTTACCCGACCGAAATTCCTGAGTCGCCGCGCCCCCGCATCACAATCCGTCGAGGTCACCACCGTGCGCCGGCTTCTCATCGTGGGCAATTGGAAGATGCACAAAACGGCCTCGGAGGCGATCAACTATGTCTGCCGCCTCTCAGCATTGGTCCCCGCGACATTGGAGTGCGAGGCAGTCCTCGCACCGCCGTTCACGGCACTTCAGGCGGTGCGTGATGCGCTGGCCGGCGATTCCCGCTTCGCCCTGGCCGCCCAGAACCTGTTCTGGGAAGATCAGGGTGCATTCACCGGCGAGGTTTCCGCCCCAATGTTGAAAGACCTCGGCTGCCGCTACGTGATCGTCGGACATTCCGAACGGCGACAGCTCTTCGGGGAGCAGGACGACCTCATCAACAAGAAGGTGCGCGCCGCCGTGAAGCACGGCCTCCGGCCGATTTTCTGCGTCGGAGAATCGGTCGCCGATCGCGACGCCGATCGTACCGACGTCGTGGTGATCGGACAACTCCTGAAAGGACTGGCGGGCCTGCGCAAAGACGAAGTGACGGCGGTGACAATCGCGTACGAACCGGTATGGGCCATCGGCACAGGACGAGCCGCTTCACCAGAGCAGGCGGCGGTGGTGCACCGAACCATCAGGAGGAAACTCGCAGATCAGTGGGGATTGGATACGGCGACCGCGATCCGCATCCTGTATGGCGGAAGCGTGACACCGCAGAACGTGGAATCGCTGCTGGCCGACGACCACATTGACGGCGCGTTGATCGGGGGGGCTTGTCTCGATCCGAACACCTTTGCTACACTCCTCGCCGTTGCGCACGGCCGCGCCGTGCGTTCCCGATGAGGCGGCTATGTATACCTTGATCGTAATTGTGCATGTGCTGGTCTGTTTTCTCATGATTGGCGCCATCCTGCTCCAGTCTGGCAAAGGCGCGGAGATCGGCGCTGCCTTTGGTGGCTCCAGCCAGACCGTCTTCGGAAGCCGCGGACCGGCCAATTTCCTGAGCAAGTTCACGGTGGTAGCCGCCGCCGTATTCATGATCACTTCGCTGAGCCTCGCCATCCTGGCCAAGGAACGTACCTTCTCATCCACCGTCATCGACTTGAACAAGAAAGCGGCGCCTGCCGCTCCGACCGACAGGCCCAAAGACTCCCCGCCAAGCCAGCCGGCAGAAGAAAGCAAGCCGGCAACTCCATAGATTTCCGGCTCGCAGGCACCGGCTGTCAGTGAAAGCATGCGGTCCGCATCGCATGATCAAGCGAAGCCTCGCCCTGTGGGACTGCTCTGCTCTTCTGATTAAGAAGCTGGCCGCTGGAGACTGATGGCTGACGGTTGTTTTTACACCCGTGTAAGCCACTCCTGGTGGGACGGATCTTCACCCGTGACCGCGTCAAAGAACGCCTTCTGCAGCGCCATTGTGATCGGCCCAGGTTTGCCCGCTCCGATGCGTCGGTTGTCGATTTCTCGCACTGGGGTGAGTTCCGCCGCCGTCCCCGTCACGAACACTTCGTCGGCGACATACATTTCGTCGCGGGTGAACCGTTCTTCCGCCACCGGGATCCCGCGCTCCCGCGCAAGCTGAATGACGGAGTTCCGCGTAATGCCTTCGAGGATGGAGGTTAACGGCGTCGTCTTGAGCACGCCTCGCCTGACAATGAAAACATTCTCGCCCGTCCCTTCTGCAACGTAGCCCTCGGGGTCTAGCATGATGGCCTCGTCATATCCGTCCGCCTTCACCTCGTGCTTGGCGAGGATCGAGTTCACGTAGTATCCGGAGATTTTCCCGCGGGTCATGGAGACATTCACGTGGTGCCGTGTGAAGGACGACACGCGGGCGCGAATGCCGCTGGTCAACGCCTCATCTCCCAGGTAGGCACCCCACCGCCACGCCGCGATCGCGACGCGAATCGGGTTCTCTCCCGGATAGAGTCCCATCGCGCCGTATCCGATGTAGACTAGCGGACGGATATAGCAGGCATCCAGCTTGTTCACCCGCACGGTCTCGACGATCGCCTCGGTCACCTGCTTTTTGTCGTACGGTATTCGGATCATGGCGATGTGCGCAGACTCGAAAAGCCGGTCCACATGCTCCGGCAGGCGAAAGATGGCCGAGCCGTTCTTCCCCCGATAGCAACGAATACCCTCGAAGGCTGCCAAACCGTAGTGAAGAGAATGGGTCAGGACATGGACGTTCGCATCCGCCCAATTCACAAACGTGCCGTCCATCCAGATTTTCTCGCTGGGTTGCATCGTGGAACCCCTAAGCAAGATGGGTTCGATTCCGAGACAACCTCAACGGTATAGCAGCGCCCTTGGCCTTGTCAACGAACCGGCAAGTCCTGAGCGTGTGTCTCGTGGATTGAGCTCTGGTCTAAACTAGTCTAATCCTCATCTTAAGAACGGCGGGGTCCCGTCATCCTTTACCTTGACAGCTTTTCTGGCCCTATGCTACATCTACGTTCCCACTTGAAGTGGAGACGGATGGCATCATGTATGCGGTTGTAGAGACCGGCGGTAAACAGTATTGGGTCGAGCCGGGGACCCTGCTGCAGGTGGAAGCGCTGCCCGGAGAAGTCGGAGGGACGATTGAACTGGATCGAGTCCGGCTAGTCCACGGCGATAACGGCTTCCTAGTCGGCCAGCCGGTCGTTGAGGGCGCGCGGGTCCTGGCGGAAATTGTCAAGCACGGGCGAACCCGCTCGATCACGGTTTTCAAGAAAAAACGCCGGAAGAACTATCGGCGAACGAAAGGTCATCGGCAGAGATACACGCAGATTCGGGTCACCAGCATCCAGACCGCATGAAAGCGATGGGAAAGTCCCGAAAACGTGCTTCTGAAGCGCCAGCACGTTAGCGAAACGTGATCGACGGTCCGAGGCAAGAAACAAACGGCAAGGGACGAGGAACTGAGCAATGGCAACGAACAAAGGTGGCGGCTCCTCCCGAAATGGGCGCGACAGTAATCCCCAATATCTTGGTGTCAAGGCATTCGGCGGTGAAACGGTGAAAGCGGGGAGCATTCTCGTCCGGCAGCGCGGGACAAAATTCTTTCCAGGCTTCAACGTCGGCCTAGGGCGGGACCATACGTTGTTCGCCAAGATCACCGGGGTGGTGAAGTTCGAAGGTGGCCGGGACAGGCAAAAGGTGAGCGTGTATCCGACCTCCTCGACCGACTAGCGCGGCGCCTTCCCCATCCTCCTTCTGATCCTTTATCCTGTATCAACACACAGTCGCAGTCAGGTTTGACCAGGCAGAGGCCCGTTGCGCAGCCCAGTGGTCGAGCACGGGTCCTGGTGATCTCCATGTTTGTCGATGAAGTCCGCATTTTCGTTAAGGCCGGGCGCGGCGGAGACGGCGCTTGTAGTTTCCGCCGCGAAAAGTACGTCCCGCACGGGGGACCGGACGGCGGGGACGGTGGCAATGGTGGCAACGTGATCCTGGTCGCGTCGCATCGCCTGAGCACTCTCCTAGACCTCCGGTACCAGCAGCGGTATGAGGCTCAGCCCGGTAGACCCGGAGAGGGGTCCCACCGCCACGGCCGCACTGCCGACGACGTCGTCATTCCGGTCCCGGTCGGCACGATGGTGTTCGACGACGAGACCGGCGAGATGTTGGCCGACTTGGCTGCAGACGGCGAGTCCTTCGTGGCCGCCCGCGGGGGGCGCGGTGGCCGCGGCAATTCCCATTTCGCGACGCCCACGAACCGCGTGCCGACACACTTCGAGCACGGCACGCCCGGCGAGGAACGCTGGCTGCGCCTGGAGCTCAAGTTGCTGGCCGATGTCGGCCTGGTTGGCTTACCCAATGCCGGCAAATCCACCTTGATCGCCGCCATTTCCGCCGCACGTCCCAAGATCGCAGACTATCCGTTTACGACATTGACCCCCAATCTGGGTGTAGTCCGCCTGGGCGAAGACCGCAGTTTTGTCGTTGCGGACATTCCCGGCCTGATCGAAGGTGCGCACCAGGGCAAAGGGCTGGGCTTCCAGTTTCTGCGGCACATTGAGCGAACGTCGTTTCTGCTGCACCTGGTGGACGTGTCGGAGTCCGCGCCGGATGACCCCATTGCCGCCTTTGAAGTCATGCGAAAAGAACTGGCAGCCTACAGTACGTCGCTCAAAGCCAAACCCTTCGCCGTGGTCGGCACCAAAGTGGACATTCGCGAGTCCGGCTCGCGCCTGCAGCGCCTGAGGACTTATTGCCGACGGCACCGTCTCACATTCTTCCCGATCTCGGCCGTGACCCGAGAAGGGCTCGACGATCTTGTGCACTTCGTTGGCCAGACTGTGAACGCATTGAGGAAAGAACCGTGCACGGCGAACTCCTAAAACACGCCAAACGGATCGTCATCAAAATCGGCAGCAGTCTAATTGCCTCGCGCGACCGCGGCTTGCGTCCGGAACAGATCGACCGGTTCGCCGACGAGATCGCCTTGCTCAGAACGGGCGGGCGGGAGATCTTGATCGTCTCATCCGGCGCGATCGTATCCGGCATCCAAAAACTCGGCCTCAAGACCTATCCGAAAAATCTGCCGGTCAAACAGGCTGCTGCGGCCGTGGGCCAGAGTCGGTTGATGTGGGCCTACGAGAAAGCTTTCGAGCGCGTCGGATGTAAGGTCGCCCAGATCCTGCTCACGCACCAGGACCTCGCCGACCGTCGGCGCTTTCTCAACGCCCGCCATACGCTGACCGCGCTACTCGCATTCGGCGTGGTGCCCATCATCAATGAGAATGACACCGTCGCGGTGGACGAGATCCGGTTCGGCGACAACGACACCCTCGCCGGCGAGGTCGCGCATCTGGTGGACGCTGACCTGTTGGTAATCCTCTCCGACGTCGACGGGCTTTACACCGAGGACCCCCGACGCAACCCCGCAGCGACGTTGATTCCCCTCATCCCGGATGTCACGGACGACATCGAGCGCCGCGCCGGACTCTCCTCGACCTTCGAAGGCACAGGTGGCATGGCAACAAAGGTGCGCGCTGCCAAGAAGGTGGCCGAGTATGGGGTGGCCACATTGATCCTCAACGGGGAAAAGCCCGGACTCTTGCCAGCCGTGTTCGCCGGTCAGCCGAGCGGCAGCCTGTTTTTGGCTCGCAGCCGCCGCTTGACCAGCCGCAAGCAGTGGATTGCCTTCACCCTGCGCGCCCGGGGATCGCTTAAGCTGGACGACGGTGCCGTGGAAGCGCTCACAAAACGGGGCAAAAGCCTGCTGCCCTCAGGTATCATGGATGTAAGCGGCCAGTTCGAAGCTGGTGACCCAGTCACCTGCACGAATCGCGATGGCAAGGAATTCGCGAAGGGGCTGGTGAATTTCTCTTCCGAGACCCTGGCCCGTATCAAAGGCCTGAAGACGGCAGAGATCCGACACCTCCTCGGCCAGCAGGAGTACGAAGAGGTCATTCACCGGGACAACCTGGTGATCCTCTAAGAGCATAAGAGCAATGGATGAATTTTGAATTTTGCTGAATTATGAATTGCTGGACTCGCGGTATCCTTCCCTGATCCCATGTCCTTTTTAAGTTCACGATTCAGAATTCACTATTCTGCATTTTAAGATGCGTCTCGGCTTATTCGGCGGCACGTTCAATCCGATCCACGTTTGCCATCTCACGATCGCCGCCCAGACTCGAGACCGGATAGGGCTTGACCAGGTTCTCTTCATCCCCACCGGCGATCCGCCGCATAAGCCTCCAGGCGTGCTCGCACGGGCGGAGCACCGCTACGAAATGGTCCGGCTCGCCATCGCCGACGAACCGACCTTCGCCCTGACCGATATCGAGATCCGCCGTTCGACGAAATCCTATTCGATCGACACGGTACGAGAGCTGCAGCGCACCCATGGTGTGTCGACCACCCTCTTCTTCATCGTCGGGCTCGACGCCTTTCTGGACTTCGATAGTTGGCGGGAGGCACCGACCCTGCTGCGCCTCTGTCATTTCGTCGTTGTTTCGCGGCCCGGCGCGTTGTTCCGCTCGATCGAGAAAGTCTCCTTGCTCCCGCCGATCGAACCGGCGAGACTGACCGAGCTGGACGCCGACCAGCGAGCGCGCGTTGACATTCAGATTCCTGACGGCCCTGGCCTTTCGCTGCTCCGCCTCCCGCCCTGTACGGTCTCCGCTTCGGACATCCGCCGCCGCATTCGGCAACGCCTAGGCCTAGCCAATCTGTTGCCCGCTCCCGTTGAATCTTATATAATTCAACACAAACTCTATTTGGAGGACACCGATCGTACCGGAGTCTAAGGCCAAGGCCCTCGCGATTGCCCGGGCATCCCTCGACAAAAAGGCCTCCGATGTCCTAATCCTTCACGTCGCGAAACTGACCTCCGTCGCCGATTATCTGGTCCTGTGTTCCGGCGAATCGGAACGTCAAGTCAAGGCCATCGCGGACAACGTAGACGCGGTCCTGTCGGCGCAGCAATCCGCACCGCTCAGTATTGAAGGCACCTCTGCGTCCACCTGGATTCTGATGGATTTCGGCGACGTGGTCGCGCACGTGTTCCGCAAGGACGTGCGTGAACACTATGCATTGGAAAAACTGTGGGCCGATGCTAAACGAGTCCGGTTGCCCTCGGAAGATTCGTCCAGCCCGGCCCCGGTCCGTCAGTCGCCACGGGCCCGTCCGATTCGGATCCGCTCGCGAAAACAGGCCTGAGCCATGTTTCGGCTGTTGCTCTCCATCTTCCTGATCAGCGCCGGCATCTTCATTTATGGGTACTTCCGTGAGCTGAATCCCGACACCATCACCATCCGCATAAGCCCGACCGATACCTTTGAACTGAGTCCGGTCACACTGGCTTTGGTCTCGATGGCGGGAGGGGCGCTTATCGTCACCCTGCTGGTCGGCATGCGCGAAACGGTTCATTTCATTGATACCTGGCGCAGCAATCGCTTGCTGCGGCGCAAAGAAAAAGTCGATGCGCTCCACCGCGAAGGCACCCATGCCTTCATGTCGAAGCGCACCGCCGAGGCCATCGGACTCTTTGAAAAAGCGCTGGCCCTCGACCCGAACCGCACCGATTCCCTGCTCTGGCTGGGCAACATCTACCGCTCGGAGAACAACTACGCCGAAGCGATCCGGCTCCACCAACACGCGCACCGGGTAGACGCGCGGAACATCGAGGTGCTGCTGGAACTGGCCAAGGACCTCGAGTGCGCCAAACGCTATGAGGACGCCCTGCAGGCCTTGCAGGACATCCTGAAGATCGAACCGGACAATCTGACCGCCCTGATCCGCAAGCGGGACCTCTTTATCCGGTTGGAGAAATGGGCCGATGCGCTCGAAATCCAGCACCGCCTGCTGAAGGCCAACCTCTCGGAGTCCGACAGGCGCGCGGAGACCAACCTCTTGGTCGGCTGCATGTACGAGGTTGGACGCCAACTGCTCGAACGCGGCCACCCGGAAAAGGCACGTCGCTACTTCCGCGGTGCCATCAAGAAAGACCGAGGGTTTCTACCCGCTTATATCGGCTTGGGCGAAATTCTCGTCCGCGAAGGCAAGGTCAAGAACGCCGTTGAGATCCTCAAGAAGGTCTACGCCAAGACCAAAAACGTCATCATCCTCCACCGACTCGAAGAACTGTACCTGGACCTGGGCGAGCCGGCCGAGATCATCCGCGTCTATCAGGAAGCTCTCCAGCAGGACCCGCACAACCCGGTGCTGCAGTTCTATCTGGGCAAGCTTTACTACCGGCTGGAGATGGTGGACGAAGCCTATGATGTGCTTTCGACGATCGAAGGACCGCAGGATCAGATGATCGACTATCACAAGATCATGGCCAACCTCTATTTGCGCAAACAGCACGTGCTGCAGGCCGTGGCAGAACTGAAAAAGGCGCTGGGGTTTAAGAAGCGTGTGGTCGTCCCCTATGTCTGTACCCATTGCCAGCACGCGATCGTTGAATGGTCCGGCCGCTGTCGCCGCTGCGGGCTGTGGAATACCTATGCCGCCTTGCCGTGGGTGGACACCGGCAAATCTGGCGCCAATCAGGACCACCTGGTACCTAACCTCCGCGCCGTGCCCTATCAAAGCATTGCATCGCCCTTCGAAACCGTGTAGGTTGGCCCTGCCCGTTTATCCTGATCCTCATCCACGTGGAGACAACGATGCCCGACTTTAACATTTTGGCCGAGAAAGCCCTGCGGGACGAAATGCTCACACGGGAGGAATGCCGAACCGTCTTGCAGACTCCCGACGAGGAACTGCTCCCCCTGCTTCAGGCCGCCTTTCGCGTCCGCGAACGTTATTTCGGCAAGACCGTCCGGCTGCAAATGTTGCTGAACGCCAAGAGCGGCGCCTGTCAGGAGGACTGCCATTACTGTTCGCAGTCCTCGATCTCAACCGCCGCGATCGAACGGTACGGGCTGTTGCCGAGGGAACGGATGGTCGAAGGTGCAAAGCGGGCGGCGGCGGGAAAGGCCCAACGATATTGCATCGTGATCAGCGGGCGGAGTCCGCTGGATCGGGAGATTGCCGAGATCGCGGACGCAGTGAAGGCCATCAAGCAGGCGATTCCCATTCAGATCTGCTGTTCGCTAGGATTGTTGAATGAAGAGCAGGCCCGGACACTCAAGGCCGCCGGCGTGGATCGGATCAATCACAATCTGAACACGAGTGAGGCCTATCATCCCTCGATCTGCACCACCCACACATTCCAAGACCGGTTGGCGACGATCAGACACGCCCGCACTGCTGGCCTCGAAATCTGCTCAGGCGGCATCATCGGCATGGGGGAACGGGACGACGACATCATCGATCTGGCCGTGGCGCTGCGTGACGTTCAGCCGGACTCCATCCCGCTGAACACCCTGCACCCTGTCCCCGGCACACCATTGGAGCACTGCAAGAACCTGACGCCGCAGCGCTGTCTGAAAGTGCTATGCCTCTTCCGGTTCCTTCACCCGCGGACGGAAATCCGGATCGCCGGCGGACGGGAATTCAATCTTCGCAGCCTTCAGCCGCTTGCGCTCTACCCCGCTGACTCACTGTTCGTGGACGGCTACCTCACCACCCCCGGTCAACCGGCCCCCGAGGTGTGGCAGATGATCGCCGATCTGGGGTTCGAGATCGAGGTGCAGTCCAGTCGAGCCCGCACTGGTGAAGAACCGGCAACGACCCACCGACCCGAAACCTCGTAAGCACCTCCCACGCTGATGCACGCCGAAACCGATCATGGTTTCTTGACAAGAAAGTAGACATAGCCCACCAGAAGAAGCGCAACGACGGACAGAAATCCTGGCGACAGGATCAGCGATTCGGGAGGCAACTCCGTCGACACCCCAATCCTTTTCAGTTGTTCTTCTGCGCCTGTGGCGACCTCGACCAGCCATTTGGTGCCTCCTTCTTGACCACCTTCCTTTCGTCCAGAAAGTACAGGCGATCTCTTTGTCACCACCACCGAACCGGACTCTAAAAGACAGACCACCGCCTGACTGACCGACGCCGAAATCAGCGCTTGCATCCACTCCCAATCAGGAACGGAGAGGCACCCAAAGACCGGAGGGTTGAGCTTCTCCTGACGCGCTGCCGGCCTACTATGGTCAGAGTCATGGACCCTGACCAGCAGAGTTACAACCAGACACCCGACTGCTAGCGCCAGGAGCCATGCAAGACGATTGCGCATTCTTAATCCGGATGTGCGTCAGAAGTGGTACCCGATTCCAAACACTACAAAGTGAGCGCTGTATTGGTTTTAACTTCGAAGGGAAGAAAGCTCGCCTGGCTGAACTTGTAATCTCCGAAGGCGGCGATGGGCTTCGTCAAGCCCCCGTATTCCCACCCAACCATTCAAACCCGGTCGGATCGCAGCGCCCTCCGTCAGAAGAGACTGAATCCGCCCCCTGCATAGGGCTGAACGAACTCACCGTGATAACGGCACATCACGTTAAAGGCCGCCGCGGGCCCCGGAGACGATCACCGGGAAAATAATAGCGGTTCGTTTTCCGCCTGAACCGTTCATCGTGAAGTGGTGCTGTTTGAGAAAGAGAGCGCTGTATACCCTCCACTTCGCCTCCGAAATTTTCAGGTCGTCCAGACAGTACCCAACCTTCAATCCATAGACCGGAGAATTTCTGGAGAATTTCTGAAGACGAGACCCAATCTCGGTAAACCCGCATCTCCCTCGACGTCGCTCAATTGCGCCGAAAGTCTATATCCAGTGAACTCTGCCACATAGGCTCCACATGAATCGCGCAATCTAAATCGGATGCCTCTCCTGGCGATTTCCGTAAAGAATCCTGGTCTCAGGCTGGCATACCCTCTGTTTTGCACTCCACACTCCTTTTTCGATTCATCGCCATCTATGGTCACAAACATAGCATCTTGCCTGCAGGTGTCAATTGAATAGTCACGCATGGAAGGACAGAATAAAAGGGGTCGGGAGTCTTTTTAACCGCCCGCGAAAAGGGGCCAGACCCTTTTCTGATAAGGACCCCTAAGCGAGCTTTGCCTTTCAGCAATCCCTTCAGAGAACACCCCACTCCTGTCACACTCCATGCCTATTCGTACCGCAGCCCTTCCACGATCGGTTGCTTGCTCGCCCAGCGAGCCGGGATGTAGCCAGCGAGGAGGGCAGCCGCCCAGGCCAGTGCCACCGCTTCGATCAGAATGCCAATCGGCAGCGTGGGTTGGATCGTCCACCCGAACGACTGTTTGTTGATCACGTTGATCAGCAGCCGAGAGAGCAGAACACCTCCGACCAGGCCGAGGGCGGCGCCCAGCACGCCCAGATATCCCGCCTCCCACAGCACCAAGCGGTGGATCTGCCGGTCGCCGGCGCCGATCGCCCGGAGCGTCGCCAACTCCCGCTGCCGCTCCAGTACGGACGTAAGCAACGTGTTCACGATACCCAGGACGGCGATGATCACCGAGATCGCCTCCAGCGCATAGGTCAGCAGAAAGGTCCGATCAAAGATGTCCAAAATTTCGCGCTTGAGCTCGGCGTTGCTGACAAGTGCGGGAGGAGCATAGGCCGGTGACTCCGCCGCCAGCTTTTGTGCGATGGCTCTCCGCACCGTCTCGAGCTTCGCATCTGGCTCCAGATACACAGGGAACACTGTGACATCGTCGTCTCTCCAGAGCCGCCGGTAGAGACTCTGATCCATCACGACCTTGCCGCCATCGGTGGCATAGTCGTAGAACACGCCCATGATCGTGAAACGTCTCTCGCCGGATGGCGTCATCAGCGTTAGCGTGTCCCCCTCTTGCACTCCGAGGCGCCCGGCCAGAACTTCCGAAAGGATGATGCCGTCTTCGGCGGCTGCGCGCCGGAGAATCGCGGCGGAGTCTCCTGAGACAAACAGATATCGGCTCCGTTCGGCATGAAGCCGCAAATCGCGCGAGACCAGCGCCGCCGACCGGCCCTGAATGTCGATCCGCAGGTCACGGTAGGCGTCCACCGCCGCCACGCCTGGAACCGATGCCACAAGCGCCTCCCACTCACGGGGAAGGCGCCTGTCCAGCATCCCGTGCTGGGTTCCGCGCAACCAGAGGCTTGGCGCCAGCACCAGATCAGCCATGACCGTCTCGTTGATCCAGATTTCGACCGTGTGACGAAAGCTGCGGACCATGATTCCGACTCCGACCATGATGGCCAGACCGATCATCAGCGCGGACACGGTGACGCCGTTGCGGCCCGGGGAGCGCGCCATCTGCTCCGCCGCGATCGCCCAAAGCGCGCCGGAGGCTGACAGATCGGCCCGTCTCCGGCGGCGACGGGTCAAGGCCCAGATCCCGTGGATTAGCAGCGGTGCCAGACATGACAGGCCGACCAACAAGCACAACGTCGACAGATACCCGAAGACAGGCAGCTCTGAGATTGGTCCGGGCATGGCCAGCAGCCCTGAGACAACCAGGAGCACGACCCCAATTTTCGCTACAGTGCGCATGCGCAGTTGCCGGTTCGCTTCGTAGCTTCCCGGCGCCAATGCAAGCACCGGCACCGTCCGGCTGGCGTCTAGGCTCGGTCCCAGCGCCCCCACCATCGAGACGAGTCCCCCGATCAACGCCCCTTCCGCCAACACGTCCAGGATCGCACTCACCCCGCCCTCGGCACGATCGCCGATTCCCACGACCGTCACATAGAGGTCGGACATCGTCCGGCTCAGCAACGCCACAAGCCCCTTGGCTAGCGCCAAACCGAGGACACCGCCGAGCAAGCCACCGGCGATCCCGAGAGCCGCCGCTTCCAGGAGAAATAGGCTGGCTACCGTCCGCGCGGACATCCCCAGCACCCGGAAGACGCCGATTTCTCGGCGGCGCTGGGCCACCGTGAACGATACGGTATTGTAGATGAGGAACATCCCTACCAAGAGTCCCACGCCGCTGAGGACGCCCAGGTTCAGTTGGAACGCGCGGACCATTTCTTCCACTTGCCGGCTCCGTTGAGCTGGTCGCTCCACGACAATGGATGGCGACACCGCGGCTTGCAATGCGCCTTGAATGTCCTCGATTGGCCGGTTCGGCTCAGTGACCACGTCGATTCGGTCCAGGCGTCCGACCATCCCGAAGAGCGTCTGCGCCGCGGCGATGTCCATCACCGCCAAATCTTCCCAGACCGAGGGCCCCCCCGACGGCGATTCGATGAGTCCTTCGACGGTAACTCGGCGCAAGCGGTTGCCCACGAGGAGGCTCAGCTCGCTTCCCTCGGTCAGACACAACTCTGCCGCCAGTCGGCGCCCGACAAACAGCGCCCTCGCGGAAAGCATATCATCCAGAGACTGTTCCCCGATTCCCTCGCTTCGCACTTGAAACGACTTCAACTCGGCCGCTTCTAACAGATCCAGCCCCAACACCACAAAGGATTGGCCGCGATGCGGGCCCGACGCCACGCGCGCCCCTTGCTCGATGACCGGGGACGCCGACACGACGTCCGGGTGCTCGCGAACGACGGCGATCACTGTTTCATCCAGTCCCAATTCTCCGCCTGACACCTGCAGTGTCGCAGACCCGGCCACAGTCATGACAGCATCCTGAAACGACTTCAGGACATCCACGTTCGCCGTCCTGACTGCCACCGACGCCGAGACGCCGAGGGCCACGCCCGCGATGGTCAAGAGGGACCTGACCGGCCGTTCGACAACATGTCCCTTCCCCAGCAGCAACAGGGCTTCGAGCCGACTCCGCACAGGTCCCATATCCACCACAAGGCTCAACTGCGATGGAGGCGGGGGCGGTCTTGTACTCTCCCTTGGGAAATTCTACGGTGGATTTATTTACAGACCGTCCGGCCTCTGTTAGACTGAATAATAAAAATCGACCAACGGGAGGCGGCTATGGCTAGACCTGCCAAGACTAAAAAAGCGGGTAGACCCCGGGCAGCGAAAAAAGCCGGACGAAGTGGTGGGCTCACGCCTCGCCAAAAGCAAATTCTGCGTTTCGTAGCGCAAGGGATGACGAACCGAGAGATCGCCTCTCAGCTCGCGATCAGCGTCCGAACGGTGGAAGTCCACCGTTTCAATCTGATGCGGCGCCTGAAGGTGCGCAACGTGGCGCAACTGCTTCGTCAGGCTCTGCTCCACGGGCTCCTCCCGAAGAACTTCGCGTTCAGATAAACGTTCACAATTCTTTCAACTTGCCGCGGCAGGCCGCCGGTGACGCGTAACCCTTTTTCTCCAGGACCGCCGCCAGCTCTCGCTCCAGCCGCTCGAACACCCCTAATCCTTCCTCGACTAAAACCGTCCCGATCTGGACCGCTGACGCACCGCACAGGAGATGCTCGAACGCATCGATACCGGTCGTCACCCCCCCGGTTCCGATGATCGGCAGCCTACCCTCGAATCGAATCCAGAACGCCCGCACGTTCGCTAGCGCCACCGGTTTGATCACCGGGCCGCCCAACCCGCCGAACCCGCCCTTCGGCTTGATGACCGGGGTCTCCCGTTCCGGATCGACGACCAGTCCGTTGCCAATGGAATTGATCAGCGAGAGAAAGTCCACACCGGTCCGACCGATCACCTGTGCCATGACGTCGTGATGGACCGGATCGAAATAGGGAGGCAGCTTGACACCCATCGGCACCGTGACCACCCGCCGCACCCTTCGGATAAGCCGTTCGCACGCCTCCGGATCGTAGCCAATCTGTGGTTTGCCGGGAAGATTGGGACAGGAGAGGTTGACTTCAATCAGATCCGGTCCGCTTTTGTCGATGGCGGCGGCAATCGTCACGAAGTCGTCCTCGCACAGCCCGGCCACGCTGGCGATGACCGGCTTGCCGAATCGACGCAGAGAGGGGATGAGGTCCGCATAGGCACGATAGCCGAGGTTGGGCAGGCCCATGGAATTGATCGAGCCCCCAGGAAACCCATAGTAGCGTGGTTCAGGATTGCCCTGCCGCGGCTCCAGCGTCATGGACTTCGTCACGATTGCACCAGAGCGGGAGTGCCCCAACGCTTCCAGCTCCTCCCGCGTCACACAGCGCGCGCCCGAAGCGTTCATGAAGCAACTGGGAATTCGTACACCGGCTATGGTGACGGACAAATCCATCGACTCACACGTTTTGCGCGACAAGCTGGGGAGCCGTCCGGCACGTCAGTTGTCCATCACACATGTGCCACACGTAGTCGGCTTCCTGGGCCGCCGTCGCGCTGTGGGTCACCAACAGGACAGTGTGGCCGAATTGTTGCGGCAACGATCGCAACAAGGCGATGATCTCCACCCCGTTTTGGGAATCGAGATTACCGGTCGGCTCATCGGCCAGCACCAAGCTCGGCCGGTTGACCAGAGCGCGGGCAATCGCGAGGCGCTGCTGCTCGCCTCCCGACAGTTCCGCCGGCCGGTGTCGTTCCCGCCCGCGCATGCCGACTAACTCCAGCATCTCATCCACCCGCTTCCGCACCTGCGCTCCGCTTTCTCCTTTCAGCAAAAGGGGCAGCGCGACGTTCTCCGCCGCGGTCAGGCCCGGGATGAGATGGAAGGCCTGGAAAACGACCCCGATGAGGTCACGACGCAGCCTTGTCCACTCGTCGCTGGTGAATCCGGAAGTCGATCGGCCATCGATGATGATCTCGCCCGACGTGGGGAGATCCAAGCCTCCCACGAGATTCAGCAGCGTGGTCTTGCCGCACCCGCTCGGCCCGACGAAGGCACAGAACTCTCCGCGCCCGATTTCGAGCGTGACGTCTCGCAGCGCCCAGACCTTTGTGTCGCCACGACGGTACTCTTTGGAGACATGCATCAGCGTGACCATGTGCGTGCTCGCTCTCCGCCCTCGTATAACACAACGTCTTGCAGGGCCACAACCTTGACAGAACACAGCGATTGTCTTAGAAGAACGGCCGCAGCCCGATGCAGATGTTTATGACCACCACCGAACAGGATTCTGCCTGGTGTCGCGTGGCTTGGATGTTCTCGGCCTGGGCCAGGCGCACCCTCAATACCCTCCTTCCAGTCGAGTGTGCGGTCTGCCAGACAGCGCTCACCGACGATCCGGTCCCGTTTTTCTGCCGACGCTGCTGGTCGGCGATCGAACCGTTCTCCGGCCCTTCTTGTCCACGTTGTCATCAACCGTTTCCGTCCGCCGTCTCCTTGCTTCACAGTCCAGCCCATCTCTGTGGCGCCTGCCGCAAAACCAAACCGGCGTACACCGAAGCCTGGTCGCTCTACCCTTATATTCCACCGCTCCAGGAAGCCATCCGCCTGTTTAAATACAGCGGCAAGGTTGCGCTGGCAGACGCCCTGGCCGAGTTGCTGATCCGCGCCACGCCAGAGAAGGCGGTCTTCGATCTCGTCATGCCGGTGCCGCTCCATTCGACGCGATTGCGCGAACGGGAATTCAACCAGTCGCTACTCCTGGCTGACCGCCTGAGCCGACGGTGGCGGATCCCTCTATCCTTCACAAACCTGGTCCGCATCCGGGCAACGGAAGCGCAGACGAGGCTCCGGCGATCAGCACGCCTCAAGAACCTGCGGCGGGCCTTTCAGGTACGCCGTCCGAAAGAGGTCGCGGGCAAACGCGTGTTGCTGATCGATGACGTGTGGACAACTGGAACGACCATCAACGAGTGCGCCAAAGCGTTGAGGAAGGCCGGCGCAGGCGATGTCTTTGCGCTGACGCTGGCGCGGGCGGTAAGTCCAGATCTGCTCTCGGCCCGCACGGAAGCGAACCTTCCCTCGCCGGCGCCGATCCCGAACTGACCATGCCGATCTACGAATACCGCTGCCGCGATTGTGGCAAACACAGCAGCCACCTGGTACTGAGCATCAGCAATCCATCGCCGATTTCGTGCAAGCACTGTCGGAGCATGAACGTTGAGCGGCTCATGTCCCGCTTCGCCGCGCCCAAATCGGAAGAAGCCCGCCTCGAATCGCTGGCGGATCCCAGCAACTTCGGCGACCTGGACGAAAACGACCCGCAGAGCATGGCAAGGTTCATGAAGAAAATGGGGCAGGAGATGGGCGAGGACTTTGGCGATGAGCTGGACGAAGCTCTGGAAGAGACCAGCAACGACCTGACGGAATCAGACACCACTGACATCGATTAATAGGCATTGTCCGCAATAATCGCTTGACTTCAGACAGCAGTGAGACTACGATCGCGCCTGGTTCGTCGTTCGGGGAGGGAGGAGTTTTTTCGCCGCGTGAGACTCCATGCCTCCAAAGACCCAGAACGAATTGTTGACCGTGGCAGAGACGTGCCGCTACCTCAAGATCACCCCCCGTACGCTCTATCGCTATATCCGGAATCACCACCTGCCGGCTTTCAAACTGGGAAAAGAGTGGCGGCTCGTGCGAGCCGACCTTGAACGATGGATCCGACAGCGGGCCGACGAAACCCGGACGTGACACCTGATGAGCGCGACCATGTTTGCAGGCGAATACCTCTGTAAAGTCGATGAAAAGGGCCGATTCATTGTCCCCTCGCCCCTCCGCGAACAGGTCGAGGCACAAGGCAACAGCGTGGTCTTTCTCAAAGGGCCCGAGCAGTCGCTCTGGCTCTACTCGGTAGGCGAGTGGGAAAAGGTGCTGGAGCGGACCAAAGCTGCGCTCGACGAGGACCAAAGCCGTCTTTTCATGCACTGTATTGTCTCGGAGGCCGGGACCTCTGAGATCGATAAGGCAGGACGTATTCTAATTCCCGGCCGACTCCGGAAGCTCATTCCCGTGGACGAGGATCAGGAGATCGTACTGGTCGGGCTGTACCATCGGATGGAGATTTGGAACCCCGCCGAGTGGCGACGTTATCTGAGCAAAACCGAAGACCGATACGAACAGCACCTGTCCAAGATTCTCAATCTACTCTAAGCGACCATCGTGCCGATTCCACTAGGCCGCCAACGTTCGCGCTTGCCGCTTTCCCTCCGCCTGACCTCGTATCGGTGTCCGGCAAAACTGGGCGTCGAGTCCAGAGAGCCGATTACGCCGACAGCGATACCGAACGCCGGCCAGCCCCGCGCCGTCCACCCGGTCGTTGGTGGGACGCCCCATCCCTTCGCTGTTGTAGCCGCTGACCGCCTCTCCTTGACCTTGCCGATCCCGCCCAGCGTCAACCATCAATATGCCACAGTCAACGGACGCCGCCTGCTCTCTGCCGCCGGGAGAGCGTATAAGACGCTGGTCGGACAACAACTCACCCTTGCGCTGGCCAACTCTCCGCACCGATACGCCTTGCTCAAGACCCTGCGAGCGGAGGATCTGGCCCTGTCGATCCGGTTCTATTTCACATCCCGACTGCGCCGAGATGTGGATGGAGGCCTCAAGATCGCGCAGGACGCCCTGTGCGAAGGATTGGGCATCAACGACAACCGGATCGTCGAGACGCATCTGTACAAGGACCTCGACAAGCTGAATCCCCGAATCGAGATTGTCCTGTCACCTGTGGCGGCCTCGACTTGATCTGCTTGCGCCAGCTCCCCCGTACAGGACTGGAGGCAGCCGCCAGAAGCCCCCGGCTTACACCACGGAGCTTCATTCGTATCGCAGCGCTTCGATCGGATTGAGGCGCGCGGCTTTGTTGGCGGGATAGAGGCCGAAGAACAGTCCGACGGCCAGCGAGAACAGAAACGCCACTACCACCGACTCAGTCGAGATGATCGTCGGCCAGCCCGCCGCCACCGTAGTGAGACGGGCCCCTGCGGCTCCGAGTGCAATGCCCAAGAGCCCGCCGATCAGGCTCAAGAACACAGCTTCGATCAAAAACTGAACGAGAATGTGCTGCCGCTTGGCACCCACCGCCATGCGAACCCCGATCTCCCGCGTCCGCTCGGTCACGGAAACCAGGAGCATGTTCATAATCCCGACCCCAGCTCCCAATAACGAGACGGCAGCAACGGCCACCAACATTTTGGTCAATTCGGCATCCGCCGCCTGACTAACACCGCTCATCTCGACGTCCGTTCGAATCGTAAAATCGTCCGACTGTTCGGGTCCCTTGCCGTGACGCTCCCGTAACAGGGATCGGATTTGTCCAATCGCAGGCACAATTTCTTCCCGTCGGCGTGTGGACGCCAAAATCGCCTCTACCGGCTCCGTGAACACACGGCCCTTGATCCTATGCAACGCGGTCGAAAACGGGACATAGATCACGTCATCCAAATCGTAGCCAAAAGCATTCACCCCTTTCGGTGCCAAGACTCCGACAATCTCGAAGGTCCACGTGGGAGCTGAGCAATGGGACGGTACAGGCTCGACATCATTGCGCCACCAGGATCTCTGTAACGGTTCATATAACGAAAGCCCCCCTTGTCCTGAGCAGGACTGCGAGAAACCACCCGAGACACATGACGCCTCGCTCGCTCTGTCCCCCGATTCCCTAGCGCGGGAATTTGGCACGAGCAGCGGAAGGGACGGAACGCAGCCCATCTTGATCCGGCTCCCTTCTCCCGTTCCCGTCGTCAATCCCTGAGACGTGACGAGGTGTTTAGACAGCCGTATCTGTGCGGCCACCGCCTCTTCTCCGACCTCAAAAAGATTACGGAGAACGGTCCGGCCGATGATGGCCACCGACTTGTTGCCTACGAGATCCTCCTCTTCGAAAGGCCTGCCCGCGAGAAAAGACCAATTGCGGATCTCCAGGCAACTGGGAGTAATGCCGACGACGCGCGTTCTCCAATTCCGAGGCCCGTGGATCGCTTGCACCGTCTCTCCGACCGTCCAGCAAATCGACTGTAACAGCGGAATGGCCTCCTGCAACGCCTGTCCATCCGCGACCGTCAATGTGGTGGAAATTGCGGAGGTCCGCCGAATCCCATGAACCATCGGCGCACCAGGATTGACGAAGATGGCGTTTTTACCGATTGCGAGAAGCTGGTCTACCGCCGTCGCCTTCGCCCCGCTGCCGATCGCGATCGTGATCAACACGGCGCCGACCCCGAGACCCAGACTCGCGATGCTGAGCAAGGACCGAAAAGGATGGCGAATCGTGCCTTCGATACCGACTCGGATAAGCTCTCTGGCGGTGACCCGGACCATGACCGTTATTCTCTGCTTAAAGATCCCCTCGCTGAACAGCGCCCTCATTCATATCGCAGCGCATCGATTGGATTCAGGCGCGCGGCTTTGTTGGCAGGATAGAGGCCGAAGAACAGTCCGACGGCCAGCGAGAACAGGAACCCCACCGCCACCGACTCGGTCGAGATGATCGTCGGCCAGCCAGCGACGACGGTCGTGAGCCGGGCCCCGACGACTCCGAGCAAGATCCCGACCGCGCCGCCGGCCAGACTCAACGTCACGGCTTCGATCAAAAACTGAACGAGAATGTGCCGCCGCTTGGCACCCACCGCCATGCGAACCCCGATCTCACGCGTCCGCTCGGTCACGGAAACCAGTAGAATGTTCATGATGCCGATCCCACCAACCAGCAACGACACCGAGGCGATCGCAAAAAGCATGACCGTCAAGGTCTGGCTGATCCCTTCCTGCACCCTGCCAATATCCACCTGCGTCCGGACCGTGAAATCGTCAGGCTGGTCAGGCTGCAGACGATGGCGTGCACGCAAGACCTCGCGGATCTGCTCGACCGCCTGTGGCAAATCTTCAGCCCGATCCGTCGATGCGAACAGGGCCCCGACGGAACCCAGAAACATCGTCCCGAAGACCTTGCGCTCGGCTGTGGTAAACGGAATAAAGACGATGTCATCCTGATCCGAACCCTGCGCGGATTGTCCCTTGGGCGCGAGTACGCCGATGACGCGGAACGGCACGTTTTTGATCCGGATCGTCGCACCAACCGGCTCCTCACCGGGATCGAACAAATTTTCGACTACCGTCTGTCCAACCAAGGCGACCCGCGCAGCGGTATCCATATCGGTCTGCGTAATGGGACCGCCGCTGACAAACGACCAGTCTCGGATCGTCAGATAGCCCGGGGAGATCCCGTTCACCGGGCCGTTCCAGTTCTTATTGCCGTTGACGATCTGCATCACGTCGCGCTTGGCCCAGGCCGTTTCCCGCAGCAGTGGAACCCGCTTTTTCAGCTCCAGGGCATCCGCGACGGTCAACGTCACCGCCGCACCTTGTCCCCCGCGCACGCCGCCCACCGTCGTCGCGCCGGGCAGGATGATGATCACGTTGGTGCCCATACTGGCCACCTGCGCGCGTACCGCGGCGCGCGCGCCCTGGCCGATGCTGACCATGGCGATCACTGCTGCGACGCCGATCACGATGCCCAGCATCGTCAAGCCGGCCCGCATCCGGTTGCGGCCGAGAATGCGCAAGGCCGTGACGACGGTCAACCAGACGAACGTCGACATCAGGTTCCGGGTCTCCCTGCGGCGGAGGCGGATAGGACACCAGCCCGCCGGTCGCTGATGATCCGCCCGTCTTTCATGACAAGTTCGCGCGATGCATAGGAAGCGATGTCCGGTTCGTGCGTGACCAGGATGATGGTGAGATGATCTTCTCGGTTCAATCGTTCCAGGATCCCCATGATCTCCCGACTGGACTCGGTGTCCAGGTTGCCTGTCGGTTCATCGGCCAGCAGGATCGACGGCGAGGACACCAGCGCACGGGCGATGGCGACGCGTTGCTGCTGCCCGCCGGACAGTTGGGTGGGGTAATGATGTTCTCTCCCGGACAACCCGACGCGCGCCAAAGCCGCCGCGGCGAGCGCGCGTTGCTCTTTCAAGGACAGACCGCGATAGAACAAGGGCAACTGCGCGTTCTCGAGAGCGCTGGTTCGCGGGATGAGATTGAAATTCTGAAAGACGAAGCCGATCTGCCGGTTGCGGATCTCGGCCAGCGCGTCCGGTCCGAGTGTGCCGACCTCGACCCCGTCCAGCCAATAGCGCCCGCGGGTGGGTTGATCGAGGCACCCCAGGATGTTCATGAGGGTGGACTTGCCCGATCCGGATGCGCCCATCACCGCCACGAACTCGCCGCGGTTGATAGTCAGATCGATCCCACGGAGCGCCTGGATCTCCACATCGCCGACGCGATAGATCTTCCAGAGGTTCTCGCACACGATCAAGGCGCCCATACCATCCTACCTACGCCCTGTGTCATACCCTAGCATTTAGCATTCGGAATGAGCCTTCCAAGCAAGGCAACTACAACCCCCGATCGCGCCCGCGCCGTTGGCCCGCGCCAAATCCGGGCGGCAGTTGATGGGGGGCTCGTTCGCTGCGCGGTAATTCAAGGCCGACGATGACCTGGTCGCCTTCGCTGAGTCCGCCCGCAATCACTTCCGTGGCCATTCCATCGGAAATGCCGGTTTGGACGGTGACCGGCTCCGGTTCGCCGGAACTTCCCAGCCGCCACACCGTCTTGACCGGTCCGTTCTCGGCGTGCAGTGTCGACTGGCTCTGTCCAACCCCGCCGCCGTTTCTTGCCGCCCGGGCTTCCGATGACTGCCCCGTATTCGGATCGCCCTTGGGTGGCGTAAAGCGCAGGGCCGCGTTCGGCACCTTCAAGACCTGGTCTCTTTTGGCCACCACGATCGTGACATTAGCGGTCATCCCCGGCTTCAGCCGAAGATCTTGATTGTCTACGCCCACCACGACGTTGTACGTGACGACGTTTTGGACGTTGATGGGCGCCAGGCGCACCTGTTTGATCACCCCCCGGAATTGCTCCCCGGGATAGGCATCCACGGTGAACGTCGCCTCCTTGCCCTCGGTAATCCCGCCGATGTCCGATTCGCTGACGTTGGTGTCGACCTGCATCTGGGTCAAATCCAAGGCGATTAGGAAGAGGTTGGGCGTGGCGAAGCTGGCGGCAACGGTCTGGCCCACTTCGACGTTTCGAGCGACAACGATGCCGTTCACCGGAGACCGGATGACGGTGTATTTGAGATCCAGTTCCGCCGCGTTGAGCGCGGCCTCTGCCTGTTTGACCTGTGCTTCGGCGAGCTTCAACTGCGCCAAGGCGCTCTCGTAGTTCGTCCGCGCCAGGTCGACATCGTTCTGCGACACAAACTGTTGCGCGATCAGCGATTTCACCCGATCCAGCTCGCGCTTGCGCTGGGCTACGTCCGCGCGGGCGCGGGCCACGTTCGCCTTGGCCATTTCCAAGTTGCTGGCGGCCTGATCGCGACGGGCTTTGAACGGTGCCGGATCGATGACAGCGACGACGTCGCCAGCTTTCACTCGTGAATTGAAGTCGGCATGCAGGCTCTTGATCATGCCAGAGACCTGCGTCCCGACTTGGACCAACACGACGGGATTGATGGTGCCTGTGGCAGTGACGACCGAGACGACGGAGCCGCGTTCCACCGGCACGGTCCGGTACTGGATTGGCGGCCGGCGTTCGCCGCTAAAAAAGACGTACCCCCCGATGGCCAACGCAACCACGAGGGTTCCGATGCCCCAGACGATTTTCCTCATGTTCTGGCCAATGTGGCTCCACACCTGGCAACTGCCCAGGCATTGTACCAGGAGGGCCAGGGGGAATCATCCATCGGACAGAGATGTCCCCACCGTAGGTGTGCCCGAAGCCGTTTTCTCTTAAGCCTTCGGCTCACCCGCTCCTGCCTTCTCAGAGCGGGCCCAAACAAGAACGGCCGTTCGCCTCCCGGCGAACGGCCGTTCTGCCCCTCCCCCGGGGAAACCCTACGGCGTCACTGTAATACGGTCCTTGATCATGTCGAAGGTTTCTTTGGGCAGCACGTTCTTGGCCACCAGCTCTCCCTTGATCCGGTACGGCCGATTGCTGACGATGCGGTCGGCCATCTCTTTTGTCAAGCCGAGGAACAGGACCATGTCGCCGGCCGACGCAGTATTGATGTTCATCGGTGCCACACTTGGCTGAGGAGGCGCGGGCGCTGCCGCGGGAGTCGATGCACCGCCAGGCACGGCCGCACCGGGAACCGGCAACGGGCCCGGAGCGGGGACTATCGGCGTCGATGACGGCGCGGGCGGTGCGGTCCGTTGACGCTCTTTGAGCTCTTTCTGGTATCGGGCGACCAGCGACTTCAGCGTTTCATTGTGCCGCCTGACATCTTCATATTCTTGGCGAAGGCTGCGGTTCTGAGCCGCCAGCTGTTTCTGCTTGTCCTCCAATTCCTTCAGCCGCGCCGTAATGTCGCTGCGTTCCTTGTCGCGCGCGTGTTCGATGCGCTGCAATTCATCCCGAGCCGCCTGCGCTTCATTGCTGAATTTGACGTTCAGCTCCTTGAGGGTTTTGACTTGCTGTTCAAGGGCGTTTTTTTGCGTTCGCGTCTTCTCAAGCTCCGTCTTCGCGGCGTCGACCTCAGCCAAAGCGGCCTTGTACTTGCTGTTGCTCACACAGCCTGCCGCAGTCACGGCGCTCAGCAGGGCTACCCCCATCGTCAGATACTTCTTCATGCACAACCTCCTCTTCTGACGTCTCGTTTGCGCCCACCCGTGCCTTCCTGCCTCAGAACCGCGAACATGAAAACGGTTAACCTCCGAGACACGACGCTACAGGGGATAAAACCGGGTGAGATCACAGTGTTTATTGTGTGTAGTCCATCGGGTTCACTTTGTCAATATATTTGCTGGCTTACCATTCGATTCGCGCAAACACACGCGACGTATGCTAGCGTTCCGTTTGAAATCCGTCGCGGCTTGACTGATCGCCAGCTCTCTGTGATCATGCGCCGGGGCCGCCGCCCCGCGTCGAGCATTGCAACTCCGAGAGAGAACTATGAACCAATGGAATCCTGAACTGGCCATTATCCTAGGGTTGGTGGAAGGCCTGACGGAATTTCTGCCAGTTTCCTCAACCGGCCACCTCATCCTGATCGGTCATGCCCTCGGCTTCACCGGTGCAATCGCGGCAAGCGTGGAAGTGTCGATTCAGTTGGGATCGATCCTGGCAGTGCTCGCCTATGAACGCCGCAAGATCGTCAAGCTTTTCATCCAGGCCGGGGAAGAGCAGGCGATGCTGTGGGAGATGCTGAAGGCGCACGGTGGCTGGTCGACCTTGCAGCGCTCGGCCGAAGCGCACCGCCACCTGTGGTTTCTGATCGGCTTGGCCATCGCCTTCCTGCCCGCCGCGTTGGTCGGATTTCTGGCACACCGCTGGATCGAAACCTACCTCTTTACCCCGCAGACTGTCGCGACCTCGCTCATCGTCGGCGGCTTCGTCATCCTCGCCGTCGAAGCCCGCCGCTCGCCGGCGCGAGTCACCCAGCTCGAACATGTTGGCGTGCGGGCTGCCTTCTGGGTCGGCGTCGCACAATGCGTTTCGCTGATCCCCGGCATGTCTCGATCCGGATCGACAATCGTCGGCGGGTTGCTCGCAGGCTTGGACCGGAAGGTGGCAACTGAATATTCCTTTTTTCTCGCGCTGCCGACGATGATCGCAGCGACGGCGTACAAGATGGTTGCGTCCCAGTCCCTATTTTCGAACCAGGACTACCTTGCCCTGGGGCTCGGTTTGGCGGTGTCGTTCGGGGTCGCTTGGGCAGTCATCGCCGCGTTCCTGACTTTCGTCCAGCGTCATACCCTGCATGTCTTCGCCTACTACCGCCTGGCACTCGGTGCGGTGGTCTTCATGGTGTTTCACTGAAGGGCCACAGGCACCTCGCGCACACGTTTTGGGCCCCTGCCCAAGGCGAAGACTGAGAGAACAATCGATTGACGGCCGAGGTTGAACGCATGGCCAGTGTGGATCAGGACTGGTCTTGTTGCAAAGCCGGTTCGTGCCGCTTTTTCTCCAAGGCAAAGTGCAAGATCAGGAAGGCGACACCGACGCTGATGGCGGCATCGGCGATGTTGAAGGCAGGCCAGTGGTACACATCGTAATAGAAATCCAGAAAATCGATCACTTCGCCGTAACGCAGTCGATCCAGGAGATTGCCGACCGCGCCCCCAAGAATCCCCGCGATACTCAATTGCCCCATCCAATCGCGTTCGGGAAGGCGGAACAGAATGGTCCCTAGCAGTACCAACGCCAAGACGGACATAAGCCCGAAGAACACGAGGCGGAACGCACTGCTGCTTCCCGCCAACAAGCCGAAGGCCGCCCCGGGATTTCTGATGTACGTCAGGCTGAAAAGGTTGGGGATGATGGGAATCGACTCATGCAGCCGCATGGTCTGCATGATATACATTTTCGTCACCTGATCCAGGCCGACAACGCCCGCGCTGACCAAGCCTAGGATCAGATAGCGGGTCTTGCCGTTCACCGAATCGCCTCAACGCAGCGGTCGCAGAGGGTCGGGTGGTCCGGGAACGTGCCGACCGCCGGCCGATAATGCCAGCAGCGTTCGCACTTCGCACCTTCCGCCTTTGTTACCGTCACAACAACATCCGTGTGCTGAAGCGGGTGATGCATTTCCTTGACCTCAACCTGCGACACGATGAAGAGAGTCGGCAAGTCCTGTTCATATTCTTTCAGGAGGCGATAGGCTTCCGGATTCGCCGCTAAGACGACTCGGGCTTCAAGGGATGCGCCGATTACCTTCTCACGCCGTTTCAGTTCGAGCTCGGCTTGAACGCGAGTCCTGATCTCCAGCAACCGTTCCCACCGCTGAGCCAGCGCCTCGTCTTTCCATTTGGAATCGGCTTTCGGAAACGAGGCAAGATGCACACTGTTGGCACCAGCTTCCCGTCGCGCCGTCTCCGGCAACATGCGCCAGATCTCCTCCGCCGTGAAGCTGAGAATCGGCGCCATAAGTTTGGTCAGCGCCACGAGCACGTCGAACAGCACCGTTTGCGCCCCTCGGCGCAGCGGGGAGTCTTTTCTGAACGTGTACAGCCGGTCTTTCAAGATGTCGAGATAGACAGCGCTCAGATCCACCGCACAGAAATTGTTCAGCGCGTGAAAGATCGTGTGAAACTCAAAGTCCTCATAGGCGCGCGCGATCCTGGGGATCAGTTCGCCGAGCCTCCCGAGCGCCCACCGATCCAACTCGGACAACTGCTCATAGGGGACCCGATGTTGCACCGGGTCGAAATCGTAGAGGTTGCTCAACAGGAACCGGCAGGTGTTGCGGATCTTGCGATAGGCTTCGACCAGATGGTTCAGAATTTCCTGCGAGATGCGGAGGTCTTCGCGGTAATCCTGCGCCGCCACCCAGAGTCGCAGAATCTCCGCACCGGACTGCTTGATGACATCCTGCGGCGCCACCACGTTACCAGCGGACTTGGACATCTTCTTGCCGGCCCCGTCTACCACGAAGCCATGTGTCAGCACCGACTTATAAGGCGCGCGGCCGTCCGTAACGACCCCGGCCAACAATGCGCTGTGGAACCACCCCCGGTGCTGATCGGACCCTTCGAGATAGAGATCGGCCGGCCACCAGCCGCGCGGCTTGAGTACCGCGGCGTAGCTCACACCTGACTCGAACCAAACGTCGAGAATGTCTTTTTCCTTCTCGAATTCCCTGCCTCCGCACTCCGGGCATGCGGTTCCCGGTGGCATGAGCTCGGTCGCTGATTTCTGAAACCAGACATCAGCGCCCTGCTTCTCGACCAGTTTGGCCACATGTTCGATGACCGCCGGATCGGCCAGAACTTTCTTACAGGCCTGGCACGTAAATCCGGGGATCGGAACCCCCCACACTCGCTGACGCGAGAGACACCAATCTGGACGATTGAGAATCATTCCATAAATGCGGTCACGGCCCCAGGGGGGAATCCATTTCACACGGTTAATCTCGTTCAAGGCTTCATCCCGCAACTCCCAAGGCTTTTCACTTGGCCCCCAGGAGAAAGGCCGCACTGAACTAGCTGTCGAAATTACCCTGTGCCCTTCCCATGGCGTTTGCTCCATCGACACGAACCACTGTTCGGTGGCCCGGAAGATGACCGGATTTTTGCACCGCCAGCAATGGGGGTAGGAATGGGTGAGGGTTCCATGCCCCAGCAGAACGCCTGTGGATCTCAATTTCTCGACGATTGCCGAGTTGGCCTTGAACACATGTTGACCAGCAAAGTCCTCGACCGAATCCGTGAACCGACCCATTTCATCTACGGGAACAAATACTTCGAGTGGCTGAGCAAGGACAGTGCGATAGCGGGGGGAGTTATATCTGAGTGCCAATTCATAGTCCTCTTGCCCATGACCAGGTGCAATATGAACACAGCCGGTACCTTGATCCAGTGTCACAAAATCTCCCAAAACAACTGGAGAACATTTCTCAGACAGGGGGCGCTTGCAGTCGAGCCCTTCAAAACCTTCCCGTCCCTTTGTTACACCAATGATTGAATGCTTCGGGATAGCACAGGCCGCTGTAACCGCATCGACTAACTTCTCGGCGATTACCAGCACTTCATCGCCCGCTTTCACAAAAGCATAATCAATGTCAGGATGAAGACAAACAGCCTGATTGGCCGGAAGTGTCCAAGGTGTTGTCGTCCAGATGACAACTGAAACCGAACGGACATCCGATGGGAACTTAACTCCTGAAAAAACTCCGCCCAACGCGGCCGGTGAGAGAACCATAGGGAAGCGAACATAGATGGATGGAGACACATGGTCTTCATATTCGACTTCGGCTTCCGCCAGCGCCGTCTGGTCCTGCGTGCACCAGAACACGGGCTTGAGCCCTTTGTACACACCGCCTTTTGCGACAAACTTCCCGAACTCCCGTAGAACCGTCGCCTCGTAGGCCGGGTCCATCGTGAGATAAGGCTGCTCCCAGTCGCCCAGCACACCCAACCGCCTGAATTCATCCCGCTGGATCTTGAAATACTTCTCGGCATAATCCCGGCAGAGCTTGCGGATGGCCGATGCATCCAGGTCTTTCTTTTTCTCGCCTAACTCCTTGAGCACCTGGTGCTCGATCGGAAGGCCGTGACAATCCCACCCCGGCACATAGGGAACGTAGTAGCCGGCCATGGTTTTGGACTTGACAATGATGTCCTTCAGAATTTTGTTCAGGGCATGGCCGATATGGATGCGCCCGTTCGCATAGGGCGGCCCGTCGTGCAGAATGTAGCGCGGCCGCCCTCGGCCTCGCTCTTGAATTTGCTCGTAGAGCCGCTCCCGCTCCCACAAGGCCAATAATTCCGGCTCCCGTTGAGGCAGGTTGGCCTTCATCGGGAAATCGGTTTGGGGAAGGTTAAGCGTCGCCTTGTAGTCCATGACCTCAAGCGAGTCGAACTGCCGTAACCTGGAGCAAGACTCTTCAAGCCCTAGCGACTCGCTGCACACCGCTCGCTGCGTTTCGAGAGCGACGAGCTGTTCACTATCCGCTATTAGCTGATGCTCATCATCCGATCCAGCGCCACCTTCGCCCACACTTTTTCATCTTCCGGCACGACGATGCGGTTGACGACCTGCCCTTCGGCCAGGTTTTCCATCGCCCAACAGAGGTGGGGGGCATCGATGCGGAACATGGTGGCGCACTGGCAGACGGTCGAAGAGAGGAACAACACCCGCTTATCAGCCTGCTCCCGCTTGAGGCGATTGACCAGGTTCAATTCCGTGCCGACGGCCCAGGTCGTTCCGGGCGGAGCGGAGCGGACCGTGCGGATGATGAACTCCGTCGAGCCGACAAGATCGGCCTTGTTGACGACATCCTCGTGGCATTCGGGATGGACGATCACAATACCGTCCGGGTACTGCCTGCGAAAATAGTCCACGTGGGCCGGTTGGAACATCTGGTGCACGCTGCAATGGCCCTTCCACAGAATCAGCGTTGCCCGTTGAATCGCATCGCGCGTGTTCCCCCCGTTCGGCAGATAGGGATCCCACACAATCATCTGCTCGCGTGGCACTCCCATCGCGTTGGCGGTGTTGCGCCCCAGGTGCTCATCGGGAAAGAAGAGAATCTTTTCACGCCGCGCCCAGGCCCATTCCATCACCGCGCGCGCATTCGAGGAAGTGCAGGTAATGCCACCGTGCTCGCCGCAAAACGCTTTGAGGACCGCAGCGGAGTTGACATACGCCACCGGCAGCACGGTGTCTTCGACCGGCAAAATCCGGCCCAACGATTCCCAACACTGATCCACTTGTTCGATTGCCGCCATATCCGCCATCGAGCAGCCCGCCGCCAGATCGGGCAGAATCACGGTCTGATTCGACCGGCTCAGAATATCGGCCGTTTCGGCCATGAAATGAACGCCGCAAAAGACCACATACGGCCGATCGGCGCGTTCAGCCGCCTGTTTGGCAAGCAGTAGCGAGTCGCCGCGAAAATCTGCGTGCTCGATGACTTCGTCTCGCTGATAGTTGTGCCCCAGCACCATCACCTGATCGCCCAAGGCGCGTTTCGCCGCCGCCGTGCGCGCGAACAGCTCGTCGGCGGACAACGCTTGATACTCCGTAATGGGTCTGGGGAGCGATGCAACGGATTTCACTGAGCCCTCGACTGTTCCACACCGGTCCTCGCTGACAAGCACATGCCGATTGACACGTCGGCATTCTACGACACCGCCACACGACAATCAACGCAAAGAGGCTGCGAAAAAGCCCTATGGCGACCGATGGAGCAGGAGCCCCAGGCAGAGGGGCCAAATGCCGGTTGACTCTGACCGCAGACGCAGGTACGATCCGACGCACCATAGCTAGGGGAGCCACTTGGCTGAGAGTCCGCCTGCCGGACGACCCTCAGAACCTGACCTGGATAATACCAGCGTAGGGAAGCGAGAGAGCGTGAACGTTCGGCGACTCAGCCGCACCTCTGCATGGTGCGGCTTTTTAGTTTGAATTAGTTTGAACACGGGCAGACTGCACAGCAGCCGGCTCTTAGTCCTCAGCATGGACGCTGAAAGCTGACGGCTGAACCCCTGAAGGACAAGTGATCCAAGACAAAGAAAGGAATGTCATTATGAGCGAGTCCCAGACCGAAAACGCGACAACAGGCGGCAACGGTCATCACGCCAGCGATTCGCTGCCGACGGCGGCGCCGTTTTCTGCGTCGCGGAAAATCTATGTCGAAGGTACGATGCCAGGCGTTCGCGTGCCGATGCGAGAAATCAGCCTGACGCCGACCAGACCGGCGAACGGCGGCACGCCGGTGCCGAACCCCCCTATCACCGTCTATGATACATCGGGACCCTACACTGATCCTGCCGCCAGCGTAGACATCCGAAAAGGGTTGGCCCCCATCCGCTTGCCATGGATCCTGTCGCGAAACGATGTAGAGGAGCTCCCGGCCGTGACCTCGCTATACGGTCGCCAGCGGGCCACGGATCCCAAGCTCAAGGAGATTCGGTTCCGGCATACCAGAAAGCCCCTGCGCGCAAAACCCGGCCGGAACGTCACCCAGATGCACTACGCCCGGAACGGCATCATTACGCCCGAGATGGAATTTATTGCCATCCGGGAGAACCAATCCCGTGAACTAGTGCGCGAAGCCTTGGCGGCACGCCGCGGATCCGGCAGGGGATCGACGGACGGTGACGCCCGGCTCCGGCTTCAGCACCCCGGACAGCCGTGGGGCGCCTCGATCCCCGACAAGATCACGCCGGAGTTCGTACGGGACGAGGTGGCCAGAGGCCGGGCCATCATCCCAGCCAACATCAACCACCCGGAAAGCGAGCCGATGATCATCGGCCGCAACTTCCTCGTGAAAATCAACGCCAATATCGGCAACTCCGCCGTCGCCTCGTCGATCGAGGAAGAAGTGGAGAAAATGATCTGGGCGATCCGCTGGGGCGCCGACACGGTGATGGACCTCTCCACTGGCAAGAACATCCATGAAACCCGCGAATGGATCATCCGCAATTCGCCAGTCCCCATCGGGACCGTGCCGATCTACCAGGCACTGGAAAAAGTCGGTGGCAAGGCGGAGGACCTGACATGGGAGATCTATCGTGACACATTGATCGAACAAGCCGAGCAGGGTGTCGATTACTTCACGATCCATGCCGGCGTGCGGCTCAGGTACATTCCGTTGACTGCCAAGCGTTTGACCGGCATCGTCTCGCGCGGTGGCTCGATCCACGCCAAGTGGTGCCTGGCGCATCATGAGGAAAACTTCGCCTACACCCACTTTGAGGAGATTTGCGAGATCATGAAGGCCTATGATGTCGCATTCAGCCTAGGCGACGGGCTGCGGCCAGGCTCCATCGCGGACGCGAACGACGAGGCCCAATTCGCCGAATTGGAGACGTTAGGCGAGTTGACCAGGATCGCCTGGAAACATGATGTGCAGGTCATGATCGAGGGACCAGGCCATGTGCCCATGCACTTGATTCAGGTCAACATGGAGAAGCAGTTGAAGGCGTGTCATGAAGCACCGTTTTACACGTTGGGCCCGCTGACAACGGACATCGCGCCAGGCTACGACCACATTACCTCCAGCATCGGCGCGGCCATGATCGCGTGGTACGGCTGCGCGATGCTCTGCTATGTCACCCCAAAGGAGCATTTGGGGCTTCCCACGAAGGAGGACGTGAAGGCCGGCGTCATCGCATACAAGATCGCCGCGCATGCCGCTGATCTAGCCAAGGGCCATCCCGGTGCCCAAGCGCGAGACAATGCCCTTTCGAAAGCGAGGTTCGAGTTCCGATGGGAGGATCAGTTCAACCTGTCACTGGACCCCGAGACCGCCCGCGCCTATCACGATGCGACCTTGCCGGACCACGCCGCCAAGGTGGCGCACTTCTGCAGCATGTGCGGACCGCATTTCTGCTCGATGAAAATCACCCAGGACGTGCGGGAGTATGCCGCTCGGAAACAGCTCGACGAACAGCGGGCGCTGGAAGTCGGCATGCAAGAGAAAGCGGAGGAATTCAGAAAGACAGGAGCGGAACTCTACCTTTAAAGTGCTAAGGAGCGTGTTCGGAGTGCTGAGTCCTATGCAGCAACTCCGAACGCTCCACTTAGAACTCAGAACTGCGAGGTTCATCATGGCCAAGCCCAAACCGGCACCGCTTCGAGAGCGGGACATCACCAGGCAAATCGCGCGGGAGTACTACGAGGAGTTCGATCACTTCATTGAGAGCGACGTCATCATCGTTGGCGCCGGCCCCTCGGGCTTGATCTGCGCCCGTGATCTGGCCTCGATGGGTTTCCGCACGTTGGTCGTGGAGCAGGCCCTGGCCTTGGGAGGTGGCTTCTGGTCCGGCGGCTATTTGATGAACAAGGCAACGATCTGCGCACCAGCGAATGCCATTCTGGAAGAGATCGGTGTGCCCTGCAAACAGGTCAAGGACTGTGACGGCATGTACATCGTGGACCCACCGCACGCGACCGGTGCCTTGATTGCCGCCGCCTACAAGGCAGGCGCCAAGATCATGAACCTAACACGGGTGGTCGACTTGATTCTCCGACAGGACAGCTTATTGGAAGGGGTCGTGGTCAACCATACCACCGCCGAGATGGCGGGTCACGACGTGATTCACGTGGACCCGATCGCTTTGGAAAGCAAGGTGGTGGTGGACGCCACAGGACACGATGCCGTAGTGGTGAATCTGCTCCACAAACGGAATCTCTACCAACCGGTGCCGGGCAACGGTGCCATGTGGGTCTCTCGCTCCGAGGAAGAAATCATGGACCGGACAGGCGAGGTCTATCCGAACTGTTTCGTGGTAGGATTAGCCGTAGCTGCCGTGTACGGCACCCCGCGCATGGGCCCGGCCTTCGGTTCCATGTTGCTGTCCGGCCGGTACGGAGCGGAACTGATCAAGAAAAAGCTGAAACAGGAGTAAAGAGTGCAGAGCGCATGGCTTGTAGGGTATAGCAGGGTCACGCTCTACCATAATCCTCAGTTCGTGACCATACGCCATCGGTCAGAAGCCATGTGCTGCTCCTAGTTGCGATGGACCTTCAAGATTTCCTTCTCCAGGGCGAGGGCAGCGAAGAAGACAAGAAGGAAGCCTGGAATCTGTTCCTTCAGGCATACAAACACCAGATGAAAGGCGACCTGGAGGAAGCGGTCCGTCTGTACAAGAAATCCATCGAAATCCATCCGACCGCCGAGGCCCATACCTTCCTGGGGTGGACCTATAGTTTCATGGGTAGACTCGACGACGCGATCGAGGAATGCCATAAGGCTATCGCCCAAGATCCGGATTTCGGCAATCCTTACAACGACATCGGCGCCTATCTGATCGAGAAAGGGCAATTCGACGAAGCCATTCCCTGGTTTGAGAAAGCCTTGCAAGCCAAGCGGTACGAAAGCCCGGCCTTTCCTCACCTGAACCTCGGACGCGTGTATGAACGCAAGGGACGCTGGAGCGACGCCATTGAGTGTTACAAGCGGGCGCTGACGCTCAACCCCGACTATGCGCTGGCAAAACGTGCGCTGGGCCGGCTTATCGGCATGATGAACTGAATTGGTTGTTTCGTTATTCCGTTGTTTTCGTTTGAGGGTTGTGCCTGGCAAGAGCAATCCTTCGTATCACATGGATCAGACAAACCACGCTAACCGAACCAGCCAGACAGACGAGATAAACCCGAAAACCGTCCTCGTCGCCGTCAACGACGTGTTTTTCTACACGAAGATTCGCGATGCGCTTCTACCTCGAGGCTACAAACTGGTGCGAGTCCGGACACCGGACGAGGTGCCGTCGAAGCTGTCCGCATCGCACCCTAGAGCCATGATCATCAACCTGAACGACCCGTCGCTGGACGCCGTTGCGACGTTGGAGACGGTCAGGCACGGTGTCGGCGCGCAGCCCATGCCTATCTTGGCCTTCGCCAACCACGAAGAGGTGGAGACCTGGAAACGGGCCACAGCGTTAGGCGTCACCAAGATCGTGTCTCGCAATGAGTTCTCAGCACGCACACGGGACCTGATTGAGGACGTGATTCGCAAACAGCCGCGCGGCGAGTAACGGGCATTTCCGATTGCCAGCATCCGGCTGTTCGCTCTTCGCGATAAACGGTCGGCTTGACAGGATGAAACATTCCCTCCTCCATGCCCAGCACGCAAAACTGGGTGCAGTCTTTGAAGAGGTCGCTGGGTGGACCATGCCTGCGCACTACGGCGACGTGCGGGCCGAGCATGAGGCCGTTCGCCTGGCGGTCGGCCTTGCGGACCTGTCGCATCGAGGCAAAGTCCGGGTGACCGGCGACGATCGGGTCAAGTGGCTGCAGAGCGTGATCAGCAACGATATCCTCCGGCTCTCGGTCGGTCAGGGCACCTATTCGAGTTTGCTGACCCACAAGGGTAAGATGCTCACGTACTTCCGGGTCTACCTGCTGGCCGACTCAGTGATACTGGAGGATGTCGGCGAGATCGGCGAGACCACGCTTCAGACCCTGCGCAAGTTTCTCCTGTTCGGCACAAAGGCCAAGCTGGAGAATTGTGCGGAGAGTTGGGGGCTTTTGCTGATCAGTGGGCCGAAGGCGCCAGAGGTACTGAAGGCGGCCTTTGCAGTCGAGGTCAGCCATCTCCGGCCGCTGCATGTCTTGACTCACCAGATCGGCAGCCTGCCGGCTCTGTTCATCCGCACCGAAGAGACCGGCGAGACCGACATCGAGATCATGCTCCCCGCAGACGCCGTGCGGACCTCGTGGGAAGCGCTCATGCAGGCCGGCGCACCGTTCGGCATCAGGCCGTTCGGCGGCCAAGCGCGGGAAGCGCTGCGTCTAGAAGCAGGATTGCCGAAAGCCGGTCCGGATCTCAATGAGGACATCGTGCCGCCGGAAGCGAATCTGGAAGGCAAAGCCTTTAGTCTCAGCAAAGGATGCTATCCCGGTCAAGAAGTGGTCGCCCGGATGGACACCTACGGTAGTGTCCGTCGACGCCTCGTCGGCCTGGTGTTGAAGGATCCCGTCGTTCCGCCGAAGGGCGCCAAACTCTTTAGCGGCGACCGTGAAGTCGGCTGGATCAGCAGCGCCGCCTATTCCCCACAACTCGATCGCGTCATCGCGTTCGGATTTCCACTTCGCGATTTCACCAAACCGGACACCGCACTCACGGTCGACATCGACGGCCGGCGCTACGACGCCACGGTTCGCGCCCTTCCGTTCTACGCCAGACCTGTTAGCTAGAACGACACCACCTGTTCGTCTGGGAGCCGCCGCTCACGGAGGTGAGCCCGCGTCAGTGCAGCAGCGCACAGCGAATCAACCAGTCCTTCCATCGCCGAGGCCAAATTGAGCCGTAATTGCACTTCCTTCTTCGTCCGATCCTCTTCCGGAACTTCCTTCAACCGCCTGCGCATATAGAGCGCGACCTCGGTTGCCCGCCAGATCACCGCGCCGGTAACAGGATCGATCGCCGACGCCTCCACGCGGACCGGGCGAAAAGCCACGCCGAACAGGTAACCTCCTCCGAACCAGACGGGCGTGCTGGTCAAGAGCTCAAAGCCTACATTGCCCAAAATCGCGGCTGGATTCCAAGACGTCGCCAGACCGAGCGCGATCGATTCCCAGGTCATGTCGGCGAGCATGCCTCCCGCGAGCCATTGCCAGCGGACCTTACCGTAATCCTGCACAACCCCGGTGACAAGCAGGTCGGCTCCCAGCCGCATGCCCAGATGATTGAGCTGTGCCAGCGACAACGTCTCTGCGGTCGTGATTCCGAGTTCGTCCAATATCTGATCCGTCTCTTCCAATGGGATCAGCTCATAGACGTGCTTGACGGCCAGCCCGGCATACATCAGTCGACGCGCGTCGTCCTTGACCTGTCTGACCGCCTGTGCAATCAACTTGGGCTCTTCCTCCGGCTCGATGTCTCTGTTCACGCTTTGAATGGACGATAAGTGTGTGATTTCAACGCCCATCGCGAACGGCAGCACGGCAACGCTGGCTCGGTCAGTTGGCGGCCGATCAGGCCTGACCTCTGACTTGGCCCACCCGCATCCAGCCAGGCGGAGAGACAGAATCACAGTGCCAGCGCATAAGGCCGCGCAGATCTTGCTCCGGTTGTGCATCGGACAACACCCTTGTGAAGGGGACTGTGGGCAGATACGAGTCTATCTCCTCTCGAAGAGACCGCCCCCACAGGCTCATACGTGAAGGGGCGGAGAACAGGGGGCGGGAAAGCAGATTTGAAGCATCCACCGACCGTCGCGACGGAACAAAAGGGCGTCTTGAACGAAGAAAGACCCGTCAAGTGCTCTTCCGCATCCACCAAGCTCTGACTCATGCTGGTAGCCTTCACGTGAGGCGCTTCGCTGCCAACGCTTGGCACCGTCGTGTTCCCAGCGGGGTCTTGGAAATCGTCTGACCCAAACGGCCATTCGGCCGCCTCGGCTTCGGGGACTCCAAGGCGAGGTCCTCGACCACATCGGCTTAAGGTCATCGCTACCAGAAAAAGCGCCAACCAGGAGAAGCCCCTCAAGAAGCCGTTGTGGAACTGTGTTGCGATAGTCCACGTAGGTTGCCAGAACCTGGCTTCAAATCGAGATGCTCACGGCGTTCCGGTCGCCGCGCCCAGCCCTCGCTCCGAAAGGCGCACTGCCTGCGTTCACCGTTCCGGATTGCGGGCGTCGGAAACCGCGCGAGCGAACGCCCAGACGCTCTTGCGCTCGTTATCGTCCAGCGCGAGCAGGAGGTGGGTTTCTTCGGCATGCATGAGCCGAAGGCTCAGGAATGGCTCTTCCCGGCGCTTCTCCCGGTTTTCCCAAACCGCATCAATAACCTGCACCTTGTCCAATTGCGCCACTGAGACCACGTCGTAACGGAAATATTGATCGCCGATCACAATGTCGTACAGGACATTGCCGGCGGTGAGCAGCACCAGATTGAATCGGCCCTGATCCTCATATCCCTCGGGTAGAAACTTGTTAACATGGCACAAGGCGACCTTGCGATCTCCCAAGGCCGCCCGAAACTTGAGCTTCAAGGCGTCATAATCAATCTGAAGCGCTCGTTCATCCGGACCAGTCGCGGCGATCGCCGCCTCCTTCGCCTTCTCGTACACGTCATCCGCCGTCATCAGACCTGCCATCGTTCCCTCTCCTTTCTCCTTAATCATTTTGCCTAAGTGTTGCTTCGTCGTTACTTCCGCATCTCGACCCGCTACCCAAACCGGCCCACTACCGGGAAAGCAAGGGCGGTTACCGAGCCCAAAGCGTGTGTGCTGCCCGAAGCACACCCCTGTCATCGAGAATCCGGACCTCGAGCGCGGTCCTTTTCACCGACACCAGTCCGAAGTTCGGATACCCGGTGGCACTGAACAGGGTCACGGGTTTAAAGACGGGATTGGGGGGAGTAGGACGACCATAGGCCGCGGAGAGCGGCCCGCAGATGAATTCATGAAAGTCCGCCACCCCGTCTCCATCCGGATCGTAGGCATGGCCTTGCACGTAATGCACATCGGCCGCTAGCCAGACGACGTTCCTGATGCGGCGCGACAGGATCACCTCCACGATGTGTTCCAATTCGGTCTGAAAACCGGTCCCGTCCGGACCGCGCGCCCAGCTATCGTTGCCGGGTGTCAGCAGGTTGCCTGCCTTGGGAATGGACAACGGCACGCTGGTCGCAATCACCTTCCAGGTGGCTGTAGAGTTTGCCAATCCCTCTAGCAGCCACGCCCGCTGGGCCCCGCCCAGCATGGTCTTGCCCGGCCCGTCCGGCTCCGCGTTGCGACTGCGGTACTGGCGTGTATCGAGGATGAAGAGTTCCAGGTCAGCCCCGAAGCGGACCTGCCGATACAGGCGCACAGGATCGTCGGGCGGCGTCCGGATCGGCCAGTACTCCAGCAACGCTTGCCGGCCAATCGGCATCCGCGGATCATACGGGCCAGCAAAATTGTTGCCGACTTCATGGTCGTCCCAGATCGCGAACACTGGGACCGCGGCTAAGAATCGCTGGAGTGCCGGTGCGCCGCGCTGATAGCGATGCTTCGCGCGATACTCATCTAATGTCGCCGCCGCAAAATCGCCCCCCGGAGCATTCGGTGGCGAGGGGCAGGTGTCGTCGCTATATATGAGATCGCCCTCCAAGATCGCAAAATCGAGCTGTTGCCGGCGCATCACATCAAAAATCGGATAGCCAGCCCCCTCATCGCGACAACGGTGCTGCCCCCCAAGGTCGCCGCTCCACACAAACGTGATCGGCGCATGCACTCCCGGCGGAGGCGCCGTCACGAACTCGCCGGTGGCAGCGACCGTCGCCACCGGTATCGAATCAACTTCGGGGGGCTGCTGCTCTACCAACACCTGATACCGGTACCTCGTGCCGGGTTTGAGCCCTTCGAGCGTGACCTTGAGGGTATAGTCATGCTCCTGAGTGGTCTCGAACAGGATGGTTCTGGCCAGATCCAGATATGGTGCGCGTCCTCGATCGGCTTCCACTCTCGTCCACTCTTCCACCGGCGCCCATTCGATCTGGACTTTCCGAGGGCCGTCCGTGCGAAGCCACACGACCGCCGAACGGTCAGTCACATCGCCGCTCGCGATCCCGGAAGACAGCCCATTGGGAAACGAGACAGATGGCTTTGCGAAAGGGCTGTCCGGCGGCAGGCCGGGTTTATACGAGGGCGGGCAGCCGGTCAACGATAACACCGGTCCAAGCAAGACCAGGCCGATCCAGATGAAGCTATGAAGCCGGGAGCGCATCGAGCGCTCACACTTACTTGAATAGGCGCGGATTCGTCAAGACACAACCGGCGCTGTTGCATTTCTGACATGCCGTTCGGCATACTGAGATTCCGATTGCAGTGCCTCTCGTCGGCTTTGGAGGAATGATGAGCGATCAGGCGTGTGCGATTCAGAATTGCAAATCCAAGGTCTATGCGCCGGCCGGGACAGGTGCGCTCTGCAAAGAGCATTTCTTGAACTTCGTGGCTTGGCGACGCAAGCGCGGGCTGCAAATGTTCCAGAAATATGCAGCCATGACGATGGAGGAACGGGACACGATCATGGCCGAGTGGGCCAAGACCGTGAGAATCGACGAGGTGCCGGCACCGCCCGGCATGAAACGATAATCCGTTGCTGCCTGTCTCCGGAATGCGACCGTTCATGCGTGCGTTGTTTCGTAGGGTCACTTTTCTTGTCATCATCGGCGGAGTCGGCTCGGCTGCGCTCCTCGCCACGCCGTCTCTCAGTGAGGCGAGGTGTGCCGGTCTGAAAGGTGATGAGCTGCAACGCTGCCTTGCGGGAGAGCTTAAGGTTACAGAGCCAGCCAAGATCCTTTTCCATGATCAAGCGGGCAAAACCGTCGCACTCGACCAAACTGTCGTCAGCCGCTCCATGGACGAAGTCTGCCGGACCATCGGGCGCGATGGCCTGTTCACAGCCTATAAAAACGACGGGCCCCGCCGGTCGGCGCGGATCTGGAAGGAAGTCTCCTGCAAGAACGGTCGCGTGGATGGTCTTTGGAAGGAGCATTTTCCGTCCGATAACACCCTCACCATCCTCTTCTACGACGCAACTGGCAAAGCCGTCAAACAGGCCCTCTACTTTAACGGCCGGCTCCTCCGCGAGAACCAGATCGGCACGAAGTAGGTCGCCCGCCTCTCGTTCGTTCGGCGGTACCGAGCAGCCGATCGATCGGATGCCTCAGCCATTCGGTTCTTATCCAATCCGGGAGTTTGGAACGAGATCCTCAACGCCGAGGAGGCCTTCCAGCGTCGACAAGCACACTTCCACAGAAATCAATACCTGGGGGCATGAAGAGCATAAAAGACTCCCGACCCCTTTTCCCCTCTCTCACTCCATCACTGGACTTCCATGGTGATGGATCATCAGCCACTCATCCCCGATCCGTTCGTAAAGGTTCGTGGCCAGCACCCGGCTTTCGACCGGCTGATCGTCCTGGCGACTGATGATATTTTCCGTGCAGATCACCCAGGCGATGTCTCCTGCCACCTGAATCTGAATCTCGGTTAATTCGAATTTCATCGAAAACGTGTTGTTGAAGATTAACACCCACGAGTCCCGCACGGCCGGCCACCCCACCCGCTGCGTCCAGCCCGGATGGATGCAGGTGACATATTCCAGGTGAGCCCATACGCGATCCATCTGCGCGATATCCAAGCTTTCGAAGGCATTGTAAAAAGACTGGTTGGCGCGCGCCACTTCTTCGATTCGTTCCTTGATCATGTTCACTCCTTGGCGCTCAAAGCGACGTATCATACCTCAAGTCTGCAGAGCAGAGCGAGCGGCGATGAGGCACAAAGCGGACTTTCTTCACATCATTCGATTGGATGAGATGGAAAGAGAAAGCAGGTGGAAGCGACTCAGGTAACCGAGCGTCGCCCCACCCGCGAGACACAGGCAGGAAAGCGACGCGGTTACTTTTTCTTCGAGGCCGTGGCTGGCGGACTCTTCACCGCGGATTCTTTTTTGACCGGCCGGGGGGCGGTCACGCCGTTCCGCAGGGCCTCGATCATGGCTTTCTTCGTGGCGAACGTCTTGCCCGCGAGCGGTCCCCGTTCGCAGACATAAGGCCCGCTCGGGCGTTCCTGACGGCAATCGTGTTTATCGGTCGATTTCCCGGCGAATGAGAGTGCTGGCCCCATGATCAGCGCCAGCAGGCTTGCACCCAGGATGACGGGCAGTTTGCGTGCCATTGTGACCTCCGGTATATAGCCCAACCGCCGGTAACTCTGCGCCGCTTGCTGCGAGCTGTTCGCTGCTCGACGTGGACATGGCCATGCCGCAGAGTGAACGGGACACCCTCACACTGTCCAAAGTATAGCAGGCGGCTCCGAGCAGCCAACTCCGGTGACCAGTGGTCAGCCATCGGCTTGCAGACGAATAACGAAAAGCTGGGGCGGTTAAGCTTTGAGGCGAGAGGTTTGCCAGCCGACCAGCCAGACACCGGCCAAAACCAAAAGAATTCCGACAATCTCCACCAACCCGACCGGGTCGTTCAAGATGAGTGCGGACAGCCCCACCGCCGCAACGGGTGTCAGGTTGCCCAGGACGGATGCGCGCGACGGACCAATTCCGTTCACGCCATACAGCCACGCTTGCTGCGCAACAGCAGTCGCAAAGATCACCAGATAACCTAATGCCAGCCAATCCGTGCCGGTGACCGAGGCCACTCCCGCCTCCATCATTTTGCGATCAGTCCACAACAAAGGGACCTGAAGTACCGTGGCAACCAACAGCGTCGTCCAGTTGACTGTCAGCGCCGACAGCCGCTCCATAACCGCACGGCTGCCGATGCTGTAGAGTGCCCAGCTCACCACGCCCAGGAACACGAGCGTGCTGCCGAGCACCGGCTGTTCGCCGACCACCTGAAAACCCGCCACGGACACGAGCGCCACTCCCGCGAACGACAGCAGGCACCCCAGCCACACGGCCCGCAAGGGCACATCCTGAATCAACACCGCCGACAGTAGCGACGTCACGACCGGAGATGACCCGATGATGACCCCTGCGACGGCCCCGCTCACATACTTGAGCCCGATCAAGATCAACAGGTGATTCCCCAGCACGCCAAGCCCGAGGAGACCCAGGGTGCAGAGATCCGTGGGTGTAAGATGGGCGATCCTGCCCTCTTGCCACCACCAAGTCGCCATGAGGAGAACGAGCCCCCCCGTATCCCGCAGCACGGAGGCTTCCACGGGCGAGAAAGACCCGAGCGCCAACTTCTGCGCGACAACCGAGCCGCCCCACAGAACGGCCGCCGCCGTCACTGCGCCGTAGGCGGCCCACTCCGAAGGTTTACGCATGGTGCACGGGCTATAACAATCGACTCTGCCGCTCGTCAAGCGGTTTCTCTCCCGGACCAATGCCTTGACACCGCGTCGTCGCTTCGGTATGGTGCACCGATCAATGACGGCGTCAGGTCCCATGCCCTTCATGGAGGAGCGATGGCACAGCGCGCAGAAGGAAGCCGGTGGTTGTCACTGTGTGTTGCCGGGTGTGTGCTCTTGGCGGGCTGTACAAAGACCTTGGTTAAAGACCATATCCGCATCGCCCAAACTTCCGGCGACCACTGCTCGGGCAGCGAATGGGTGGATGACTCTGCGATTGCCGCGCTGCCGATTCCGTTCGTGGCCTTCTTCGTCCCCCACATCGATCTGCACGACATCAAAGCCGACGACTATCTGAAACGCTGCGGCAACGATCCCACTCGGCTGGTCAATCGGACGGTCGAGGTCCATCGCACCGCCTGCATTCCCGCCGCGCTGGTGTACATCATTACGCTCGGCATCTGGCAATGGTGTCCGGCGCATGTCTCGTGGGAAGCGGACATCAAAGCCGCGTAACACGCACCCGGTCACGGTCTTTTCTTTACCACCATCACGCCGTCTCGGATCGTGACCAGCACCGCCGTCACACGCGGATCAGCGGCTATCAGGCGGTTCACGTCCTGAATAGCGGCTGTCGACGCATCCGGCGGTGGGTGCACCAGTACGTCGCCGGCCCAGAGGACGTTGTCGATCAGGATCACACCCCGCGGCGACACAAGTTCCAGCGCCCGCCGGTAATAGTGCACATAGTTCACTTTGTCCGCATCGATGAAGATCACGTCGAAGGGTCCGGCGAGCGCACGCAAGGTTTCCAGCGCGGGGCCCATTCGGATGTCGATCTTGTGGCCATGCGAGCTCTTGGCAAAATACTTCCTGGCCAACGCCACGGACTCGGGGTCGATTTCGCAGGTGATCACGCGCCCCTCCTCCGGCAAGGCTTCCGCAAAGCACAGGGCGCTGTAGCCCGTGAATGTCCCGATTTCCAGCACCCGTTTCGCTTCCACCAGCAACGTCATCATTTTGAGAAAAGCGCCCTCCAACGGTCCAACAATCATCTGCGGGATTGCCATAGTCCGGTAGGTCTCCTCCCGCAACGCCCGGCAGACCTCCGATTCGGCGGCGGAGTGGGCTTCGGCGTAGGCTTCAATTTCCGGCAAAATTAGATTTTTCATTGTCCTCACCATCTCATGATCATGATTTGAAAAAACGCTCCGGCGTTTCGTACACTGATCGGACTATCATATCTGAAACTTGCGAATGCCTACCGGTCGGTAGGCGATGGGCGACGGGCAGCAGCGTTTTCGCCCATGGTCCTCAGCACCCGGCTCTGAAACAGCCCCTCGCCTATCCGGTCCATTGCCCGTATATTTTAGGAGTTCACCCGTGAAGACCCTTGCAACCCTGGAACCGCTCATAGCCCGGTTGCTCGAGATTCAACGGATCAACAGTGCAGCGTCAGTACTGTCCTGGGACCAGGAAACGTACATGCCACCCAAGGGCGGAGAGGCCCGCGCCGAGCAAATCGCCACGCTGCAAGGCCTTGCCCATGAACGGCTCGTCTCGCCGGACTTCGAACGAGAACTGTCCCGATGGGTCGATCCGACGACTGGCCTAATCATCGAGACGCCCGGCGACGACTGGGACGAGCCGTCACGTTCCCTGCTCCGAGAAGTGTGGCGGGATTTCAGCCGGGCGAAGAAACTGCCGTCGGCATTCGTGAAGCGCCTGAGCCGTGAGTGTTCGCTGGCCCAACAGGTCTGGACTGAAGCGCGGCGCAAGAGCGACTTCAGGATGTTTTTGCCACACCTTCGCACGGTCGTAGCCCTCAAGCGGGAAGAGGCCAGCTATCTCGGCTACACGGCATCACCCTACGATGCGCTGTTGGATGTCTACGAACCGGGCTTGACACTGGCCGCACTGAAGCCGCTGTTCGCCCAATTGAAAACCCGCCTGATTCCGTTGCTCAACCGTGTGATGGCCAGCGCCGTCAAGATTGACGATTCCATCCTCTTCAAATCCTACGACACAGCCCGCCAACTGGAATTCGGCCGCCTGGTGCTAACGGCAATGGGGTATGACTTCGAGCGGGGTCGCCTGGACCTCTCGGCCCATCCCTTCACGACATCGTTCCATCCGACCGATGTCCGCGTCACCACGCGCGTGTATGAGAAGGAGCTGCCGGTCTGCCTGTTCAGTTGCCTTCACGAGGGCGGTCATGCGCTGTACGATCAAGGCCTGGACCCGCGCTATTATGGCACGCCGTTGGGCGATCCGCTTTCGCTGGGCATTCATGAAAGCCAATCGCGACTGTGGGAAAACTGCATCGGCCGTTCACGCCCCTTTTGGCGGTTCTTTTACCCCCTCCTGCAACAGATGTTTCCTGACCAACTCAGCGGCGTCGAATTGGAACAATTTTATGCCGCCATCAATCGCGCCAAGCCATCGTTGATCCGTGTGGAGGCGGATGAGTTGACCTACAACCTCCATATCATGCTGCGGTTCGAGATCGAGCAGGACCTGATCGAAGGCCGCATTCAGGTGGAAGACCTCCCGGCTCTCTGGAACCGGAAAATGCAGGAGTATCTGGGCATTGCACCGGAGACGGACGCGGAAGGCGTCTTACAGGATGTCCATTGGTCGCTCGGTTCCATCGGCTATTTCCCGACGTACACCCTGGGCAATCTGTACGCCGTTCAGTTCTATGATCAGGCACGCTTGGAAATCCCCGATCTTGATGCGCAGATCGAGTCCGGCCAGTTGATTGGGCTCCGGCGGTGGCTTGAGCAGAACATTCATCGCTGGGGGCGCATGTTCACCCCCGACCACTTGGTGCAGCGGGTTACCGGCAAACACCTTTCCCCTGAACCGTTCTTGGCATATCTCGAACGCAAGTACGGCGAACTGTACAAGCTATAAGCGAACCGCTCGTAGCGAGCGGTCAGAGAACGTGTCCTCTCGCTTTGCTGTTAGCGAGTTGCTATCAGCTATTTCGCTAATAGCCCATTGCGGTATTCAGTTTTGCGAGAACCGCAGGCGACAGCGTGAACTCCGCGCCTGTTTCGATGCGGGACGGGACCAAGATCGTGGTGTGAAAGACAATATCACGAATAGCGATCTTGAAGTCGGGCTCCTGTGGCGTGCTCAGTTCAACGGCCTCAACGGATTTCGTGATCGCGCTGCTGTCCTGCGGACCGTAGGTTGGAACGACAGCCTCGACAATTTCGATGATTTTTTCGTTGGTCTCCACGCCCTTTACACCTTTCAAAAGCAGCGGGATCACTTCTGCCTTGACTTGGTCAGAGACCGTGAAATGTTCGATCCGTTCCTTGCGCCGCAGCGACATGAGATCGTTGTCCAAATCCTTGCTGAACACGCCATAGGCGTAGCGGAAAAACTCGAAGTGAAAGCCCTTGAGATTCTTCGCGAACATCTGGAGCTCACACAAGAAGCACAGGGATTGCAATTTCACATCGTTCAGCAGGCCGAACGGTTCCGCAAGATGCAGCACGTAGAGCAGAAGCGCCCGGTCGATCGTCATCTGATGAGGCTTGCGCATCGCGCTCCCCGCAAATCATGCGTGCCTAAAAATTCTTGCACTATAATCTTGGGACAAGCCGCCCGTCAACGGACGGACTGCGGTGATCGGAGACCCGCAGCAGGCCCTGGCCGACGGGCGCGCTGCCCCTTGACCCCGATTTACATTTCGTCTTAAATGACTCTGCTCAAGAACCATCTTCGTGGGACACCGATGGGGTCGCATAAAAATACGCAGAAGAACCTGAAAGAAATTCAGGTGCTCAAGGAGCACCTGGCGAAACATCAGCTCAAGCTGACTCGGCAACGAGAGTTGATTCTCAGTGAATTCCTCAAAAAGGAGCACATTACCGCCGAGGAGATGTACCATTTGCTGGCGAAGAAAGACCCCCATCTCGGCCTCGCGACCATTTATCGGACCCTTAACCTTTTCTGCGACGCCGGTCTGGCGCAGGCCCGTCATTTCGGATCACAGACTCAGTACGACAACGTGTCGCACAAGGGGCATCACGACCACCTGATCTGCACGGGCTGCGGGAAGATCGTCGAATTTGAAAACTGCGACATCGAGCGCCTGCAGGAGGAAGTCGCCGCTAAGAACGGCTTCGTCATTCAGACCCACAAGCTCGAACTCTATGGCCTCTGCTCGAGCTGTCGCCATTGACCCGCCCAATCGCCGAACATTGTTCGGAATACGAATCCATTTTCACTGGGAGGCCAATTCGTCATGAACACGTACGAAGGAGTTCGTCGACCTGATCATCGGGACGTCTGGCCTTGGGCCATCTTTCGGTACAGTGACATGTGGCCGATCTTGATCCTGGTCTGCGTGGTTCCAATGGCCGTCCTGGTGTCGCCCTCTCCAGCGGCGGAGCGACTGGTCGTTTACTCTGGACGAGCCGAACGCCTGATCAAGCCGGTTCTGGATACCTTTCAGGCCCAAACCGGCATCCAGGTGGAGTTGCTGTCGTCCGGCACCACCGAATTGGTGAACCGCTTGCAGGCAGAAGGTGACCGGACCCCGGCCGATGTGTTGATCACCAACGACGCCGGCAGCTTGGAACGGGCACGGGAACTGGGGCTGCTGCGGCCGCTCTCCATCCCGGAAGTCGAGCGAGCGATTCCTCCGCAGTTCCGCGCACCGGACAACAGTTGGATAGGCTTATCAGGACGTTTCTGGGTGGTGGTCTATAACACGGCGCGCGTAAGGGCTGGAGACCTCACGTCCATCCTCGATCTCGCCGAGCCGCGTTGGAAAGATAAGATCGCCATCCCGAATGCTGGCAGCGAATATCTCCAGGCCGGCGTGTCGGTCATCAAGGCAACCTATGGAGATGAAAAGACCAGGCAGTTCCTCCAGGGACTGAAGGCCAATGCCGGTACCCGGGTATACCAGAAAAGCACGCAGATCATCGAAGCTGTCGCGAAAGGAGAGGCGGAGGTCGGGTTGGTGAACCACTACTACGTTTATCGGCACCTGGCAACCCAGCCTAAAGCCCCCCTCGCCGTGCTTATGCCGGATCAGCACGAAGGAGGGATGGGCGCCATCATGAACGTCGCAGGGCTCGGGGTCGTCAAATATACCCGCCGCCTTGACAGCGCGAAACGGCTGGTCGAGTTCCTCGCCACGCAAGCCGGCCAAAAGCTGTTCGCCGACCTCAACAAGGAATACCCGTTGCATCCCGAGGTGAACGCCGATCCTGCCTTGATCGATCGCAAGACCTTCCGCGCCGCGACGGTACCATTGGCCCGGTTGGCTGAACTGCGGGAGCCGACCATGACCCTCATCGAGCAGGTAGGGCTCCGCTGACGCCTCCCACTCCGCATGACCACGGCCATCCGCCATACCGCCATCCCACCGCTCCAGGTGTTCGCCGTGGCAACGGCGGGCCTCCTTGCGCTGCCTTTGCTGTATGTCGGGTTCCTGGCCTTGTCCGCCGATCCGGCCGTTTGGACCCGGCTGTGGGCCACGCGCATTCCCGAGCTGCTGACCAACACCGTCTCGCTGGCCGTCGCCGTATCGCTGGCCACATGTGCGCTCGGCGTTTCCCTCGCCTGGCTGGTTGTCCGATTCGACTTTCCAGGGCGCAGCATCTGGGAATGGGCGCTGGTGTTGCCCTTGGCCATGCCAACCTACGTGCTCGCGTATGTGTACACGTTTATCCTCGGCACAGGAGGGCCCCTTCCCCTCTTTCCGCCACATGGCTTTGCCGGGGCAACGCTCGTCATGACCCTCGACACCTTTCCGTTCGTCTATCTATTGAGCCGGGCAGCATGGCTCAATCTGAATGTCTCATTCGAAGAAGTTGCGCAGGCATGCGGCGCATCGCCCCTCGAGACTCTCCGGCGCGTCACATTGCCGCTCCTGCGGCCGGCGATCGTCGCCGGGCTCGCACTGGTGATTCTGTACGTGGTATCGGACTTCGGCGCCGTCTCGCTGCTGCGATACCAGACACTCACGTACGCGGTTTATCAGCAGATGACCGGGCGCTACGACTACACGGCCGCCGGCATTCTTAGCCTGCTTCTGGTCGTCATCGCGTTGGTGTTTCTGATTGCGGAACGCTGGTTTCGCCGAAAGAGCCGGTTCTACCAGACGACGGGCCGCTATCGGGTTCCCAAGCGCCGACGGTGTGGACCATTGGGCACACTGGTGGCTACCGGCTATCTCATGACCGTGTTGGGCGCGGCCTTTCTTGTTCCGGCGGCGCTTCTCATCCGGTGGAGTCTCTCCGCAATCGCACAAGGCGCGGTGGACGTCCGGTTCTTCGGATTCATCTGGAACAGCACGGTCCTGTCCGGCTTGGCCGCGACCTGCGCCGTCGCGATCGGGATTCCCCTGGCCTACCTTGCCGCCCGGCACCCTTCACAGTTCAATCTGGCCTGCCTCCAGGCCGCCTACGCCGGGTATGCGCTGCCGGGGCCGGTCGCCGCCTTGGCGTTGCTAGTACTCTTTTCCCAAACCGCGCCATTCTGGTACGGCTCCGTCATCATCCTGGTGCTCGCCTACGTCGTGCACTTTCTGCCGGCCGGCCTGCAAGCGCTGGAGCCCGCCCTGCAGCAAGTGACGCCCAATCTGGAAGAAGCGGCCCGAAGCCTGGGCCTGGGCATGTGCGAGACGCTCCAGCAGGTGACGCTACCCCTAGTGCGCAACGGGATCGTCGCAGCCTGGGTTCTGATGTTTCTGCAGTGCATGAAGGAGCTGCCCGCCACGTTACTGCTCCGGCCCGTGGGATTCGACACGCTGGCAATTCGGGTGTGGCTCGAGGCGAGCGAGGAATATTATCAATTGGCTGCGCCGCCGGCGCTCTTGATCGTGGCACTGTCGCTGCCAGCTTTGAAGCTGCTCGTCTCCAAGGATTGGCGAGCGGCTTGACCGAACACCTGGCACGCAATGGGTGTCACTTTGCCTGCCAGAGCTGAGCGCTGACGCCTATGTTCGGTGCATCCGGTATGAGGGATCGAACCATGGACACCTCCGAGGAACTGCCGAAGCGGACTGTCCTCGAGCTGCGCAACGTGTCATGCACCTACCAACCCGGGCAGCCGGCAATCTCGGACATTTCGTTCTCGGTGCACGAGGGTGAGATCCTCTGCCTGTTGGGGCCGTCCGGTTGCGGCAAGACCACAGTTCTCCGTGTCATCGCCGGATTCGAACCGGTCTCTGCAGGTGAGGTTTGGCTCTCGGGACGGCTCGTCTCCGCGGTCGGGCTGACAGTTCCCGCGGAGCAGCGGCGCATCAGCATGGTCTTCCAGGAATATGCGCTCTTTCCACACCTGTGCGTCGCGGACAACGTCGCGTTCGGCCTCCGCCGGTTGACACGCGACCAGCGCCGAGCCCAAGTGCAGGCCATGCTGGAGATGACTGGCCTCGTCGGCTTGGAAAGACGTTATCCGCACGAACTGTCCGGTGGCCAACAGCAGCGGGTGGCGCTGGCCCGTGCCCTAGCGCAAAAGCCCGTGATTCTTTTGCTCGACGAGCCGTTCAGCAACCTCGACCCCGATCTGACTGGCAGGATGCGACAGGACCTCCATGACCTCCTGCGGCAGACCAGGATGACCACCATCCTGGTGACGCACGATCACGATGAAGCCTTCGCGATGGCGGATCGAATCGCTGTGCTTAATCAAGGTCGCCTGGAACAGATTGACACGCCGGAAGCGATCTACCACACGCCCGCGACGCCGTTCGTGGCCGACTTTGTCGGCCAGGCGGATTTCATCCCTGGCATCGTGCAGAACGGCGTGGTGCAGACGGAGATCGGTGAATTCCCCAATCAGGTTGGCTACGAGAATGGGGTCAAAGTCGTGGTGATGATCCGTCCGGACGACGTCCACATCGTGCCTGCCCAGGGCTCGACCGCCCGTATCCTGTCCAGGCAGTTCCATGGATCCGAAAATCTCTATGCAGTCAGCCTGCCATCCGGCCAAACCATCCATAGCAGCGAAGCTTCAACCCACGTTTATCCCGTCGGGACACCCGTCGAACTCCGGGTGGTAGCCGCACACACCGTCTTGTTTCCTGCCCGCTAACCCCTTTGAACTTTTGCCTGAATTTTCCGTTGACAGAGTTTCTTGCAACATGATATTGATAACCTCTCTCAAATTCGTTGATGGTCCTTTTCGTCGAGGATGAGCCAAAGAAGAGGTGAGGTCATCGCAATATGGAAGTCCTGAAAGCAATGGTCGATTACGGGGTCATCGGACTGTTGTTGGGGCTCAGCGTGTGGTGCGTCGCTGTGGCCGTCGAGCGATGGCTGTTTTATCGCCGGGTGGACCTCTCGCAGTTCCCGAACCGCCAGGTGTTTGAGATCGCGCTGACCAAGCGGCTGGTTATCATCGGCACGGTCGCCGCCAACGCGCCCTATATCGGGCTGTTGGGCACCGTGCTGGGCATTATGCTGACGTTCTATACAATGGGCACCTCCGGCACCATGGCCGTGAACACGATCATGATCGGCTTGAGCCTGGCGCTGAAAGCCACCGCAGTCGGCCTGTTGGTCGCCATCCCCTGCGTCGTCATGAACAACGTGCTGAGACGCCGCGTGGCTGAGCTGCTGACGCTCCACAAGGTGCGATATGGATCGTGAGTTGGACCAGATCAACGTGATCCCGTTGGTGGACGTGATGCTAGTCCTGCTGGTCATCGTCTTGACCACCGCAACGTTCATCACGACCGGGCAGATCCCCGTTGATTTGGCCAAGGCCAAGGAAGCGGGCGACCGCAGGGACGTTCCGTTGGTGATCACCCTGACGGCGGAAGGGAAGCTCTACCTGAACGATCGACCTGTTCCCCAGGACGGATTGGGCATCGTTCTGAACCCCCACCCCAGGGAATCCCTGGTCGTCGTTCGGGCCGATCGCGTGACGATGTTAGAGCGCTTCGTACAGGTGGTGGACGAAGTGCGCGGGCTTGGATTCCAGCAAGTCAGTTTGGAGGTGGTGAGGTCGTGAACAGGCCGGATTTCGGATCCGACCCAAGGCTCAACTATCGGGTCCAGGGATGGGGGATCTCGGCCGCCGTCCACACCTTGGCGGTGGGGGTGGCCTTTGCACTGACGTCCACCTTGCACCAGCCCCCGCAATCCGAACCGTTCAAGTGGGAAGTCTCGCTGGTGCAGCCTCCAGTGCCCCAGGTCATTGAACCGCAGCCCAACCAGACGCCGCCGATGCCGAAACGAGCGGAGCCTCCGGTGGTCGAGAGGAAACCGGTGGTCCAAACAGTTCAAACCGTGACGCATGTCGTCCGGCAGGAGATCCGCGAAGTCACGCCTCAGGTCCGCCCCACCGTCCAGCCAACACAGGCGGTCGTGACTCGCCAGGTGGAATCTGTCAACCGGACAGCAGAAACCGAGGTCACGGCCGTTCAGACCGCCGCTGCGACCGAAGCCCAGCAGGTCATAACGGAACCGGCTCCGGTGGTCAGGGAGGAAACCCCTGTCGCTGCAGCCCCGACCCCGATGTCACGCCAGGTAGTCGAACAGGCACCGGTACCGGTACACGCGCCACCTGTCGCAGAACGGCTCAGCGAGCCGGTTCAGGCCGCCACAGTCGAACGCGCATCTGCGGCGGTCGTGACAGGCACGATTCAGGAACGCCAGGTTCTGCTCGCCGAATCAGCGCACCCATTGATCTCTTCACCCGTTTCGACCACTTTGGTTCAAGAACGCCAACATGTGCAAGAGCCTGCTCCGGTAGCGACGCCCACAACACCCATCCAACAGGCCTCGATCCATCAGTTGCCGGCAAAGTCTCTCCCTGCCACGAAAGCCGACTATGGCTGGCTGGCGGAGGCATTGTGGAACCGTGTCGAACAACTCAAGCGCTACCCGCACCTCGCCAGAATGAACCGGTGGGAGGGCATGGTGGTGCTGCAGGCCGTCATTCGGCACGATGGACAGCTTGTCGATCTGAAGGTGGCTGAAAGCTCCGGCCATGCGGTGCTCGATCAGGATGCCATGGAGGTCATGCGAAAGGCCTGCCCGCTCGATTTGAAACACCCGCTGGGTAGGCCTCAAGTGGTGGTACAAGTGCCGATCAGCTATAAGTTGCAATAGCTTCTTTTCCTGCTTCCCTCAGGGAGGAGAGGGCCCAATAGGTTGTTTCCATTCATTGGAGGAGAATGAACGTGAAACAGCAGAGTTATGACCAGCGAGTCCTCATGACCGTGGGATTGCTTGTGGCTTCGGCTTGGCTTTGGGGAGGAACCGCCTGGGCTCAGGCCCAGGGCAAGGCGGAGAAAAACTTTACTGCGGTCGTCACCGATGCTCAAGGGGTAGAATCGGAAGTCAAAAACATCATTTTTTACTGGGAAGAGAAAGTGAGCGAGACAGCCTTTGTTCCACATGAACTGCGCGAAGTTCCGGTCAAAAAAGGGGCAGCTACTATCAAGGTCAAATTTGAATCGATCAAGCAGATCGATGTCAAACCCTCTCCGGACGGCGGGCTTCCGACTGTTTCCATTAGCCTCACGAACGGCAAGACCGGTGAATTTGCCCTGGCTCTGAATGGAAGCTTCAAAGGCTTGTCGGATTTCGGCGAGGTGGAATTTCCAGCCAACGGTTTGAAGAAGATCGTGTTCAAGTGAGAAAGATTCCTCCGCTAGCCATGGGCATCTGCTCACGCAGCCGACCGGTAACATGTCCGGTTGTAGTCCCTGTCTGTTTATTCTTTATAACGTAACCCTAACAACCCTGTAACCAGGAGGAGGTCTTGATATGAGTGGGCAATTGAGAAAATTGATTTTGAGAATAAGAACTAAAACCAAAATCATGCCTATCATCGCCGCTTTCGCTATTGCGGGGGCATTGTCCTTTTTCCCTCTTGCCGCACCGGCAAGCGCTGAGGAACCGTCTGGCCAGACCGCTGGTTTTCAAGAGGCAACCGGCCAAGGGCCGGAAGCGTCAGCGCCTGAACAGAAGCCCCTCAGGATCCCGCTCACGGAAGTGATCGGGACTGCTCCTGAGGCGCTGGAGCACATTCCTGGCTCAGGCCGTGTCGTCACGCAGGAAAGCTTGTGGAAGAACCACCGGCTCACCATTAACGAAGCCCTGAGGGAAGTGCCGGGGGTGAATGTGCGGGACGAGGAAGGCTTGGGTATCAGGCCGAACATCGGGATTCGAGGTCTCGACCCGACCCGAAGCCGAAAGGTGCATATCATGGAAGACGGTGTCCCGATCATGCTGATGCCCTATGGCGACCCATCGTCTTATTATTTCCCGCCAGTCTTCCGCTTCGATCGGATCGAGGTCCTGAAGGGTAGTGGACAACTGCTCTACGGTCCGCAGAACATCGGCGGCGTGATGAACCTGATCACCCGTATGCCGCCATTGACCCCGACCGGCAACTTTGAGTTCCGGGGCGGTAACCTGAATTACTTCAACACCCATTTCGATTATGGAGGAACCTGGGGTAAGAGCGGCTATCTGGTGGACTATACCCACTTTCAGAGCGATACGCCCCGTTTCACCAACATTCGGGCGAAAATCGACGACCTCACCTTCAAGACCGTTCAAGAACTCACCGCTCGGACCACTATTTTGGCAAAGTTCAATTATTACCGCGAAGATTCCGGCATCGGCTATCAAGGGTTGACTGAAGCCGACTGGGGGGCGCGCGGCAATGACCGGCAGACGCCGTTTACGCACGATCATTTCGATTTCCGCCGCGTGGGCGTCCACGTCGCGGTTCAGCACATGTTCAACGCCGACCTGAGCGTGACGACGAACTTCTTCGGCCATTACATTGCGCGTGACTGGTCGCGGCAGAATCAATTGGCACTGGCGGCCGATGGCACCCAAATCGGCGTCAGTCTCACCGGCAACAACCTGCCGGCTACGGCGTTTACTGTCGTTCCTGATCCACAGAGACGATTTACCAACGAGCGGGAATATTGGGTGTACGGCGTCGAGCCCCGCTTTCACTTGACCCATCGTCTGCTGGGCATCCTCAGCGAAGCCGACTTTGGCGCGAGGTTCATGCATGAGCAGTCAGATCGCAAACAGCTCCTGAATCAATTCTCAGGAACCGGGGCTACATCGACTTGCTTCGTTCCTGCTCCTGCTACCACCTGTTTGGACGAAAACAATATCCGGAAAACCGACGCCTATGCGCTGTTTTTCCAGAACCGGTTCTTCGTGACCGATCAGATCACGGTGACACCGGGCTTCCGCGTCGAACACGTGAACTATGAGCAGTTCCAAAAACATCCTGCCACCGCCGAGTCCTTCGCGAAGACTGCCATCACAGAGGTCCTGCCGGGGATCGGGGCGACCTATTCGCCGATCAAGAATTACACCTTCTTTGCCGGTTTCCATCGGGGGTTCGCACCGCCGCAGATTTCGGATGCGATCACGGGAACCGGCGCGGTGGTCGATTTGGACGCCGAGTTGAGCTGGAACTACGAACTAGGTATGCGGAGCACCCCGGTCCAGTGGCTGGGCTATGAACTGACCTTCTTCCAAATGGACTTCCAGAACCAGATCGTGTCGCAGTCCGTCGCAGGAGGGGTCGGTGCAACCTTGACCAATGCCGGACGGACGCGCCACCGCGGCATCGAATTCGCCATGAAGACCGATCTCTTGGATGCGGTCACCGGACAGAACCGGAACGAAGACATTCTCGTCGATCTGAACTACACCTGGGTCGCCGATGCGGAGTTCAGGGGAACACGCAATAGCGCCATTACTGGGGCCGCACTTCTCCCCGGCGAGGCTTCAGTGTTCAGCGTGAGCGGGAACCGTCTCCCTTATGCCCCCAAGCACATGCTCATGGCCGGATTGGGCTACATCAATCGGAATGTCGGGTTCGACGGTCGGGTGGAAACCCAGTGTATCAGCGACATGTTCGGAGACGACCGCAACACGCACAACCCCACACCCAACGGCCTCCGCGGTATCATCCGTGGCTGGTGCGTGTTGAACGCAGCGGCCAACCAGTATGTCAAGCCGATCAACACCACGTTTTTCGTCACCGGGAAAAACCTGTTGGATCACCTGTACATGGTAGACCGGACACGCGGCATCTATCCGGGCCTGCCGCTGATGGTCCAGGCCGGTGCCCGCTGGACGTTCTGACCCTCAGCTTTGCCTCCCCCGCCCTACGGGGGAGGCAACGGGAGAAAAGTGTGGGAAATGGGACCTGTCACGGAGAGCGGTAGGATGAAAGCAGCGGACCACGGCCAGGTCCGTTGCCTATGCGGCCAGCTTTTGGCTCGATGGGTTCCCGACGGCATCCAGGTGAAGTGCAAACGATGCCGGAGGATCGTGACGATACTGTTCGCTGAGATCGAGGGGGCGCCGGCACCCCTGCGGTGCCCCGCTCAAGACAGTCCCGACATGAACGCGGTCCGCAAGTAGCGTAGTGTAACGTCAGGCCAGAGGACCTGCGAGTCCTGAGCCCAAGGCGATCTTTTGGGGGCCGCTCCCTTTACACGGAAGCGGCCAAGCAGAGGGGTGGCCTTGGGCGTTTCTTTTTTCGGCAGTTGTAGAAAGGAGTCAGCACTATGAACAGCCCCGGTCCTGCTGTGCAATGCCGCCACCTTGAACTCGCCGCTATTGTGGACGAACTTCATGCGCTTGATCACGTGCGGCTGCCTGCTCGATCCCTGACCGATGTTCGCGCAGTCCAGATACGACGTGTTGTCCAACGAATCGAGAGGCTCTTACCCTATCACGTAGGCCACGGCGAGCGGACCGCCGGCTATGCCTTCGCGCTTGGACAGGCGCTTGATCTCCCCCATGAGGAATTACGTGATCTCCACTTCGCGGCCCTGCTGCACGACATCGGCCTGCTGACGGTGCCGCGGTCGTTGTTACGAAAGGAAGGGGCGCTCACCGCCGAGGAGTACGTGCTGGTCCAGTCCCACCCGCGCGCCGGGGCCGCGTTGCTCGAACCGATTCCGTTCCTGCGCGAGGCCGCGATCCTGATCGCGCACCATCACGAACGCTGGGATGGGTACGGCTATCCCTATGGAGTACGAGGCGACTTCATCCCGCTGGGCGCCCGGATCCTGGCGATCGCGGACACGTTCGATACACTCGTGGCTCCTCATTGGAATGGCCGGGGACATGACATGGAAGCTGCCCTGTGCCTGTTGCGCCTGCTCGCCGGCTCGCAACTCGATCCGAACCTTGTAGCCGTGTTTGTGCAAATCACGCAGACCGTGTCGTGGCATCCCACGCCATCCCCCCCGGATGGGCTGCCCGGATGACACCCTTCTCGAAGCGGTGTGTGCCGCCGCTTCGACGGGCGGGGGTCCTGTTCCTCCTCTCCCCCGCCCGCTCTTTAGGTGCAAGAAGGAGGTGTGACATGACAAGACCGTTCGCAGAGCCCCGATTCCCGAGATGCCGCCGGTGCCGCGTCGCCCCGCTGCGGCATGTGGGATGGATCTGGGAGTGTCCAAATTGTGGTCTTAGGATCACGACCGCTGCCGTGCGCCACGACTTGCTCGCCGGGAAGGGGAATGACGAGGCAAGGGAAGAACGGACCAGGTGCGTGATGAGCCCTATTTCTTGATCTGCTCGGACAGGTACCTTTCGAGTCCGACCTGTTTGATGGTGCGGAGCTGGGTCTCAAACCAGTCGACATGCTCCTCGGTCTCGACGACCATGTCTTCGAGCTTGTGCCGAGTGGTGAAGTCCCCGACCTTCGCACAATGCGCGATGGCGTCGCGCAGGAGTTTCACGTCGTCCTGCTCGAACCGCAAGTCCGCCTGAAACAGGTCGGGGACACTGCGGCCGCTGCTGACGGTCCCCAGCTTCTGCATGTCCGGGGTGCCCTCGAGATACAGGATATGATCGAGCACCTTGCACACATGGCTCATCTCTTCAGTGGCCAATTCGTGAAACTCATGCTGCAGGTGTTCATAGCCCCAATTCCCACACAGCGAGGCGTGCAGGAGATATTGGTGGACCGCCGTCAGCTCCATGGTGACCACCTTGTTCAGGAAGTCGACGACACCTTCTTTCGCTTTCATGGCTCGCCTCCCTGTCGAAGAAGTTGCGCATCCTTACGCACCTACTCCTCTTTGTGGATCTGCTCGCTCAGGTAATTTTCCAAGCCGACTTGCTCGATCAATTCCTGCTGGGTCTCGATCCAATCGATATGCTCGTCCACGTCCTTCACCATATCTTCCAGCATATGGCGCGTGGTGAAGTCTCCGACCTTGGCGCAATGGATTACGCCCTCGCTCAAGATGGCCAACATTTCTTGTTCGGCTTTCAGATCGACCTTGAACTGCTCGGGAACGGTTTCGCCGACGTGTACCGTACCCAGCCGCTGCATGTTGGGCACCCCCTCGAGATAGAGAATGTGTTCGATCAGCTTTTCCGCATCCCTCATTTCCTCAAACGCGCGCTTGCGGATGTGATGATGGAGGCGCTCATAGCCCCAGTGCTCGCACATCTTGGCATGGACGAAATACTGATTGATAGCCGTCAAATCCGCGGTAAGGATCTTGTTGAGCAGATCAATGACGCCTTCCTTCGCCTTCATGACAACCTCCTCCGGTCCAGGGGGTTTAAAAATTATGTTGCCGAAGATCGCCTCTGGAGTTCTGCGCGGCGAAGCGCAAATCGTTCGCCACAATTCACATTATCAATCCTCGTCGTGCTTCCGTCAACAACAGATATACGTAGAACTGACTACTATTCTCATCTTCGATGAGACCGTGTTTCATTATCTTTTTGCGTTTCACCGCCTTGGCAAGCTGGATGATGCAGAACAAAAAAGAACGTCGATGAGAGCGAGGTGGAGGAGCGGCGGCGGGCAGTTGAGACCTTGTTATCCAGCCTCCCGATAACCGCACGCTTCATTGCGACACTGGACGGTCCGACCGGCTTGCTTGCTGACTTTCTCAACGAGGAATGGGGCCTTACAGGTTGGGCAGGGTTTGTTCACCGGACGATCCCATAAGGCGAATCCGCACTGCGGATAGCGGCTGCAGGAGTAGAACGACCGGCCTTTTTTCGTCCGCTTCTGCACCAGATCGCCGCCGCAACCCGGCTGGGGGCATTTGATTCCCAGAGCGATCGGCTTGGTGGTCTTGCAGGCCGGATACGCGGAGCAGGCAAGAAACCTTCCGAATCGACCATTCTTCACCACCATCGGACTGCCACACTTTTCGCAGGCTTCCCCGGTGGCGATCTCCTCTTTCGGCACGACTTTGATGGTGCCATCCGGCAACTTCTCGAAGTTCTGGGTGTTCTTGCAAGGAGGATCCTCTTTGTAGCCGGGACATGCCAGGAACTTTCCGTTCCGGCCCCACTTGATTTCCATCATACGGCCGCACTTGTCGCACGGGATATCAGTGGGCGGCTCGGCGGTATCTTTGGGACCGGGAATGTGCTGCGCTTTTTCCATGTCTCTCGTGAAGGGAACGTAAAAGTCCCTCACCGCCTCGACCCACGGTTTGTCGCCTTCCTCGACTTGATCCAATTCCTGCTCCATTTGCGACGTGAAGTCGACGTTGATGAGGTCGGGAAAGCCTTTGAGGAGAAATTCGTTCACCATCTTGCCCGTTTCCGTAGGAACGAATCGCCCATCAACCTTCTCCACATACTTCCGCTCTTGAATGGTGGAAATGATGCTTGCATATGTGGATGGACGGCCGATGCCTTTCTCCTCCAGTTCGCGGATCAGCAGCGCCTCGTTATAGCGCGGAGGCGGCTGGGTGAAATGCTGCTTCGCCGTGATCCCCGGTACGTTCTGTCCTTCCTGCGCAACCAGGCGGAGGCGTTCACCCTCGCTTAGAACCGGGAGTTTGCGCTCCGTCTCGTCCTCGACGTCGGACGCGGCTTTTTGATTCCCGTTGAGGGCTTCCATGTCCCTGTCTTCCATATAGACGATCGTATGGCCAGGAAACTTGACGACTGTCCCAGTCGCCCGGAAGATGTACCGATCCCGGGTCCCAATCGGCGCACAGTCCACCCGTGTGACATCGAGCACGGCCGGCACCATCTGCGAGGCCACGAATCGATTCCAGATGAGCTTGTACAGATTGTAGAGATCAGGCTCTAGATACGGCCTCACAGACTCCGGATCGCGCATGACGGAGGTGGGCCTGATCGCTTCGTGCGCCTCTTGTGCGGCCTTCTGCGTCTTGTAAACATTGGGCGTCGCCGGCAGATATTCCGCACCAAACCGTTCCCGGATCAGGCGCCTGGCTTCTTCCATGGCCTCGTTGGAGATTCTGGTCGAATCCGTTCGCATGTAGGTGATCAATCCGGTCGGCCCCTCGTCACCGATGTCCACGCCTTCATAGAGTTGCTGAGCCAAGGTCATGGTTTTCTTCGGCGTGAAGTGCAGCTTGCGGGCCGCTTCCTGTTGAAGCCGGCTGGTGATGAAAGGTGCGACGGGGTTGCGTCGCTTCTCTTTGCGCTCGATGGACTGGACGACGAACTCTTTCCCCTGTATGTCCTCCACGATCCGGCGGGCAAGCTCCTCGGAAGGGATGGAGGCTTCCTGATCGTTGATGCTGTGCAGCTTGGCATCGAACGGAGGAGGCTGACTGCCAACCAGCGTAGCCGTGATCGACCAATATTCTTCGGGGCGGAAGGCCTCCCGCTCCTTTTCCCGATCGCAGATCAATTTCACCGCGACCGATTGGACCCGTCCCATACTCAAGCCGCGGCGGATCTTCTTCCACAGTAACTGGCTGCCCTGATAGCCGACAATCCGATCCAGGACGCGCCGTGCTTGCTGTGCATGCACCAGCTTCATATCGATCTGACCCGGCGACTGCAATGCGCGTTTGATGGCTGATTCCGTAATCTCGTTGAAGAGGACCCGGTAGATTTTCCCGTTGTTCTTCCCTTTGCCGTTGAGTTCCTGGGCGATGTGCCAGGCAATCGCCTCTCCTTCGCGGTCAGGATCCGGTGCAAGAAACACCTTGTCGGCTTCCTGCGCCTTCTTCTTGATCTCCGCGAGCACTTTGGCTTTGCCCTTGATCGTAACGTACTGGGGCTCGAAATCGCGTTCGACATCGACGCCGAGTTTGCTGATCGGCAAGTCTTTCACATGGCCGACAGAGGCCATGACGGTGTACTCGCGCCCCAGGTACTTCGTGATCGTCCTGGCTTTCGCCGGCGATTCCACAATGATCAATGATTTCGCCATCTACGCATCCACTCCTTCACAAACGATCGTTCGACAATCGTCTCCAACTATATCAGATCGCAACACCGTGCACATCCTTCGTCTGGCTCAAAGTTAAATTATAACCGCAGGTAGGAATGCCCAGGCAGTTGACGAACGCGCTGCTTCAGTTCCAGCGATAGAAGAAGCGCGGCAATCTCCGAAGGGGGAAGACCAGTTTTCACAACCAGGTCATCCATGTGCTGCGGTTCGTAGGAGAGCGCATCATAAACCTTCGCCTCGTCCCCGCTCAACCGTGATGAGGGTTCGCACATCTCGGCCGTACCCGCCTTCACCCGCTGCTTGAAGGCCTGGTCGAGCTGCGGCAGGAGTTCATCGATCACGTCCTGCGCGCACTCGACCAACTTGGCGCCTTGTTTGATCAGCCCGTTCGGTCCGCGACTGTTCTCTGCTTTCGCGAAGCCTGGCACAGCGAACACCTCGCGGCCTTGATCAGCGGCCAACCTTGCCGTGATAAGCGATCCGCTCTCGACCGCCGCTTCCGCGACCACCACCCCGAGACACAACCCGCTGATGATTCGGTTACGTCGGGGAAAGTGGTAGCTGTGCGGCGGCGAACCCAGCGGCAATTCCGATAGCACAGCGCCATGGGCTTCAATCTGCTCCCGCAGCGTATCGTGTTCAGGCGGATAGGTGCGGTCCACACCGCACCCCAGTACCGCCAGCGTTCGTCCGCCGGCGGCCAGCGCGCCGCGATGCGCGGCCGCGTCGATCCCTCGCGCAAGTCCGCTGACGATCGTAAACCCGAACGCCGCCAGGTCCCGGCTCAACTCTTCTGCCAAGGCCCTCCCGGCTTGACTCGCGCGTCGCGCGCCGACGATCGCCACCGCATACTGATCGGACGGCCGCAGCCTTCCGGCGACATAGAGCACCGCGGGCGGATCCGGAATCATTTTGAGGCGAGCTGGATATTCCGCGTCAAGGCATGTGATTACGGACAGCTTCAACCGATCGATTGCGTCCAATTCTCGTTCGATGCGCTCGCGGGCTTGTGCGTCGGGTCCTCGTTGAATGGCCTGCGCCAAGAAAGGACTGCACCCTGCCTCGGTCAGCGCCGTCGTCGTCGCGGTCAAGACCGCCTGAGGCGAACCGAACGTTTGCACGAGCCGGAACAGTGTCGCCTCGCCCAGCCCGTTGACGGCCTGCAAGGCGAGCCAGGCCTGCAACGCATGCCGTCCGTGCGCCCCTTGCCGCTCCCGCGCCTTTGTCACCGCCTCACCCAGTTCAACAAGAGAAAGGCCAACCACCCTCGTCCGGCCTAACGCGTCAGAGGACGACGATGTCGTACTGCTCCAGATGGAGTTTCTCGTCGGGTGTCACAATGATTTTAGTCGAGAGGCGGCGTTCCAGTTCCTCGATGCCTTGCCGCTCCTCGTCCTGGAGCAAATCCGCCACTGCGGGATGCGCGCCGACCACGACTTTTTGCCCCTCGCCCAGGCCACCGATGCGGCGGAGCTCGCGGAAGATCTCGTAGGCGACGGTCGTGGGCGATTTCGTATACCCCCGGCCTTCGCAGTACCGGCAGGGCTCAGACATCGCCCGCAGCAGATCCTCGCGAACCCGTTCCCGCGACAGCTCGATGAGGCCCAGATCCGAGATGCGGGAGATACGCGTGCGCGCCTTGTCCGACGCCATGGCATCGACCAGCGCCTGGTAGACTTTCTCGCGGTTTTTCTCCCGCTCCATATCAATGAAATCGATGATGATAATCCCGCCGATGCCTCGCAACTTGATCTGATACGCGATCTCTTTGACGGCCTCCAAGTTAGTTCGGAGGATGGTTTCTTCCTGATCGCGTTTGCCGACGAAACGTCCCGTATTGACATCGATCACTGTCATGGCTTCCGTATGGTCGATGACGATGTACCCGCCAGACTTGAGCCAGACTTTCCGGCTGAGCGCACGGGCGATCTCCTGCTCGATACCCAGATAATCGAAGAGGCTCTCTTCTTTGTCGTAGAATTGAATCCGGGAAACCTGTTCCGGCGAGAATCGCTGCACGAAATCCCGGATCGCGTCGTATTCCTCCTTCGAATCGATCAGCAGCCGTTCGACCTTCTTGCTGAAGAGATCGCGCACCACCCGAAAGCTCAAGTTCAGATCCGAGTGCAACAGCGAAGGAGCAGACTGTTGGTCGCGCTTCTTCAGGATGTCCTGCCACAGCACGTGCAAGAATTCGATGTCCGCGCGCAAGTCGTCCTCTTTCACCCCTTCGCTCACCGTCCGGACGATGTATCCATAGCCGGGCCGCCGAAGGCGCTTCATGATCTCTTTCAGCCTGGCCCGCTCCTCCTCACGAGCGATCCGCCGCGATACGCCGATGTGGTCGACATTCGGCATGAATACCAGATACCGGCCAGGAAGGGATATGTAAGTCGTCACGCGCGGCCCCTTGGTACCGATCGGCCCCTTGGAGATTTGGACCATGAGTTCCTGCCCCTCGCTCAGTAACTGTTCGATCGGCTTCAAAGTCTGGCGCCGAGGTCGGGGCAGCTCCGTTCCTTTGTCGTCATCTTCGCTGTCCATCAAGGTGTCACCCGGTTCCGTATCGGTCGAGAGATCCGAGACGTGCATGAAGGCCGCCTTTTCCATGCCGATGTCGACAAACGCCGCCTGCATGCCCGGCAAGACCTTGGCGACGCGCCCTTTGTAAATATTGCCGACAAAGTCCTTATCTTTGGCCCGATCACTGTACAGATCCGTGACTAGTCCGTTATCGAGCACCGCCACGCGAGTTTCTTCTCGCGCAACGGAAATCGCAATTTCCATTCCCATCTCAGCTCCCTGACCGACGCATCGCGGACGGATGGTCTGTCAACCACGGGCGCGGGTGCACGGCCCCAGGTTCCCGGTTGCACATTCCCATAAGAACTCCCACGCTGCGTTCAGCCGCATCTAGAAAGTTGGTTGTATCGAGATCACAGCCGCTCCTGCAGCCAGCCCCGTATCTCTTCGCGATCAATCAGTAAAACAACGTCAAACGGCGACGCTTAATATTCAGAAGAAGCCCCAGGGCCGCCATCGTCGTGATTGTGGCGCTTCCTCCGTAACTCATCAAGGGAAGGGGGATGCCAACGATGGGGAACATCCCTGTGGTCATGCCGATGTTGACAACGACGCAAAAGCACAGCATCGCGATGACGCCGGCGGCTAGCAGCGTGCCGAGGATATCCTTGGCGCGCGAGGCAATCTCCAGCGAGTGCCAAATCAGCGCCACGAAGAGGGCTAGCAACAGCAGAACGCCAATGAACCCCCATGCCTCGGCAAACACCGCGAACACGAAATCCGTATGCCCCTCTGGCAAAAACTTAAGCTGGCTTTGGGTGCCTCCGTATAGCCCCTTGCCTAACAACTCTCCCGATCCGATCGCAATACGCGACTGCAGCGCATGATAGCCTTTCCCGCTCGGATCGTATTCCGGATCGACGAAGGCCATGATCCGCTGTCGTTGATACTCGTGCAGCGAGCCCCACAGCAGTTCCCAGGCGAACGGGAAAAGCATGAGCGAAAAGAGCAGGATGATTCCGATCGCCTGAGACCGCATCCCGACCATCAGCAGCATCGCGGCGTAGACCGCTAGGAAACTCAGCCCGCTGCCCAAATCTGGCTGTTTCAGAATCAACAGCAAGCCCGGAAGCATGATCAGTCCGGGCAGGACGACGCGTTGCAGCCAGCCGATGCGTGGCGCGCTCGAATAGTACTGTGCAAGCACGAGGATCAACACCAACTTGGCAAACTCGGAGGGCTGGAACGCAAACGGGCCGATTGGAATCCAGCGCTGCGCACCCCGGCTGGTTTTCCCCATGACCAGCACGACCACCAGCAGCACCAGAACGATCGCGTAGAGCGGATACGCGAGCCGCGCGATTTTGTGATAGTCGACGATCAGCATCGCGACGAAGGCCGCGCTGCCAAGTGCGATCCACATAAGCTGCTTCAGATAGAACGGCGTGCCGCCCTGCTGGGCGTGGGTAACGCTGTAAATCGACAGAACGCCCAGGAACAAAATAGCCAGGACAAGCCCGATAAAACGCCAGTCGAAGCTATCGAACCCGCCGTTGTCGATCACCCGGTCAATCATGGCGTTTCTCCCGGCACCGAAGCAGCCAGCATGCCGGACTCCTGTGCTACCAGCGGAGCCTTGGGCGGCAATTTCACGAACGCCTCGATGAGTTCTTTGGCCAATGGGGCAGCCGCCGACCCTCCGTGTCCCATATGCTCGACCAAGATCGCCACCGCAATGCGCGGCTTCTCGACCGGCGCGTAGGCCACAAACCAGGCGTGGTCGCGGAGTTTCTTGGGAACGTCCTTTTCCGACCCCGTCCGCAGCGCGGCGGTTTGCGCGGTTCCAGTTTTGCCAGCGATGCTGATCAGGGACGACCTGGCGCGGGTCCCGGTTCCTTCCCGCACCACTCCAGCCAACCCTTCCTGAATCAGCTTCAGCGTTTGCGGTTTCACTTCCACCTTGCCGCGCGCGACGGCCGGCAACTCCTGCAGGCGTCCGGTGGTGCGATCCATAATCGCCTGGACGAGCCGCGGCCGGTAAGCCACGCCGTTATTGGCGATCGTGCCGATTACGCTAGCCATCTGGATCGGCGTCACCGTGACATAGCCCTGACCGATGGAGGCGGAGATGGTTTCCCCCGGCAGCCATGGCTCACCTTTCACGCTTTCCTTCCACCCGGTGGAAGGAACGATCCCGACCCGTTCGGACGGCAACTCGATCCCGGTGAGCTGCCCCAACCCGAATTGCTTGGCGTAACCGGCGATGGTGTCGATGCCCATTCGTTGGCCGACCGTATAGAAGTAGACGTCGCAGGAATGGATTAACGCCCGTTTCAGGTCGATGAACCCGTGTCCTCCGGCTTTCCAGTCGCGGTAGAGGCGTCTGCCGAACTGATAGCCGCCGGTACAGCGCACCGCGGTCGAAGGGCTGACCGTCTCGGTCTCCAGCGCCGCGGCCGCCATGATGACCTTGAAGGTCGAACCGGGGGGATACTGGCCCTGGGTAGCCCGATTGGTGAGTGGGCGCCCTTCGTCCTGCACAATTTCCGCCCACTGTTTGGGAGTCAACTCCCGCGACAAGACATTAGGATCGAAAGCCGGCCGGCTGGCCATGGCCAAGATGTCGCCGTTGGTCGGATCGAGCGCTACGATGGCGCCGACTTCTTCGCCCAGCAGATCTTCGGCCAACTTCTGCAATCGGATATCGATCGTCAGGTACAGATCGTCGCCGGCCTCTGGTTTCTTCACGACAGTGCTGCGCCGTTCATGCCCCAACGCATCGACTTCGACGTTTTTCTGTCCGGCTTTTCCTCTGAGAAAACGATCGAAGGTCTTTTCGACCCCGTACTGCCCAATGATGCTGCCCTGATGCAACTCCTCGAATTCGGCCCGTTCCAACTGTTCGGCCGAGATCTCCCCTACATATCCAAGGAGATGCGCCCCAACCCTCCCGCCTGGATAGTTGCGCTGTGATTCGACCTGAATCATGACGCCGGGGAGATCAAGACGGTGCGCTTCGATGATGGCCGCTTCACGCAGGCTGAGGCGGTCCTTGATCTTGAGGGGCAACAACGTCCCGCTCTTCGCAGCCAGTTTTCGGCGCACCACATCCGGATCGAGCCCGAGCAGCGCAGTAAGCTTTTCGATCAGAGCTTCGCGGTCAGCGACGTCGTCCAGCGTCACATAAAGCGTGAAACTTGGCACATTGTTGGCCAGCAGCACGCCGTTTCGATCGTAGATCTGCCCACGCACCGGCTCCAGAATCACCGAACGGGTCCGATTGTTTTCCGACAACTCGCGATAGTAGGCCCCCTCGCGGATCTGCAAATGCCAGAGCCGCAACGCCAGCAGCCCCACTACCAGGAGCAAGCCGATCCGCAAAATGACCAGTCGTCGCTGGAGCTCGACCAGCTCGGCATCTTGAAATCCAAAGGAAGCCATGCGTTCCGGTCGGAATTACTTGGCCAGCGCCCACCGGTTTCGCACCCGCTCTTCTAGCGTCCAATACGCTCCCGCGCCTAACAGCGCATCGAGCACAGCCTGCGGAAAAAGAACCGACCGGACTGCCAGCACCGCACTAGCCCAGTCGCCGGTCTGTGTCACCAGCAGAAAGAGCAGACCCGAGCAACAGGAAATGATGAAGAGCCAGGCCAGCATCACGCCGGTGGTCACATACGCAACCTGACGCCCGATCAACCCGGACAGCAGGCCGACCCCGCTTTTGATCACCAAGTTGAGCCCCAGAGCTCCGGCGGAGAGGAGATCCTGTGCGAATCCGAGCAATAGACCGGACAGAACCCCCTGCACCTCCCCCCGCAAGAACCCGATCAGGCAGACCGAGACGAGCACCAGATCAGGTCGAACCCCGCCCAAACTGAGATGACAGAGGACCGTCGCCTGCATCGGCACGAGCGTCAGGAAAAATACTCCGTACAGCACCGGTTTCATGGTGTGCCCTTGGGAGTCGACCGGGAGGGCAACAGCCCTTCGAGGTTCGCGCCTGTGTCTCCATACGGAGCCGTAATGACCAGAACTTCCTCCAACTTGGACACGTCCACCTCGGGAAGAATCTCGGCGGACTGAAACAGCGCCCCTTCTTCTTTCTCGACGCTGGTGACGGTGCCGATCATGAGGCCACGCGGAAAGCCCCCCGTCAGCCCCGACGTCACGACCCGATCGCCGACCCGCACGGTCGAGAGCAACGGAATGTACTTGAGTCTAGCTCCGCCTTCGGCAGTGCCCTCCACAATGCCTTCGTCCCTGGTGCGCTGAATGAGGCCGGGGACAGCATTGTTCGGATCGGTGATGAGTAGCACGACCGAGAAGGAATTCGTTGTCTTGACCACCCGCCCCACCACACCGGCCGGCGTGATCACTCCCATCTCCGGCTTCACACCGTCGGTCTCACCTTTATTCAGCAATACCGCGCGATATCGATTGGTTGCATCCCTGCCGATCACCTGAGCGGCCAGGGTCTGTGGCGTGCCCTTCTGTTTCAATTCCAGCAACGCCGCTAGGCGCTGCGTCGCAGCCGCGGCTTCCCGTAGTTGACTGTTCTGTTCTTTCAGTTCCTCAATCTCCTTCCGCAGCGCCCTGTTCTCTTCGCGCACATGCTGCAAAGCTACATAACCATCCCACAGTTCGGTCAGGCCACGATCCACCGCCGAAAAGACCGCCAGCGGCACGTCAAGCACCTGCCCGACCGGTCCCCCCACATAATGCAGCAGCATCTGAATCTGGCCAGGGAGCAAAAAAAGAACGGAGAGCAAAAGGGCGAACAGAACGATGACCAGGCGTCTTGAGCCGTATGTCGAACGAAAAATGGCCATCCACATCTGGGATGGAACCTTACCGGAGGCTGCTGCACTGGGACATGACGGACACCTTGCGAAGAAGATCAAGTTCGTCCAGAATCTTCCCGACGCCCAGCACCACGGACGTCAGCGGATCATCCACGGTGATGATGGGCAAATTGGTTTCTTCGCGGAACCGCGTGTCCATCCCCTTCAAAAGGGACCCCCCTCCGGTCAACACAATACCGCGATCGATGATGTCCCCGGCCAGCTCCGGGGGCGTATTCTCCAGCGCGACCTTGATGGCATTGACGATCGTTCCGATCGGCTCTTGCAAGGCTTCCCTGATTTCGGCATCGTCCACGACGAGCGTGCGGGGGATACCGGAGATCAGATCGCGTCCCTTGATCATCATCGTCTTACGCTCCTCGAACGGATAGGCCGAGCCAATCTCCACTTTGATGCGCTCGGCCATGTGTTCCCCGATGAGGAGGTTGTACTTTTTCTTGATGTAATTCATGATCGCTTCGTCCATCCGGTCGCCGGCCACTTTCACCGACTCGCTATAGACGATGCCGCCCAGCGAGATCACAGCAATGTCGGTCGTCCCTCCCCCGACATCCACGACCATGTTGCCAGAGGGTTCGGTAATGGGGAGACCGGCGCCGATGGCGGCGGCGACTGGTTCTTCGATCAAATAGACTTCACGCGCCCCGGCCAGTTCGGCGGAATCCCGTACAGCCCGTTGTTCCACCTGGGTGATGCGCGACGGCACGCCGATGATGATCCTGGGCCTGACGAAGGCGCTCCGGTTGTGAGCCTTGCGGATGAAGTACTTGAGCATCTGCTCGGCCATCTCGAAGTCGGCGATCACCCCTTCCTTCATGGGCCGAATGGCGACGATGTTGCCGGGGGTGCGGCCAAGCATCTTTTTCGCTTCAGCTCCGACCGCAAGGACCTTTTCGCTCTTCTTCTCCACGGCGACGACGGAGGGCTCGTTCAACACGATCCCCTTGCCATGCACGTACACCAAAGTCGTCGCGGTGCCCAGGTCGATCGCAAGATCGTTCGAGAACCAGCCGAACACGTCGCCAGAAAATCCCACAGTGTATCTCCCTTCCTCTTAGTTTTTCGCATTCCGCATGGTTACGCCGCCGATCCGTTCATTCAGGAAGATCCAGTTGACCGGCGTCCACCACCTGGGTATGCGCCACCTCATCGCCGAGACGACGCCCCTGGTCGTTGCCGATCACGAGCAACGCTTCGAAGGACACGATGGCGAGCGAACCTATCCATCCCACATAGGGAATTTGAAATAGCAAGAGCGCTGCAGCGAAGGGCAGGTTGCGGATAATGGATTCCTTGAAGCCGGCCGCCTCACGCGTATGCGGGACAATCGTCTCGAGACCGATCAACCGCTTGCCAACGCTCCGTCCCCCAGCGAACCCATCGGCGACCAAGACATAGGCGAGCCCAGCGAGGAAACCGACCGGAGGGACGACCTTGTCCGCAGCGGCGACGATGAGAAGATCGATCAGCTTCGCAATGAATCGGTTGAGGACATGCGCCTTGGGGTAGACACCGACATTCGACGGACTGCCCCCGGCGCCTCCCCCCGCCAACTGACCTCCTCGCAATTAGTGAACAAGTATAACAAATTGGGTCATGGAGCACAAACAAACCAACGATCAGCACGAATGTCTGCCGACGGAACACAGCGGCAGTCTATGGCCGAGTCGCATCCTCACCGTCCATCGTCGCGTGGGGCTCCGTATTCCCGTCGCTTGCCTTTGCGCTGAGGGCTGAGTAGAATCCGCTCATCGCCAACGAGGAGACTAGAAATGATTAAATTGATGCGCGAGGCCGCCCACAAGTATCCCTGGTTGCTGAAGTCGATCATGGGCATCCTGGCAGTCGCGTTCGTCATTACCATGGGCTGGTGGGGATTCGGCGAGTCCCAGAGCAATATCGTCGCCTCGGTCGGCGATCTGACGATCACCCGCGACGAATATCGGCGCGCCTATGAAAACGCTTATCGCTTTTACAAGGACAAAGGGCAGGGCGATTTCAAGGAAGAGGCGCTCAAGCAGTTCGTGTTGGAGCAATTGATCGAAAACCGACTCTGGTTGGTCGCGGCGAAGGAGATGGGGCTGGTCGTGGCCCCGGAGGACTTACGGGAGGACATTCTTCAGCGCCCGGAGTTTCAGCGGAACGGCGTGTTCGATCCGGACCTTTACCGCCGGCTCCTGGCCGCCAACCGCCTGACACCGGCGATTTTTGAAGCGGCGCAAACCAAGGAGCTCCTCGGCGAGAAGGCTCGCCTGATTATCAGGGACGCGGTGGCCCTGACACCCGAGGAGATTGCGGAAGCCCAAACCCTCCTCGCGCGGCAAACACCGGCGGACGCGGGCAAGAACCAGGCAGCCGCCGAACGTATTTATCAGGATTTCTTGTTCCAGAAACAACAGCGCGCGCTGACGGCCTATACCGAAGCGCTCAAGGCCAGAGTACCGATCAAGATTCATAAGGAACTCCTCTAGCCCGTTGGCATACAGCCAACAGCCAGAAGCGAGCAGCTTTGAGCTGCCGGCTCATCGGATCAGCATCGCATCCCCGTAGCTGTACATCCGATATCGCTCGTTGAGCGCCTCCTGGTAGGCGGCACGCACGCGTTCGATCCCGGCGAAAGCAGACACAAGCATGAGCAGCGTCGTCCGAGGAAGGTGAAAGTTGGTCATCAGAATATCGACGGCCCGGAAGCGATAACCTGGAACGATAAACAACTTGGTTTCTCCTCGAAACGGCCGGATGGTCCCGGTTGAGTCGGCAGCCGATTCCAACGCGCGGACGACGGTGGTCCCCACCGCCACAACCCGACCAGCTGCGGCTTTAGTCCGGCGAAGTAATTCCGCCGTTTCTGCCGAAACCTCGAGCCATTCGGCTCCCATGGGGTGATCCTCGATGCGTTCGACCGTCACGGGTTTGAAGGTGGCTGGGCCCACGTGCAATGTGACAGTGGCGAGCATGATGCCGTGTTCGTGCAACGAAGCGACCAATCGGTCGGTGAAGTGCAACCCTGCAGTCGGGGCGGCGACCGATCCTTCTTGGCGCGCGAACAGGGTCTGATACCAGATCCGGTCCTCGACGGTCGGCTCGCGTTTGATGTAGGGAGGAAGAGGCATCCGACCGATCTCCCGCATGACTTCCTGAAACGGACGGGGTGACTCGACGCGCACGGTGGTTCGAGACTCGCTGCGCTCTTCAATGACCGCGCGGACCTGTGAGGCCAACTCGATCGCATCTCCCGGCCGAAATCTCCCTTTCAGCAGAACCTCCCAGAGGCCTCCGCCCAGATCCTTGACGAACAGCACGTCCACCCGTCTACCTCCGGGCTGCTTGCGGCCGCTCACCCGTGCTGCCAGCACTTTGGTATCGTTGACGACGACGAGGTCCCCGGGCCTCAACAAGGCAGGCAGATCCAGGACCTGTCGATGGAAGAAACAACCGCTTCCTCGGTCCACGACCAGAAGGCGAGCCTGGTCACGGGGTTCAACGGGTTTCGACGCGATGAGGCTCGAATCGAAGGGAAAGTCGAATTCGGAAAGCAACATCACGGACCGAGACCGGATGGCGGTCTCACCAGCGAGACGGATTGCAGTTCCGTCCCCGGATAGTAGTAGCGGAGAATTGTTGCAAAGGGGTAGCCGAGTTCGGCCAGTTCCTTCGCACCCCACTGACACAGCCCGACGGCATGTCCGGCCCCATACCCGGACACGACCACATCAGGGCCAACCACATCCAGATCGAATTGCGTGCTGGGAATCGCCGCGTACCCGATGACGCGGCGCAGATCCTCGCCGCGAAGGTACAGTTCTCCTTGGGAGTGCAGGACCCGCAATTTCGTCACCCGACCGGCCCGACTGTAGGAGGCGGGCGCCAGCGTCGCGATCGTGCCGACCGCAATCCCCTGTTGCCGGAGATTCCGCTCCAAGGTCTCTAGCTTGAACGAAGTCTGCCAACGATAGTAGGGGGAGTTGGTATCGAACGGACATTCCACGCCCTTCAGGTAGGGCAAGTCCTTCGACCAGACGTTGAGCGCGTCCTCGGTGAGGCCCGCAGCGGTGGAAGAAAACACCGCATAGATCGGCGCCTGCTGATAGGTCACGACGAGCCCGCGGGTCGCTTCCACCGCCTGCTCGATCCGGCTATCGATCCCGTGCCGGCCTCGATAGACCTGATCCTGAATGCCAGCCACCAAATCGTAGTCACGCCCCCCGCTCAACATCCGTTGGTAGAGTGCGTACGTGCGAGCAGCAACCGCTTGGGCCTTCAACACCTCCGGATGCCAGGCAGCGTTGACCTCCGAAGGCACGACTCCTTTGACATATTCCTCCAGATCCAGTTCATTGATGACCATGAGCCCTTGGCCTCGGCGCAGCACCGACACCTGCCCGGCGACCTCCAGTGGTGCCAGGCCCGATCCGGGTGTGCCCCCGTTCCCGTTGGCCAACGGCCCGCTTGAAGTCCCTGCGGCAATCACGAGCGTCAGATAGCCGCTCGACGCTCGGACCACGAGCCTGTCGCCCGGCACTTTCTCTCCATTCAGCACGATCATGCCGCCGACCGCCGTTACCGAAATCGGCGGACGCCTCGCTCGGCGTTCCCCGGTCGAGAGCTGGAGCGTCAGGCCAGCGCTGGCTCGCAGTTCGATCCGCTGGGCGTCCTGCGCGAGCAGCACGCGGATCGACTCCGCCGCCGCGGCCGCCTCCCCGCACAACAGTCCTGTCCATTGCCAGGCGCACAGTCCGGCCACCAACACCGTCACGAGCTTCATCGCCGGAACAACCACGAGAGAAGATACAGGAGCAGACTCAGCACGACGCTGAGGAGAATGCTGGTCGCGATCGGAAAGTAGAAACTGAAGTGGTCGCGCTTGATTGAAATATCACCGGGGAGCCTACCGAACCAACTGAACGCGCCTCCTAGACCGGGCAGCTTGTCCGAAAGTGTCAGCAGTAGGCCGATCAGTGCGATGCCCAGTCCCAGCGCGATCAAGAGCTTGCCTATCGGACCCCACTCGAACATCGCGCGTTATTGTATCAGACATTCGGCGATCTGGACCGCATTGAGCGCAGCGCCCTTCCGCAGATTATCGGCCACCACCCAGAGGTTCAAGCCGTTGGGAATCGATTCATCCTCGCGAATCCGGCCGACGTAGACCTCGTCCTTGCCGGCCACATCCAGTGGCATAGGATAGATCTTTCGCTGAGGATCGTCGTACAGTTGCACGCCGGGCGCGGTAGAGAGAATCGCCCGCGCTTCGTTGGCGGTCAGTTTCCGCTCCGTCTCGATATTGATGGCTTCCGAATGTCCGACATAAACCGGCACGCGCACGGTCGTGGCCGTCACCCGGATCGACGGATCGCCCATGATTTTTCGCGTCTCATTCAGTAACTTCATTTCTTCCTTCGTATACCCAGAGGGGAGAAACTCGTCGATATGTGGCAGACAGTTGAACGCGATCTGAAAGGGATAGACCTTGGGCCGCACTTCCTTGAAGCTCAACAGAGCCCGTGTTTCCTCCATCAGCTCGTCCATCGCCTCTTTCCCGGTGCCGGAGACGGATTGGAAGGTGGTAACCACGATCCGTTTGATCCGTGCCCGGTCGTGAAGCGGCTTCAGGGCGACGACCATTTGGATCGTTGAGCAGTTCGGATTGGCAATGATCCCCTTATGGGAGAACACGTCGGACCGGTTCACTTCCGGAACCACCAGGGGCACATCCGGTTCCATCCGCCACGCCGCGCTGTTATCGATCACCACCGCACCGGCTTTTGCGGCGAGCGGGGCGAACTCCCGGCTCACATCGCTCCCGGCCGAGAACAACGCAATGTCAACGCCTTCGAAGGAATCCTTGCTAAGGATCCTGACGGGAATCTCCTGGCCGCCGAACGACACGGTTCCACCGGCTGATCGAACGGACGCCAGGGGCAGGAGGTTCTCGACTGGAAACTTGCGTGCTTCCAGTACCTCAATCATCTCTGCCCCGACCGCGCCGGTCGCCCCGACCACCGCTACGCGATACGCCGCTTTTTTGGTCAGCATTCTCTCCCCCTCTAGCCCGTTCCGCATCACCCGTCACGTCCGTTCCGCCACGATCACGCGAATCCGATGGTTGAACGTGTCCGCGACAAAGATCCTCCCACACCTGTCGACGGCGACCCCAAACGGATAATTCAGACTGGCCTCGCCAGCCGGCCCACCGTCTCCAGCAAACCGGGCCACTCCCGTACCGGCGACTCGCATCACGCTTCCCTTCTCCCGATCCCACTTTCGGATGAGGTGGCTGTCGGAATCGGTCACCAGAATGTTACCCTGTCGATCGACAGCAATGCCATAGGGACGGGAAAGACTCATCGAAGGACAGTCTGCCTCTCCCCGATACCGATATTCTCCACCGTCCCCGAGGACGGTGTCGATCCGACCCGTCACCGGATCGATTCTGCGAATACGACCGTTAAAGGTATCGGCAACGTAGAGCACCTCTTCCGGTCCCCAGGCGAGACCGCTCGGACCAGCCAAGCTGGCGTGAATCCCACGTTCCCCGTCTCCGCCGTAAGCCGCCGTTCCCGTACCCGCGAGGGTTCGGATGATGCCCGTTTCCAGATCGACGACGCGGACCCGGTTGTTGCTCTGGTCGGCGATGTATAGACGACCGTTCCGGTCCACAACCACCGCGGTCGGTTCGTTCAACGCCGCGGCGACGGCGTGCCCGCCGTCGCCGGAGAACCGGGGCTGTCCCGTACCGGCCACGGTCGTGATGATGCCGGTCGCCCCATCCACGAAGCGAATCCGGTGATTCATCGTATCCGCGACATAGAGATTGCCGTACTCGTCAACCGCGACGCCAGAGGGAAAATTTAAGAGTGCCTCGGTCGCCGGTCCGCCGTCTCCTGCAAACCGCCCTCTGCCGGACGGCACGCCTGTGACGAACCGCACCGTCCCACTCAGATCGGCCAGGTGTGCAAACCGCTCGGGGGCAGACCGATCCAAAGTTTCAAAGGGATCTTCATCGGCGGAGCCATGCACCGAAAACGAATGGTCGCGTTCAGCAGTGAGGCCCACTGGACCCTCCGCTTTCCCCACAACGGTTGTGATGATACCAGTCGCGAGATCGACCTTCCGGACAACGTGATTTTCCGAATCGGCGATATAGACTGCCCCACGCTCGTCCACGGTCACGCCTTTGGGCTCGTTCAGTGAAGCCTCCACCGCCGGTGTGCCATCTCCGGAGTATCCCGGCTCGCCAGTACCGGCGATCGTGTAAATCGTTCCTGGTCTCGCTGAAATCAGCATGGTCGGAGCCCGTCACGCTATACGAGATTGCGCACAATCGCGTCGCCCATCTCGGCTGTCCCCACGATCCTGGTCCCCGGAGCGGCAATATCCTTGGTCCGATAGCCTAGATCCAGCGTCTTGACAATGGCCTGCTCAATCGCATCCGCTTCCTTGCCCAGGTTGAACGTGTAAGAGAGCATCATAGCCGCCGACGCGATCGTGGCGATGGGGTTGGCAATGTTCTTGCCGGCGATGTCCGGGGCGCTGCCGTGAATGGGCTCGTATAGGCCGGCGTGGGCGCCAAGGCTGGCCGACGGGAGCATGCCGATGGAACCGGTCAGCATGGCCGCCTCGTCGCTCAAGATATCGCCGAACAGGTTATTGCAGAGCAACACGTCGAATTGCTTCGGATTCCGAATCAACTGCATGGCGCAGTTATCGACGTACATGTGGGTCAGCTCGACATCCGGATAAGCTCGATGAACCTCTGTGACCACGCGCCGCCACAACTCAGAGGATTCCAGCACGTTCGCCTTGTCCACCGACGTGACCTTTTTACGCCGCTTGCGCGCCGCCTCGAAGGCGACCTTGGCGATGCGTGCGATCTCCTCCGTCGTATAGACCTCGGTATTGACACCCCGCTCACCGCCAGGAATTGTTTCAATACCTTTTGGTTTGCCGAAATAAATCCCCCCGGTCAACTCCCGTACGACGAGCAGGTCGATGCCCTCGATGACCTCCCGCTTGAGCGTCGACGCCTCGGCCAGCATCGGGTAGAGTTTGGCCGGACGCAGATTGGCGAACAGGCCGAGCTGCTCACGCAGCCCCAACAGCGCCCGTTCCGGTCGGAGACTGTACTCGAGCCCTTCCCACTTGGGACCGCCCACCGCTCCAAGCAACACCGCATCGCTCTGCTTCGCCAAGACCAGAGTCTCTTGCGGCAGCGGAACGCCGACTTTGTCGATCGCCTGCCCACCGATGTCTCCTGGGATGAACTCGAACGCATGCCCGTACCGTTCTGCGACGGCCCGAAGCACCTTGACCGCCTCAGGCACGATTTCCCGGCCAACTCCGTCGCCAGCCAGTACCGCAATCTTCGCTTTCACGAGTCACTCCTTTTGGTTAGGGCCAACGGGCGAGAGGCGAGCAAGGATCGCGAAATCTCGCGCCCGGCACTTCATCAATATACCTACCTATTGCCCATCACCTATCGCCACCTATTCCAACACGTCCTCGTCCTCCCGCCGCCAGGCTGGGTCTACCAGACATAGAAACTCAATGGGAACGGCGCCGTCATTTAGCAGCGACTGTTTGCTTCCTGGCGGCACGTACACGACCGATCCGGGTTCCACCGGCACCGAGCGGCCATCGACCGCGAAAACGCCTCGTCCGGCGATGAAATAATAGACCTCGGTCGATGCCAGCCGGTGCCACTTCGACCTCTGGCCCGGGTCCAGCTTGCCATGGGCCAAACTGTACCGGATGGCCAGCGGCGCCTTGTCGGGATGGAGGAGTTCCCGCAGCCAGGTATGATCGCCGGCTTGAAATTCCGGGCATTCGCTCAAGCTCGTCTTCAGCATTCAGCGCTCCACTCAAATCACGCTGACTTTCTGCATCGCCTTGGCCTGTTTAGATGCCCAGAACGCAAGCTTGTTCAAGGCATTCAGATATGCCCGTGCGGACGCCACGATGATGTCCGTATCGGCCCCATGCCCGGACACGGTCCGTCCGCCCTCCTCAAGCCGCACCGCGACTTCGCCCTGCGCATCCGTCCCACCGGTGATCGCCTTGACCGCGTACATCAGCAGCCGACTCTTGGTCTGGGTCATCGCGGCGATGGTCCGATACACGGCATCGACCGGTCCGTCTCCCGTGCCCGTTTGCTCGACCAGGCGTCCGTCGATTTCCAACGCGACGGTAGCGGTGGGAGTCCGGTTGGTGCCGCTCTCGACAGACAACGATTTCAGCACCACCCGCTCCGAGATCTTCGCAATCTCCTCAGACACAATCACCTCGATGTCTTCCTCGTAGATCTCTTTCTTCTGATCGGCCAGACGTTTGAACCGCTCGAAGGCGCGGTTGATCTCTTCCTCCGTCAGCGTGTAGCCGAGTTCTTCCAGCCGCTGCCGGAAGGCATGCCGGCCTGACAGCTTGCCCATGACCAGCTTACTGTCCACCAGACCGATGGATTCTGGCCGTATGATCTCATAGGTGGTCTTCTCCTTCAGCAAACCGTCCTGATGGATGCCAGACGTGTGCGCAAAGGCATTGGCTCCGACGATGGCTTTGTTGGGCTGCACCACCATGCCAGTGATTTTGCTGACCAGGCGGCTTGTCTTGGAAATCTCCTCTGTGTTGATTCTGGTGTCGGCGCCGTAGAAATCCTTGCGCGTCCGCAGTCCCATGACGATTTCTTCCAGCGCAGTGTTTCCGGCCCGCTCGCCGATGCCGTTGATGGTGCATTCGACCTGCCCAGCCCCCTCCAGCACGGCGGCCAAACTATTGGCCACTGCCAACCCCAAATCGTTGTGGCAGTGTACGGATATCACCGCCTTCGAGCTGTTCGGCACTTTTTCCCGGATCCCGCGGATGAGCCTGCCGAACTCCTGCGGGACCGCGTAGCCTACTGTGTCAGGAATGTTGATGGTCCCCGCTCCCGCCTCAATCACCGCCTCCAAGACCTCGTACAAATAGGAGGGATCGGATCGGCTGGCGTCCATCGGCGAAAATTCTACGTCGTCCACATAGCTCCGCGCCCGCTGGACCATTTCGACAGCCCGTCTTTTGGCTTCTTCCCGCGTCATCCGGAACTGGTATTTGAGATGGATGTCCGACGTGGACAAAAACGTATGAATCCGGACCTTGGGTGCGCCTTTGAGCGCTTCCCACGCACGATCGATGTCCTCGGGCCTCGCCCGCGCGAGACTGCAGATAATCGGTCCTTCGACTTCCTGAGCGATCCGCCGCACCGCTTCGAAATCGCCGGGAGAGCTGTAGGCGAAGCCAGCTTCGATGATGTCCACGCCCAGCCGGGCCAGTTGCTTGGCGATCATCACTTTTTCCTCCACGTTCATGCTGGCGCCCGGCGACTGCTCACCGTCCCGCAATGTCGTGTCGAAGATGCGGATCATCCGTGTCATGTCGGCACCCCCTACCCAAGCGAGCGGCCAATAGCGAACAGTCCCTAACGTGCGAAGCTGTTCGCGACCAGCTACTCGCTGGCACGATTTCCACCCAGAAAATACAAAAGCCTCCATCCCGCCTCAGGGACGAAGGCTTCACGCGCACTCCGTGGTACCACCCTGATTCAGCGACCGTCCCGACGTTCCCGCAGCCGGTCGCCCTTCCTTGCACCCGTATCGTGGATGAGGCGGGGTCTGCTACGCGGGGCACCTCGCGCAAGGCCGAAAAGCCGCACTGGACGCCCCTTCACAAACCTGGCTCGGAGGCGAGTTCGGCGAGTCACGGGTTGGTTCACACCGGCCACCAACTCTCTCGATTCCGTGCAGATCGCCTACTACTCCTCGTCGTCGCCGTTATTCTTTGCCGTTCAACAACGGCAGCTCGGCCTTCGCCTGACTGCCGCGCTTTCCGAACATCTTTGTCAACAGTCCGAGACCGCGTTCGATCGGCCCCGACACCGCATACGCGGCAAAGATAACAAATAACATGACCTGAGGCCAAGCCACCACCAGCATAAGCCCCAGAATCACCCAGACCAGATAGTTGAAGTGGCGGCCGCCTCTAAACTTCAGATCCTTGAAACTGCGATACTTGATCGTGCTGACCATGAGGAACGCCAGCGTCAGCGTGATGATCAGGATCAGCAGCGGCTTGACCTCCGCCCCCATCCGCACGATGTGATGGTCGAAGATGACAAGCGAGGCGACCACCCCGGCCGCGGCAGGAATGGCCAGGCCCGTAAAGTATTTGCTGTCCGCACTGGCGACAGTGGAATTGAACCGAGCCAGCCGAACGGCTCCCAGGGCCACATACGCAAACATCACCGCGGCGCCGAACATGCCTTGCCCGCTGAGCGCCCATGAATAGATCAACAGGCCCGGAGCTACTCCGAATGACACCACATCGGCCAGCGAATCGTACTCCAGACCGAACTGGCTCGTGCTGTTCGTCAGCCGTGCCGATTTTCCGTCCAAGACGTCGAACACCATCGCCACGAGAATCGCAATCGCCGCCACAAGATAGTTGGCGTTGAAGACCGCGAGAATGGCGAACACGCCGCAACACAGGTTCCCGGTCGTAAACAGGTTCGGAATCAGATTGACTGCCCGTCGCCGTCTTCCGACCCTCGCGAAAGCACCACGGAATCCAGTCGTTTTCACCGAAACTCCCCCAAGATGGTCTCGCCGCCTTTGACCCGGTCGCCCACCGCCACGCGTAGCGCAGTGCCCAATGGCAAGAACGTGTCCATCCGTGAGCCAAACCGAATCAATCCAAACCGTTCCCCGCGCTGGACCGTCTCGCCCGGAGACACCCAACACACGATGCGGCGCGCGATCATACCAGCCACCTGGACGCAGAGCACCTTGGCGCCACCAGCGGTCCTAAGCATGAGCGCGTTCTGCTCGTTCCTCAGACTGGCTTCCGGCCGGTTGGCGGCCACAAAGCGGCCTGGCTGATAGATCACGTCTTCAACCGTTCCCTCGCAGGGAATCCGGTTGACGTGCACGTCGAAGATATTGAGAAAAATGCTCAGCCGGATGCTCCGCTCCTTGAGAAACCGCGGCTCGTATTCTTCATCAATGGCGATGACCTTGCCGTCTCCGGGAGCAACGATCAACCCCGGCTCCTGCGGGATGGTTCGCCTGGGATTCCGGAAGAACCACGCGGTAAAGAGCGTGAGCGCACCGAACACCGCCGCAGCGACCGGCCAGCCCAACCACCCACCAGCGAGTGTAAGACTGCCCGCCGTTCCCACAAAGGGAATTCCCTCTTTGACGATTGGGAGACCGGCCGCGCGATCCGCCATGACGCAATCAATTCTTCGATTTATCGACCAGCCTGTCTTTCTTCAACCAGGGCATCATGGCGCGCAACCTGGCGCCGACCTCTTCGATCGGATGGGCTTCGCCTTTGGCCAGCAATGCGTTGTAGACGGGACGGTTGGCTTGGTTCTCCAACACCCACTCTTTCGCAAACTGGCCGCTTTGAATTTCTGAGAGAATTTTCCGCATTTCCCGTTTAGTCTCTTCCGTGATGATCCGTGGTCCTCGCGTCACGTCGCCGTACTTCGCAGTCGTACTAATGGAGTAGCGCATGTTGGCGATGCCGCCCTCATAAATGAGGTCCACGATCAATTTGACCTCGTGCAGGCACTCGAAGTACGCCATCTCCGGTGAGTAGCCGGCTTCCACCAAGGTTTCAAATCCGGCTTGAATCAGCGATGTAAGCCCGCCGCAGAGGACGACCTGCTCCCCGAAGAGATCGGTCTCCGTCTCTTCCCGAAAGGTGGTCTCGATCACGCCAGCACGTCCGCCGCCGATCGCGCATGCATAGGCCAAACCCACTTGCCTCGTATGGCCGCCGGGATCCTGGTGGATCGCCAGCAGCATCGGTACGCCGCTGCCTTTGGTGTATTCAGACCGCACCAGATGCCCAGGCCCCTTGGGTGCGACCATGAAGACATTGATGTTCGCGGGCGGCACAATCTGGCCAAAATGGATGTTGAACCCGTGGCCGAACGCCAGGTAGGCACCCGCCTTCAGATAGGGCGCGATCTCCTGTCTGTAGATGGCTGGCTGAGCCTCGTCCGGCGCCAGGATCATGACCACGTCGGCCGTCTTGACCGCGTCGGCGACCGGCATCACCTTCAGTCCGCTTGCTTCCGCTTTCTTCCACGAATTCCCCTCCCGAAGTCCGACGACCACCGGGACCCCACTTTCCTTGAGGTTGAGGGCGTGCGCATGACCCTGGCTGCCGTACCCGACTACGGCGACTCTTTTGTCACGAATCTGCTGCAGATCGGCATCCTTGTCGTAATAGATTTTCATCGTCGAACTCCTCGACCTCAGGCTCTCGGCACTGGGCTCTGGGCGATAGACACAATCGCCAGGCCCCCCTGCCTATCACCCAGGCTCTATGACCAATAGCCTATTCCTTCACGACCCGCTTCGGTTGAGCGGCAGCCGGCCTGATGGGCTCTCGGGCTATAGCGACCCGGCCGGTCCTGACTAATTCTTTGATGCCTAGCGGCTGGAGCAGATTGATAATCGCTTCGATTTTCTTGGGATCCCCCGTCACTTCGATCGTATAGGTCATCGGCGTGGAATCAATGACGTTGGCGCGGAAAATGTCAGCGATCCGCAGGGCTTCGGCGCGGTCTTCGGATTTGGTGTGCACCTTGATCAGCGCTGTTTCACGCGACACGAACTCGCTCTCGTTGAGGTCCACCACCTTGATCACATCAATCAGCTTGTTGAGCTGTTTGACGATCTGCTCGATAATCCGGTCGTCGCCCGACGTGACGATCGTCATCATCGACATCGACGGATCGAGAGTAGGCGCCACCGAGAGGCTCTCGATGTTGAAGCCTCGCCCGCTGAACAGACCGGCCACGCGCGAAAGGACGCCGAACTTGTTTTCCACCGTAACGGAGATGATGTGCTCCATGAGAAACCAGCCAATAGCCGGTAGCACATAGCGAGTAGCTGGCAGTTCTGAACTCCTAGCTATTCGCTCTCGGCTACCTGCTCGATCATGCAGTCAACACCGTGTCTTTGTCCTCAGGCGTTACCGGCGACGGGATCGCCTGTTTCTTCTTCAGCTCTGGGGGATCGGCCAGGATCATTTCATGGTTGCAGCCGCCAGCCGGAATCATCGGATAGCAGTTTTCGTACTGGTCCACCAACACGTCGACGACCACTGGCCCATTCACGGCGAGGGCTTCCTTCAGCACGCCGTCCAAGTCCGAGACCTTCTCCGCCCGTAGGCCGATCGCCCCATAGGCTTCCGCCAACTTGACGAAGTCCGGCACCACATCCAGGTAGCTTGAGGCGTATCGCCCTTCATAGAACAGATCCTGCCACTGGCGCACCATGCCATGGAACCGGTTGTTGATGATGACCAGCTTTACCGGCAGCTTGTTCACGACGGCCGTCGCCATTTCCTGCATATTCATCTGTACGCTGCCGTCGCCGGCGATGCAGAGGACCAGCCGATCGGGAAAGGCCGCCTGGGCGCCCAATGCGGCGGGGAATCCGAACCCCATCGTGCCCAGCCCACCCGAGGTCAGCCATCGGTTCGGCCTGGCCAGTTTAAAATACTGCGCCGTCCACATCTGGTGCTGACCCACATCCGTGGACACAATCGGATCGCGATCCTTCGTCAATTCGTAGAGCCGTTTGATCACGTGCTGCGGCTTGATTGGGCCCTGCGGATCCTGCTCGTAGGTCAGAGGATGGGCCTTCTGCCATTCGCGGATCTGGTCCCACCACGGCTTCCGAAGCTCTTTCTGATCCCCATTCACCGTCGCCCGCAGGATCTGATTCAACTCCCGCAACACCCGTTTGCAATCGCCGACGATCGGAATATCGACATGAATATTCTTCCGAATGGAGGTCGGATCGATGTCGATGTGAATGATTTTGGCATACGGGCAGAACTCCGAGACCTTGCCGGTGACCCGGTCATCGAAGCGTGCACCGACCGCGATGACCAGATCGGAATAGTGAACCGCCATGTTGGCCCAGTAGGTGCCGTGCATACCCATCATACCCAGGCAGAGCGGATGCTCGCCGGGAAACGCCCCCAGGGCCATCAAGGTCATATCCACCGGGATCTGAGTCAGTTCCGCCAGCTCCAACAGCTCCTGGGAAGCACCGGAGAAAATCACCCCCCCGCCGACGTACAGGATCGGCTTCTTGGCCTTCATGATCGCTTCGGCCGCCTGCTTAATCTGCCATTTGTTTCCGTCGTACGTCGGATTGTATCCCCGGATCGACACCGAGTTTGGGTAATGGAAGTCGGCCTTGTTCAGCGACACATCTTTGGGAATGTCGACCAAGACCGGGCCCGGCCGTCCAGTAGTGGCGATATAGAAAGCTTCCTTGATCGTGACCGCCAAGTCGTTTACATCCTTCACGAGAAAGTTGTACTTGGTACAGGGCCGGCTGAGTCCGATGTTGTCCGCTTCCTGAAACGCGTCGTTTCCGATCAGGCTGGTCGGCACCTGGCCGCTGAAGCACACCAATGGGACAGAATCCATATAGGCATCAGCCAGAGCGGTGATCACGTTGGTCATGCCAGGCCCGGACGTAACGAGCGCAACGCCAGCTTTGCCGGTTGCTTTGGCATAGCCTTCGGCCATGTGTCCAGCGCCCTGCTCGTGCCGCGTCAGGATCACTTGAATGTCCTTTTGCTGATGCAAGACGTCGAAGATCTTCAAGACGACCCCGCCTGGCAAGGCGAAGATTGTCTTCACTCCTTCACGGCGGAGACATTCAACAAAAATCTCTGCGCCGGTGAGTTTCATAACTCCTCCCTTACTCTCCACCGTCTGACGGCAAACACCCCGCTTGCCATGTTACGAGAAATAGTACCCAACACTCTCTCCGATCTCACTGAAAAATCAACGAGTAAGATGGGCGATCCTACCATCGCCTACCGGTGGCGTCAATAGGAAGCCCGGTGAACTGGAGAAAAACGGCTCGGTGACAGCCTGGGCCACTTCATGCTACCCTTTTTCGACCTTCCGTCCCGAGAAGGCTCGTTGAACACATAAGCGCGATGTCCCCGATCCAGATCACGGTTCTTTCTAGGCAAGACTGCCACTTATGCGAAGTTGTCCATCGGATGGCCCAGCGGCTTCAGCAGGAGATGGCGTTTGAGCTTGCCAAGGTGGATATTGACACCGACTCACGCCTAGCTGACCGCTATGGGAACCGTATTCCGGTCGTGTTGATCGATCAGGTAGAGAGCCTGTCAGGCAAGATGACGGAACGGGACCTACGACGAGCGATTCAAAGGGCGCGCTGGAGGAAACCTATAAGCCGGATTCTGTTCCGTCTGAGAAAGACGCTCGGACGGCGGTGATCATTTCTCTGGGACCCGGATTGCTCCGGGTCTCAAGCGACCTACCCGAGGACCTCGGCCGGGCCAGCCTTTCCGAATCCGGCCGGTATACCGACCGGACCGATCGTCCTCCTATTTGGTCTTGCTCCGGGCGACGCTTACCATGCCGTTTGTGTCGCCACAAACGCGGTGGGCTCTTACCCCGCCGTTTCACCCTTGCCTGATCCGAAGGCGACCAAATGGGATCCCCGTCGCCACGGCCATCGGCGGTCTGTTCTCTGTGGTGCTGGTGTCGGATCGCTCCGCCTGGGAATTACCCAGCGCCCTGCCCTCGGAGTCCGGACTTTCCTCCCATCGGGACCCCCGATGAGCGATCACCCGATCTCCTCCAACGCGCGAGGTTAGTATAGTTGTCGGGTCGTGCCCGTTGCAAGGGCGGCTACAGGAAGCCACCTGGCAGCAGCGCCTTCAGCTCATTCAAGCCGACAGAGCGGGATCACACACCAGGGCAACCAAGGAAAATGAAGAGGGCATGCGACTCGACCGGCGAATAGGCCGTGGCGACCAGACTATCAACAGCGCCGACATTTGCCAGGCTGGCTGGTAACAGAGCTGCGTCGGTTTGGTTGAAGCCGTGCATCCTTGAGAGGTTGAGCTTCCAACACAATCGGACAACCCTTGACGACTTGTCCTTCCAGCGCTTCGATGGCTAACGGAGTCGCACCAGACAGGTGATGGGAGGCTCATCCTCTTGGATGAGGTCTGATATTGCTTGCTCCGGCCACTCCACCGTCGCAGCTCTAGCGGCATCTGTACCTCATAGTCGTATACGGTCTGCCACCTTGACAGGCTGGCGACTACGTGTTTCCGATCACCCCGCGGTGGCTAGGCATGCACCGGAAAGAGGAGTTGCGGAAAGATGCCGGTATCGTAAGGGACGTTCAACAAGCGACGCTCCAGGTCAGTGCTCGGATCGAGCGGCGCCCCGTTCTGCTCAATGAAGTCGTATGCAGCACAGCCGGGACTCGCGTTTTAGCCGGAACGAGAGCGATCGTGTCGGTGCAGCAGGTAGGATGGTCGCTGCGCGCCCATCGCGCGCATCCGCTGCAGAAGACCGCCAAGGGCCGCGCAAGCGGCAATGGCCGCCGCAGGGGTCTCTGATATGATCGGTCGCATCGCGATTCCGGTTGTGCGCATGTCAAAAGCGCCGTGTTGCTAAAAAAGAAAGACGAAAAACCTGCGAACGGTAAACCGGAGTTGATACCGAAACTCGGCATGCACGTGTCGGCATTAGAAATGTGATGGATGATGGAATCGATACCCGACATTGAGCGCGGCTTGATCGTCAGGAACCATGAGACACCCAGCCTGGTCGTCTCGATGAAGTTGAATCGAGACGACTCTTCAGAAGCGCATCCGACCTAGTCTGTCCAAAACGGGCCACAGGCGAATTCGACATAGAGAGCCGCAGGCGATTGAGCACGACGAACGTGTATTGGATCGTGGGTGTGAACCCGACACCATGCGCGAGAACCGGTTCGCGGAACTCGATATAGACCACTGTGGCGCAGACCGGGGTCCCCCCCCAATACCAGCCGTCTCCGACCGGCTCATGCAGCACTATCCTCCATGACGGCATGAGTGCTGGCCTTTCGTGCTTGGTATCGTGAGCCAGTGCAGGAGCAAGTCGCCGACGGTCAACCCGATCTCTTGTGTGCCTGTGGGGAAATGCGATTTGATCTCCTCAGCTTGGCTATGGATGGCTGAACTGATGAAACCGCTCGACAGCGCCATGACAGAACCACAACCCGTGCCATCATACAAGATGGCTGTTCGTCGGCCTGTTAGTTGAAAAAGCATCCCCTAAACCGCCGACGCGAGTGCCTACACAAAGCTGGCAAAAGTTTGCGCACTGCCCAGAAAGAGAAACCCGCAAGGAGAGCCACTCACAACCCCAGCGGTTGGAGCGGTCGACGGTCTAAAGACTGTACGCGCTTCTCCCGACCCGTCGCCTGTCCTATTGGCAGTAAGCAGCGAGCGAAAGGAAGCGACGTCGCAGGATAGAGGATTGAAAGGACGCACACGATACCTGAGAGAACCGCTCCATGCCAAGGAAGCGCATCCCAGTGGCGCGAGCATACGCGATGAGCGGTCCCGTTATTTCGCGGGCGGACGACATCCACAACGAGAGGATTAGCTGGAAGATCTTCTTTGACCTTGCGGCCGCAGCCTGATTCATAAGCGGACTCCCCATAGGTTCCACTTTCTTCACCATGAGGAGAACAATCATGTCCCGGCTCAGTCGGACCGCAAACATCCATTCCGGCAAAACGCAGCTCTCCCGTTTAGTGGAGGAAGTGGCCGAAGGCTCAACCGCAGCTTCAGAAAGCCTTCGAAGGGGGTGGATGAGGCTGCTCCTCGATACTCAGGTGTACTTGTGGTATCCGGCCGATTCGCCGAAGCTCTCGCGCCAGGCGAGGGTCATCCTTGCCTCCGCCGAAGAAGTCTTTGTCAGCGCCGCCTTGATTTAGGGAACCACGATCAAAGCAGAGCTGGGAAAATAGAAAGCAGATCGCCTCGCTGGTAGAGGCATCCGAATCAGCAGTTTCAGTGAGCTGCCGGTGACGGCTGCCCATGCTGCGGCAGTGGCGACACTCAAGCGGATTCCTCATGACCCGTACGACTGGCTCCTGCTAGTTCGAGCCATGAGCGAGCCCCTCCGTTTAACCACGGCTAATTCCGTCCTGACGAAGTACCCGGACATGGTGAGTCTCCTCAAGCACGCGGCCCGCCGGCTTCAAGTTCAGCCGCTCCAGGACAAGACGTCCGAGCCCCGACCGACAACCAGTAAACGGTGGCTCGCACGAGCCGAAGAATAAAGGGGACGCCAAAAATAACGGGCATCTTTCTTGAGGGACCTCAAGGCTCAGCCATTTCAAAGACAGTGCGATCGCATGCGTCTCCAGTTCTACACTTGCTACCACCGCACCACTGTCAACCTTGTGCACGATGATCCAATTAAGATTCCCGCCCCCTTTTCTATCGACCCCTTTTCTATTCGCCATTCGCAGGAATAAAGCCTACGCATCAGGAATGCCCATAGCTCAAACAGCGAAGACGCCCTGACGTGGTCAGGGCTTTGACGTGCTCGCGCACGTTGCGGACGATGCCGGACACGCGTTCGTGGACATCTGGGGGCCTTCGTTTGGTACTTGAGATGCACCGAGGAAGGGAAAGGTGTCAGGAACCATTGTTTGAAAGCACCGGGGGAGCACAGGAGAAGGTCAGAACTTGTAATCAGACATCATTTCTTGCCGGGCCCAGGATTCCTCTAGGCAGCCCGCGAGAGGTCTTCCCCCTAAATTTGCGGACCAGCGCCTGGCAAGGCTTGCCCTGTCTCGCAGCCATGCTTTGCAGGCCGATAGCGATCAACTGCTTCGCGCTCACGCATCTAGCCCGACAGCGCCCTTCAGCAGGACCCGCCATCCCTGGATCCTTACCGCCCGCTGATCGGCGGCAACTCGGTGCCGAGGCCGAGGCCGTTTGGCGGGTAGAGAGCCAACGCTTCGGGCATCCATTGCTGGAGTTGCTGGATACGCGTCCCGTGGCTGGGGTGCGTCGAGAGGAATTCGGACGGTGATTTCCCGCCGGAAAGCTGTTCCATCCGTTCCCACAGGCGCAGGGCTTCGCGGGGATCGTAGCCGGCCTGCGCGGCGAGCAACAGCCCGATGTAGTCAGCCTCGGACTCGTGCGCGCGGCTGAACGGGAGGAGGATACCGACCTGCACCCCGGCGCCAAGCGCAGCCATCACGCCTTGCGAGAGAAGGGGGCCGCCGCCCGCGCCTAAAGCGATGTTCGCCGCTTCCAATCCGATCTGCGCGACGATGTTCTGGCTCATGCGCTCGGCGCCATGCCGCGCCAGCGCGTGGACGACTTCGTGCCCCATGACGGCTGCCAGCCCGGCTTCGTTTTTGGCAACCGGGAAGATACCAGTGTAGACTGCGATCTTGCCGCCGGGCAGCGCGAAGGCGTTCATGGTTTTGTCGTCCTTGATGACTGCGACTTCCCACTCGAATCGTTTGGCCATCTCCGCGTACTTGGACCGCTTCGCCGCCTCAATGACCCGCTGCGCCACACGTTTCACCGGCTCAACCTCGCGAGGGTCCTGGGAAAGCTTCACCTTCGGATCGTTCTTCACCTGCGCATACGCTTGGGCGCCTAGTTGCAGTTCTTGAGAGACCGGCATCATCAGCAACTGCGAGCGTCCGGTGTAAGGATTGGTCTCGCAAGCCATCGCGCCCGCCAACACCACGCTCGCAGCGGCGATCAGCCTCGTCAGTTTGTTCATGCCACCGCTCCTTCTCCCGGCCGAAATTGACCGGCATGCAGGGCTCTGTTAGATTAGCGCTCCGCAACCATTAAGTCCACGTGGAGCTATCCTCTTTGACCGACCAAGCCAGCTTTTCCGGCGTCAACCGCATCGGTATGGATGAGTCCGGGAAAGGCGATTATTTCGGCCCTCTGGTCGTCGCTGCGGTGTTTGTCGATGCAACGACCGAATCCGAACTTCGCCTGATGCAGGTGCGGGACAGCAAGAAGATTTCCGATAGCCGGATTCTTGAACTGGCACCGGACATTCGTGCGATCTGCCCGCACAGCGTGGTGGCCATCGGGCCCCAGCGTTACAACGAGCTGTACCAGAAGATCAAGAACCTGAACCGGCTGCTGGCCTGGGGGCACGCCCGCGCTCTCGAAAACGTCTTAGAACGAGTCGAGTGCAGTTTGGCCATCGCCGATCAGTTCGGCGATGAACGGTTCATCCGGCACGCGCTGCAGGAGAAAGGCCGGAGCATCCGGCTTGTCCAAATGCCGAGAGCCGAATCCGATGTGGCCGTCGCGGCCGCATCGATCGTGGCGCGCGCCGAGTTTCTGCTTCGCTTGAAACGCCTGTCCGAAGAGGTGGGGACGATACTCCCCAAGGGCGCGTCACCAGCGGTGGAGCTAGCAGCCCGGATGATCGTGAAGAAGCACGGGCAGGAACGGTTGGGGAGCGTCGCGAAGCTGCATTTTAAAACCACCCACGCAGTGCTGGCGGGTTAGCATGCTAGACTGTCTCGCCAACCTCGTCGTCGGCCTTCTCGGTGCTGGGATCAACTCTCACGTCTTCCACCGGCCCGCTGTCCCAGTACAACATCCGATGGCAATAGGGACACGTCTGCAACTCGATGGACCGTTTGACCTCGGCGACGAGCTGCGGCGGCACCTGCAGCCGGCACCCTTGACAGATGCCGTCCCGCACCGGCGCCAGCGCCACGTCTTTGCGCATCGCCTTGAGCTTGGTGTAGCGGTCGAAGAGCCCCTTGTCGATCGTGGCAGCCAGCTCCCGCTGCTTGCGGTCCAACTCCGACAGTTCCGCCTCCAATTTCATCTCTAACTCTTCGAGCGTTTTCTTTTCCCGGCCGAAGGCGCGCTCCGCTTCCGCGACCTTGGCCTGAGCGTCCTTGGCGATCCGCTGCATCTGCTCGATCTTCTCCATGAGAATCAGGATTTGCTCCTCGATTTCTCCCTTTTTCTTGTTCGCCATCTCGATCTCGAAGAGATACGCCTGATACTCTTTGTTGGTCTTGAGTTCGCTCACGCGAGCTTTCAGCTTCTCTATCTGGGACTCGTGGGCTTCCAAGTCCCGCTCGCGCGCGCGGCGTTCCTTGACCAGTGCCTCCACCGAATCGGCGGTCTCTTTGAGAAACCGGGCGGCTTCTCGCAGGGGTGCCTCCGCAGCAGCCAGTCGCTCGGGGATTTTTCGTCGCTGTGCCTTGATCTCGGCGATCCGAAGATCCAGAGTCTGGAGTTCGATGAGAGATGAGAGATGGGGATTCAATGGAGCCCTTGCTTCCTGCTGTCCGTGACGCGCTCCCGGATCGTCGCTCGACGTTCCCCGGTGGCATGGTGGGCCCACTAGGACTCGAACCTAGGACCAACTGATTATGAGTCAGTCGCTCTGACCACCTGAGCTATGGGCCCATCTCAGTCGCTCGCCACGGATTTATCCCGGGTCCCGTGCGTCTCGCCTGTGTACCCGATACTTCACTTCGCACAGTATTCTACAGGCTTTCGACGAAGCTGCGCAATTTCTTGCTGCGGCTTGGATGACGCAACTTGCGAAGCGCTTTGGCTTCGATCTGCCGGATCCGTTCCCGCGTGACCTCGAAGTCCTGTCCGACTTCCTCTAGGGTATGGTCCGTCGCCTCGCCGATCCCGAAGCGCTTGCGCAACACCTTTTCCTCCCTGGGCGTCAACGTCTCCAGAGCGCTGTTGATCTGGCGTTGCAGATCATAGCGGATCGCCGCTTCGAGCGGAGAAATCGCTTTCTTGTCCTCGATGAAGTCACCCAAATGGCTGTCTTCCTCCTCGCCAATGGGCGTTTCAAGCGAAATGGGTTCGCGGGCGATCTTGAGAATCTTGCGCACCTTGTCCAAGGGGAGATCCATACGCTCGGCGATTTCCTCGGGAGTCGGCTCACGACCCAGTTTCTGCACCAGGTGGCGTGAGGTCCGGATGAGCTTGTTGATCGTCTCGATCATGTGTACCGGGATGCGGATGGTCCTCGCCTGGTCCGCAATTGCGCGGGTGATGGCCTGGCGAATCCACCAGGTCGCATAGGTGCTGAACTTGTAGCCGCGTTTGTATTCGAATTTGTCCACCGCCTTCATCAGGCCGATGTTGCCCTCCTGAATGAGATCGAGGAACTGCAGGCCTCGGTTGGTGTACTTCTTGGCGATGCTGACCACCAGCCGCAGGTTGGCTTCGACCAGCTCCGCCTTGCCCCGCTTGACCTTTTCCTCGGCGATGTCCAGATGGCGGACAGCTTCTTTGATTTCCTCGGCCGAGACAAGTGCTTCTTCGGTTTCCAATTGCCGGATCCGGGCGCGAGCGGCCTGAAACGTCTTCTTCAATTCCTGAAGCGTCTCCTCTGACAGACCAGTTTTACGCTTCACGGCCAGCAGATCGCGACGGCTCCGCCCCAGTCGCCGGAGCAGCTCGAGCCCCGCCTCGCCCGACACGCCAAGTTTCCGCTGGCATTGCGCGATGTCGCGCTCCGCCTCCCGGATCTGTTGCGCTAGGTCACGAACCCGCTGAACCATCCGATCCTTCAGAACGGCGTGCAGGTTGACCGACTCCATCTTCTCCACGACCTGCTGCCGAATGGCCTCGATCTGCTTCTTGATTTTCTCCTGCCGGACCGGATCGTTACCCGCATGCCGGCTCTTTTCGTAGAGGCTCTTGAGCGTGGCGGAGACTTTCCGGACCGCGTTCAGGGCGTCGAGCGTTTTCCGCTTCAACTCCTCATAATCGCGTTCGACCTCTTCTTCCTCGAATTCCTCCTCCGTCTCCGTGATGGGGACGATCTCCCGAACGTCGATCTTTCCGTGCTTGAGCTGATCGCGCAACGACAAGACGAATTCGATCGTCATCGGCATGCCGTACACAACCGAGGCGATTTCCTTTTTCCCCTCCTCGATGCGTTTGGCAATCTCAATCTCGCCTTCCCGGCTGAGCAGCGCGACGCTGCCCATTTCCTTGAGATAGAGCCGGACTGGATCGTCCGTGCGGCTGAGGGCACCGGGCGAGAGATCAATCTCCTTTTCACTTTCTTCGATGGTCTCACCGTCCTCGATCTCCTCGGCCGTCTCTTCGTGTTCGCCCGCCTTCTGGAAGCGTTCGCCCTCGGCCGTATCGACGATCTCAATGTCCATCTCGCCGAACATCGTCATGAGATTCCCGAATTGTTCGGAGGACACCACTTCGGCCGGTAACGTGCTGTTCAGTTCGTCATACGTCAGGAATCCCTTCTCCTTCCCGAGCGAAATCAGCTTCTTCACCTCGCCGATCAATTCTTGTTTCGGCATAGCGTCTCCTTCACAGACCACACTACACAGCGGACGGCCGTACCGCGGCTTTTCTGATGCGCCATTCGTTGATCTGAGCGTTCAAGGCTCGGACGTCCTCCACCCGCCCTTCGCGCTCTGCCGCTTTGAGTTGCACGATCAGCTCCCGCAGCTTCGTTTCGGCCCGCTTGCGTTCCAGGACAGCCAGACAGTCCCGGATATACCCTTGGATATCGTCGTAGGGTTGATCCGCCAGCGACAGCTCGGTGGCCAACGGCCCGCATTCCGCATCGTCGACCACCTCATCCAGCACCTCCTGCAACCGAACTCGCCCGTCCCGATCGAGGTTCGTCAGCGCACTTTCGACGATTCGGCGACAGGCTGGATCCGAAAACATTTCGGGCCGGAGTCGCCGGACGTCGGCCGGCGACAGCCAGCCTTGCAGCAGAAAGTGGACAAGAGCGCGCTCCTCGGGGTTGATCTTGGGGCGCGCCAGTGACGATTGGGGCTGAGCAACCCGTCCGTTCCATCTGGTCTTGGATTCTCGATCCAGCAGGGCGGGATAGCGCTCAATCAGCCGCTGTTGACTGATCCCCAAGCGTTCTGCCACCACGCGGAGGCGTTCTTCCTTTTCGATTGGATGGGTGCTCTTTTGGATCACGCGCAGGACGTCGTCCACGCTTCTGACCCGATCCTCGATGGTTCCCGCCCCCGCGCTCTTCAGACAATGTTCCAGAGCAAAATCGAGCAGGCTGGGCGCCCGTTCCTGTAACGCAAGGAACGCCTCCGCTCCGCGTGCTCTGATAAAAGTATCCGGATCGTCACCGTCTGGCAGCGACACGACCCGGACTGCGATCCCGCTGTTCACGAACAGATCTAACGATCGCAGCGCAGCCCGGATCCCTGCCTGATCCGGGTCGAACAGAAGCACCACGTTGGACACGACCGGACGGATCTTCTGGATATGGTCGGTGGTCAAGGCCGTGCCGAGCGTCGCCGCGACGTTGACGATGCCAGCCTGATGCAGAGCGATCGCGTCAAAGTAGCCCTCAACAATAACGAGGTTGCCGATCTTTCCCGCGGCTTCGCGCGCCAGGTCCAATCCGAACAGCATCTGGCCTTTCTTGAAGAGCGGTGTATCGGGGGAGTTCAAATACTTCGGCATGCCTCCCTCCAGCACCCGACCGCCGAATCCGACGACGCGCTTCTGCTGATCGCGGATGGGAAACATCACGCGGGCACGGAACACATCGTAATATCCGCCTGAGCCCAGATTTCCCGACACCGGCTTACGGGCTGCCGCCAAGCCCGCCGCCGCTAGGTCGGCGGGCTTGAATCCCTCACGGGTCAACGCCTTCACCAGCGCGTCCCGCTCCGGCGGGGCAAAGCCGAGCCCGAACCGCTTACTGATCTCCGGCTGAATACCGCGCCCGATCAGATACGCCTGCGCCTCCTTGCCCAGCGTTGTATCCCACAGATTACGCTGAAACCATGCCGCAGCGGTCTGATTGACTTTCTCCAAGAGTGCTCGATGGGCCGCATTGTGGTCCTGTCCCCTGCCCGCAAGGTCAGGCACGGCCACCCCGACCTGTTGGCCGAGTTGGCGAACGACCTCGGGAAAACTGACACCGGTCATTTTCATCAAGAACGAAAAGACATTCCCGCCGACCCCGCAGCCAAAACAATGAAAAATTTGGCGTGACGGACTGACGTTGAAGGAAGGCGTTTTTTCGTGATGGAAAGGGCAGAGCCCCCGGAAGTTTTGTCCAGCCTTGGAGAGAGCGACGTGCTGGCCGATCACCTCCACAATATCAACACGATCACGAATCTGGTTAATGATCTCGTCAGCGATCAGGCCCTGCCCCACAGCGGCACAGACTCCGTCTGCTTGAGTGCACTCTCCAATCAGAACCCGGACAGGTATCAGCCGGCGGATCGCAAAAATTGACCGGTCAACCTAACAAACAAACTGGCAAACTGTCAATGCGACGGGCTAGCACATCACCCGGGCGGCCAGGTCATGTGGCGTCCGCCAAGCAAATGAAAATGCAGGTGAAACACCGTCTGCCCGCCGTACGAGCCAACGTTGGTGACGACCCGATAGCCGGTCTCCGCCAGCCCCCTTGCTTTCGCGATCTCCTTGCAGGCAAGGATGAGATGGCCCAATAACCCAGCGTCGTGTTCGCCCGCCTCCTGCACAGACCGGATATGTCGCTTAGGAATCACAAGAATATGCGTCGGTGCTTGGGGATTGATGTCCTCGAAGGCCAGGGACAGTTCGTCTTGACGAACCAGCTTTGCCGGCATACTTCCTTCGACGATCCGGCAAAAAATACAAGTGCTCACGCGCAGCTCCTCACGGTTGGGCGGGGCGCAACCCCGACTTGCCGTAACGCTTGGCCAGTTCCTGATAGATCTCCTCCAGCGTGATCCGGTGATAGCCCAGGACCAGCAGGGTATGGAACAGAAGGTCGGCCACTTCGTAAACAAGGTCCTCCCGCTTACCGTTTTTGGCGGCCAGCAGGACTTCCCCCGCTTCCTCAGCGACTTTCTTAAGGATCCGATCGCCTCCTCCTTCTAACAAGGAGGAGACATAGGAGCCGGATTTGGGCGATGCGCATCGGTCCTGAATTGTCTGATAAATCCGTTCCAGAATCCCGCCGAAAGCCTCTGTCGTTTTGCCCGTATCGGGCACCCCCTGGTCGGTCACACGGTTGAAAAAGCAAGACCGCTCGCCGGTGTGGCAGGTCGGGCCGACTGGCTCGGCCTTGACCAACACGGTATCCCGATCGCAATCGACGAAGAGCTCCTTAAGCACGAGCCGATGGCCGGAGGTCTCTCCTTTTTCCCACAACTTGTTGCGGGACCGGCTCCAAAAATGGACGGAGCGGGTTTCAAGCGTCTTGTGGATCGCCTCTCGGTTCATGTAGCCCAACATCAGAACCGTGCCGTCCCGCCAATCCTGGACCACCGCGGGAAGCAATCCCTGCTCATCGAAGACTATGTCACTCTGGCTGTTCATCTCTGTGGGCTCGCTATTCGCTATTGGCTGTTCACTATTTTTTTATTTTTTATTTTAAATTTTTAATATTGAGTCACCCAGCTGCCATTTCGACCGGGGGCACCCGCACCGCCACTCCCCGTTCGCGCAAATACTGCTTGGCTTGGAGAATCGTGTATCTCCGGTAATGGAAGATCGAGGCCGCCAGGACAGCGTCGGCTTGACCGGCCACCAGTCCCTCGTACAGATGCTCCAACGTACCCGCGCCACCAGAGGCGATGACCGGAACCGACACAGCTCGAGCGACCGCCCTCAGCAGTTCCAGATCGTACCCTTCTAGAGTCCCGTCCCGGTCCATACTGGTCAAGAGAATCTCTCCGGCTCCAGCGCTCTCCATGCGACAGGCCCAGTCGGTCGCCGACAAGCCGGTCGGGTTCCGACCGCCATGCGTGTAGACCTCCCATTCCTGCGATGAGCTGGACGGTTCGCTGGTTCGGCGCCGCTTGGCGTCAATGGCCACCACAATGCACTGCGTGCCGAACCGCTCGGCCGCCTGCCGCACGAATTCCGGATTCTCGACCGCAGCCGTATTGATGCTGACTTTGTCCGCCCCGGCTTTCAGCAACGCCCTGATATCCTCCAAGGTCTTGACCCCTCCTCCCACCGTGAGAGGCATAAAGACCCGCTCGGCGGTTCGCTCCACGATGTCCAGAATCGTCTTGCGGTTCTCGTATGAGGCGGTGATATCCAGGAAACAGAGTTCATCGGCGCCTTCCCGGTCATAGGCCTCCGCAACTTCGACCGGATCGCCGGCATCGCGCAGGTTGACAAACCCGACTCCCTTCACTACCCGGCCGTCCTTGACATCCAGACAAGGAATGATCCGTTTGGTCAGCATTGCCGTTTGCTCTGTAAACTCCCCTCTCGCGACCGCCGCACAAGCAGAGAATTCAGCGCCCCGAGCCTTGCCCCCTAGCCTGCAGCCGCGATCGCGGCCGCGAGGTCCAGCTTTCCGTCATAAAGGGCCTTCCCGACGATCGCACCTTCCACGCGAGATCCCAGCGCCTTGATCGCCAGCACATCCTCTACGCTCACGATGCCCCCAGACGCAATGACCGGGACTGTCGAGGCGTCGACGACCTCCCGTAAGGCCACCAGGTTGGGTCCGCTCAGCATCCCGTCTTTGGCGATGTCTGTGTAGACCACGGCACCTAAGGGATAGCCGGCGAGGCTCTTGAGCAAATCCACCGCGCGGGTGTTCGACACGCTGGTCCAACCCCGCACGGCCACATGGCCGTCACGCGCATCCAATCCCAGGACGATGCGACGCGGAAATTCTCGGCATGCCTGCTCTAACAATCCCCGGTCGAGCAAGGCCGCCGTTCCCAGCACCACTCGCGCCACTCCGATGTCCAGATAGCGGCGGACCGTGTCCATTGTCCGAATCCCCCCTCCCACCTGCACCTTGACCGACACCGCCTTCACGACGGCATCGATTCGGGCCAGGTTTGTCGGCTCCCCCGCAACCGCGCCGTCAAGATCCACCACATGGATCAGCGCCGCGCCCAGCCGCTGCCAGTTCAATGCCACGCCCGGAACATCGTCCGAATAGACAGTCTCGGCGGCCATGTCTCCCTGTCGCAGACGAACACACCGCCCGCCTTTCAAATCGATCGCAGGAATCACCAGCATCGCCTACCGCCACTCAATCCAGCGCAGGAACGTTTATGAGGCCGTGCCGAACGGAAAGTCTCGTAAAACCAGATCCGCCCCGTAGGCGGCCAATTCGTCGGCCGTCACGAACGCGCCCTTGCGCTGGATGAACCCGATTAGATCCTCGTTCATGGGGCGCTGCTTTTCGTAATAGCTCCCTTCCCACAGGACCGTTCCGTCCCGCGCCACCAATTTCATTTCGAATCCGACCGCGGCCGGATCAGCCCCCAACCGGCTCCCAACCCGCTCCTTATACACCAACACCCTCCCGACCAGCGCGGCATCCGCCGACATCCGGTCGGCAAGCCGTTGGGCCAACGTCTCGCGAGAGAGGTTTTCATGCTTGCCGGACAGCTCCTTCACCGCCTTGTCCGCTTCATCCAGCGGCAGGACCAGCAGCCCCTTCCTCGCCCGCAACCGATTCCAAATCATGCGGGTGACTTTTTCCGGCGCGGATGACGGCACAACCGACGTCGGGCGGGGTGCGGTTTCACTGATCGGCGGGACGGCCACGGAAATATCGGAAGCCTTGGCGCCGGCCGGAACCTGAAAGCGTGGCTCCAGCGGATCGACGACCTGGGGCGTGGTCAAGGCGTCGAAGGGCACCACTGCAATTGTCAGCACCCGATACTTTCCCAAATCCGGCGACGCCTTAACGGTGACTTTGGACGGCCCGCATCCGCCCAGCACCGTCCCAGCCACAAACGCGGCCAGCCAGGCCGCGAGCGCGGCGTGGAACGGCCCGCTGCCCGCAAGGCCCCAGCGGCGCTGAGTCATGCCCAATCACCGAAGTTCTTCACCATTCGGAGCCCCACAGCCTGGCTTTTCTCCGGATGGAACTGGCAAGCGACAATGTTGTCACGCCAGACGGTGGACGCAAACCGCAGGCCATAGTCGGTCACGCTGGCGACGACGGCTGGATCGGCCGGCTCCACATAATACGAATGCACGAAATAGCAGAAGCTCTCCGTCTCGACGTTCCGAAAGAGCGGCGCTGGTTTCTCGATCACGACAGTGTTCCAGCCCATGTGTGGAATCTTGAAGGTCGAGCCATCGCTTTGTCCCTCCCCCCTATTCCCTGCACGGTCAAAGCGAAAGCGTTTGACCCGGCCCGGGATGACATCCAGGCCCCTGTGGACGCCGAACTCCTCGCTTTCGGTGAACAGGACCTGCAGCCCGAGACAGATGCCAAGAAACGGCTTGCCCGTCCCGATGGCACGCCGGATCGGATCGATGAGACCGTATCGGTCGAGATTCGCCATGCAATCGGCAAACGCCCCGACGCCCGGCAACACGACATGCGTGGCGTCGCGGATCATCCGCGGGTCTCGGGTTACGACCGCGCGATGCCCCACCGCTTCAAACGCTTTGTGGACGCTCCGCAGGTTCCCCATTCCATAGTCGATAATGGCAATCATGCCAAGCGTGATGCGTGACGCGCGACGGAACGTATTACGTTAATTGGCCCTTTGTCGAAGGCACCCCCGCGATCCGGTCATCGATGGACGCAGCTTGGTCCAACGCTTTGGCCAGCGCCTTGAAGATGGCTTCCATGATATGGTGGGGGTTGCGGCCATAGAGCACATTTACGTGCAGATTGAGCGCGCCGTGAGCGACGAAGGCTTGAAAAAAATCTTCGAACAAACCCAGGTCAAACGACTTGATCTTGCGTTCCGGCAGATCAACCCGATAAACCAAATAAGAACGTCCGCTGAGATCAATCGTTACCTGCACCAACGTTTCATCCAACGGGACCGAAGCCCAGCCAAACCTCCGGATCCTTTCCCTCGTTCCCAACGCCTGTTTCAGGGCATCGCCCAGAACGATGCCGATGTCTTCGACCGTATGATGGTCATCAATGTCGATATCACCCTTCGCCTGAACGGTCAGGTCGAAGAGCCCGTGCTTGGCCAGCAACACCAGCATATGATCCAGAAACGGGATCGAGGTACTGATCTTGCCTTGTCCAGTCCCATCGAGCTGGAGATCGACCAGGACCTGCGTCTCCGTAGTCGTTCGTTGAATCGAGGCCCGCCGAGGGGCTCCCGCGGTCGTCATGACAACCTGCTTTCCACCGATTTGGCGTGGGCGTCGAACCCTTCGATGTGAGCGAGTCGCGTCAGTGGTTCTTTCACCTTGACGAGCTCGTCCCGCGTGTAATGCACGATGTTGCTCATTTTCACGTAATCGTTCACCGACAACGCGGAGAAAAATTTCGCGGTCGCGCCCGTCGGCAACACATGATTCGGTCCCGCCACATAGTCAGCCACCGCGGGCGGCGTGTAGCGGCCGAGAAACAGCGCGCCTGCATGGCGGACTTTCTCCAGGTAATCGAACGGCCGGTCCACCGAAAGGGTCAAATGTTCCGGCGCGATCTGGTTGGCCAGGTCAATCGCCTCGTCCAGCGTGGTCACGACAAAGGCAACTGCGTGGCGCGCAATCGACTTAGCCGCGATCTTCTCCCGCTGCAACTTCTTCACCTGCGCCTCGACCAAGCGGACAACTTCCTTGGCCAGCCGCTCAGAGGTGGTCACAAGATAGACCTGCGCATCCTCGTCGTGCTCGGCTTCGCAAAGCAGATCGGCCGCGACGTGCTCGGGCTTGGCATCGTCGTCGGCGATCACCAGCAGTTCGCTCGGCCCTGCCACCATATCGAGCCCGACCGTGCCGTAGAGCATGCGCTTGGCGGTGGCGACATAGACATTACCCGGCCCTACGATCTTGTCGACGCGGGGAATGGTTTTGGTTCCGTAGGCCAGCGCGCCGATCGCCTGCACGCCTCCGACGCGATAGATCTCATCCACTCCCGCAATATCGGCCGCCACCAGCAGGTAGGGATTGATTCTGCCTTTCGGGGTCGGCGTGCACATCGCCACCCGTTTGACGCCAGCAACCTTCGCAGGGATGGCGCACATCAGAACCGAAGACGGATACACGGCTTTGCCTCCCGGCACGTAGATACCGACGGCGTCCAGCGGCGTCACGGTCTGACCCAGCGTCGCCCCGTTGTCTTGATACATCCAGGTCTTCGTCCGCTGGCGCTCGTGAAAGGCCGTAATGCGTTGCGCCGCGAAACGCAACGCATCGCCCTCCTCTTTCCGGATGTGATAGTAAGCTTCTTTGATGTCTTCAGGTGTAACCCGGATATCCGCCGGTCCCAGTGAAACCCGGTCGAACTTTTTCGTGTAGCGCAGAAGCGCCCGGTCCCCGCCTCGCTCCACTGCCTGCAAGATCGTTTTCACACTCTTTTCGACGGCTCCGCTGCGGAGACGTCCGCGGGAGGCAATGCGTTTGAGCGCCGGAGCGAAAGCTCGATCGGAAGCGGCGATGATTTTCATCTTGGCACTCCTGTCCAAGCTAGAAAGGACATCCCCGTTCAGCGCAGTCGCCGGCTGCGTCCCGACCGCATGACTCTGCCGTTCGACAGAGCCTGCGCGCGCAACCGGGAAATGAACTCCGTCAGCGCCTCGTGCTTCATCTTCAGACTGGCCCGGTTCACGATCAGCCTCGCCGTAGACCGTGCGATGACTTCCACCTCAGTCAGACCATGGGCTTTGAGCGTCTTCCCTGTCTCGACCAGATCGACGATACGGTCGGCCAAGCCCACCACCGGCGCCAGCTCAATTGAGCCATACAGCTTAATGATTTCCACCGGGATCCCCATCCGGTTGAAATACCGTTCGGCGATGTTCGGATACTTGGTTGCGACCCTGATCTTGGACGAGAGCCGGGTCCGCGATTCTCGGCCTCTTAGCGCAGCGACCGAGATTCTACACGCTCCGAAGCGTAAATCCAACGGCTCGTACACATCGCAATCCTGCTCCAAGAGCACGTCCTTGCCCACGATTCCCGCGTCGGCGGACCCGTATTCCACGTAGGTCGGCACGTCGCTCGGCCGCACGATCAGCAAGGTTATGTCCTGCCCCGGACAGGCGTAGACCAGCCGACGGCTTTCCGCCGAAAGGCCAGGGCTGGCATAACCCGCCCGCCGGAATAGTTCCAGAGTCGGCTCCAGCAGCTTCCCCTTCGACAAGGCGATGGTCAGCATGTCCCCTTCCTTGCACTGATGCTGGACCCGTCCGTCCAGGCTTTTCTCCGCTCAATGACGGCTCCCAGACACCGCAATTTCTCTTCCATCCGTTCGTAACCGCGATCCAGATGATAGACCCGGGAGACTTCCGTGACGCCTTCCGCCGCCAAGCCAGCCAGGACCAGGCCAGCGCTGGCGCGCAGGTCCGATGCCATCACTGGTGCTCCCGTCAGCCGTTCCCGCCCTGTCACTACAGCCCGGTTCCCCTCCACTCTGATATCGGCGCCCATGCGCCGCAATTCCTCAACGTGGATAAACCGGCTTTCGAACACCGTTTCCGTAATCACGCTGGTTCCCCTGGCCACGCTCATCAAGGCCACCATCTGAGCCTGCATGTCAGTCGGAAATCCGGGATAGGGACAGGTCCTGACATCAATGCCGCATGGACGGCACCTGACTTTCACGCTTACACTGTCGTGGTCTTCGGCGATATCAAGCCCGCTTTCGCGCAATTTGATGAGCACCGCTTCCAAATGCCCGGGTCGGCAGCCCACCACACGAACCGCGCCTCCCGTAATGGCTCCGGCGATCAGGTAGGTGCCGACTTCGATGCGATCGGGGATGACCCGATGATCGGCCCCGTGCAAAGCCGCCACCCCTTCGACTGTAATGATGTCGGTGCCGGCTCCCACAATGCGCGCCCCTCGTTTGACGAGAAACTCAGCCAGATCCACGATCTCCGGTTCTTTCGCGGCGTTTTCGATGACAGTAATCCCCTCTGCAACACAGGCGGCCATCATCAGATTCTCGGTGCCGGTCACGGTCGGCGTGTCGCAGTAGATCCGCGCCCCTTTCAGCTTTCTGGCTTTCGCCTTGATGTACCCGTGTTCGATCGAGATTTCCGCGCCCAGTTTAGCCAGACCAGCAAGATGGAGGTTGACCGGACGCGATCCGATCGCGCAGCCGCCCGGCAGCGACACGGTAGCCTCGCCCCAGCGGGCGAGCAATGGGCCCAACACCAGCACGGAAGCGCGCATGGTCTTGACCAGCTCATACGGCGCCTCGGTCGAATGCAGCCGGTCCGCGTTGATGGAAACATGATCCCCCTCCTGTTTGACCGAGGCGCCCAAGATCTCCAGCAATCGCCCCATCGTCCTCACATCCATAACCTGGGGCACATTGGAGACCGTGCAGTCCCCTCCGAGAATTGCCGAGGCCAAGATCGGCAGCGCGGCGTTCTTGGCACCGCTGGCTCGGACTTCGCCGCACAATGGGTTCCCACCGGTGATGACGATACTGTCCATGCTCTGCCCGTCAGCCTCGCACCACGAGCCTTAATTCCTCAGTTCCACGCAGACCACTCGCTCGATCCCCGCCATATCCTGCCTGATACTGATAGTCCCGTACCGGTTGAGGCGTTCGGCGAGTTCGCGGACTGGGCCGGCCTGGCCCTGCCCGACTTCCAGGATCAGCACCCCTCCGGGAGCTAGCCACTCCCAGGCTTCGTTCAAAATCCGGCGGTAATAATTCAGCCCATCCGGGCCTCCTGCCAACGCAAGGCGGGGCTCGAACAGCCGGACTTCCGGCTGGAGGCCGTCGATCTCCGAATCGGCGATATAGGGAGGGTTCGACAGGATCGCAGAAAACGCGCCCGTCAATCCCCGGGCGCGCAACGGCCCGAACAGATCGCCGCACAAGCAGGTCACCTGCGCCTGGACCCCGTGTCGGCGAATGTTCCGTTGAGCCACCTGCAGCGCGGCTTCGGAGAGATCGACGGCATACACGGAAGCATACCGAAGCATTCGCGCGGCTGCCACCGCGATGCATCCGGATCCTGTTCCGATGTCGGCAAGCAGCACCGGTTCGTCCGCCCGCAGGCGACGTGCGAGTTCGTCGACCAGAAGCTCGGTTTCCGGCCTCGGGATGAAGACGGAGGGATCGACTTCAAATTCCAGCCCGCAGAAATCCTGCGAGCCGAGCAAGTACTGCAGCGGTTCGCGCGCGGCTCGTCGCGCGAACAACGCCTGCGCAGCAGCGAGTTCGGCCGGACTGACGAAGCGGGTTCGCTCGAGCGTAAGGGCCAGCCGCGGCATTTTCAGCGCCGCTTCCAGAATCCAGACGGCTTCCTGCTCCGGCCGCTCGACGCCGGCATCCGCTAGCATCGCACGACCACCCTGAAGCAGCATCGCCAATGTAACGCCGTCCGTGCTTGCAGCGAAAGAGGCTATCAACTCCATTACGTCTCCGTCGCCAGGGCATGGGCCTCGGCCGCGCGCAACCCGTCAACGATCTCATCGAGATCTCCGTCAAGCACCTGCTCCAGCCTGTGCAGCGTGAGCCCGATCCGATGGTCCGTGACGCGATTTTGGGGGAAATTGTAGGTCCGGATTTTCTCGCTCCGTTCGCCGCTCCCGACCTGGGCCTTGCGATCCTGGGCGATTTCGGCCTCCTGCTTCGCGCGTTCCGCTTCCACGATCCTCGCCCGCAGAGTCCGCATGGCTTTGGCGCGATTCTTGAGCTGAGATCGCTCATCCTGGCAGGTGACCACCACGCCCGTCGGGATGTGGGTGATGCGCACCGCCGAATAGGTCGTGTTGACGCTTTGCCCGCCAGCCCCCGAGGAACAAAAGGTATCGATCCGAAGGTCTTTGGGATCGATGTGGACCTCCACTTCATCGACTTCGGGCATCACCGCAACGGTCACCGTGGAGGTATGGATCCGTCCGCTTGCCTCAGTGATCGGCACCCTCTGCACACGGTGGACACCCGCTTCGTGCTTGAAGTAGCCATAGGCGCCCTTCCCTTCCACTAACAGGACGGCTTCCTTATATCCTCCGATACCGGTTTCCGTCGCTTCCACCACTTCCACGCGCAGGCCCTTGCGCTCGGCATACTTCACGTACATCCGGAGCAGGTCGCCGGCGAACAACGCCGCCTCGTCCCCGCCTGTTCCGGCCCGAATCTCCACGAAGGTGTTCTTGTCGTTGCGCGGATCTTTCGGTACCAGCAATTCGAAGGCCCGTTCTTCGATCGCCTTCAGCCGTTCTCGCAGCACCCGCGCCTCTTCCGCGGCCAACTGCTGCAAGTCGGTCTCGGCATGGGGATCGTTGAGAATTTGATCGGCTTCCCCGAGTTGCCTGATGAGGTCACGCCGGACGTTGAAAAGCTGGGCCAGTTCCTCGATTTCAGTGCGCTCTTTGTTGAGCTTGCGAATGAGGGCTGGCTGGTTGAGAACGGAGGGTTCCTGGAGCTGATGGGTCAGGTCCTCATACCTAGCAACGACCGCTTCCCACTTGGAGAGCAGTCTCGTTTCCTTGGTCTCGGCGGCTGGCGTCTGAGCCATGACCTGCTCCGGTCATCGAAGCACCTTGTCCGATGAAGCAAGCATAGGCTGCTTCTTTCGCGTGCTTATTGGGCCTTCTTGGCGTACTTCTTCTTGAACCGCTCCACACGGCCTTCGGTATCCACGATCTTCTGGGTGCCCGTGAAGAACGGGTGGCAGTTCGAACAGATATCAACGTTGATGTTGCCAACGGTGGACCTGGTCTTGAATGTCGCCCCGCAGGCGCAGTGCACCGTCGCCTCTCGATAGACCGGATGAATGCCTTTTTTCATAAGTACTCCTGTGAGAAGCTTTGAGTGCTCGGCAATCAATCGTCAGTTTGTACCCCAGCTTTCCGGCTCGTACGAAAGGCCGGAGAGGCCTTTCTTCCTACCGATTCATGGACATGAGAAATTCCTGATTCGTCTTGGTCCCCTGGATTTTGTCCATGAGAAACTCCATCGCTTCCACGGTCCCCAACGGACTCAGCACTTTTCGGAGAATCCACATCTTGTTGAGCCGGTCCCGATCCACCAGCAATTCTTCCTTCCGAGTTCCGGACTGGCTGATATCAATCGCGGGGAAGATGCGCTTGTCCGCCAACCGCCGATCTAGATGCACTTCCATATTCCCGGTGCCCTTAAACTCTTCAAAGATGACGTCGTCCATACGGCTGCCCGTGTCGACCAGGGCAGTCGCTATAATGGTCAAGCTTCCCCCGTTCTCGATGTTTCGCGCCGCTCCGAAGAACCGCTTCGGGCGCTGCAGTGCATTGGAATCCAGACCGCCGGAGAGCACCTTGCCGCTCGGTGGCGCGATGGTGTTGTAGGCGCGGGCCAATCGGGTGATGCTGTCGAGCAAAATGACCACATCACGCTTGTGTTCCACCAGCCGCTTGGCCTTCTCCAGCACCATTTCAGCCACTTGCGCGTGGCGCTGAGCCGGTTCGTCGAACGTGGAACTGATCACCTCGGCTTTGACCTGGCGCTGCCAATCGGTGACTTCTTCGGGACGCTCATCGATCAGCAACACAATCACAGTCATTTCCGGATGGTTCTTCAGGATCGCTCGGGCGATCGCTTGCAACAGCATGGTCTTCCCGGTTCTCGGCGCAGCGACAATCAATCCCCGTTGCCCCTTGCCAATCGGGGTGATGAGGTCCATAACCCTTGTGCAGTACTCTTCCGGATCAAACTCGAGGTTGATGCGTTCCTCCGGATAGAGTGGGGTGAGGTTGTCGAACAGGATCTTGTCCCGCGCAACTTCGGGGTCTTCATAATTGACCTTTTCGACTTTCAGCAGCGCGAAGTACCGCTCACTCTCTTTGGGGGGCCGAATTTGCCCGGAGACGATGTCGCCGGTCCTAAGGTTGAAACGACGAATCTGCGAAGGGGAGATATAGATATCGTCGGGTCCCGGCAAATAATTGGAGTCGGGCGCCCGCAAAAAGCCAAAACCATCGGGGAGAACCTCTAATACACCTTCTCCGAACACGACGCCGTTTTTTTCCGTCTGTGCCTGCAGGATCGCGAAGATCAGCTCCTGCTTGCGGAGATTGGCTGCTCCCTCGATTTTGAGTTCTCGCGCTACCTCGTTCAGTTCGGCGATGGTTTTTTGCTTTAATTCGGCCAAATGCATGTTCTCCCCCTTGCCATGTTACGTTCCGGGCTGACGGGTTCACTCAGCCTCGCTCCAGCAACGAGCTTCAAGAATTAAATTTATGCTCAGCGTGCCATGTGAACGAAGCACATGTCGTCGTTGATGATGTCAGTTGGACTGGCGAGGATGATCCGCGCAGGATGAACGTGCTTTCGGATTATTGTGTCCGGATTTTCACTCGTTGAGTGCTGACTGCTCCCCCTGATTCGGGAACGTGTGACATCGAAACTTGCCTGGGCAACTGCGATAAACCGGCTTGGTTCGAGACGGGCCCCGGAAAGCTGAACAGGGGAAGAGGTAACCTTCTATCGAACCGGAAAGCTGCCCCAATAATACCGCTCGCCTTTCACCTTGTCAATAGTCGCCTCCTCCTCTCTCTTTGACACGGTCTCCCCCACCCCGGCTGCCAAGCCACGAAGATCTGCGATTCAACAAATCGCCTGCCGGCCGCGATCTTCAATCCACCACAGTTGCGCTTACCCGAGAGCGTTGAACACCGCTTCAGCGTTGTGTTAATAAAAAAACGTTAGGAGTTCGTGATGGCCGATCGCGACGAAAGCGAAAACCAGAACCGTATCTTTACCCTGTCCGAAGCCAATCGACTGCTTCCTCAATTGCGAGATCATTTGACCGCAATCAAGCAAGGGAAGGCAATCCTCATCCGTACAAAGGACGAGATTAAAAAAGCCAGTGCGAACGCGGAGGCGGGGGGTGGCAGCCCGCTCGGCGCTCTGTACATTACGGCCTTGCAACAGATCGGTGAAAATCTCCACGCGGTCCAGGAAATGGGCGTCTTGGTCAAGGACATCGATCTGGGGCTCTGTGATTTCGCCTACCTGCTGAACGGTCGAATCGTCTACCTTTGCTGGAAGCTCGGAGAATCCGAGATCCGTTGGTGGCATGAAGTAACGCGCGGGTATAAGGATCGCCATCCACTCGAGACCTTTGGTTCATAACATGCACACAGCTAAGCGGCACTTTCGTCCCTCTGTCCTCTGCGCGCTCCGCCCCGCCGAAGCGCGTGGCCGTCTGTCGGAGAGCACATGAAGTTCGTCATCCTCGGATTCGACGGTCCAAACAGCCAAGCCAAACGCAATATCCACCGCCCTGCCCATCTAGCACGGCTCGAGCCGCTGAATGCCCAAGGACGAGTCATTCTGGCCGGCCCGCTGACTGATCAAACCGGTAGCCTGATCGTCATCGAAGCGAAGTCGCAAGAGGAGGCCGAACGGTTCGCACAAGAGGATCCTTACACCGTCTACGGCGTATTCGAGCGGGTCGAAGTACACCCGTTCCTGCAAGTCTTCCCTTAGCGCGAGAAATGAGATCTGTGGATGCCGGGGTTCGAGCTTTCCCTTTGCCATGCCTGATGCCGGGTAATCCGACGATCCGGTAGCCCTTCCCCCGGTTCCCCTAGATTGTTGCCTCGCTCAACTGGAGCAGAGAGGTATAGTTCCATCATGATGGGAGGGACGTTCTTTGCCAAGAGCTGTGCAGTGGGTTGCGTGTACGCCGCACTTTTTTTCGGCTTCCCCGTTTGGGCTGGCACGACGAAGGTCATCGTCGCTGAGGCGAGCTATGTGATGGGCGATGGGGATACCCTGGCGGGTGCGGAGGCTAATGTGCTGTTGAGAGCAAAGCGGAAAGCGGTCGAAGAAGCCGGCGTGTACCTCGAGTCCCTTTTTGTAGACCTAGAAAGGACTTCCGGCGACAAGACCTCTCGGATAAATGCTCTCGAGGTGCGAACGATCTCGGCTGCTGTTACCGAAACGGAGATCCTTGAATCACACCGGGCCTTCGAGGGAGACCGTCCGGTCTTCCGTGTCAAGATTCGCGCGGTCGTCAGCCTCGATAAGCTCGAAGAGGCCGTCAAACGGTTGCGATCCGAGCAACAACTGGCCGCAAACTACCGCGAACTACAGCGGGAAAATTCGCAACTCCGCGCGCAGTTGAATGAACTGCGGAAAGAGACTCAAGGAGTGCGCACATTGCTGATCGAACCGGCGCCGAAGTCCCAGAACCGGCAGCGCGCCAGCGAGCTGGTGCAATTGGCCATCAGTGCGCAAAACCTTTCCCGAAAGATCGACTTGGCCACGCAGGCCGTTAGTGCGGACGATCAGTTCATCGACGCGTACATCGTGAGAGGGCAGACCTACTTGCACATCGCTTCCCTCGCTTTCTCGCGCAAACCCAAGCCAGACGAATTGCCCCATTATCTCGAGCGCGCACGTGCCGACTTCGATCGTGCCTTGACGCTTGACCCGAGCAACACCTGGGCTCTTTTAGGACGCGGAGATACTCTGACTTGGCAGAAGAACGCGGAAGAAGCCGCCAAAGACTACGAGCGGATCTTAGAGATTGATCCCCTCTTCGACCTCGCTCGACAACGACTCATCACGCTGTATACCACCCTCGCTAGGAAGCTGGCCGCTGCCAAGCAGTGGCGTCAGGCGCTGAGCACCTTGGACAAGCTCTTCGGGACTGCATTGGGCGACAGCTGGCTAGTTTACCAAAAGGAGGCGTACCTGCTACGCAGCGAGATCTACACCAGGCTGAAACAGCCCCAACGCGCCATCGAGGATCTTTCCGTTGTCGTACGGGTGGACCCTACCGATCAAGATGCCTTTCTACGCCGCGCCAAGCTTTATCAGGAACTGATGTTGGGTCGGTTGGCCAAAGACGACTTTGAGCGCGCCTGCGCTCTGGGCTCTACGATCGCTTGCCAGCGACTGCCTTGAGCCAACTGGCTGGAAAATGAAGACCGTTCACCCAGCAGGACAAAACGTGCACGAAGGAAAGGGCGCAGGAAGATTGTCTCCATCGCTTTTGCAAAGCCCACGTTGCGCTTCCGCGTGTGGACCTGATCTGCAATTGACAGTCCGAGAGAACTCTAGCTAGAATGTATTTTTAATATTATTCACGCTCTGGCACGCATTCTTAGTTCCAAAGACCTACAGGGATCCGTTCCCGTAGCCCAAAATTGCTGAAGGGTGGGCCTTCTGTTGTCTTGCGATAGCAGATGGAAACGGCATAAAGTGGTGCTATACCGTCAAACTGCATTCACGTTTGCCTGAGGAGAAGAAGCCGGAATGAACCCACACTATCGAGTCCTTCCCGGACCAGAGCATTTTCTGCCTCCAGCAGCGGCCACCATGGGCATTGAGCTTCCGAACCCCGGAGAAGCCCATATCAACGGCGTCATCGTTCCCGAAGAACAGGCGATGGAAGAGGCTGCCCGGCAGTTTCTGATGGCGAAGGTCCCGACGATTTTTCCTGGTCCTCTCGTACTCTGGGCATGGAACGAGAAAGCGGCCCAAAAGGCGACCGCGATTCGGCATCTCTACGAAACTCTCAGAGAGTGCGTTCAGCCGGGCCAGAAACCCATGCTGATCCCTATGCCTGATTACCGGCCGAAATACCCCAAGATCAATCCAGAAATCGAAATCAATCCCAACCACCCGAACCTTACGATTTGGCACAACAAGATCGACTGTTGCATGTTCGTCGGCGTCCACTGCCATCAGGCGAATCTGTCGCTGAAAATCATCCGGGGCGGGACATCCTGTTACACAATTGCCATGTGCGCCCAGGCTGGCCATGAAGATGCTATGCTGTCGTTTCGCGATGCGACCCCTGAGAAAATCAGGCGATTGGCCGAATGGGTGCGCAAATTGAAAGGAACGGTCGAACCACGGTTGACATCGGTCAAGAGCACGGCCTCAAACTGAGTATTATTGAGTATTATTGAGTGTTTGAGCGCTCGCTGCGGAGAAAGGAGGCTGGGGCCATGGCGGAGGGAAAGACGGTCATCGGGACACAGAACAAAAAGGGGCAAACGTACACGGATCCCTGGTACATGCTACACGAGGCCCCGCGTACCCCCTCGTTCTTCACCGGAAGTGAAGTCATCAAGGAAGCCATCCGTCGTGCGAGCTGTGACATTATGATTGCCTATCCGATTACGCCTCAGAGCGAAGCGGCAGCGCTGATCGGCGAGTTGTTCGCCGAAGGCTATGTCGGCGACTACTTCCGGGGAGAAAGCGAGTTTGCAGTCATGTCGGAGTGCGCGGGCGCCTCATTCGGGGGAGCCAGGGTGTTCACGACCACCGCCGGTCCCGGAACAATGCGGGCCATGGAGAACTTTCCAATGTGGGCCGGGGCTCGGCTGCCGATCCAGATGATTGTGACCTGTCGTGGCATCAACTCACCGCTTTCGATTCAACCGGACACGCTGGAAATCGCTTATCTCTTAAATACAGGCATGTTGGTGTGGCATGCTGAGACGGCGCAGGACTTTTTCGACTGGATTTTGAAAGGGTATATGGTCGCGGAGGAGCCGGACGTCCACTTGCCGTTGGCACTCTGCTGCGATGGTTTCTTTGTCACGCACACCAAGGACGTGGTCTATTTAACCCCGCCAGACATGTGTCTGCCGCCTTACGACCCTTATCGCTCGCCGGTGCCTTGTATGGATATGGAATGCCCACCTGTCCGGATGATGCGCGACCCCTTCGTGATGAAAAGCAATTACATCAGCTATGCGACGCACGCGAGTTGGCAGCAGGAAGTGTGGGCAGCAGTGGAGCGGTCGCGGAAACACACGATTCGCTGGCTTAACGGTTTGATTGATGCGGAGAACACGGACGCCGACATCGTCATTGTGTCGTCCGGGACCGCCGTGTCGCAGGGCCGTGAGGCCATCCGCTTGCTCGAAGATGAGGGCGTGCGCTGCGGATTGGTGAAGATCAAGACATTACGTCCCTGGCCAGGGGAGGAAATTCGCGAGGCAACAAAGCACGCCAAGCATATCTTTGTGCCGGAATTCAATGTCATCGGATGGTTGGCCAAGGAAATACGGGCCACGATTCCCAATAGCGATCGCGTGCACGCTGGCCCCCATGTTTGCGGCGGCATGACCATGCCGCCTGAAATCATTGTATCCGAAATCAAGACGACACTAGGGATGAGGGCCATATCGCTGGCCGGACGCGGGAGCTGAGCAAATCGCTGACACCGAGCAGCCAACCGTTTGACGCGACGGACTATTGGCTGTTGGTTGCTCGTTCTCCTGAGCGACGAAGAGGAGGCATCCATGAGCAAAGAGCGAATTAAAATCGCGCCAGAATTCTTCGATATCATGCCGCCCGAGTATCAGGATTTGGTGCACCGGGCAACATACGGGAAGGAAGACCGGGGCTGGAAAGATATCGGAACCACCAAAGAATTGATTGAAGAGCACTCGCTCTGCGCCGGATGCCCAGAATCCATGGCCTTCCGATACATCCTGGCATCCTTGCCGAATCCGGAAGATACGGTCATGGTGGGATCAACTGGGTGCACCAGCCTGGTGTTCCCTCATGTCGCCGTGCACAACATCCATTCGTTGTTCGGCAATCAAAATGCCATCGCGTCGGGTCTTAAGCGTGCGTTGACGCTCCGATTTCCTGGTCGCATCAAGGACGTCGTCGTGTTGGCGGGCGACGGCGCAACGGTGGACATCGGTTTGGACATGACGCTCCAATCGTGGTTCCGCCAGGAGAAATTCACCACAATCTGTTTCGACAACGAACTATATGCCAACACCGGCGGCCAAGAAAGCGGTTTGATGCGGAAAGGTTTTGTCGCCAAGATGGCGCCGATCGGGAAGACGTTTGAAAAAGTGCGACTGCCAGAGATCGCCCGTGAATCCGGCTGCCATTACGTCGTCCAATGCACGGTCAGCAAACCCTCGTTGGTGGAAAGGGTCGTCCGGAACGCCGTGTTCGTGGCTCGCGAGATCGGTCCAACCTACCTCCAGTTTTACACCCCATGCATCCTGGAGATCGGCAAGAACAGCATGGAAGGGCTCCAGGAAATGCGGGATTCGGAAAAACCGACGGAGCGGTTCGCCTACAAGGAATATGTGAGTGACACCGCCAAACAGTTCCTGGCTGAACTGGCCGCCAAGGAAAAGGAAAAGAAGGCAGCCGCGAAACAGTTGGCCGCCCAGGAAGCTTAATTTTTTAATCAACCGGGCGGACAGGTCGGGGAGAATGGACATGATCAAGAAAAGACTGAATATCAGAATGTCAGGCTTAGGAGGACAGGGCGCCGTGACCGCCGCCCACGTATTGGCTATGGCGGCGAACCGTGATGGAAAGTTCGCCATTTCCAACCCGTTTTTCGGTGCCGAGAAACGGATGGCACCGGCCGAGAGTTACTGCCGCATCGGAGTCGAACGCATTTACGATCGAGGTGAACTCGTATTCCCCGATGTGATTGAAGTGTTTCATCCTCAAGTGATCACAATGGGTAAGAGCTACACCATGCCGTTCTATTCCGGCATCAAGGAAAACGGAGTGGTCATCATCAACTCGGACGTTCCGTTGTTGTCCGAGGAAGACCTTCAACGCCTTCAGGATCTGAACGTAGCGGTGTTTTACATCAAGGGGACGCAAATCGCGCTCGAGATCGCCGGTACCGAATTGTCGACCAACATGACCATGATCGGATCGGTCGCCGGCATCACCCGGTGCGTCACACTGGAAGCCCTCGATGGCGCCCTGCAGGAGCGGTTTGGGAAAAAATTCGTAGCTTCCGGAGGAACGGCATCGTTGGACGAAGCAATCAAGAAAAAGTTCGCCAAGAAAGAAATGCTGCTGCAGAAGAACCTTGCAACCGTCAAGCGTGCATACGAGCTGGCAGCCGAATGGGCCGAGAAAAACGGAGTCGAGCTTCGCGTTGGCTTCCCGGTGGCAGTCTAATTCTTATTAGAAAAAGGAATTTTGACGCATGTATAACGTCGCGCAAGTGATCGAAGAGAAGTGCGTAGCCAAGAAAGGCTGCCGCCTGTGTATCATGTACTGTCCAGAGGCGAACTGCCTCGATCTCAATGTCGTCAAAATGGTTGCCGAAGTGAATATCAACCGCTGCAAAGGTTGTGAACTGTGTGTCACGGTCTGCAATGCCGCTAAACACCAGGCCATCCAAATGTGCGCAGTCAGCGCCAACGGGGAGTTACTGTCGAGAAAGGGCGAATCCGCAGCCATAGGCCAGGCCTACCAGGGCTGAGATCCTGCACGAGCCTCCTGTGTCACGTTGGAACCCCATGGCGCTTGCGCTATGGGGTTTTTGTTATTGGACGAGTTTCCACAGGGCACGCCATGATGGAAAGCAAAGACACCGTGCGGTCGTTGATCATGGAAATTTCGGCTTTGCTGAAGGAATTCCCCGAAGCGTTGGAACGTCGGGCGGCCGAAATCCAGGCCACAGGCAAGGACCTGGAATTAGCCGGCAAGCTGGCCAAAGGCGCCGACGCGATGCGGGACAGCGGGAACATCTATCTGAGCTGGGCTCGCCATTACGCCGCACTGTCCGAGGGCAATTCCGACGCGGCGGACCTCGAAGACGAATCCGAGGACTTCAACGTGTAGATCCGAGGGAATCCTTCCTTTTGCCTCTCCCAGGCCGTTGCGGTTTGTGCTACAATGCGCCCTGTTTGTCTCCGGGTATGAATTCCCCGGTAGCTCAGTTGGTAGAGCGGTCGGCTGTTAACCGATTGGTCGCAGGTTCGAGTCCTGCCCGGGGAGCCATTCTTTTCTGAGACCATCCTGTGCAAACCGGAAGACGGTCTTGAGGCCTCCCCGTTTCAATGGATTCCCTCACAGCCTTCTTCCATTTGAGCCTCACCCTTTGCTTCGGGACCCCCATACCATGACCATCGTCCCGCGTCTGTGGCCGCGCCGAGATCTTTTATGCGACGTGCCGACAGAGGCGCGGCTCTTTACCGTGGCAAAAGACACCAAACTCCTCGGTTTCTGTCATTGGCAAGGCAACAAGAAAACCTGCCGGACCGTTGTGCTCGTACACGGCCTGGAAGGTTGCAGTGAATCTCACTACATGCGAGGGATCGCCGCCAAGGCCTGGCGGGCCGGCCTGAACGCGGTCCGATTGAATCAGCGTAACTGCGGAGGAACCGAGTCCCTGACCCCAACCTTGTACCACAGCGGGCTCAGTTCGGATTACCGGGCGGTGGTCGAGGAACTGGCCACGGTCGACGGACTGCCGGACATCTGGTTGGTGGGTTACTCCATGGGAGGCAATCTGGTTCTGAAAACGGCCGGCGAGGCAGGAGCTGATTTGCCCGCGCTGCAAGGCGTGTTGGCCGTCTGTCCTAACATTGATCCGGCAGCCTGCGTCACCGCGCTTGAGCACCCCTCTAATCGCCTATATCACTCGTATTTTCTAAAACGCCTCAAAGCCAGGATTCGACGCAAGGCAGCGTTGTTTCCTGGCAAGTTCGACCTGTCGGATTTGCAGGCCATTGGCTCGATGCGCGAATTTGACGATCGGTACACGGCACCGGACGGCGGCTATCGCGATGCCGCGGAGTACTACGAGCGCGTCGGCGCGCGGCATGTGCTCGCACAGATCCGCGTGCCAACCGTCATCCTAACCGCCCAAGACGACCCCTTTATCCCCTACTCCATGTTTCAGGCGCCTATCCTGCGTAGCAATCCACGCATCAGGCTGATCGCCCCACGATATGGGGGACACTGCGGCTTTTTTCAACGCTCCACGCCGAATGAAGATCACTATTGGGCGGAAAACCGTCTGGTGGAAATCATCGCGAAAGCGCCGAGTCTCGACGTCTGGGCCCCAGGACAGGACGAAGCAGAAATGTGACCGCACACCCAGGCGACGCACAACGCTGCTGCCCGCGGCGCAGCTCGACACAGACTCGAACACCGGTCCGGTCTAGAACAGTAGTCATCCGGCAGCGCGTGGCTCCCCGGCCATCCTCGATTCGACCAGTATATTGGTACGCCAGATCAATTGCAGAAGATCTTCTGAATCTTGTCCGCCAACACGTGGGGCAGGATCGGCTTGGGAAGGAACTCGGATTGCTCGCTCACTCCGTTGCCCAAAACGGTATCGCCAGTGTATCCGGAGATGAAGAGCACTTTGAGATCGGGAATAAACGCCGCAAGGTGTCGCACTAACTCCGGCCCGTTCATCCTGGGCATGATCACGTCGGTAACAACCAACTGGCACCCGTTGGCTTGCGTCTGCATGACCTTGAGTGCCTCCACGCCGTCTGATGCTTCGAGGACGAGATAGCCCTGGGCTCGGAGAATCGTCGCAATGAATGACCGCACTCCGCTTTCATCTTCGACGACAAGCACGGTTCTGCGGTCTTCCACCGATCGCTCCGAAACGGTGAGTGCCTGGGCGGCTCGACTCTCGATCTCGACCTGTGGCAGGAGAACTTTAAAGACCGATCCACGGCCCCTTTCGCTGGACACCTCGATGTAGCCGCCGCTTTGCTTGACGATCCCGTATACCGTCGCCAGTCCGAGCCCGGTTCCTTTTCCCATTTCCTTCGTGCTGAAGAACGGTTCGAACAGCCGAGCCTGCGTCTCGGCGTCCATGCCACAGCCGGTGTCCCGAACAGACATCGCAACATAGCGACCTGGCTTAGCCCCGGGGTGCCGGCGCACATACTCGTCGTCCAACTGGATGTTACAAGTCTCGATCGTCACGACTCCCCCTTCGGGCATGGCATCGCGCGCGTTGATGACCAGGTTCAGAACGACTTGCTCCAATTGCACCGGATCGGCCAACACCTCGCCGACCTCCGGGTTCAATAAAGTCACGAGCTTGATCTGCTCGCCAATCAAGCAATGCAAGATCTCCTCCATGTCCCGAATCAGACTGTTGATCGCCAGCGGCTTTTGTCCCAGAACCTGGTGTCGGCTGAAGGCCAGGAGCTTCTTAGTCAGCGCCGCAGCCCGCGAGCCGGCCTGACGGATCATATCCAGGTCTTTCCGGCAGGGATGATGGGCCAACTCATCGCTCAAAAGCTGGCTGTAGCCGTTGATGATCGTCAACAGGTTGTTGAAGTCATGCGCAATTCCTCCGGCCAGCCGGCCGATCGCTTCCATCTTTTGAGCCTGTTGCAACGCCTGCTCAATCCGTTTTCGTTCGGTAATATCCGTGATCGTCTCCACGACATGGGGCTGCCCATCCATGGTCATGACTTTCGACCATTGGACGAGGAGATATTGGTTATTCGGGAGCGGCACCTCATTGCACGTGCTTTCGCCGGTGCGCACCGTTTCCGGCATCCGGCAGAAAGCACAGGGCGCCGCGCAATTGGCAATCTTCTCATAACAAGACGCCCCGGCAATGTCGCCGAACTTCCTCAGGCCGGTCTCGTTTTGAAACTGAACCCGATAGGTCACCGGATCGACAACGGTGATAATGACCGGCTGGGAATTCAGCAAACTTTTCGGATCATACTGAGGTCGGCGCTCTTCAATGGGCATAGCGGGTGGTCCTCCGACCTGCCTGCGCTTCTGGAGCCGTGCCCTTCAAGGGACTGCCCCTTTCTTACAACAGTCCCGTACAGAGTCAAGTTTTAACTCAGCACGCGCCGCGTGGAATTCTTCCGTAGTGACTCGTCGGCGCGCGCATTCGAGGAACCGGGGCATCGGAGCGGTCGCCATTGATGATTCGGACAAGGATGGTGATCCGTAACTTCCGAGCATCCAGAGGTATAGGTGTGACACAGCTCCGCGGCTGGCGATGAGTCAACCGCTCTGCAGGACCGAGAGGGAAAGGGCAACAGCACGAGATCGGATCTTTCAGCCAACCTCAATCAACCGCGACACTCCTCGATGGGACCGCAAAGAGCGCATACCAGAAGATCAGGCCGGCTGTCGCTTCCCTTTCTTCTGGATCTCCAGTGAGCCGAGCAACGGCGCGCTCTTCAGAAACCAAGTCGCGACCAGCCAGACCGCCGCGGCAACAATCCCCACCACGAACAGCCAGTTGTAGACGGTCTTGCCGGTTTTCCCCAGGAACGGACCACAGACTAACAGCAGGACGCCGTATCCCGCGGTCACAACGATCAACGTCGTGGCCGGCAGGATCATTTCCCGGAACGGCGAAACGCTTTTCCACTCTTCCGGGAAATGGAGGGCAGCATGGCGCCCGAACAACCAGAACATCAGCAGCGCGCCCCCGTAACCCAGGAATTGTGCCACATCGGATGCTTTGAGCTTGGCGACTCCGAGTGTCGTCCCCGTAAACAGCGGAAGATGACCCAGGGTCACACCCAGCAGCAGCGCCAGGACGATCGCCACACCATATTGTACAACCCAACCCTTGGTTGTCATGCTCGAGATGTCTTCTGGCATCGCGCACTTCTCCTCGCTCTTGTTCTCATTGTTGCATTTCCTATTGGCTCTTGCGACTCTCTCCATACCGTGTTGAGTGAATTTTAGCACTCGATCGGTGAAAGGGCTATCCCGATACGGCATATCAACGAGTTTGAGAATGACTCGGGTCGCGGATTGTCCGGTGAGGGTGGTCAGAAACAGAGCCCTCATCCGTCCAACGCACGGGGGCTGCCCCTGTCAACAAGTTCAACCGACGAGGGAGGCCTGCACTTCTTGCACATAGGGCTTGAACGGATCGGGCATGGGGAATGACAGCCGGCCGCGAAGCTGGAAGATCGACCAATTGATGACATAGGCAGGAAAGTGCCGCTCCTCCGGCCTGGAATCATCAGGCTCCCGCAAGGACCCGCAGGCTAGCAGCTGGCTGGTCAACTCTCCCCACCCGAAGGCGCATGTATTTCTTGGCGGACGATTCTGTACCAGTCCAACCGCCTTGTCAGTCGTTAGCTTCGCGACCCGCCCTTCCTCCTCACCCCCAAGTACAGACTCCTGTCCGGTGGCGGTTATGATATTCCCAACTCCAAACTCTTCATGATCGGATCGTCCCACACGACCTGCACCGTCTCTCGGAACGTCTTAAGCAACCACAACTTAAGGGACCAATCGACGCGCCCCATCAATTTCGCGTAGCCGCTGCGCCGGTCGGTAAGGACCTGTTCCCCTTGCGCCAACACCCAATCCGTTTCCTCATCCTGCCCCTTGCAGTGTTCGTGGACCACTCGCAGGCAGTACTCCTAGATCTCGATGGCGGACATCGTTTTGCCCGACGTTAACGTCACCAGCCATCACCGATCCTGATCCTGGGAAATCTCCTGCAGCGCCTCCACCGGTTCCTGAACGTCCAATCCTATGGGGGCATGGCCCTCTTCTATGAGCTGGAGTACCGGAGCGGTCGTGCCCATCTTCAATGCCGTCGCGTACTCCATCATGTTGGAATCCCCTACTAGCAGGTGGATGCCGCGGGACTGGTTCGGATCGGCCAGCGGCTCATCGCGGGTGTTCACGATGGCCAGGTTCTGCTGGACTCACTCGAAGAAGTCGTTCACGATGTACTCCGCCCGCTACTAGAAGATCTGGAAGGGTCGGCGCCGGTAGATGTCGGTGAGACGAGATGGCCGCTCGCGGCACGGTCAGCCGACCCGCTGGAACCACCCGTCCTGGGAACCGGCAGCACCCACCTGTCAGGCGCTGGTAAAAATCTGGCTGGAGACGAGAAGGATGATTAACGGTAACGGCGCAAACCTTCGGCGCGAGAACGGGAACTGCCGCGAGACGAGATAATTCTCGCGGGAGCCAAAGGTCGCCTCGGTTTCGTGATCGATGTTGTTCTTGATCAGCGACGCCATGCCGGCCAGTCCCAGATCCTCGAGCTTCCTCCGTAGAAGCCAGTCACAAGCCCGATCCGAAACGACCAGGTCGGTCAAAGCTGCTGCACTCGGGCAAGGCATATTCGAGGTCGGCTATGAGATCCGGGCGGCATTGGTGAGACCCCCGTTCCCAGGCGGTTCATCGTGGCCACGGTGATGGAGATCCAACACACCGCGCGCTGAACCCAGAAGAGATGATCGCGGATGCCGTGCGCCAGCCACACGGGCGAGTGAGCTGGGCTCATCCTGATGGATGAGCAGGCCGTATTCGGTTTCAAGGCCGAAGATGTGGTTCAGCATAGCCGCAGAATGATGCGTGACATATGCCGCGTCATGAGACACACCGCCCGAGACATGTTCTCCCTGTCTCAGGCGCTATCGTGACTCCTCACGCGCGGCGTTCTTCAGTTCACGGGGCAGCAATCGTCCACTCTCGTCCGACTTGAGCAGGCGGTATTTCGAAGACCTGGGGGCTCTGCGGTCCCCCAAACGGCACACTCGAGCGTCTTTTCGGTCACCGTTTCTCACCCACGGCAAGCAGTCGGCTTTTGTCAGGTGTCGCCGACCTAGGCTGAACGTCTTTTGATTGGCTAAAACCGCTTCTCACTCGGCTCGTCTTCGGCCCATTCCCGAACTGCGCCAGCGAACCCACCGCCCAGGCACAGACTGCGCTCGAAGCGGCCAGTTCCAGCAAGGTCGAGGCCAGATTGTGTTCCCGCTTGAAATAGGCTCCCATTTCGGCCTAAATGGCCGGCGTGGGCCGCCAACGCAGCCCCCCTCGCTCCTTCGCACACACCGTCATAACGGTCAGGAATGCATCACGCCCGAGCCTGAACTCGACTCAACCAGTAGAACGTTCACGATGAACGGGGTCCTGAAAACTTCTTCGAATGCCTGCTTATGATGGTGGGGCCAGACTGTACTTCATCAAGCGCGCATTGTCACGTCCGACGGTGAACGGTTGAATCCCTCGTCATAGGTCATCTCCAGGATGGCTGAACCGCAGTTTCTCTAGATCGGCCTGATGGCCCATCCCCCAGCACAGTGCGGTCGTCGATTCCATAGAGAGCTTGGGCGTTCCGCGGCTCACCGTCAGAAGCAAAATGCCGCCGACGTAGGACAGGGCCACGATCGGACCGCCCTGCTTGAATAGCTCGTCGAATACCGCCGACAATTGCCGACCGCTTCGACACACCGATACGGCTCTTCCAACACGGCACGCCACTTTCCCTTCATAACAGAAGTTCGAGTCGGCTCCCTTAGCACCCAGCCGGTCTCCGCATCGCAGCCGGCGAATGTTAGCCGGGCAGCAAAACAAACGCCTCCTGAAGCTCCCGGCCAGAGATGGTGCCGCCCGGCTTGCCCCGGACCACCGTTTTGAGATCGCGGATCACGCGAGAGAGCTTTGACCGCCTCGATGGGTCGGTTGAATTCCGTGTCGCCGCCGCCCCGCGCTCGATCAACTCCAGAACGAGCCCGCACGTTCCGACTTTCAACGCCGTCGCATATTTGCACATGTTGGCGTGGCCTAGGATCAGATGAAGCCCGCGGTATTTCGTCCGGTCCGCATGGGGCTCATCGCGCGTGTTCAGGACGGCCGGTTGTGCATCGGGTCCAAGCTCAACTCGGTCTTGATGAAATTCGCGTGCTGCAAGAGTTGAAAGTTCTCGAGGCGGGGTTCCGAGCCCGACATCTCACCCCCTATCCTCCCCGCTCCGGCAATCAGTTGCCGGCTGACCAGAAACGGCAACCACCCAGAGCTAGGGCCGCGAACGAGACCGTCCGCGGTACCAGATAGTTATCCTGCTGCAGCCCGGACACGCGAAATCCGTGCGCCTCTTCGTGGGGATCTTCGCCGCTGTAATCCCATCTTCTCTCGAACGTTCCAGTCAGATGCGCCAGAACCAACTCCATCGCTTCGACCACCGGATCGAGGGCGCCCTGATCCGCACGCATGATCCTGTACTCGATCTCGACACCGAATAGGCGCATAGGCGGGGTCATGAGTTCTAAGTGAGGACCTACGCCTTTAAATATCTGGACGAGTAACTGTTCCTTAGCGAACCGCCCGCGCCGGGACGACGCCATTCCGACCACCTGTTCCGGATGGTGATCCAGCAGCTTCTGCCATTCCTCCGACTCGTCGTTCGGAACAGGATGTCGCCCTCTGGATATTCGACCGTCACGGACTCTAGGAGGTCCTCGGTCGTGAACCGCCCGTCCGATCGCCCGTTCTTTCGCCCGTTGCACAAGGGAGGTGAGCGTCGCGCCGCTCACCAGATCGCCGCGATACAGTACCTTGTGTTGTCCGCTACGGAGCAGGACGGACAACCGCCGATCCTCGTCGCTGCACCGACCGAAGGACAGCTTCCACAACGGCGCGATCAGCGCTTCACAGGCTTTCGCCCGATCTCCGCGGTGAGTCGTCACCAGCGCCGGATCAAGCAGCAGATCCGGCGTGGAATAGACTCGCAAAATCTCGGCTACCGCCTCGTGGGTCAGGCGAGCGCCCTTGATCTTCCGGTCACCCCAGGCCGGGCCGAGACATGGCTGGATCGATCAGGTCAGGCTGGTTTGAAGTCAGAACAATGACCACATCGCACAGTGATTCGATTCCGTCCATTTCGGCGCAGAACATGGACACAAGTACGCTGTTGATGTTGAAGACTCGCATCGACCGCTGCGTCCCGAGAATCGATTCCGCCTCGTCGACAAAGATGAACGGCAGCAGGCCTTCCTTTGCGCAGACCCGCGCCTGCGCGAACAGATCGCGGATAACGCGCGCTCCAATTCGCCTAGCCACATATTGAGCACTCAAGTTTGAGCACTCAAGTCCGCGTCGATCAGATCGCTGGATCGCGGCAGGATCAGCGCTTGCCGTCCCGGCTCCTGCTCGAAAAAGCGAGTGCGGCCGACCGACAGGGTCTCCGCACCATCGAGAATGGGTCCGCCGCGATCGTCACCCAGTGTCTTGATCACGGCGTAGGCTTCGTTGACGAGGCCCTACGCGCCGATCCTGAGATCATCCAGCGGGATACGTGGGACCACCGCGCTGTAATACTCCGACCCACCGACCGCGATGCAGGCCAACCCTTCGGCGGGCAGTTCCCACAAGATGCCGTTTGCGGTTTGCCGGCGCGGCCAGCTTAGCGCCCGCATCGCTCAGTTTCTCAAAGCCCGCCTCGCGCTGTTCCTGGACCGCAGCGTTCAGCAGAATAAGATGACAGAGCTTGTACAGAATGTTCCGGCGATGGGTCACTGTCCGGATACGCAAGCTGGTGGTCGATCAACTCGAGCGGATCCGCGGATGTCCCGAATCCATCAGCCCCCCTCCCCGCCCGCCTTCGGATCCGATTCCGCCGCCTCCTTCCGTCGGCTTCCGATGGTCGCTCATCGTTCCCTTTCCAGCCGAAGCTTAGACTCGCCGTCCGCTCGATCCATCAACGCGATCATCTTATTCACACACCGTCTCTGTCCACTCAACCGCCGCGGCTCACGCGCTCCGCTCTTCATGAAAGACGACAGAACAGGCAGACACGCGGGAACATCAATTCATCGCTTGCAGGGTGACAACGACCTGCTGACGCCGGTTGCCCCGCAGGATGTCCAACGTCACCTGATCACCAACCTTGTGCCGTTCCAAAATCGCCATGAGATCGTCCGCGACCTCGACCGGCCTCCCGTCCACAGCCACGATCACATCGCCGATCTCAATGCGGCCACTGAGGGTCTCGCGGGCCCCGCGCAACCCAGCGCGCGCGGCGGGCCCGCCGGGCTGCACCCGGCCGATGACCAACCCTTTAATGCCCCAGCGTCGGGTGATCGCATCCGGCACCAAGGACACGCCCAAGCCCGGACGGATGAGCCGGCCATGTTTGATCAGCTCCGGCACGATCCGATTGACCGTGTCGACCGGCACCGCAAAGCCAATGCCCGCGAATGCACCACTGGGGCTCACGATCTGTGTGTTCACGCCAATCAACCGCCCGGCGCTGTCCAGCAGCGGCCCGCCCGAATTGCCGGGGTTGATAGCCGCGTCGGTCTGGATCACACCCTCGATCGTCCGGTTGGTCATGGACTTGATTGTACGCCCCAGCGCACTCACAACGCCGGTGGTCAACGTATGGTCCAGCCCGAAAGGATTGCCGATCGCCAACACCTTCTGCCCGACTCGTAGATCACCGGAGCTGCCTATCGCGATCGGCCAAAGCGACGATTCAGGCGCTTGCACCTGCAAGACGGCCAGATCATGGTCCGGATCGATGCCGACCACCCGCGCCTTGTATTCGGTTTGATCGGCCAAGGTCACCGTGATCGCATCGGCGCCGTACACCACGTGAAAGTTCGTGACGATGTGGCCTTGCTTGTTCCAGACGAAGCCAGAGCCCGAGCCCTGCGGCACTTCAAAAAGATTGAACGACCAAGGATCGCGCTCGATCGCGGTGTTGGCGATGAAGACGACCGACTTGGCGGATTTCTCGAACACTGCGATGGTTGCCCGCTCATCGGCGCCGAGTTCGGCTGGCGGAGTGACCGGACGCGGACGGCCTTCCGGGCCGTCGTAGTTCGCCCCCAGCGGCCTGCCCCACTCCGTGCGAACCACGGCAGCGGTCACCAGCCCGGCAACCGTGAGAATGACAACGAGCGCGAATGTGGAGGTTTTCATCGCAATCAGGAAACGTCGCCGCTATTCTCCAACCACTTGAATCACCAATTCCCGCGTGCGCGGCCTGGTATCGAAGTCGATCACGGCGATCTGCTGCCAGGTCCCAAGTGTCATCGCTCCATCGTTGAATGGGATCGCCACCGACGGCCCCTGGATTTGACCGCGCAGGTGACTGTGGCCATTGTCCTCGCCGGGGTTCCTTGCGTTGTGCTGCCAGGTTGGGCTGGGGGGAATCAAGCGGTCCCAGATGGCTTTGGTGTCGGCCCGAATGCCGGGCTCGTCCTCGATAAGCATGATCGAGGCCGTGGTGTGCTTGACGAACACGGTCAGGATCCCGGCTCGGAGCCCAGTACTCGCCAACGCCTCCTGCACCTGCTTGGTAATGTTCTCGATCTGTGAGTCTCCACGCATACTGACGCGCAAGGGCACGCTTTTCACGCGCATGCAAGGGCCTCCTAGGCAACACTTCGCACGAGCCGCCTCTCGGCGACGGTCAAGCCACGGCCACGCGCTTCCTTCAGAATATCGTCGAACACTCCCTCGGCGACCAGACTTCGCAGGCTCCCGACCACCGGTGGGCTGAGAATGCCTTCTCGTTGCAATGTGTCGAGATAGGCAAACGCTTCGGCCAGCGTCTCTTTGGTGCGCATGTAGTAGTCGCGGCCGCGCCGTCGGTTGCTGTAGGCTTCGAATTGCTCGCAGGCCACCAGGATTTCAGCCAACTGTCGCACCCAGGGTTTCGCCTTGGCTAACTTCTCGGGGTAGTAATAGTAGAGCATCACCTGCTTCATCCAAGGCGACCACCGCACACCGAGCTGCTTGAGCTGCGGCATAACCTCGCGCAACCGGCGGGTGAGTCGGCGTGCATAGCCGAGCCGCATCTCCACCTGCTCACAGGCCCATTCGTCCATGCGGATGCCCGCGTCCTCGAGCGACCGTCGATAGCGTGCGAGGAAGCTCTCCGTCTCGCGGCCGTACCGCGTTTCGGGATGGAGAGCCCGCCATTCGCGCGGCCTAGTCGGAATACCGTGTGCTCTCGCCCAGGACCAGATGCGGCCGAACAGAGCGCGGTCGAGCCCCGCCCGTCCCAGATCGTGAAGCAAGCAAGCGATCTGATAGTGTTTCACCCGCTCCAGCGTATGGCCCAGCCGTTGGGCAACCGCCGCGCACATGCGGGCTGTCCGCAGCGCATGAGAACGGTCATAGCCGCGAATCATACGGCCGCGACGACGCGGATCCGGATAATCGTAGAGGCGCAGCAGCTGGGTCACCAGGGCACGAGACACCAGCAAGGGCGCTCGGCGAGACGATGCGTTCCACATGACACGATCAGCGCCGGAGACAGACGGCGGGCAGGATATCCCCAGCCCGAACGGAGTGTCAAGGCGACATGCCTCCGAAACGCTCGATCCTTCTCGACATCTTTGCTATGCTGTGGTGTTCTCATGGAGGCACTCCGTCAAACAACATGCGCCACACGCGCCGCGATTGTCGCGGTCGGATGGCTGACCTGGACAGTGCCGGCAGCGTTCGGACTCGTCGATCGCCACCACGCATTCGCCGCCGCCTCCCTCGATCAGTTGACTGACCTCACCGGCCGGGCGACCGCCGTGGTGACGCTGAAAGGGCGGGACACTTTCGCAAGCGAGTACCGGTACGACGTCAGCGTGAAAAACCTGTCACCCGATCCGCTGATTGGCGACTCCCTAGTGGTGGTGTTGGAGAAAATCACCAACCTCGCCGGTGAAGATCGCGATTCCCTGAAAGGCGACTCGTTTCTGAGCCGATTCGAAGTCCTCGGACAGGATGGAGAAACCGATGACGGCAAACCCTACTTCCGCATCCCCGCCGGCTCCGGACCGGACCTGCTCCCACAGAGTGAGAGCCGACCGGTCACGGTGCGGTTACGCAACAAAGAGTACCTCGTCGTCTTCACGCCGTCTTTTCGCGTGCTGGGCCTTAAACGCCAGCCGGCCGCGCCCAAACCATCCGAACCGGTGACGACTTTACCCGCTGCCAAGGCCTCGCTGGAGAAGCTGATCGAGTTGCTCATCAAGAAAGGCGTGATCACCGAGGAGGAATGGCGCGGCGCCACCAAGCCATGACGGCGTTCAGCCGGCTGAGCCTGTTCGGGTCAATGATCCACGCAGGATCAGCCCCAGATTGGCCGGAGCGTTGACCCAGCAGACGCCGCAAGCAGGTTGCAGCCTGCGACCGGACTTCAGCCAATAGGATCACCAGCCTGCATTGTGTGGTCATCACGAGGCGTCCCGCACAGGCAGAGGCCGTGCGCCTCCTTCGTTGCCGCATCCAGGTATATGGTGTGTGGTTGCCATGCTCGCAGAACAACATCTGGCTCCAGAGCCCGCGGTGCTGCTCATCGGGCTCAGCGCCCTTTCAGCCCTTCATGGCCCCGCTTTCGCGAGACCCCTCACAGCCACCAGACGACAAGTGAACCCGTCCGAAACAGGCCGACGTCGTCAGCCATCGACCAGACGAGGACGATCAGCGACCTCCGGGAAGCCCTCCGGCGCCAGCCAGAATTAGCTGAAACCCGCTTCACGTTGGCATCTGCGTTGTATAGCGCCGGCGAATTCGAGTGCGCGAGCGACGAATATCGCGCCCTGCTACGGCTTCAGCCGGACCACGCGCAATCCCAGTTCAACTTGGCCGTGGCATTGATCGTCGATGGCCAAACAGCAATGGCACGAGGCGGTCGCAGCGTTGAGAGCATTCCTTCGCCTGGCTCGCGATGCGGCCCAGGCCCACTCCAACTTGGTCAACGCCTACTTCGCGCTGAAGAACTGGCGAGCCACAATCGAAGCTTCCAGCGATGCGGTGAAGCTCAACCCGGACTATGCCGACGCCCATTACCGCCTGTGACTCTCAAACAAGCCAAGCGCGATAGCGAAGCCGTGGCGAACTGCTGCTTTGCAGCCCGTGACGGCATTGCCCGATCCAATATCTTCTCGGAGTCGCATTCCAGCCCGGACAGGGTGTCGAAAAGAATTGGCCCCGAGCCATCAGATGGTAGTTCCTGGCGGCCGAACAAGGCTTAGAGGAAGCAAACATACGGTGGCCCGGTTACGCCGACTGGCCATGGAGAAAGGGGCCCACAACGCCAAGGACGCAACAGTGGCGGCGAAGGCCTTCGAAGGCCTTCGCCTCGATCTCTGGCTGGACTTCCCCGACCTCATCCCCTCCCCGATGGGGAAGGGGGTGGAGCAACTTTGCTCAAGCCTGGGCAAGGTGTCGCACGACCTGCTGGAACGCCTCTATGAAGAAGGTGTCGAGGGGCAGTTGCCCACTCTGAACCGCGCCTCCTCCGGTACTTGGAGACGACGGCGCGGAAGGATTGCCCTATTCACGGCTCGCCCTGGTCCGCATTTATACCAAGGGATTGGGTATTTCCAGGCACTCTGCGCAGGTGAAGACCGTACTGAAAGGCCTTCCGAAAGAAGAAGCCCTGTTGATCCTCGAAAACCTCTCGTCTGGATCCCACCATCCGTGAGCGTTCAGGAGCAGCAAATCGCTCTCGGCTATTCACGACTGCCCGCTCGCGGTTTTCGAGACAGGAACGTGGCGCGGCCGAGGTCGTCACGGATTCGAGTGGTATAATGCCACGGGTCGGAGACGTCATAGGGAGGGTCGTGGAACCAGTGAAACACAGGTGGGCTCCGCTCGTCATCCTCGCACTGTTTTACGTCATCCCCGCACTCCCCCAGGCCCCCTCGCCCCACACCCCACAGAACCAGCCGGAACAGCCCGCAACCGAATCGCGCACCGCTGCAAGTTCTGCGGCTGGCCTTGCCTCAGAGATTTCTGTCCCTTCCCGGGAAACTCTGCCCGGTGAACCTCCGGCCGAGCCGGAGCCTGCCATCGAGGCGCTGCGCCAGGCGGTCTCCGCTGCACCGCACGCGTTCGACATCCGGCTGCAATTGGGGCTAGCCGAATGGGCTGCCGGCGACCTGCCCGCCGCGATCACCCAGCTTCGCCAGGCGGCCTACCTCAAGCCTGGTGCCGTAGAAGCCAGACTGAAGCTCGCCGACGCGCTCTACCAGTTCGGCGATGTGGAAGGCGCTATCGAGGAATACCGCATGCTGACGCGGCTGCAGCCCGACCTCGCGCAGGCTCATGTTGGTCTCGGAATGGCGCTCATGATCAAACAGGATTGGCGGACCGCCCAGGCCGAGTTTCAGAAAGCATTGCGACTGAATGCTCGCCTCGCACAAACGTATTACAACCTGGGCACGATCCAGTACACGACGCGGGATTTTCTCGCGGCCATCCAATCGTACCGCGAGGCGCTGCGGCTCAAACCCGATTTCCCGGACGCGCATTATCGCTTGGGTCTGGTGTTGAAGCTGGCCAACCGCGACGCCGAAGCGGCCGAAGAGTTGCAAATTGCTGCGACGAACGGCGTCCCCAAAGCGCAATATTTCCTGGGCAGCGCCTATCGCTCCGGTCATGGCGTGCCGAAGAATCTGCTCCTCGCCATTACATGGTGGGTGCGCGCGGCGGAGCAAGGCATGAGCGAGGCGAGCGAGGCCTTGGCACAGTTGCGGCAGGCCACGCTCGCGAAAGGATCTCGTGCACAGAAAGAGGCCCAGACTGCGCTGCGGGCCTTTGAAGAGTATCTGGCGACGCTGGGGCAGGACTTCCCGGATCTCGTTCGTCTCAACGAAGCCGAGAGCGTCGGAGCCACACTGCTCAAGGCGGACCGGGCGCAGGAGGCAATTCCGGTCTTGATTCGAGAGGCCTATGTGCTCCACGAACCGTCACAGTCTCTCCTCGAGAAACTGTATGAAGAAGGAATCGAGGGTCAGGTGTCGCCCTATGACGTTCGCATTCTGAACTATTTTCAGACGACGGCCGCAGCAGGGCTGCCCCGCTCCCGCCTCATGTTGGCCCGCATTTATGCCAAAGGGCTTGGCGTCTCTCCTGACGGCACCAAGGCGAAAGCCCTGTTGAAGGGATTCTCGAAGGGGGAACGTCCGCAACGGTCGGAGCAGTCGAAAGCCGGCCAGAAGTCGTCGCCGGCCCAATGATCCCCATGTCGTTCGGTCCACGCGCCTACGCCGTTTTCGCCAGATGTTCCGCATTCTAGGCGCCCGAGATCGGCCTGACAGCCAGCTTGACCGTCTGGCTTCCCTGCCAGACCGTACCCACCGCATGGGACTGGCCCCCTTACGACACGTGGCTCCACTTCAGCACTTCGGTGCCGGCCAGTCCTCTCCATCGTGCTGGTAATCAGGGATCGCACGAGCGGGGAGCGCTATCGGTCGTCGGCCCTGAGGCGCTGGTCCACCCGGAAAACGCGGTCAACGGCTGGAAGAGGACTTGGAGGCTGCGCATGCTGGCAAGAAGCGCTGGCCACGGCCTCCAACGCGCGGTGGGTGGAACTCGCCAAAGCCCGATCCGAGGAAGCATTGGCCTGAAAACGTCTGCACGAACTGGAACGCGAATTGAAGCGACCTCCAGACAGTCGCGTCGGACCGAAGCCGCCTGAGCACACAAAGCAGAAGGCCTGTGCGTCGGGAGTGCGAGCATCGGCATCATGACGCGGGATCCCGTCGTCCTCGACCTGTTTCGAGACCTCAAGAGGGACGCGCGATCCTCGCCTTCGGTCCTTCTGTTGGGCGAACCCGGCATGGGCAAGGAACTGTTCGTGCACGCAGTCCACCGGCTCAGCCTTCGAGCAAGCAAGCCCTTCATCGTGGTCAACATGCCGGCCATCTCGTCTGATCTCTTCGAGGGCGAGTTGTTCGGCCATGTCCGCGAGAGCTTCACCGGCACGATCACGGATCGCAAAGGCTATTTCGAGCTGGCCCACCAAGGCACGATCCCTGGATGAGGTCGGCGACCGGCGTTTGGACCATCTAGGCGAGTTGCTCCGCGTGCTTCAAGACAAAACCTTCTATCGAGTCGGCGCAACAACTCCGAGAACCGCGGATGTCCGGGTCGTCACCGCGACGAATAAGGATATGGCGCGCGGGGTGTCGGAAGGCTGGTTCCGGGAAGACCTCTATTTCCGGTTGAAGGGAATCGACACGTGTCGGCTCAATGGCCGGCGCGTCGATCGCACAGGCCAAAGCCTCGCTGGCCTTGGCATTGACGCGGCTGCCCCCGCAACTGTTTCCCCCTTATCCCATTCACCCATACCGTCCGCTCGCTCCATCCCTCGCCCCAGCCGGCCACAGTCGCGACGATCAAGAAGGTCATCCGCTACGCGGTAGACCTGTCCGCCGACGGCGGCACAAAAATGCTGCCGGCCTTGCGACAGGCCTTGAGAGTCCATGGGACTCGGCCACGCTCCCGCACATCATTCTCATCACCGACGGGCGGTCGGGAACGACGGCGAGTTGTTCGAGCTGTTGCATCATCGCCTAGGGACGAGACAGGTCTTTCCCATCAGCATCGGCTCGACTTCCAACAACCCTCTGATGCCAAAGGCCACCGAATTCGGTCGCGGTTTCTTTACCGACCTTGGCAACACCGGCGACATGCAAGACTGGTTGGAGATCCTGTTCGGGCAACTGAGCAGCCCCTGCTGGCGGCTCTCCGGATCGATCAAGCCGGTTGGGAAAAGCCTGGAACACTCCCCTTCTCAGATTGCCGACTTGTACGACGGAGAACCGATCGTGCTCGCGACCCAAGCGCGTTCTCTACCGAGCCAAGTGGTCCTCCACGGACGGATCGGCTCAGAATCGTGGTCTCTCCCCATCTCCTTAAAACAGGCAGCAGCCCAAAGAGGGCTCTCCGTGTACTGGGCAGACAGACTATCTCCTCCCAGATAGATGAGATGGTCACGGGCGCGGCTGAAGAAGCGATTCGCAAGGCGATTCTTGACGTCGCCCTCTTGCACCACCTCGTCTGCAAATCCTCCAGCCTGGTGGCGGTCGATGTGACGCCGACCAGGCCCGCCGAGACCTCGCCTGCGGAGGAGTCACAGGCCATACACCGCTGCTCGGTCTCATCGCCCTGACTACGGCCGCGCTGGTCCTGGCGACCTACTATCCGTTTGACGCGGTCGTTCCAGGAAGCCCGCTGCGGTACATGGCGACGGCGGATAGTCGTTCCAAGAGCACCACAGTCAGGCGAGGTGCTTTGAGAATTGTGCTCAGGCCGGCTCGTAGAATCGATAAGTATTGCCGCCCTGTTCTTTGGCCTGGTCCATCGCCTGTTCTGCGTGGGCCAGCAACTCGTCCATCTCGTGAGGATCCAAGGGATAGACCGTGATGCCCAGGCTTGCGGTGACCGTCACCTGCTGCGCATCCAGCTCGAACGGTTTGGCAAAGAGTCCCAGGACCCGCTTGGCGACAATCTCCATGTCGGCCTTGCAGTTGATACCTTCCAGCAGAATGGTGAACTCATCTCCCCCCAGGCGCGCAACCGTGTCCACCTCACGCATACACTGCCGTAGCCGATCGGCTGTCATCTTGAGCAGCGCATCGCCCTTCTCACGACCCAGTGTCTGATTCACCTCCTTGAAACGATCGAGGCCAAGCATGACGATGCCCACCTCCTGCTTCTTGCGTTTGCTCATGGCGAGCGCCCGGCTCATGCGATCTTGGAAGAGCGCGCGGTTGGCCAGGGCCGTCAAGGGATCGTACTGAGCCAGATAGGCAAGGTTCTGCTCTGCCCGTTTTCGCTCGACCGCATGGCGGAGCGCACGCGCTAGTTGATCGGCGGTCCATTGGCTCTTGACCAGAAAATCCTGCGCCCCGTGCTGGATCGTCTGGCGCTCCAAGCTCTCGTCTGGCTTGTCACTCAGGACCACGATCGGCATCCGCGCCAGCGCCGCCTGCATCAGGCTCAAGGTATCGAGCCCATGCGTGTCCACGAGCGTCAGGTCCACCATGATCGCGTCGAAGGATTCTCTGGCTAAGCGGCGCAAGGCGGCGCTCAGCCGCTCGACGTGCGCGACCTCGATCTGCCCGCCACCCGCCTTGACCAGCATCTCCTGGACTTTCTTGGCGTCGATGGGATTGTCCTCAACCAGCAAGACTTTCATGCGTGATCCGGAGAGTGAAATTATAGGCCCTCGTCAAAGTGGGATGAAGAGAAATAGCTCTTGCGGACAACAGGCATCAGTCTCCTTTGATCAGAGATCAGATTGCCGGACTTCAACGGCCGTTGATCATTACAGCGATCCCACAGGTACCAATTTTGTCAAAACGCCTGACAAAATGGACGTTTATTGGTAGAGTTTTCTCAGCAACGACGTAAAGGCGCTTGCCCTCTTATGAGCGATCGTTACGCCGGCGCCACCTTCGGACGCTCCTCGCCACGCCTTCTGTTGAGCCTGCTGCAGGTCTTGTTTGCGTTCATCCTGGCTTACCGATTCCCGTCTATGGACGCGCTCCGTCGCGCCGACATCGCACTCCTCGGCATGATGAGTGCGTCGCTTCTCCTGATCCTCTGCCTTCGCGGTCCGGCGCTCGTCGGCAAGCCGTTCGTCTCGCTGTTGACTCTGGTGAACACAGGAATCCTGACCTTGAAGATCTATCAAGCCGGAACGATCGAGCCGTGGATGTACCTCGAGTATATCCTCGTGATCCTCATGGCCTCGGTGAGCGCCTCCGCACTGCACCTGTGGGCTCTCGGAGGCGTGGTATCTGCCGCCTATGGCTTGTCGGCGTACGCAGTCGGGTCCATGTTGACCGAGCATGCCTTACTCATTCCCGTCCTCTTGTCCACGGCGTTGCTCTGCGGCAATAAAGCAGAAATCGCCCGGACCGAGCTCAAGCGGATCACGGAATCCGAGGAGCAAGCCCGCTCTGGCACGATGTCCGATCCATTGACCGGACTTCCCAACCGAGCCCAATTCATCGAGCGTGTATGGCGCTCGATTGAATGCGCGAAGAACAACCGTGAATTCCAGTTCGCCATCATCTTCATTGACCTGGACGGGTTCAAACCGATCAACGATGGTCTTGGCCACAAAGTCGGAGATGCTGTCTTAATCAAGACCGCCAAACGGCTACAGGCCTGCCTGAGGAAGGGCGACATCGTCGCCCGGTACGGCGGAGACGAATTCACGCTGCTGATCAACAATGTGGCAGGCAAGACCGATGCGATCCGCGTCGCCGAGCGCGTGCTGCGCAAGCTGACAGAACCAATCGACGTCGGCAAGATCGTCCACGTCGGCGCCAGCATCGGCATCGCCCTCAGCAGCAACGTGCACACCCGCCCCGAGGATCTGATCCGCGACGCCGATCTGGCGATGTACCGCGCCAAATCCCAGGGAAAGGGACGGTACGAGATCAGCGACCAGATTCGCGACACGAAAGTCGGGCATGCCGGTGGGCAGCCGGTCGAGCAGATCCTCATGCCGTCGCGGTAACCGCTGTGGCTCCGGCCGCGGGAAGAAGGAACGCGACGTCCATATCCCTCTTGTCCAGAGGCTCGCCATGATGCCGTAGTCACAAAGCGCCCTACTGGTGCTGCCGGAAACGGGCGGTGAGACCACGCAAGCGTCACGACCATGCGCTACACCTTCCTTCAGGTGCAGACGCTCGTGACCATCGTTGTGAGCTACCAGCTCCTGCTCAGTCCCAATGCGTTGATCACGACGGAGGCGGAGATGCTCTCTTTCTCGGCCTCCTGCTGCTTTACGGTATGGTGATGGTCCTCCCGGCTCGCCTCATCACCGCGGATTGGTTCCCCGGCGCGCTGGCCGTCTTGAACACCGTGATCACCTCCGCCCTAATTTATTTTCTCCGGCAACGCCGGCTCGATTTGTCCTTGGCCTATTCCGTCATCATTCTGATCGTCACGGCGTCCCGCGCGGCGACGCAGATGACGCTGTTCCTGACGCTCGTGACGACGATTTACGGATTCGCCCTCTACTCCGGAAATCGAGGATACGGGGGAGGTGCCGGAACGGCATTCTCATCCGCATTCCGCTTCTGCGGGTCAGGGCCATTTTTTATCGGCGAACCGCCAAGGCGGTCCACCTTTTGACTGCCTACGATCCGTGATCATATTCCCCAATCGCCGGCACTTTGTCCGCTTGCTGGGCCAGCAACTGACCTCCGTGGCGTCCCTCGATCGTCGCAAGGTGCTGCTCTTTCTGGATTTGGACGGATTCAAGCCCATCATTGATACATTGGACCATGTTGTCGGCGGCACGGCTCAAACAATGCCTGCGGACGACCGACACGATCGCCCGACTGGGACCCCGATGAGTTTTCCGTCCCGCTCCAGAACATCACTGATCCCGATGTGGCGGGACGTCTGGCACTATGAATCCTGGATACCCCCAAGCCCTCCTTCACGCTGGCCAGCCACGAGGTCTTCGTCACCGCCAGCATCGGCATCGCAAGCAGTTCCCCAGAGGACGGTGACGCCAGCAGCTTGATCAGGAACGCTGATGCAGCCATGTACCGTGGAAAGAGCGCGGCAAAAGCAGCTACGCATTCTATTCTCCCGTCATGACGGCCCAGGCATACGAACGCCTGGTGTTGGAAAAACTGACTATACAACGTGCTAAAGCAGAACGAGATCGTGGTGTGCTACCAACCGCTGATTTCCCTCCCTACGCGACGCATGATCGGGGTGGAAGCGCTGGCTCGGTAGCAGGACCCGGCCTCATCCCTCCTGCCAAGTTCATTCCGTTTGCCGAGAAGACCAGATCATCGTGAAGATTGGCGAATCCGTTCTGCAGCAAGCTTGCCGTCAACGGAAGGCCTGGCACGACGCTGGCCACACCATGCTTGAGTTGTCCGCTCGCCGATTCAAACAGCCGGACCTGGCGAAGAGCATTGCCGGTATTCTGGCTGAGATCGGCCTGGAGCCTGGCCATCTGGATTTGGAGCTGACCGAGACCTCCATCATGCAGGACGCGGAGGGCGTGTTGAAGGTGCTGACACTGCTCAAGGAGAGAGGGATTCGCGTCTCCATCGATGATTTCGGCACCGGCTATTCGTCGTTGATCTATTTAGGGAGATTCCCAATCGACACGCTGAAGATCGGCCATGCATTCGCACAAGGGATGATGTCGAGCCCGCATACTCAGGCCATCATCGCCATGGCCCAGGCCCTCAAGTTGGCCGTGATCACTGAAGGAATCGAAACGGATGAGCAGGCCTTGCTGCTCCAGAAGCAAGGCCGTTTTCATGGCCAGGGGTTCGCCTTCAGCCAATCGGTTTCTGCAGAGGAAATGAGTGAATTGCTGAAGTCCTGGCCGGGCAGAGTCGGATGCAGCCCTTCCGAGCTCCGCTTCCCTGCAACGCATTCCTGATTCGAGTTTCTCTTCCACGCTGGTCGGCAGTTTCGCCGTTCGCGGCTCACTGGCAGCAATCGGCAAACAAAGCGTAACTGGTACCTGGATCAAACCACCAAGTGTCGCCGGTTCGGCTCTGAGGCCAGCCTCACCGGCTTCGACAAAACGGGAGACCGCTTTCTTGCCTGTCCAAGCAAGGAGGCCCCCTCGCATACCCCGGGTCGATGATTCCGTCATCTCGCAGACTCGCGCTTCACGCTCCACAAGTGCGGCGAGTATGTGGAGTCAAGGACACCTTTCAGATGCCGCTCAGCCAGATTCCTCGCACAGCCCCCTCATCGCGCGAGTGAGGCATGACGGACGGTTGAGAGCCACATACCACGGAAGGCGTTTGACCCGCCGCGACGAGTAATTCACCGGCCCCGGGTCGGGTCAAGCAAGATATGGAGCCGGCGAGTGGGGTCGAACCACCGACCTGCTGATTACGAATCAGCTGCTCTGCCACTGAGCTACGCCGGCTTTTGCCGAGGCTTCGTTCGGATTACCTCCTGACGCTTAGCAAGGACGGGGCCGTTTATACAGGTCTCACCCTCACTCCGTCAATACGTGAAGCAAGAACTCTGCAACGCATCTCTTCTATAAAAAATCGGCGGCCCGCTGACTCGTGACTTGATTTACCGAAGCTTGACGAGCGGCAGAGTGCGCAACGCGGAACTCTTGCCTGCGCCGGGGATGCAGATCGGCTCCTGATCACTCCCGTCTTGTTTCTTGGCGACGTTATGGACTTTCGCCTGAACGTATGCGCAGAGTTCTCCCACCTGCACGACTCTGTTCTTGTCCATGTCGGCTTCGCCGCGCAACCCTTTCAGCAAATAGTAGGTGAACAGCCCGTGTTGGCCCTGTTCATAGGCATGGGCCTCCTGAAGCGTTCGATTGCCGATCATGAGCAAGATCCTGTCATTGTGCGACACGGGGGTCTCGCCGTCCCACATGGGCTCGTTGCCGCGCCCTGGGTCCATTCCCGGAAACGGTTCCAGTGAGACTTCCAGCATCACCACAGCACGCTGGACCGACGCTCGGTTCAGCGCATCTTGTAAGCGGCGCAGCGAAAACAATCGGGACTGCGACACCGCTACTCCGTCATACGGAGCGAGCGAAACGGCGCCTGTGGACGAATCCACAAACGCACGCCCCGCGAAATAGACATATGCCACGCTGCCCGGTTCTACCTGGCGCGGAAGCCACTCCTCGAACACTTCGACCAGATCGTCCTTCGTCGCGTGTTCATTCACCAGCAGCTTGACCCGGCCGCCTGGAATACCAGCCAACGTCTTGAGATGACCGGCCACGACTTCGGCGTCCCGTCTCGCGAATCTCACGCCCGGCATACCGACGTCGCGGAAGGTCTCCACTCCAATCGCAATGCCGATGGCTTTGGGCTGCTTGAACCCCGTGTCCGGTTCTACCAGTTGGTCCACGTCCACGGAGAGGACTTCCACCTCTTCGTTCTGATCGGGCCTGACCGCGATGAGGAACTTCTTGGGCACCGGCAAGTGCGCACCGCTCGACAGCGTCCTGAGTGAAAGCACCAGTTCTGCCTGTTCCACTTCCTTCACCCCATCGAGCTTGGCGCTAGCAGTCACCCGCTTCAGCTCTCCGGCTCGGAGGTCGCCGACTTCGATGGGATTGGGAAACCGCCCGATCAGCGCCGGGCTGCCGCCGAGCAACGCGTCTACACCCAAGGCCGGTCCCGGCCCTTCGTTTTTGACCTCGATCTCAATGGAGACCACTTCGTGGTTCTCTAAGACCTGATTGCGGTTCTCGTCGCGGACGATGGCGCGGAACGAGAGCCTGGCGCCTTGGCTGCCCTCGCTCGCAACAGGCGTAGAACCTTGCTCGGATGGGGAAGGGGGTGCCCCAGCCGGACGTCGGTCGGCCGCCTGAACCGGCGTCGGTGCCGGTGCCGTCGGCGACGCAGCTTCCGGAGTCCTTTTCCGCGTGGCCGCTTCGCGGATTCGCGTCGCAGTCCTCAATTGCTTGGCCATGCCTTCAGTGACTTTCTCGATCGCCTGCTCGGCAATCTTGTCGAGCCCGTGGACTTCGCAGCTTTCGCCGTCGGTCTCGACTTCGCCACGCCCGAAGCTCTGAAGCTTCTTGTTGTACAGAACCGCGCCATCCGCGTCCGTATAGGAAAAGTCCAGGCCCAGCGTCACCGTCACAGGGTACGAGCGTCGGACTTTTCGCGGAATGGAAAGTTCCGTCTGGTTGATCCCTAAGCTCACTGCTACGGTGCCGTCTGGGAAGCCATGCGTCGAGGCCAGGTTGTCCACCTGGATCCGCTCGAACACCGTTCCAATCCGGCGGACCACGGCCTCCTTCAGCGCCGCATGGATCGGCAGGGTTTGCGGCTGCCCGCAGGCATCGCGATACTCAAGTACCGCGTTGGCCACCGTTTCGTCCAGCATCAGATGGACAGTCAGCGGAAGCCAAGAGCCTGACATGAGCCCATCCCGACTGGAGAAGAACCCGCAACCGGCTATGAGGGCCGCCAGGCAAACCCCTGCCGCAAAGTCGGCGGCGCCCCGGCCCACACGACCACAGCACTTCATTTTTCGTCGGATAGCTTCCACCGTACCGCGCTTATACCGGAAATCCGGCGCGGATAACAACCCGCGCCCGTGCCCCGCGTCATTGACAGCCGTTTTCCCACTGGGCTAAGGTCCCCGCCATGGCCGAGCCGTTGACGCATTGTCCCCAACCGGTTTCTACTGGTTCGCCCTCTCGGAGCAAGTGGGGTGCCTTCGCCGATCTCATCCGCTTGCGCAATCAATCCGGCACGATGCTGTTGATGCAACCAACCCTGTGGTCGCTGGTCTTGGCTTCGGAGGGTCGGCCGCCGCTCAAGCTATTGCTCGTCTTCATTGGAGGCTCGTTTCTGATGCGGAGCATGGGCGTCGTTTTCAACGACCTCGCCGACCGGTCGTTCGACCGGCATGTCACGCGTACCCGTCTGCGCCCTTTGGCCTCCGGTGCAGTCACTGTCACCGAGGCGCTGGGACTCTCTGTCATCTTCATCGGTTTGGTAGCGGGACTCGTGTTGTTGCTCAACCCGCTGACGATTTTGCTGAGCCCAGTCGCCTTGGCTTTGGCCATCCTGTATCCCTATGCCAAGCGGGTGCTCCACGTGCCTCAAGTGATCCTCGGCCTTGCCTTCGGCTGGGGCGTCGTGATGGCTTGGGTTGCCGTGCGCAACGCTGTCGAAACCCCAATGTGGATTCTCTATGCCGCCACGATCTGTTGGGTCATCGCATACGACACCATCTACGCGATCCAGGATCGTGAAGATGACATCCGGATCGGTCTTAAATCCGCTGCGATCGCCTTCGGGACCCGGACATGGCTTGCCGTCGGGTTGTTTTTGCTCGCGATGCTGGGACTCCTCGTAATGCTCGGACGCCTGACCGGGATGGGGCTGATCTACTACGCGATATTAGCGATGGTGGGAGGATTCTTTCTTCAGCAGGTGAGGAAACTTCGAGGGTCCATTTCCGCTCCAACGGCATTCGCGATGTTCAAGCAACACGTCTGGGCGGGGTGGCTCCTCTTCGCAGGAATGTGGCTCGGATGCCTGTGATTCAAAGAACGCGATTCAGGAGGATGGACCGTCGATGTCGCCTCCCACATTCCGAGCGTTGACCGACACATTGTGAGCGTTGAGCATTATCTCAGTACGAACCTTTTCGACCGCCTGGTCCGGCCTCGGAGCGCGAAGGGTGGAGAGGTACATCGTCACCGCCTTGGCATCGGCATCGCTCAGCCCCAGGTTCGGCATCCGCGTCTCCGGCTTCATGGATTGCGGATACTTGATCCATCGATACATCCATGCGGCGTTAAGGCGAAAACCCGCCCGATCGAGAGCTGGGCCGACCGTGCCGCCTTCCTCTCCGATCCGGTGACAGCCATTGCAGCCGTATTTATTGAAGTAGAGCTGTCTCCCTGTCTCAACCAACTGCGCCGCCACCTCGGCCGTCATCGTCAGGTCCGGCTTCGGCACCGCGGGGAACTTTGGCCGGGACGTGAAATTAGCTAAAGCCGCCTTGGCTTGTTCCAGTTCTTTCTTGGCAACCAGAAGCGCTTCTTGCTCCCTCGCGTACGCGGACTCGTCCACCTCGGCGCCCTTCTTCTCCGCCTCTTCATTGGCCTTCTTTTCGGCCGCATCGTACGCTTGTTGAGCGTGGTCGTACTTCTGCTGCGCCTCCTGAAGCTTAGCCTCCAGCTCCTTCTTCCGGCCGTCCACGTCGTACATCAGCTTCATGCCATGCAACGTTCGGACATAGGCGACGATGTCCCAGATCTCCTCTTCCGAGAGCGTATATTTGAATGTGGGCATTGTTGGGACGGCGAACTCATCCTCGCCGATCTTGTCCCCGATCTCCGGTGTCGTGTCCTTCATATCCCTCGAGATGACGGCGAAGATCTCCTCGTCCTTGAAGGTGCCCATCTCCTCTTTGTTCGACAGATCCTTAGGCTTAGGGTCCGGCATATGCGCCCAATTATACCCCTCATTCTGCCGGCCGTTCTCACCGTGGCAGTGCATGCAGTAATGTTCGTACAGCGCCTTCCCTTTCTTGACTTGCTCGCTTTGAAACAAGGTGCAGCCGGTCACCGCAACCCCGCCCACGAGGCCGACGCCCACGGTTGCGAGGACCAGTGCTCGAACAACGCCAGCAGTCGTCCAACGCGAGCCCGACCTCATCTCGCAGACCCTTTCTTCAGGTGTCGAATAACGACGAATTGAAACCCCGCCGCGAGGCCGATCGCCAGCACGGCATAAAGATAAGGTGAATAATCCGGCGGCGGCTCCGCACGGAAATACCACCAGGAGGAGACGGCCTTTTGAGAACCCTTTTCCTTGAGGTCCCCGTTTTCCAGTTTCTTTCCGTCCCAGATCGCGAACGCGATACTGGTGAACTCTCCAGGTTTAAACTGCGTGTCTTCCTCACGATGTTCGGTGGTCAGTGCGCGCGAGAAGACGACACGCCATTTGCCGTTTTGATAGACCCCCCTGGCCTTCACATCCTGGTGTTCCTGCGCTTTGAGGGTGCCAAACCCTTTGGCATTCATGTCCACAGCCTTGTTCTCTTTGTTTTTCCAATACCAGATGTTGACCGGACCGCCCTCGACCTGGGCCATCGGCTGACCATGAGCGAAGTGGGCTTTCTTGTCGCCCACCATAAATTCAAGGGCCGCCGCATCATCGGGATCCGCGGTCGGATCCTCGTACTCCAACAGGATCGCCAGTTCTTTGCCGTCGTGTAGCGCTCGGACCTTGACCGCCTTCACCGTCACCTCTTGAATCCGTTCTCTCCAATGCACCTGCGGCGACAAGGGGAACTCCGCTTCCTGGGCGTTATCCCAGACAGCCGCCGTCGGATCTTCAGCCGGGAGCACATCCTTAACCATAATGGCTCGGACCACGACACTTTCCTGCGCCAGAACCATCACGGGAAAGGTCGACGAAAGCGCAAAACCAAGCGCAACGATCAAACGGGCTCCGGTGAGCTGGCAAATGAGCGACTGGCTCGTATCTAGGGATCCGTTTTTTCTCATCCTTGCTCCTTTACTTCGCCGGATCTCCGGGGCGCCAAATCCTCTTTGAGGCCATCACTCCCACGTGCGCGGCGTCTGGTGCGCACCGTCATACTCGCCCATGATGATCTTCCAGATCATCTCGTCAGATAGCTCAACCTCCCACCGGGGCATTGCTGACTTCCACGGCATGCTTTCTATTGGAAGGCCGACCCCGCCCGTCTTGATTCGCCAGAACAGGTAACTCTCCTGGAGCATCGCAATGGTCGTGGGATCGGCAAAATTCGCCGGTGGCGGGTTAAAACCTTTCGCCGCAGGCCCCTTGCCGTCGAAATTGGCACCGTGGCATGGTGAACAGAAGGCAGCATAGAACCCCTTGCCTTGCATAATATTTTCTGGAGTTCTAGGCACTGGATTGGAGAGACCTGTAAATTCGCCTGGTGGCGCCGGGTGAATGGTGCGGTTTTCCGGTGGGGGCAAGTCGCTGGGCACCGTGCTAACGTACGTTTGCCAGCCCACCAGGGTAGGGAACAGCACCAAGACCGCCCAACGAGCCGCTCGCCAAGACCCTGTCCAATGGGGATTATTGCCTGTCAGAAAGGCTACCACCGGCCCCTTAAACGCTTGGAGCACATCTTCAAAGATCGAGACATAGATCAGCAATCCGATCGAGGTCATCGTCATGTACATGAAGATAACGCTGGACGGCAAGGGGGGCTTGATGGCGAATTTGAGAAACAGATAGACCCCGCCCCAGATAATCGCGACCCTAGCCGGTACCGAAACCCGCCCTTTCTTACGTAGGGACATTTCGTCTCTCGTATCCATGAACAACCTCATGCGGCTCCACACGTTCGGCTCCCAAAACGCGGCTGACAAGCCAGTAGAACCCCCGTGCTCCCTTTCGGTAGAACCAATCCGTGTCGAGCAGGATGACTCTCATTTCCACAGGATGGAGTCCGGACAAGATCAACAAACAGAAAGCCAACGCGGCGAACGACAGTAACTGGAGGGTGTCCAGTATATGGGCAGCCGTGTACGGCTGATACTCGACCGGATTTGGCAGGATACTATATAGAACTCCAGGGAACACGCCGAGAAGGACGCATAGAAAAGCGGCCATCCCCATGGCTAGCAGCATATTCAAGGGAGGCTCCTTGGTCCTGATGCCAGAATCATGGGAAAAAAACGCGTGATAAGGAATTTTGATGCCGGCATGATGCAGGACCCCGGCTGAGGCAAACAGCAACACCAGCCAGAGTAGAGCCATGCCTTCCTGAGTGGCTGCGCTCAGGATCATGGATTTACTGACAAAACCGTTGAGGAATGGGAAGCCCGAGATCGAAGCCGCCCCAATGATGCAAAAGATGGTCGTCAGCGGCATGCTTTTGTAGAGCCCGCCAAGATCCGTGACGTTGATCTTGCCTGTCCGATACATCACGGCCCCCATAGACATAAAAAGAAGAGACTTGAAGAGAACATTGTTGAAGACATGGGCAACGCTTCCATTGACGGACAGGGCTGTTCCGATGCCGATGCCGACCACCATGAATCCAGTTTGATTGATAATGCTATAGCTGAGCACTCTTCTGAGGTTATTTTCAACAGCAGCATAAAAGATGGGGAAGACCGTCATCGCTGCACCGATCCAGATCAAGACCTCGGTGCCCGGAAAGGCCCGTGCCAGGGCATACACGGCAACCTTGGTGGATAAGACGCTCAAAAAGACTGTGCCCGTAATCGAAGCCTCGGGATAGGCATCGGGCAGCCAGGCATGGAGAACGGGAAAGGCGCAGCTAATACCGATCCCGATCAAAATCAATTGGGATCCTAATCCAGTCAATCCGATCGTTCCAAACGTGATCGAACCCGTCTCATTCAAATGGATAAGGATCCCGACAAGGAGGCAAAGACCGCCCAAGAGATGGACCAAAAGATAGCGCAAGCCGGCTCCATAGGATGCTGCTGTCCTGCCCATCCAGATCAAGTAGGTCGAAGCGATAGTCATCAGCTCTAAAAAGGCGAAAAAAGACAGCAGATCTCCCGCAAAGGTGGCCCCCAGCGCGCAGCCCATAGCGACAAAGGCGGCCACATGCTGTCCATCTTCTTGAAGATGAAGAGCATAGAGAGTTCCAATAAAGGCGATGATGGTGAAGATGTAGCCGAAGGCTTTGCTCAGCCCGTCAACCCGGCCCAAGATAAGCTCATAATCCAAAAACCCGACGGTCCAGTGGATACCCTGGGAGGTACTCATCACGCTGATAAAAGCCAGGGCAGGCAGCAGTAGCAGATATGCGGACTTGAGTTTCCCCTTGAGAAAAGGGATGAGAAACGCGCCGACGATTAAGATGGCTGCCGGGGGAAGGCTGCTAATCATAATAATCCTCGTTTCTCTTCAACAGCTTGCGCAGGATGAAATGTGAGCCAAAGACGATCGTGACGTAGGCCAGAAAGCCATAGACTCCGTAGAAGAAGGGATATCTTTCCCACGGGAAGACGGGATCCTTGGGGAGAATCAGGTCAGCGACCATGAGCACGGCAAGGAAGATGTAAAAACCCATTATGAATTTCTTGACCTTGCCCGGGTCGTCAAACACATGCTCTTCTTTCATACACGTCCTTCCCCTTTTCAGAGCGGTTACGAGACGGTCACCATCAGGATTACGAAGTACAAGACTGCGATGACCAACACGACATAAAAAATCCTTCGATATCCAGGGACAAGTTCCTGTCCCGTTTCAGGTTTCCCTTCTTTCTCCTGGTTCACTACTTCTCCCCCACGACCATCTTGGCCAAATCAAGGAACACCTCTGGCGCAAAGAACGCGACCAACACCCCAATGGCGGTCAGCGCTAATGGTGCGACCATTACGGTAGGGGCTTCGTGCCTGTCAGCGCGCTCACCGGGTGGCAACTCCCTGAAAAATGCCGCATACACGATGGGCAAAAAATAACATGCGTTTAGGATCGTGCTCGTGACGAGAACAAGAATGAAAGGATAGAGTCCCGCCTCAACAGTACCGAGCGTCAAATACCATTTGCTGATGAACCCACCAAGGAGAGGAAAGCCGATGATCGATAGCGCGCCCAACGCAAAGGCAGTCATGGTATACGGCATTCGTTTGGCGATCCCATTCAGTTCGCTCACTTTCGTTTTATGCGATGCGACGTAGATCGAACCTGCGCACAGGAACAGGGTAATCTTTCCCAGAGCATGGTTGGCAATATGGATAATCCCGGCAGCCATGCCAGCGGGAGTCAAGAGAGCGCCCCCTAGCACCATGTACGAGAGCTGGCCGATGGTGGAATAGGCTAGCAGCGCCTTGAGGTTGTCTCGTGTCAGGGCATAGAGCGAGGCCATGATAATGGTGATGGAGGCAATGACGGCCGTGATGACGCCTAGGTTCAGCTCCCTCATCAATTCCACACCAAAGACATGAAACATGATGCGGAGAATGCAGAAGATCCCCGTGTTCACCACCGCAACCGCGTGCAGCAGTGCGCTGACTGGTGTGGGCGCGATCATCGCGGCAGGGAGCCACGCATGGAACGGCATGATCGCCGCTTTCGCGATCCCGATTAAGAACAGAAAATAAGTGAGCGTGAGCAGAGTCCGGTCGGTGTCAGGATGGAATACGCCGTGGGGCTTGAACTCGAAAGTCCCAGCCAATGCGTAGGACAAAAACGTTGCAAGCAACAGGCCCTTCGACGTCATCAACAGGTAAAAGACATACTTGTTTCCCTTGTCGAATGCCTCCTCGGTTTCTTTGTGCGCGACCAAGGGATAGGTGGCGAAGCTGATGAGCTCATAAAAGAGGTACAGGGTCACTAAGTTGGACGAAAAAGCCACTCCCATCGTGGCTGACATGGTGAGCGCAAAACAGAAATAGTAGCGGGTCTGCGCGTGCTCGTTAAGCGATCGCATATACCCGATGGAGTAAAAGGTCGTCAGGATCCAGAGGAATGAAGCAGTGGCGGCGAACAAGAGCCCTAGGGCGTCCACTCGAAAAGCGACAACGGGCACCTCTGGGGCAATCGCAACCAGCGTGTACTGGATCGTTTTCCCGTCCAGGACGGTGGGAACCATAGTGAGGACAAGGCCGAATTTCACGATCCCTGCCACCACCGAGACGCCTTCTCGGATATTGGGCCACCGGCGGGTGGCCACGATGAGAATAGCCGCAACGATGGAAACGGCGACGGCCAGTAACGGTGTGATCGATTCCATCTCCATCAGAGCGCTCCCCCCGCAACAGTGGTTGGCATCGCGGCCTTCACAACCTCCTCGGGCTGCACCGTGACTTCCCCGCCCAGGCTTTGCACGAAGGCGATGACAGCCAACAGCTCCGCCTCGGTCAGTCCCACCGGGGGTTTATTGATGGCCGGCATTTTGGCTGGGAATGGCTTGGGCGGTCCTTCATGGTCATAAACCAGGTACGTGTACGCCTGCGGCTGGGTGAGGGACTCATAGAGAAATTCCCTCGTGAGCTTGGCTCCGATACCTTTCAGATCAGGACAGCGAGCCGCTTCGCTGGGTCCGATCGAATGGCACAAGGCGCACTGCCCCTTGCTGAAAAAGAGTTTCTGCCCCACCTTGACGATATCCGCTTGGGTTTTGATCTTCGAGGCGTCGAATTCCTCGTGCGCAGGCGGCAATGAGGGCGTCTGTGGAACCTGAAAAGCCAAAAAGGCAAATGCGATCAAAAACGTACAGGCCGTAGCCGCAGCCTTCAAGAAATAGCGAGACCGCGGCGCGGCCTGCGCGGCCACTGGCTTGGACTCGTCGAACCGAGACGTCAACCACCAGAGGAACGGCGCGATGAAGAAATACTGGAGCGAAAACGCGGGGCGCCGGACTGCACTGGAGACCACCCAGAACACGAAGGCTATCAGAAGTAGCACAATGAAGGTGCTCAAAGACATGAAAGAGCCCGCGTGGGCCAGCGCGGGGCTGTATGCATGGGGAGAGGTATCCTCCAACACTCCGTAGATATGCCAGTGGACGCGTGAGGAGGAACGCGCATACCCCATCAGCGCCATTGTCAGGATCACGACCACAGCGTTAAGAATCAGCACGTGTTGGCTGCGGACCGGCATCCTCCCCCAATGCATCGGAATTCGCTTGGCGCCTCGCATGGACAAGACCGCGATGATCGTGGCTATGATGTAAGCGCCCAAGACGGTCAACACCTGAGAGACGGAGAGCACGTAGACCCGGAACACGGCCGGCACGAAGTAACCGTAGATTCCAGCCCAGATGATGTACAGCCCAGCCACGATAAAGAGTACGAGCTGTGCGATGCGGGCTGTCTTCGCCCATCTGACCGTTTCCTGCTTATCGGCCCGCCAGTAAATCAAAAAGCTTCCAAACGTGATCAGCAGCATCAAGTTCACGGCCGTCATCTTGGCCGACATGACCCCAAAAACGCCGAGGATAGGATGGTGAGTGCCACCCATTGCGCGGGCTTCTTGCAGGCTCGCCACCAAACTGTGGGGCGTCAGCCAGACGCCAAAACAGACCAAAAGTGCCACAAGCATGGCCATAATCGGCTTCTTGTATTTCTCGGCTCCTTCCGTTCGGTAGGCCAAACCCAGCCAGAAGTAGAGGTTGCTCCCGAGAAACATCGCCCCGATGAGGACCGCCTGGAGGATGAACAACCAAGAGAGGAATCCTCCCATCAGGGTAATCCCCATCTGCTGGTTGTACCGATAGATCTCCATCATCAGCCAGTACCCCGCGAAGGGAAGCGGAAGTAGGCCGAAAATACCGATGAAGTTGCCCACATACCCCATCCAATCGTAGTGTGCGCGCTCTTCCGGCGTTTGGGCGCCAAGATACTTCACAGCAGCGTACGCCCCGCAAATGAATCCCCCCAACACCACGTTCGCAATGAGCCGGTGAACGTTCAACGGCCACCAGGTTGCGTTCCAGGCGGCAGTCCAGGCCTTCTCCCAAGGCCCCATCCCCTCTGGGATCACCACCGGACTGGCCTGAAAACTAGCCCACGTATTCGGCACGATCATGATGAAGAAAGCGAAAACATTCAGCAGAAACCCTAGGAACACATGCAGCCCCTGGCGCTCCTTTAAGGTTTCGAATCCGGACCAGTAGAAGTACAGGGTAGTTGTCGAACCAACGAACAGGAGCACGTAAATATAATAAGTGGGAAGAAAAATGCTCGTCAGGTAATTCACCACTTTGGGATAGAGCGCCATGAGGACGAAGAGCAATACGGCACCTAACATGGCGGTCATTTCAAACGCGGCCGTGAGCAAATTCGTGAATTCCTTGGCCAGCCTCATATAGCGCGGGTCTTTGGTCCGGACTGCGATGATGTGGCAGACCCACGCAAAAATGGGCACGCCCAGCACAAATCCGCCCAGGATCAGATGGACCTGCGCGACCAGCCAGACGACATTGCGGCTCCCGATGCCAGGGATCTCGCGATAGGCCACGCTCTCAGACTGGGACACCGCATTCGCGCCCTCGGCCAGTCCCACAGCCGGCAGGCCCATGAGGGCAACCAGCATGAGTAATCCAGCGATAGCAGCGATCTTCAAAGTCGTCACGACGGGCGTTCGTGTTGAATATCCATCCCGGTATGTCATGGAGCTTCTCCTCAACCGTTGGCCAGGTTATGGCTTCGCGGGTTGTGGAACGGCAGGAGCAGCACTAGCGGATTCGGAGACCGACCTGTTGTCGGCCTTGACTGCAGCCGTGTCTTTCTCCCCGGCCTTCTCCTTCCCCTTTCCCTTCTCTTTTGCCTCGTGCTCTGACTTCTGCTCAAGGGCCTGCACGGTCGCCTCAGCCTGTGCCAGCAATTTCTCCGCCTTTTGCAACGCCTCGGCAGGCTTGAACGGCGGCTCGATCTTGACTTCGGGTCGCTTATAGGATTCATGCGGCCGAGGTGTCGTCGTCGGCAGAAATGCCCAAAACAGCAAAACCAACATGACACCTGTTCCGGCGAACACCGTGAGTAACAGCGGTTGGTCCGACGGAATCCGCATCACATCCCACCGCCGAACGAGTGCCTGGTAGGGCTCTGACGCGGGGCGTGTGGCCTTGACGTGTGGCTGCATGATCCGGCCGATGATCCACAGCCACCCGACAATCAAGGCGAGCAGGGCGAGTGTCACGGGCATGCCCCACAAATTCAGTTCGAGCGCGATCCGCTCGGCCACCGGCAGCGTTTTCAACCAGTCGGCCTCCATAATCGCGTGTGCAACGGATCGCATGGCGCTGTACACCGTCCCTTCGACCAGACATAACAGCGGGAAGTAGATCGTGCTGACCAATGCGATCTTCCACCACAGCGTCAGCCCTACCCCTTCGGGCGGTTCGACCCGCAGCCGATCCAAAAAGACCGTGCGGCTGGACAGGCCTAGTGCCCAGATGTCGATGGGGATCGCCAGCAGGAACAGAAAAACCAGCCCCGGACCTTCGCCAAGATGCAGATCAAACCCGACGGTGACGATTGGGAGGCCGACCGCCGTCACCGGACTGGCGAGCAACAGCAGAAACGCCAGGCCCGCCCCCGACTCTAGGTGCATCGCCCCGCCCGCCAACATCAGCAGCGCCAAAGCCAATTTGATCGGCAACCCGGTCCAGAAGGCGGGCCAGAGCACCCAAAGGGCCAGTTTCACTGGCGATATATGCGAACCTTGCGCTTGCGCGGTCATGGTCTGAACAGCTCTTTTCTCTCGCTGCCTGCCTCGCGCACCTCTCCTCTCATTCCAGAAACTCCCGGTTGATGATCGCGGAAACTGTAAAGACCAGAATTCCAGTCATGACGGCGATCCAACCGATCAGGGCAATGGGCCGTTTGAAGATGTTTCGCTCCGGATTCTTGTCAAGAAACGGAAGCGCGGCCAAGAAAAGCAAGAAACCAAGAGGAATCGCCACTCCGCCCAAGAATTGTCCGAACTCTCCGGCAAAAATCTTCAGTCTCAACATCTGAAAGAGAAACAGGAAATACCACTCAGGTTCCGGGTGATAGTCCCCCGGGTCGGGAGTCGCCTCCTCCAAAAGCACCACTGGCTCCCAAAAGGCCAGAGCGCAGATCGTCACAAACACGACGCCCATCGCCACGACGTCCTTCCACACCTGGCGCGGGAAGAAGTAATCCGTTTTCGCCTTCAGTTCCTCCGCGGTCCCGCGGAAAGGCCCGGCCGGCCCCGCCTTGCGGAACAAAAAGAGATGCAGCCCAGCCAACCCCATCAACGCCGCCGGAAGGATCATGACATGGATCACGAAAAAGCGGCTGAGCGTCATCTGTCCCGGTGTAGGTCCTCCTTTAAGAAACCGCGCGAGAAAGTCACCAACCACCGGCACCTTGTCCATGATTTCCACCCCGACCGTGGTCGCCCAGTACGCCCGCTGATCCCAGGGCAGTAGATAGCCCGTAAAACCAAACGCCATCACGATGCCGAAGAGCGCCAGGCCGACGAGCCAGATCATTTCGCGTGGCTTCTTGTAAGCTCCCCACAGAAAGACCTGGGACATGTGCGCAAAGACCATTACGACCATGGCCGAGGAGCCCCAAAAATGATAGCTAAGGAGAAACCATCCATAATCGACTTCATGGATGATGTACTGCGTGCTGGCATAAGCGTGATCAGTGCTGGGGACGTAATAAAACATCAACAGGACGCCGGTGATCGCCTGCATGATGAAGATGAACAACAGGCACGATCCAAATACGTAGGCCCATCGGGATCCACCAGGAATCGGCTCGTTGAGCAGCTTGGCCTGGATGGTCTTGAGGCCGACCCGTTCGTCAATAAAGGCGAGGGCGTTTTCAAGAAAGGTGTTCATACACAATAAGCAGCCAGCAGCTCGCTGGGAAGCGCATTCGGTTCACAATAGCTCGTTACTTGGGACGCAATCCCATAATGATGAACGCGATCACCAGCCCGTACAGCGCGATCGCTTCCACCAGCGCAAATCCAATCCACATATATTTGGCAACACGACCTTCGACTTCCGGTTGGCGACCCAGCGTGGCAATCATGGTCGAGAAGATCCATCCAATACCGAGCGCCGCTCCGAAAAAGCCGAATGCAGCTAGCCCCATTCCAATCGCGATTGCACCAAGATCTGTCATACTCCTACCTTCGCCTAGTGATTGACCACGTTATTATTTTTTTATTGCTCTCGATTGGCACTGCTCTTCAGAGGTGACTCCGCGCGCGGATGAAGTAGGCCGCGAACACCACCGATCCCATCCCCACAACAGAGATCACGCCCGCTAATGAGAAACAGACCTCTTTCGGCAAGGAATCCGTCCGCACAATGAATCCGATGTCGATCACAATGACGACTAGGAGCGCGAGGCACAACGCCTTTGAGCCCTCGCCCGGAGCCCACCTCCGCTATCCCCCCATCACGGTCAGACCAGTCGGATTTGCTCCCTGACTCCTGCCTTGTACTCCACATCTATGATCTCAATGTCGCCGTTTGCTGCGACCCGGATCGGAACAGGATCCAGAGAGCGCGGCGCCGGGCCATCGAGCACTCTCCCGCTCGCATCGTAAATGCTGAGGTGGCAAGGGCACAGAAAGATCTCCTTCCCGAGCTTGGGCACATGCCGCCACTTATAGCCGCACCCGAGATGGGGACACTTTCCCGAAAACGCAACGTAGGGAACATCTTTCTTGTTGGTCCAGACAACTCGGCCGGTGTGGTCCTTGAAATCCATATCCTTGCCCTGATAGACCCCTTCTAAAACCGCCGGAGAGGCTTTCAAGATCCAGACGTTCTTGTCGATTTCGGTCTCTGGCATGAACGCCTCTCTGACTTTCTTCTTGTACTTGAACTGGACCCCGACATCCTCCTTCTTGATTCGGTTCACATTGCCGACCCTGATCCACCGATTGTCAAAGGGCGCGTACATCGGCTTCATCAGGTAGCGCAACACCGGGTAGACCATGGGAAGACCGATCAACAATCCGATTGCATGGGTGAGACTCCTAAAGAACGTCCGACGCTTGATGTCCCGCTCCAGTTCAGGAACCGGCACCAGCACTTCGCCCGGCTCGACATGGAGATGGTCATCGAGATGCGCAATCTCGACCTCGCGGGTCGTGACATAGTCATCACGTTTGAACGAAGGCAGCTCGGCGATCTCGGCTGATGAGGTCCGCAACTGCACGATATCCTCTGTGACAGTCTGGACCTGAACAATCGGCACTTGTCGTTCCAGTGTTCCTGTTCCGTCGCCAACGACGATGTGACTGATCTCCCGTGACAACGGATCGACAATGATCCTTCTAACTTCCCCAATCTCTCCGTCGGTACAGCGAACTTTTGCCTTGAGCTTAGGCTGCAGCATACTACTTCTTTTTGATAGGCCGGGGCGTATTCACCGAAGTATTCTTGAGCGTGGCTAGGAACGCAACCAGCGCATCGATCTCCCTGTCTTCCATCAATTCCCTGTACTTGTCCGGCATCTTCTTTTTCTCGTACTCCTTCTCGAACCCTTCCGCCATCCAACTTTGCGGGTCAAGAATCTTCTGCTTGAGCTGCTCGGGTGTCATCAGGTTGCCGATATTGTCCAATTCAGGCCCTCGTTTTTTGCCGCCCTGCCCGAAGAGCTTGTGACAGTTGTAGCATTCCTGTAGCTCCCATTGTTCCTTTCCGAGGGCGACAAGATCCCCTGCAGCCGCCGGCGGTACCGCTGCCGGCTTCATGCTGTCCATGCCGGGGGTCTCTGCCATCGTCTCTCCACCCATCGCCTTCAGCCTTGCCATGATCGTTTCAGCTTTTTCCTCGAGCTCTTTGGCCCTGGCGATTAATTCTTCGGCTTTTCCCTGCTCGGAAGCTTTTCGTTTCGGAGCCAGAATCTTTTCGATTTTGCCCTTTTCGTCTTCCGGATCGTACTGGGGCCACAGCGACGCCCCAGCGATGTACACCGCACACAGGATGACATAAAAGACGACCAGGGCGACCACGGCCTTGGCCCCGTAAAGCGGCCTGACTGACGGCGCGTCTAGCATCATGAACACCACCGCACCAAGGATCGCGTAGCAGAAAAACATGATCTGGAAGACCAGCGGGAACCCCAATGCTTTGGCCCCAACAAACAGTGCGGCTCCAACGATCAATCCAGCAACCGATTTCTTGACAACGTTCCCCATGAGGATCCTCGTTCATCCCACGACGATGCTTGCTTGCCTCACTTCGCTCCCGCCGGCACAGGACTCCCTTCGGGCACTGGCTTCTTCGCCTCAGCTACTCGAAGCGTTACGAGGATGGCGAAACTGACCACGAGATAAAAAACCACGGTGATCACCGTGATCCACCAGCCCGAGTAGGACAGCGTCGGGGTGAACGATTCGGCGGTGAAATCGGGCACGAGATTATAAGTATGGAAATATTTCTTAAGCAGCGACCGCACAGCACCCATCAGCCCCATCGTCCAGATAGCGCTGAACGCCAGGAAGACCAGGACAAATTGGGACGCGAAATCGATTTTCCCCCACACGATGGTTCCCTGTCGGATCGCACGGTTATAGATGACATAGTTCACGACCGTGACAAAGACCAGTGTAAATGCAGCAGAATTCTTGGCCGGCATAAGTGCCAGAAAGTTCCAGTCCGACGGCAACTCCAATTCTTCCACCAATTTTGCCCCGGTCGGGACGAACCCGTGCGGGGTCATCCAAATGGCGTTTCCCACAATCACCATGAGGAACCCGATCTTGATCACTGTCCTGGAAGAGACCTTGAACGGCACGAACTTCCCGAGCACCATAGGAAGCAAGACTAAAGGCACCAGGATGGCCAGGGAGGCGGGATCAGGAGCCGGGAACTGGGTCCAGGCCCAGGTCATGACGAACGGAAGTGAAATCATCACCAGCGGCGTCAAGACGCTCATCCTGACCCGCTCCACCCCTTCAATCCGCTTCATGCTGAGCCAGATGTAGTAATTGCTGGCCAGAAAGATCAATCCCACCATGGCCCCCTGCATCTCGAAAAACATAGAGAGCTGGTCGGCCATCATGTACGGACAAATGGAGGCGTCGTAATCGCACATCTCGTAGGAAAGCAGATAGCCCATGAACGGCAGAAACATCAGCGCGCCCACGCCGATCAAATTGCCGACGAACCCCATCCAATCGTAGTACGCCCGCTCTTCTTCTTTCTTGGCTCCCATGTACATGTAGGCGGCAATCAACCCAGCAATGAATCCGCCGAACGTCACATTCCCAACGAGACGATGCAGATTCAGCGGCATCCAACTGTAGTTATAGACTTTATCCCACAAGCTGGCGGTCTGGATGAACTCGACGAGGGACACGCCCTCTGCTTTCGCTGGTGTATTCATGAAGGAAGTCGGGCCGTCGATGACAAACAGCGTGACCGTGCCGATCAGATTCAGCAACACCCCGAGCGCGATGTGACGGGCCTTTTTGTCTCCCTTCCAGGCGTCCCAGGTATAGAAATACATGTAAAGCACGATGGTCTCTCCGATAAACAGCAACGGATAGATCACCGCGAAAATCATGAAGAAATGATTGATCAACCATGTCGTGAACTGCGGATACGTGGCGAGCAAGACAAAGATGAACAAGCCGCCGGTCAAGGCCGTCATGCTGTATAAGATGACAGTAACTTTCGTGACTTCCTTGGCGAGTCGGTCGTACCTCGGGTCCTGCTTGCGGTACCCTAACCACTCTGAAATCACCACAAAAATTGGAGCGCCGAGTATGAACGCGGCAAACAGAATGTGGAGCTGCGCGACGATCCACACGGCGGTTCGATTTCCCGTATATGGAAACTCGACGCTTGGGGCACTCAGCTCCTGTGCATAGGCCGCAGTGGTCCACAACGCCACCAACGTCGTTAGGGTCAAGAGACTGCGTTGCCATTTCGCCATAACCTCTCGCCGCCCCTCCTCTGCTTCGGTCTCAATCAGATCATTTTCCTGCTTCAGTGGCTGGCGAGGACGCCCCATCTCCGCTTGGCGCCTGAGCCGACGCCGCGGCCGGCGCTGCGGTCCCGACCGGAACCCAAGCATTCTTGACCGGATCCCATTCTTGTCCCTTCAAAGCAAAGGTCCGCTCAAAGGCTACCAGCTTCCATCGGTCCTCTTCAGAGAGCTTTGTCTTCCAGGCCTTCATCTTGGTGTTGGGCACTCCCTCAGAGATTCGCCAGAACCACACGGAATCGGAATAGAGCTTCATGCGTTCGGCGTTGCGAAAGTCGCGTGCACCCGCCTTGACCGGTTTGCCGTCTTTGCCGTGACAGCTCGCGCAATTGACATCCGGGTTTTTCTCACCGATGAAGATCTGCCGCCCCTCTTCGACGATCTTCTCGTCTGCCCACCATCCGGCAGGCATGTGCTTGTCAGCGTATTCAGCCGGAGGCGGGGGCGGTGGAACGATGGGCCCTTCCCCCCCCTCACAACCCGCGATCACTGCACCCACCGTCACGACTCCCAGGCTCCAAACCACCTGCATCAAACCTGTGCGCTCCATAGATAATCACCCACTCCTTTCGTCTTCCCGAACCTCAAGGCGCCCCAGGCACGCCACCGTTTTATTCCGAGCATCTAGACATGAAAAAAGACGCTTTCGCCCAAGTCCCAGACGGCCTCAAGCAAAAGCGCCGTTACCTATACATCCGTCTCGGTCACGCCAGAGCTCCCTTCCCCGCCGTGTTACTGCGTTCGATCCGGCGAGGTACGAGAGCGCCCCACGGACCGCCTACAGTGATGTCTTCCGCTTCCCCTGCCCCTTCTTGTCCCGCCGGCCGACCCGCTGCCGTCGTTTCCGAAGCCATGTCAACCCAGCGAAGACAACCGCCGCCGCCACTCCCACGCCAGACCCGTAATACACCCATCGCGGCGGCTTGCCAATGGTCTTTTCGCATCCCGACCCGAAATTGACCTGAACCTTCCGTTCCGTCTCAAGATCCTTCGGATCAAATTGGACCTTGATCCGCTGCTGCTCGTTTCCCGCGATGACAAGGACCGGATCGCCCAGGTTGTCGTTGTGGAGGTGGAGGATCGCCTTGTAGTAACCATCTTCATCAGTCGACACCGTCGCCCCAATTGACACACGCGTGTCCTTAACGACGACTTCGACATCCGGGCTAGGCTTCCCGCCGCTTCCACACACAAACCCTTCCACTGTAAACCGGTGGTCCGCTTCATGCGTGGCCCAGACAGTAACCGGAGACACAGCCAGCAAGAAACCCACGAGAGAAGTAAGCACCCGTCGGCTCGTGGTTTCCACCGGCTCGCTCGTGTTACACTCTACCCCCAGCGTTCAATGGGCTCTCGACGAAGCCGACCCCTCCCCTCTCGCCCAAGCTACGAAAAGCCTCATCAACACTGGGGACGCCCGTTTTTGAGGCCGACCCTTTTAACATAGACGATTTTCTTTGTCAATAAATTCGGGCGGCCAACCAAACGAGAAAAGCGACCGGAGATTTCAACGAGTTATGGTTGGGAATCAGGTGCCAGAGTTAGGCAAAGTTTACAGGATGGCGCTTTGTCGGGAGCGAGAACAAGACGAGAGGTTACAGATGACCACGGGCCCTCGCGGCGGCGGCTGCCTGCTCCGATTCAGCGTGTCGTTGAGATCCTTTTTTCGCGACCCACGCTTCCCAGGACTTGCCGAGAGCCATGTCTTCGCCGGTGAATGCGATCGACACCACGTCGGCATAAGCAATCTTGCGGGTGTCGGGAAGACCCTTCGGAAACAGCTCGAGGATGGGAACGTCACCGCTGGTGTCACGGTTGAAGACGTAACCGGTGATTATCTCCCCGGATGTGAGTTCGAGCGTCACATCGCCACGATAATCGAACGCCAGCTCGACGGCTTCGCACAATTCGCTTGTGTTCGATGGGCGAAACACCCGGCCATACAGCGTCCGCTCCTCTGGGGTATGGTATTTGGCATCGGTCATACAGAAGGTACGAAACGTGGATCGCTATGCACAAACGGGAAGATGTGAGAAGCGGCAGCTTACCGTTGAACGGTTTCGGTTCATGACAGGCCAATCACGCACGTTTAACGGGCGTTGGGAAGAAGCGTCGCTTTGACGGTACGGCCAAACCCGGACCAGGAACTGAATGTATCTTCGACCGCGGATGCTTCATACCCGCAATGCACCATACAGTCGGCGCACTTTTCGTTGCGTCCGGTCCCATAGCGGGTCCAGTCCGTCGTTTCCATCAGCTCCCGGAACGTTCGGGCGTATCCGTCCTGGAGGAGATAGCAAGGCCGCTGCCAGCCGAAAATGTTGTAAGTCGGATTCCCCCACGGCGTGCACTGGTACTCGCGCTTCCCCATTAAAAATTCCAGGAAGAGCGGCGATTGATTAAATCGCCAGGACAGTTTGCGGTTGCTGAGGATCTTGGAGAACAATTCCCGCGTCCGATGGCGTCTCAAAAAATGCTGTTGATCGGGTGCCTTCTGGTAGCTGTAGCCCGGCGAGATCATCATGCCTTCGACCCCTAGTTTCATCATTTCGTCGAAGAAGGCGCGGACCCGCTCCGGATTCGCGTCATCAAACAGGGTCGTGTTAGTGGTAACGCGAAACCCTCGCTTCAACGCAGCCTTGATCGCCCTCACCGCTGTCTCATAAACGCCGTCCCGGCAGACAGCCCGATCATGTTCTTCCTTCAGGCCGTCCATATGCACGCTGAACGTCAAATACTTGGACGGCGTATACTCGTCGAGCTTCCGCTCGAGCAGGATCGCGTTCGTGCACAGATACACGTATTTCTTCCGCGCAATCAACCCGCGAACGATCTCCGGCATTTCCGGATGAATCAGCGGCTCCCCTCCGGGGATACTCACAATCGGTGCGCCACATTCCTCGGCCGCCGCCCAACATTGCTCCGGCGTCAACCGCTTGTCGAGCACGTGATCCGGATACTGAATCTTTCCGCAGCCAGCGCAAGCCAGGTTACAGCGAAACAGCGGCTCCAGCATCAGAACCAGCGGGTAGCGTTTGACGCCTTTGACCTTTTGCGTCAAGACATACTTTGCAACGGTGAACATTTGGGAAAGCGGAACGGCCATCCCATACTCCTTCTTCTCTGTACCATTGCGAGTGAGGAAACGCGCGAACCCTCCGGCTGGATTCGCCAGTACGCGGGGCAGATTGTAATACCTTGTTTCCAGGCGCGTCAATTTATCAATTCGTTGAATTCTGACGGCGCCGCTGCGCGCTCCGCCTCTCGAGGGTGCGCAGCGCTGCGTCGCTCAACTCCAGCGACGCGGAATGCGAGCGCACAAATTGTCAGGAAGTTTTCGGCTTTTGACGTATTCCTCTCACAAGCTGAAACAGAAACCGATCTGCCTTCGTCTCAATCAATCGGGTCATTCGCGGCAGGCCCTCAAAACGTGCTCGCGCTCGGAATCCCGCAGGGAGCGGTCCTGATGGGTGCCGCAGCGTTCCTGTCACTGAACACGGCTGCGGAACCGAATGTTTGCGCACCTTCCGATCCATCTCCCGATATGATGCTCCGGCTACGGAGCGCAAGCGAATAGCCCTTCCATCCCCTTCTCTCGAACAGCAGCCGTTTCCTCTTCTTTGGACCCTGTGAATCGCTTCCTGGGCGACGCGGGACCAAGCATCGCTGAGCCTCCATTTCCACTCGCATCTTCGCTCGGAGACGTTCCCGGGAAGGCCGAGCCGCTCCGCATCCCGGCCAGCGTCGCGATCAAATGCGAGGCGGAACTGGAATGGTTCTGTCCTGCTTGCTTCAGCAGCCGCAATCGCCTGCGCCGCATGCAACGGACGCGCAGAAACTACCGTCCGTCTGCCAGAGCACCGTTCAGGCTCAAGGAACCCAAGCGAAAGAAGATCTGCAGCGGATTCAGTCCGCCTGCGAAGCGGATGCAAGGCCATTCTGTCGGCGGGCAGGACCGAAGGGCAGACAGATCCTGCCGTGCCTGGGAGAACACGCGCAGGAAATTTCCGATCGGTGCTTCCAACCTCTCCCCACACGCCTGGTCATCAAGTTAGCAGCACATCCGCACCTCGGCACTTCTGGTAGACCGCCGTCCTTCAGATCTATCTAACCTTCACCACCGGTCATTGTCCAGCACCTTCTTTCCGTTTTCCGCCGCCGTGATGAAGTCGCCTTCGCCGCGATGCCCGATCATGGCAGCCGTCTTCGGCGTGAACCAGCCAGCGAGCTTGCTCGTCGTGTCAGGACTCGATCCGATGATTGCCAGTTGCTTAGTGAGCTGGTACTCCTTGCGGTTGGTTCGGCCCGACACCATCCTGGATGGTCTCGGTCTTCTGCTCGGCCAGGATACGGCCTCGCAGCATCGCGCCACGGCTCAATTTCTTGACAATCCGGTACCGACCCAACGTCGAACCCACGTAATCGGTCGAGCCAGCATGTTTTCGTTCGCCTTCCACCCAGTGGCCAGCAAATCCACTGGCCACGCACCCTCAAGCGATCGCGTCTCATCGGCCACCCGTATTCGGGAGGCACCTCTGGTGCAGAAGGCTTTCAGGGCGTCCCAGCAGCCAATCCAGGCGACGGTCAGCCAGACAGTAGCGCTGCCGAGCATGCCGGTGTACAGCAGCAATAGCGCGAGCGGCCAACCTGATCGAGCAGAGCCGAGTCATGGACAGCAAACAGTTTGTTCGTTCAGTTTGTTCGTTGTTCACGAAAAAGACCGTGCCGAACAAGGCGATCGGAGACAGGACGGCCTCGAGGAACTCGACCCCTTTGGTCTCCCAAGGAAGCCCGACGGGACATGTGGTAAACCATCGTCCAGGCCATCAGAGGCGCGATGCCACTGGTAGCCAGGCGCGTCATCTGAAAGGCGCTCAGACCCATGACGTTGATGGAGACCCGCCTCACTGTCTCAAGGTTGGCCAGAAAAGGGCCAAGCAGCAACGCAATCACGATCACCAATAGGTACTGTCGAAACCAACTCTGGGCCTTCACCTTGAACTCTTTCTCGCCTCTACGTGTTTCCAGTGTAGCGAAAGTCAGCAGATTGCCAACGAAACGGCGGAAGGAAGCAGGATAATCTGACGACAGCGGAGAATCCGGTGAAATCCTATGCCGACTCTGAAGCGATTTGACCCATCCTCTCCGGTGTGTTACTGTACGGCTCGCGTACGAGCCGCAAAACTACCTACCAATCGCGCACTCGCCGTCTTCTTATTGTGTCTGCGCGACCGGTATCTTAGTCCAGGCTGCTCCTACGACCAGACAGCTTTACAGATCATGCGTGCGAACCGGTCGCACGCTCGGTACAGGCTGTGTACTTACGTGGAGAGAACAAGGAGGAATTGTATGAGCACGAAAATTTATGTCGGCGGCTTGCCTTATTCGACCACCGAACCGCAGCTCACTGAACTGTTCACCCCTCATGGCAAGGTAGAGTCGGTGCGTGTCGTCACCGACAAGTACACCGGGCAGTCGCGGGGCTTCGGCTTCGTGGAGATGGCGACGGCCGAAGAGGCCAAACGGGCGATCGCGGCGCTGAACGGGACCGCACTCGAGGGTCGGACCTTGACTGTGAATGAAGCGAGACCACCTGAAACCCGCCACGGAGGACGTCACAGTGATCGCGGTAGCCGCAAAGGCCGCTGGTAACTCGCAGCCAAGACACAAGATAGCAGAATAGAGGGCTTCGCGCTCAGGTTTGAATGGCTTAGCCCGGGGAGGTCATTCTCGCACAACCAGAGAAGACCATGCTTCCAAAGTGCGACCGCAAGCGCATCAAACAGGCCAGGCAAAAAGAAAAGGAAGTCCGCCGCACTGAAGGTCAAGCCACGCACGGGATGGAGGCGCCGGGCGGGTTCGAACCGCCGCATCGCAGTTTTGCAGACTGCTCCCTTAGCCACTTGGGTACGGCGCCACGCAGGTGGCATTATAATGAGGCGTCTCTTTCAAACTCAACAATCAACGGTATCCCCGGGCAAACGCGTATGGAACTCTGATCGGGAAACAGACCGTGGCGCCGCGAAGATAGGATCGGAAGACTTTTTAGTTTTAAATCACCGGCAGTTCGCGGACGAGCGAGGATGTGGCCATCGAGCCGTCCGAACGCACCGGCGATGAAGCGTGTTCGTAGGGAGGAGCGGGTTGTTCGTCTCGTGCCCCCTCTGCTTCCTTCTCTCTGGCCAGCAGCTCGACTTCTTCGATCAAGCGGTCCATCAGTTCGGCCATCGGCACTTTGCGCAGGAGTTTGCCTTTCTTGAACAGAATCCCCACTCCTTCGCCTCCGGCAACGCCGATGTCAGCTTCTTTTCCTTCGCCAATTCCGTTGACGACACACCCGAGAACCGACACATTGAGCGGCGTTTTGATGTGAGCTAGCCGTTTTTCAAGTTCGTTCGCCATCCGGACCACGTCGATCTCTACACGGCCGCAAGTCGGGCAGGCGATCACATTGATCCCGCGATGGCGCAGTTCCAGCGATTTCAGAATCTCGAACCCAACTTTGACCTCCTCAACTGGATCGGCGGCCAGCGACACGCGCAGCGTATCGCCGATGCCATGGGAGAGTAGCCAGCCAAGCCCGATCGCCGACTTCACCGCCCCAGTCATCACAGTGCCGGCTTCCGTAATGCCGATGTGCAGCGGATAGTCGGTTTGATGCGCAAACAGCCAGTAGGCGTCGATCGCCAAGTGCACATCCGAGGCCTTCAGTGACACTTTCATATTCGTGAAACCGACGTCTTCCAGCGCATGGACGGCGTTCAACGCTGACTCAGCCAGTGCTTCCGCCGTCGGGTACCCGTACTTGTCCAGCAGAGCCCGTTCCAGCGACCCCCCGTTGACGCCGATCCGCAATGGAATCCCGCGGTCGTTCACCGCTTTAATGACTTCGGTCACTTTCCACCAGGCGCCAATGTTGCCGGGATTGATCCGCACGCAGTCCACCACTCCGGCCGCCTTAACTGCCAGACGGTGGTCAAAATGGATATCGGCGATGAGTGGCACGCTCATCTGCGCCTTGATCTTTCGGAGTGCCTCTGCTGCTTCCATGTCCGGTACGGCCACGCGGATCAGCTCACAGCCCACCGCCTCAAGTTGACGAATCTGCTCCACTGTGGCTGCGACGTCGCGTGTATCCGTGGAACACATAGACTGGACGGAGATTGGCGCATCTCCGCCGATCTTCACGTTCCCGACCCGGATTTGCTTGGTTTTCCTCCGCGTAATATGCATCTCGTGATCGTCACCTGTGTCCGGTGTCCCCTGTCGCCTGCGAAGCATGAAAGCGCCACACAGGGAGAACGGCGACCTAACTCCCCTGTTCATCTCCGACCGGCTCGCCGCTGAAAGACGCATAGCCGGTACCTAGACTGTGTTCGGCACAAACCGCTCCCCGAGAGGCGGTTGAGCATGCCATAAGCGCTTTGACGCTCTGGTAAATACCTTCTGCCGTGAGTCCGTACTTCTCGCGCAACAGATCCTGCGGACCCTGTTCGATATACCAGTCCGGCAACCCAATAAGTTTGGTGCGCAGGTGCGTGACGCCTTCGTCGGACAATGCTTCGAGGACGGCTGAGCCGAATCCACCCATCTTGCATCCCTCCTCGACCGTGACCAGATAACGGACCCGCTGTGCCACCCCGACGATCAAGTCCTTGTCGAGAGGTTTCACGAACCGCGCATTGACCACTGCGGCGGAGATGCCCTCCTGCTCCAGCCGTTCCGCCGCCCGAACAGCCTGCCAGACCGTGACGCCGATGGCGACAATGGCAACGTCTTTCCCATCCCGCAACAGCTCGCCTTTTCCGATCGGAAGCGCCATTGGTTCCCGATCCATCTCCACTCCCAGGCTGACACCCCGCGGATAACGTACCGAGGCTGGGCCATCATAGGTCAGGCAGGTTTTCACCATGTGCTGCAACTCGTTCTCGTCCTTTGGAGCCATGACGACCATATTGGGGACATGCCGCAGATAGGCGTAATCGAATGCGCCGTGGTGTGTCGTCCCGTCTTCGGCGACCAAACCGCCCCGGTCGATGCAGAATGTGACCGGCAGGTTTTGCGTGGCCACGTCGTGAACCACTTGGTCGTAGGCCCGTTGCAGGAACGTCGCGTATATGGCAACGACAGGTCTCATGCCTTGAGCCGCCAGTCCGGCGGCGAACGTCACCGCATGCTGCTCCGCGATGCCGACATCATAGAGTCGATCGGGAAATTCCTTCTCGAACGCCGTGAGACCGGTGCCTTCGCACATCGCCGCGGTAATGGCCACGATGCGTTTGTCCGCCCGGGCCAGCTTGAGCAGTGTCTCGACCGCGATCGCTGTGTAGGTTGGCCTCGGCGCCTTTTTCGCCGGCGCGCCGGTTTCCCGCACGAACGGCGGGCAGGCATGGAACCAGACCGGATTTTTCTCGGCCGGCTCGTACCCCAATCCTTTTTTCGTGATGACGTGGAGCAGAATCGGCCCTTTCAACTTCAGCACATTCTCCAATGTGGGAAGGAGATGGTCGAAGTTGTGGCCATCGATCGGGCCGACATACTGGAAGCCCAACTCTTCGAACAACAATCCCGGCAGAATCACGCCCTTCGCCAATTCTTCGGCACGGCGCGCCATCTTCTGCATATCCTGCCCGATGCCCGGGATTAAACGCAGCAGATGGCCGGTTTCTTCGCGAACGCGCGTGTAAAACTCTCCCGTAAAAGTCCGGTTGAGGTAGGCGGAGATCGCGCCGACGTTCTTGGAGATCGACATCTGGTTGTCGTTCAGGATCACGAGGAAATCTTTGCCAAGCCCGCCAGCGTGGTGCAGCCCCTCCAGCGTCATGCCGGCCGTCATCGCTCCGTCGCCCACCACGCACACCACCTTATGCTTCTGGCCTTGCTGATCGCGCGCCTCGACCATGCCGAAGGCGGCCGACACACCGGTGCCGGCATGACCGGCGTTGAACGTATCATAGACGCTTTCTTCGCGTTTACAGAACCCGCTCAACCCGCCGTACTGCCGCAGGGTATGAAACCGTTCGCGGCGGCCGGTCAGCAGCTTATGGGTGTACGCCTGGTTGCTGGTGTCCCATACGATCTTGTCGTTCGGCGTATCCAGCAAATAGTGTAAGGCGACGGTTAATTCCACCACACCGAGGTTGGATGCAAGGTGCCCACCGACGTTCGAGACCACACCGATGATTTGTTCGCGGATTTCCTGGCAGAGCTCGGGGAACCGCTCTGGAGGAAGCCGTTTCAAATCAGCAGGGCTGTCTATGGTCTTCAACAACGACATCGTTCATTCTCCTCGCGTGTCAGTGGTAATCGCCCGCTCACAGGGAAAGTAGCGTGGACAGGAGTTTTGCGAGCAGTACGTTCTTTCGGATCTCGGGCGACCGGCGCCCAGTCTCACACAGATTTCCGCTCATGTCAAGCAATTCGCCCATGGCCCACCGCACAGAGCAGACTTTACCGCTCTGGATCGAATCGATAGGTGACCACGGTCGAGAGCGTGAAATCCGCTGCGCTGTTCCGAATGAAATCCACATTTTCCACGCCGTAGACCTGCCAGAGCACATTTGGTCTGAGCCGATAAGTGAAACCGACCGCCGACTCGGTGACTCCACGGTCCAGCAGTTTGAGGCCGGTCCCGTGAAACGGCGAAGCATAATAATCGAACTGGGCGGTGACTGAGAGGTCCTTCGCCCACAGATATTCCACCGCCGCGATCGCCGACATGAATGGTCGCAGCGCGAAGCCACCAGCCCGACCGGTCGGAAAGACGCCGTTGACGTTGCCGTAGAGGATCCATCGCCCCGCCACCGTCTTTTCCGCCGCCAGTCCGACACCGACGTCGGGATGCCCGCTGCCGAAGAACCTCCCTTCATCTCCTGAGGGCATCTTGACCGCCAACCGCAACGAGACGGCCGGGAGCACCCCGCTTTGCGACAGAAACTGGTATTTACCGAGCAGGGTCGTATCGCCCAATCCCAGACCGCCATCGGTTCCTGAAAAGCGACTCTGACCCCCGACCGTCAAATCGTATGCAAAGCCCCTATCCCGCAAGGCTGCCCGCGGCGGACTCAAGCCAGTGGTCGCCCGTTCAGTCGCCGTGATGATGCCTTCCATGAACCCGCGATATCGATAGAGCGCCGGCACCTCGATGCCGACCTCCAGCCGATCCAGCACACCGTAGCGCAGCAAAAGGCCGGATCGGAGTTGCTCGAATTTCATGACCACGCTCGCGTGGGCCGTGTGCTCGTTGAAAACGGTGCTGGTTTCAGCTAGCTCGACCCGCACATCCAGCCGACCTTTCTTGAGCACCTCAGCGCGGTCGCCTGGCATGCCCAGGAAAAGTAACTGGATCGGCTGAAAATTCCGGACCGGCAGCGGCCCGAAGCCTTCCGCCCGTGCAGCGACCTGCCCCGAGCAGAGGGAACAGGCCAGCAGAACAAGGACGAATGGCCAACAGACTTGCCCGGGCATCGCGTGCGCCACCGATCGACCGTCAGTAAGGGAAATCCAATCCGGCGAACACCGCTCCTCCTTCGCGGCTGTAGCCGTAATCGACACGGCCGACTACATTGGGCCGTACCAATCCGCGGAAGCCGATCCCCGGGGTCATCCGATAATCCTTGAAGCTGACGTCCTTAAAGTTTTCGAACACTTGACCTGTATCAAGGAACGGCGAGACCTCGAAGTCCGCGGTGACGCCGAACAGCTTGGTCCGCATCACGTGGATGCGTTCTTCCACGCTGACCGCCACCAGATGTTTGTCGATAAACCGATCCACCCCGAACCCCCGCAGGTTGTTCTGCCCGCCCAGGGAACTCTGCTCGAAGAAGGGTACTTCGCCCCCCAGCGTCGCCTGCAGGTCCGCGCGCACGACCAGGATCACCCGCTTGGATTCGCTGGGAAGCAACTTCTTGACTTCGATTTCGTACCGCGAGAACACGGGATGGTCGCCGTTACGAAGATTCTGGTTCAGCTCGGCATAGGCAGTCACTTGCATGCCGTCGGTCGGGGTGACCAAACTGTCGCGCGTGTCGTAATGAAAGGTGACCCGATGCCCCCAAATCGTCGCGCCGCGGACGCCGTGGACGGCCGGAAAGCGATCCACAGTGAACGGCAGATCGGTCGCGCCACGTTGAAGACTTACGTCTCTGAACCGTTGGCCAACAGCGATCTGTGTCACCTCATTGGCATGAAGACCGAACTTCCACCAGGCGCGACCCTCCCGCGCCGTGTAGTTCGTCTCGTCGCTTTCGACCGTCGTTTGCCCGATCCCCCAAAACCGCACGGTCGCGTTCTTGAAAAAGGTTCCTCCGTAACTGAGCGCGTACCGCCCGTGGCTGAAAGCCGGGTCCGTATAGCTGAACAAGAGCTTCCGCTCGATCTGTTCCGTGAACGAGGCGATAAGCCGCATCTCGCGCCCGCCCGGTTCGTAGCGAAAGATGTTGAGTGCGCCCCGAACTCCGACGATCGAGTTGCGGATCACCATCGGCGCCACGAGATACTTCAGCTCGCCGTCAGGTTCGGTCACAAGAATCGGCACGATCAGGCCGACGTCGTTCCCGTCGTTTCTGGTGGTGGACACGGAGGGGATCGGAAAATACTGTGTCTCTGCAACGGCCGACCGCGGCCCGAAGAGGGAGGCTGCACCTCCGAGCACGAGCAGGACCACAACGAGGAGTCGATGCAGCGGAGGCATGGAGCAAGAGCAGCAGCCTTAGGGAGCCTTGATCTTGTCGGATTTCTTGCGAAGTTGCTCGACGAGATCGGCATAGGAGGACGAGCGAATGATTTTGGTGAACTGACCGCGATAGTTATTGACCAGGCTGACGCCGTCGATGACCACATCGTACACGCGCCACTCGCCATTTTTGTTCAACAACCGATAATCCAACGGAATCTCCGCCTTACCGGACACGATCTTCGTTCGGACTTCAGCGAAGTCTTTCTCGGTGCGCTCGTTCACGTATTGCACTGGTTCCCCGGAATAGCTTTCAATCTTGTCAGCGTACGAATTGGTGAGCAGAGTCCTAAAGAGCTGCACGAATTCCTGCCGCTCCTGTTCGCTGAGCTGATTCCATGGCGCACCCAGCGCCCGTTTCGACATCTCTTCATAATTGAATCGATCGCCGATGACTTTCTCGAGCAGGCGTCTCCGCTCTTCGGCCCGTTCCGGTTTTTTAAGATCCTTATCGCGGAGAATGCGCAGCACTTCGTCGATCGTACTTTTCACGGCGTCGGTGGCACCGCCGCCAGCCCAAGACAGTAGACCGTTCCCCATCAAGCCAATCAAGGCAGCCGACGCGGCAATCAAGAGAATCGCGGGCCGACTGATCGTCCCTTTCTCCCCATGCCATGTCTTCGGACGCCCCCCAATCCGTCTCCGTCCCATCGCTTGCCCCCATCATTTCACGTTGCCGTGCACGAATTGGCTGACCAGTTCCTCCAGGTCGAGTCCAGACTCGGTGTCCCGGATCTTCTCTCCTGGTTTAAGCGGATCACCACCGCCGCCGGGCGACAGCGCCATGAATTTCTCACCGATGATGCCGCGTGTCTTGATTGACGCGATCGTATCGGTATAGAGCCTCACCCCCTCGTCGATCGCAAGGGCCACCAGCGCCCGGTCGTCCTTGAGCGTGATCTCTTTCACTCGTCCCACCTCCACCCCGGCGATTTCAACCGACGCGCCGCTCTTCAAGCCAGAGACAGAGGTGAATTCGGCGAAAACCGTATAGTTCCGCCCGCCGATTACCTCCAATTTGCCTAGTTTGATCGAGAGATACCCCAGGCATGCGATGCCGACCAAGACGAACACGCCGACCACCAGCTCCAGTTTGGCTTTTTCCATGTCCTCGCCCCGTGGCTCGTTATTCGTGAAGCGCGATACGCAGGCCACCTGCACCTGTAAAAGACGATTCGGTTCACCGATTCGCGGGTACCGGCGTTACCACTCCGACCGAAATAAATTCCCGAACCTCTGGATCCTCGATGCGCTGAAACTCAGCTGCTGGCGCCATGGCCACGATTTTCCCCTCCTTCAACATGGCTACCCAGTCGGAAATGCCGAAGATCTCGGGAATCTCATGGCTGACCATCACCGCCGTAAACCCGAACGTCCGTTGCATCCCAATGATCAAGTCGTGTATCTGTTTGGCCATGAGCGGGTCGAGCCCCGTCGTCGGCTCGTCGAACAAGATAATCTCCGGCTCCATCACCAAGGCCCTCGCCAAGCCCGCCCGTTTTTTCATCCCGCCGCTCAATTCGGCCGGGTACTTGTGTCCCATACCGGCCAGACCAACCTGCTCCAACTTTTCATTGACCCGTCGAGTCACCTCCGGGTCTTTCAGCCTCAGCTTTTCCCGAAGCGGAAACGCGACGTTTTCGAACACCGTCAAGGAATCAAAGAGCGCCGCCCCCTGGAACAGCATGGCGAATCGCTTCCGCACCTCGTTAAGCGCCTTCCCGCGCAGCCGCGAGATGTCCACGCCGTCGACCCAGACCTCGCCGCGATCGGGTTGAAGCAAGCCGATCATGTGCTTGAGCAGCACGCTCTTGCCTTCTCCGCTACGGCCGATGATCGTCGTCAGCTTTCCCTTGGGAATCTCCAAATCGACGCCGCGTAAAACAGGTTGACCACCGAGGGTTTTTTCGACCCCGATAAGCTTGATCATGGACAGCACATAGCCCCGAGCAGGTAGTCAACAGCGAGAGATCTTGCCCCGGCTATTTACTGCTCGCGGTTTGCTGGTAGCGCACTTAGAGCAGCACCGACGTCAGGAAGTAATCCCAGACCAGAATAAGCACAGACGACAACACCACGGCCTCGGTGGTGGCTGTGCCGAGCCCTTCGGCACTCATCCTCGTATAGAACCCTTTATAACAGCAAACCCAACTGACAATCAGCCCAAAACTGATTGATTTCAGGATGCCGCCGTAGACATCTTTCCATTCCACCGCCGACTCGATCGAACTCCAATACGATCCTTCGTTCACCCCCAGCAGCTCGACTCCGACGAGGTAGCCCCCGGAGATCCCTACCACATCGAAGATGGCCACGAGCAGCGGCACCCCGATAAGCCCAGCCACCAGTTTCGGAGCGATCAGGTACTGCAGTGGATTAATGGCCATCGTGTCCAGGGCGTCGATCTGCTCGGTAATGCGCATGATCCCGATCTCGGCGGTCATGGCGGATCCAGCCCGCGCCGTCACCATGAGGGATGCCAGCACAGGACCTAATTCCCGGATCATACTCAATGCGACGGCTGATCCCAACAAAGCCTCCGATCCAAACTTTCGGAGCGTGTAGTAGCCTTGCAAGCCCAGCACCATGCCGGTAAAGGCCGCCGTGAGCACCACCACGAACGTGGACTTGTACCCAATGAAGTGGAGCTGCTTGACGATTTGAAACAGGCGGAACGGCGGTCGCGCAAGCCAGGCGAACGAAGCAAGGACAAAGAGCAGCATCCGCCCCATCTCCTGCACGATAAAGAGCGTGACCCGCCCGATCTTCGCGATCGCCTGCACGATCATCGGACATGCCCCTGTTCTGCCCCGGCACCTCTATTCTTGAAGCGCATCAAAAAACATGCCGTAGAAGGCGGTCAACCGGGTAGCCGCCTTGCGACTTTGTAGCCGAAGCCGATGACAGCCCGCGAGACTGGACGGATGCGTCACGATTCTCGCGAGGCCGCAAAGCCAATCGGCCGGCTGCAGAAAGAGATTGAAGTCGAGCGGAAGATCCTCGTCCGCGAGATCAGAGGCAGCGCGAACGATGATAAACGGCACCCGATGCTCATGAGCCGACCTGGCGATCGCCGCACTTTCCATGTCCGCCGCGATGCCGCCGGTCGCCACCGCGACCTCCTGTTTCTGCTCGGCGCGCCACAATACGCGCGGCACGGTGACGAACCGCCCACGGCGGATGGCTGGTACAGCTTTCTGCGCTGCTCGCACGGCCGCCTCTACGTGGTCAACTGAACAGGCGAAAGAGGGGAAAGAAGCAGAAAGGGCCAGGGCTTCACCATACAAGATCACGTCGGTTCCGATCAGCAGATCACCGACGCGCGCGGTGGACAAGGCGCAAGCGAACCCGGTCGAGACGACTAACTCGAAGGAATACGTCGCCAGCGCTTCCCGACTGACGGCGCTGGCCTTTTCGATTCCCACACCCGTTTGGATGAGTCGTACTCGAACACGACCTCGCCGCCCCACGAACCCGCGGAAAGTCCTGGTTCGCTCCTGCGCGTCAATGGCGACGGCCTTCCGAACCGCGTTGAACTCCCACCGGGTTGCAACGAACACGCCGACCTGCTTCAATCGGCCTCCCGGGGATCCGGACTAATCGAACCGGAAGCGTCCTGTCTCACGAGCGCACTGGCGCAATTCGTCGGCTCTCGTTCGACCGCGTGTCCTGAGATTGCGATACATGGCAAGGGCCCAGAACGGGAAATACTGGCAGTACCAGTGATAACGGAGATAGAACACGCGAGGGAATCCAGTGCCCGTATGGCGGAGCTCTTCCCATGAACCATCTTTACGCTGTTGTCGAATGAGATAATTGATCCCCCGCACCACACTGAACGAATCCGTTGCCCCGGCAGCCATCAACGCCATCAGTGCCCAGGCGGTCTGCGACGGCGTGCTGTCGCCCTTTCCGCTATACGCCGGATCGTCGTAGGAAAGGCAGGATTCGCCCCACCCACCGTCCTGGTTCTGCTTCGATTCCACCCAGGCCACCGCGCGGCGAATGTACGGTGCCGTAAGATCTTCCCCGATCGCCCGCAAACCGGCTAGCACGGACCACGTGCCATAGATATAGTTGACTCCCCATCGGCCGTACCAACTGCCGTCCGGCTCCTGCTCCCGCTTTAAGAACTCCAAAGCCGGCGCCACCGCCGGGTGACTCTTGTCGTAGCCGAGCGTGCCCAGCATTTCCAGACAGCGGCCTGCCAAGTCTGCCGTGCTGGGATCAAGCAACGCCCGGTGGTCAGCGAACGGAATGTAATTGAACACAATGCGGTTGTTGTCCTTGTCGTACGCCCCCCATCCTCCGTCGGATCCCTGCATGGCCATGACCCACCGGTAGCCGCGACGAATCGCTTCTCTCTGCCTCACTTCGTCCGTCAGGCGCAACTTGGAGAGGGCCATGATCACCACGGCGGAATCATCTACGTCGGGATACAATTCGTTCTCGAACTGAAAATACCAGCCGCCCGGCTCGGCCTGAGGCGAGGACACTTTCCAATCTCCCACCCTCCTGGTTTGGTGGGCCATGAGCCACAAGGCGGCCTTCTGCAACGACGGATGGTCCTGCGGTAGCCCCGCCTCGATCAAGGCGTTCAGCAACAGCGCCGTATCCCACACCGGTGAGAAACACGGTTGCAGGTGCATCGCCTCGACCTGCTCTCCATTTTCGTTCACAGTGTCGTAGACTTCGAGCTCTTCAATCTCCCGCAGGGCTTTGACCATCAAAGGATCTTCCACGTCCCGTCCCAGGCAGCGCAGCGCCACGACGGAGTTGGCCATGGCAGGGTAGATTGCGCCGAGCCCGCCGCTGCCCTGCATATGGGCCAGCATCCAGTCGGCTGCCTTGCGCAACGCCTTCTGCCGCAGCCACGTGATCGGCACGCGATCGTACAGCTTCAACATGCCGTCCAGCGTGATGAAAACATTCCGCCAGGTCAACCAGGCTGCATCTTTTTTGAACGGGGGGATGTCCCGATAGTCGACGAGACGGCGCGGCGTCGTGTACAACTCGTCGATGCCCTGCTCTGCCGGAATCCGGCAGACTGGCCGGTGCGCGAACACGATCAACAGAGGAATCAACACGGTGCGGGACCAATAGGAAATTGCATAGACGCTGAAGTAGAACCACTTGGGGAGCAACATGATTTCCGGAGGCATGCTCGGAATGCCCCGCCAATCGTATTGATCGAAGAGCGCAAGGGCGATTTTCGTGAACACGTTGGCGGACACGACCCCCCCGAGCTCAAGAATGCACGCCCGCGCGCGGACCAGACACGGATCGTCGGCAGGCACACCGCATAACTTCAACGCAAAGTAGGCCTTGACGGAGGCGCTGATGTCGGCCGGGCCGCCGTAGTAAATTGGCCAGCCGCCGCCGGGCAGTTGGGCTGATTTTAAATACCGGACGGCCTTGCGTTCGCGCTCCGGGTCCACGAGGCCAAGGAAACGCCGCAACATGATGTATTCCGAAGTGAGCGTGGTGTCGGCTTCAAGCTCAGCCACCCAGAAACCGTCGGCGGCGTGCTGACGGGCGAGGAACCAAGCCTGACCACGACGGATCGCTTCGTCGATGGAGTCAAGTTGGCTGAACGCCTGCCCCGGCGGACGGCGCGGCGCTGCATCGACCGATAACATCGCGCCGGATTTATCGGACACCAGCCGGAGCGCTGGCCCTCTAGCGCGATCGCCCGCCATCTTGAGTCTCTCCGGTACGGCGGCGAACAAGCTGTCAGAAAGGCGATTGAGCAGTTCCCGAATCAGTCTCATACTGCTGTCCCTGGAACAACGGAGATGGCAGGAAGAAAGCGAACTACAGGATCAACCTACCAAGCAGCGGCAGAAGAAGCCGGACAAACAACGTGCCCGTTAATGACGCGACGTATAGCAAACAACTGTGGCGAAGTCAAGCAAAGGAGCGCAGAACCGCCCTGAACTACTGGTCTTTTTCGGTTTCCTGGTGGATGACATTCAGGCTGGCTGCAGATCGGCGAGACGGACGGAAACCAGCTTGGAGACCCCTGGCTCTTCCATTGTCACGCCGAAGAGCGAATCAGCCACCGCCATCGTGCGCTTATTGTGCGTGATCACGATGAACTGGGCGTTCTGAGCCAATTTCTCCAGCACCGTTGTGAAGCGGCCGATGTTTTCCTCGTCCAACGGCGCATCGATTTCGTCCAGAATGCAGAACGGCGTCGGCCGGATGAGGAAACTCGCGAACAGCAGCGCCATGGCCGTCAACGTCTTCTCGCCGCCCGACAGCATTGTGATGCTCTTGAGCCGTTTCCCTGGCGGTTGCGCGACGATGTCCACGCCCGGCTCCTGACTCGTCCCCGGATCGGATCCCTCCGGCGATACGTCGTCCACCAGTACCAACTCAGCGCGGCCGCCTGGGAAAAACTGCGCAAAGACCTCACTAAACTTCTCTTGCAACTCGTTGAAGGTGGTCAGGAACATTTCTTTTGTTGTGCGATTGATCCGGTGAATAATTTCCTTAAGCGAGGCGATGGAATTAGACAGATCCTGCTCCTGCTCCGTAAGGAAACGATAGCGTTCTTCCAGTTCCCGATGCTCTTCGATGGCGGCAAGATTGATGGGCCCCATCCGGTCCAGTCGATCGCGAATTTGCTGCAATTGCTGCCGCAATTCTTCCTCCATAGGCTCGTGAGCTTCGCCCGCTATGGGAGCGGACCCGGCTCCATCGCCCTCCGCTTCCCGACGTTCAAGCACCGATGGAGGCGTGACCTGATAGGTGCCGGTCAACGTATTCTCCACGGCTGCAAGCTGTGTTTTCAGTTCAGCGCGCCGGACTTCCGCCGTCATCCGTAACTCCCGGATGGACGCAAGCGCCTGCCGGACTTCGGCCAAAGCGTGTTCGAGACGCTGGACCATCTCCATCTCCTCTGTCTGACGTTCTTGCACCTCGATCAATTCGGCCTTGATCCGGTCTACGGTCCGTTCCAGTTCCAGACACAACGCGTCCTGCCGTTCGCACTCCCGCTGGCTATGTTGCCGTGCCGCCTCCAAGGCTGAGTCCTGTTGATCGAGCTCTGACCAGCGAACGGTCGACGCTGCCTGCCAATCCACCAGGCGAGCCAAGTCGGTTTCCGCATGGGCTCGGCGCACACGCAACCCTTCCACTGCCAAACGCGCGTCGGTCAGCCGCTGTTGCAACGCCCGGCTCTCTTCATCGATTGCCTCGAGCCTCGCTTTCAGCCTGGCCAGTTCCGCCTCCTGTTCCTCCTTCTCCCGGACATCACCTGCTAGCCGTTCGCGCGTCGACTGGATCTCAGCCTCAATGCGCTGCTGCTCTTCGTGTCCGCGTTGTAGCTCAGCCGCGATCCCTTCGGCACGCTGCACGAGCTCGGCGACTCGTTGTCGCAGACCGGCTTCATCCTTGACCAGCGAGACCGCCAGCATATCCGCCTCGCGCAACGCCTCGGTCAGACGCTGTTCTTCCTCCCGCAGCGCCGCCAAACGCGCAGCAAGATCCTCTCGACGCCGGCGGATCGTTTCGATCGTGCCGACTAATTCTTCGCGCCGGGCCGCGAGTTGCCGGACTTCCCGCAAGCGCTGCAACAAGCCTGTTTCCGAACCGACTCCTCCGCCCATGACCACACCCGCCGCGTCCATGATCTCTCCGGTCACAGAAACCAACGTCGGTCCGTCGGGGGCGGCCCAACGGTGGCGCTCCCATACCCGGATCGCCGTCTCCAACGTGTCGACGATGACCACGCCATCGAGCAGGTAGGCACAAATGGCAGCGGACTCGGCCGGCGTTTGGACCAGATCGAGCGCCCGCCCGATCACGCCTGGCTCTTCCGCCAAAACGGACCACCAGCCATGAATGCGATCGGCCGACCAACGTGGTTGCCGCGGAATAAACGCGCCTCGCCCGAGGCCTTGTTGGCGAAGAAACTCCACGGCCCGGGCCGCCACGGACGGTTGGTCGACGAGCCAACCCCGCACTCGTTCACCCAGCACTGCCTCGATCGCACGATCGAAGCCCTGGGGCACCGCCAGCCATTCGGCAATCGCCTCGCGTACGCCGTCACAAGCTCTGAGGGCGGTTCCCTCTTCCCCTTCTCGTCCATAGCCCATCTCTTCCCGGACGATGCCTTCCAGAGTTCGCAACCGGGAATCGGTCGCCGCCAATTCCTCCAGCCACCGGCCGAGAAGTTGTTCCGCCTCTGACAACTCCGTCGCCACCCGCTCGGCTTCCTCGAGGGCTTCCCGTCGGGCACGTTGGACCTCCAGCCGCCGGTCTTCGTTCTCCCGCCCTTGAACCTGCAGCCCTCGAATGTTCTCTAACAACGTCGCCTGTTCGCGATCGATCTCCACCCGCTCACCCGCCAGCCCGTCCGCACGTTGGACTCTCTCGCGTTCCCGCTCTGCCAATTGCGCCAGCGCATGCTCCCCACCGGTCACACGGACCGTCAATTGCAAAATACCTTGGCGCAGCCGCTCCGCTTCCGCTTCGGCCGTTGCCCGTCGTTCCGACACCTGCCGCATAGCGGTTTCTAACTCCGCCAGCCGGCCCGTCTGCTTGGCTATTTCCGCATCGTGCTCAGATAACACGAGGCGCAGCCGCTCCGCTTCCGCCGCGGTACGACGTTGCTCCTCGGCCAGCCGCTGCCTTTCTTGGGCAGCCTGGGCTTGCTGCTGGTCGTACAGCGCGATGCGGTTCCGTTCCACCGCCGCCGCCGCCGCCGCCTGTGCCCGCTGTTGTTCTGCCCGCCCCAACTCCTCCCGGACACGATTGATCGTCTCCCCGCTTTCCAACAGGTTGAGCTTGATCGTCTCCAGCTCGGCGCTCAGCCGGGCCTGCTCAGCTACCTGCGCCGACTCCTTGGCTTCGAGCTCGCCGACTTCTGCCTCGATCTTCCTCAAGCTGTCCCGCAGTATCCGAAATTCGCCAACGAGGAGTCGTATTTCCAGCGACCGCGCTTCTTGCTGGAGCGCTTGATACGACCGCGCCTGTCTCGCCTGCCGTTCAAGGGAATTGAGCTGCTTTTTTACCTCTCCGATGATATCCCGCACCCGCAACAGGTTCTGCTGAGTCGTTTCGAGTTTACGGAGCGCCTCGGCCCTCTGTTTCTTGTAGCGGACGATGCCCGCCGTTTCCTCGATCAGTTCGCGCCGATCCTGCGGCGACGCGTTCAAGATCTGCTCGATCCGGCCCTGTTCGATCACGGTATGCCCTTTGGACCCGGCCCGAGTATCCAGCAACAGACTCCGAATGTCCTTGAGGCGACAGGGCGTCTTGTTGATCAAGTACTCACTCTCGCCGTTCCGATAGAGCCGCCTCGTGATCATCAATTCCTGATACTCATGAAGCGGACTTGGCAAGCTGCCGACCACTTCTGGTGCAAGGTTGTCAACCCCACCGATAACCAGCGACACTTCCGCCATTCCGAGCGGCTTCCGAAGCTCGGTCCCATTGAAGATCACATCCTCCATCCGCTCGCTTCGAAGCGTCTTGGTGCTCTGCTCGCCCAATACCCACAGGATGGCGTCGACTACATTGCTCTTTCCGGCTCCATTGGGACCGACGACAGCGGTGATCCCGCTGGGAAATTGAATTTTGGCTTCAGCAAACGATTTGAACCCGATCATCTCCAGCGATTTCAGGTACATTCGAAAAACCTCCCTGCCGTTTTCCCTTGGCCGATTCCTCTGGCCAGTCGCCAACTGCGGCCCTTGTAGCACAGCCAACAGTGGAAATCAAAACAGAAATACCGTATGGGGTGTGGAGAAAGAAAGCCTGCCACTATTTGTAGTGGACAAACGAGGCAGCAAGCAATCCAAATCGGTCAACCGCCGTTTGAGCGTCGGGAGATCGACTGGACACTCACCAGTTCTTTGGGCAGGAGAAATTCGACATCCTCTTCGATCACCGTCAAGTCTTCGACCTCGGCTGGCCCGTAGCTCTTTAGATAAGCCACGACTTCGGTCACCAAGACTTCCGGCGCAGAAGCGCCAGCGGTAATCCCAACCGCCTTGGCGTCTTTGAGCCATTCCGGATTGATGTCGTCCGCCGAGTCGATCAAATAGGAAGGAATCCCGCAGCGCTCGCCCAATTCGCGTAACCGGTTGGAATTCGAGCTGTTGGGCGACCCGATGACCAGAATCACGTCCACCAGCTTGGCCAATTCCTTGACGGCGTTCTGCCGATTTTGCGTGGCGTAGCAGATATCCTCTTGATGCGGCCCCTTGATGTGAGGGAACCGGCGGTGCAGCGCCTCAACAATATCCCGGCATTCGTCTACGCTGAGGGTAGTCTGTGTAACGTAGGAAAGATGGTTCGCATTTTCGACGTGAAGCTTCTCGACATCTTCTACCGACGAGACCAGATGAAACTTGTCCGGGATCTGACCGAGCGTTCCGATGACTTCGGGATGACCGGCGTGGCCGATCAGGATCAACTCGTAGCCCTGGGCATAATCCCGGTTCACTTCATTGTGCACCTTGATCACCAAAGGGCAGGTCGCATCGATCACCTTGAGCCGGCGGCTGTTGGCTTCTTTCCACACTTCCTTAGCCACTCCGTGAGCGCTGAAGATCACCACCGACCCTTCCGGCACTTCGCTCAGTTCCTCCACGAACACCGCCCCTTTTTGCCGGAGCGAATTAACCACATGGCGGCTGTGCACGATCTCATGCCGCACGTAAATGGGCGCCCCATACTTCTTGAGCGAGAGATCGACAATGTCGATCGCCCGATCAACGCCGGCGCAGAACCCGCGGGGATTGGCGAGATAAATCTTCATATCCGCAACCGCTCCGTTTCCGTGCAAGAAAAGGTTCAGATTCAGTCAGCCTGAAAGCCGCTCATTGAGGCGACACCTTATGTCAGTCTCCCCCTCGCCGTCAACACTTCTACTGCGAACGCCGGCCAAGCCGGCCCAGCACTCACGAGACCGTCGACTTCTTGGACACCGGTGATCTGAACTGCTCGACGGCCAGCGTCGAGCCAGAAGGCTTGACACCTTTAGACCTTCTCATTAGGCTGTGATTTACAGATTTATAAATGAGTACAGCCCCCTCCAGCAAGAAAATTCTCATCGTAGAGGATGAGAAAGATATCCTCCAACTGGTCAAGCTCTATCTCGAAAAAGAAGGGTACCGCACCATCGCTGCGATGACCGGCACAGAAGGGCTCCGATTGGTGAAAAGCGAGCGGCCCGACTTGGTGATCCTGGATTTGATGCTGCCCGAGCTGGACGGGTTGGAAGTCTGCAAGAAAATCCGCTCGGCTCGAGAGACAGCCCTCCTTCCGATCATCATGCTGACGGCCAAGGCCGAAGAGGCCGACACCGTGGTGGGGCTCGAACTCGGCGCGGACGACTATGTGACCAAGCCGTTCAGTCCTAAAGCCCTAGTCGCACGGGTCAAGGCGCTCTTGCGCCGCGTGGAACGCAGCCAGGAAGAGGGTCCGCCCCGGTACCTGTATGGCGACCTTGTCTTGGATCTTGCGAAGCATGAAGTCACGCTCAATAACCGCGAGGTGCCACTGACTGCCAAAGAATTCGGCTTGCTCGAACATCTGCTGCGGAATTCCGGCCGCGTCTTGACCCGCGACGCGCTATTGAACGCTGTCTGGGGGTACGACTATTATGGCACCACGCGTACAGTCGACGTGCATATCCGCCGACTGAAACAGAAAATTCCCCTGTTAAACGACGCCATCGTCTCCGTCAAGTCGCTCGGATACAAGCTCAAGGAACGTAATGGGTGACATCTGACAGGCGACACACGTGCGGAGGCTCACCTCCGCACTTCCTGCCGCATGTTACGCGTCACGCTCCACAGCCCAATGACCCTCTCCATCCGCTGGAAAGTCACGCTCGGCACCCTATCCGCCGTCGCGCTCGGGCTCGTTGTGGCGGGATGGGTGTCCATTAGCTCAATCGAAATGATCGAGTTGACCCGCCTGAAAGACACCCTCCACGCTCAAACCGCCCACGCCGCGTTGACACTGCAGCCGCTCCTGCAGAAGGAAGATTTACGCAGGCCGAGCCCCGCCCTCCAGGCTCTCGCCAAAGAAATCGGCCAGCGTTCCTTTGCGCGCGTCACTGTGATTGCCGCCGACGGCACTGTGCTCGCCGACAGCGCCACCGACGACCACGCGGTGGCGCAAATGGACAACCATGCCACACGCCCGGAGGTCGTGCAGGCATGGGCGTCCGGGGAGGGTGCGACCATGCGGGTCAGCGAGACCACCGGGCAGCGAACCTTGTATCTCGCGCATCGCCTAGGCCTTGCTGGCCAGCCAGAGAGCCGCTCGGTGATCGTCCGGCTGGGATTGCCGATGACGCAGATCGAAGCGCAACTGCGCGAGCTGAAACAGCGCCTGGCCTTGGCATTGGGATTGGCGTTTCTGGTCGCTGTCGCGTTGGGGGTGGTCATCGCCCGGAGCCTGACGCGCCCGCTCTCCGACATGGCGCGCGTCGCCCGAAAGTTGGCAGCCGGCGAGCTAGGCCAACGTGTCCCCGCCACCTCGCAAGACGAAATAGGAATCCTCGCCCGCGCCTTCAATGACATGACCGACCAGCTAGAAGCCAAGATTCACGAACTGTCCGATGACCGAGCGCAGTTGCTCGCCGTGCTAGTCTCGATGGTAGAGGGCGTGATGGTGCTGGATTGTCGCGGCACCGTCTTGCAGGTGAATCCCGCGCTCGAGCGAATGTTCGCGCTCAAGCCGGGCGAAGCCAAAGGACGCCCGTATTGGGAAGTCATCCGGCACCATGAGCTCAACGAATTGACCGCCCGCGTGCTGGAACACCGAACGAACCTGGGAGGAGAGCTCACCCTTGCGCCGAGCGGACATCAGCTTCGCGTCGAAGCCTCGGCCACGGCGTGCGCAGGGGAACATGAACCGTGCGCCGTCTTGGTCTTCCATGACGTCACGGCCATCCGCCGCCTGGAAAAAGTCCGAAAGGACTTCGTCGCCAACGTCTCTCATGAACTCCGCACCCCATTGACCTCGATCAGGGGGTATGTCGAAGCCTTGCTGGACGGCGGGAAGGACAATCCCGACACCCTGGTCCGGTTCCTCGACATCATTCTCAAGCAGAGTCACCGGCTGGAGCTCATCCTGGAAGATCTGCTGCAACTTTCGCAGATCGAGTCTGGACAGGTTTTGTTTAAGCGGGAGCCCGTCGCCCTCGGCACCGTCATTGAGCGGACCGTGGCGCTGATCAAGCCGATGGCGGACAAGAAAAATCACACGCTGACGATCCGGACCGACGATGATCTGCCGCCGGTTATCGGCGATGAAGACCGGCTGGTGCAGGTGTTGACCAACCTGCTGGATAATGCAGTCAAATACACCCCGCCGGCAGGCGCGATTTCGGTGACGGCCCGCGCACTTCCCGAACAGACGGCAGACGGCTCGGCGGCCGGAGTCGTGGAGCTCACAGTCACCGACACCGGCGTGGGGATTCCCGAAGCCGACCGCCCCCGCGTTTTCGAACGGTTTTACCGCGTCGACAAAGCCCGCTCGCGGGAACTCGGCGGCACCGGCCTGGGCCTAGCCATCGTAAAGCATATCGTGGAAGGACATGGAGGGCAGGTATGGGTCGAGGGGAACGAACCGGTGGGCAGCCGCTTCGTGGTCCGTCTGCCTGCGGTGAGCGAACGAACAGCTTCCGCTCACCCCTCCTCTGCCGCCAAGACGTAGATCGCTCCTGCCAGGATCGCCGCGCCGAGCAGGGTGAACCGCTAGGCGAACAAACTCCAGGCAGTGACACCCCACCGGACAGCGGTCAGTCGTTTGATGGCGCCCACTCCCATGACAGACAAGGTGATAGTGTGCGTGGTGCTGACCGGCAATCCGAGAGGCGCCGTCATCAGCAGGACCGCCGCAGCCGCCGGTCTCGGCGGCGAAACCGCATACCAGTTCCAGCTTGACAATCCGCATCCCGATCGTCCGGACGATCCGCCAATCGCCGACCGCCGTCCTAATCCCATCGTGATCGTGCAAGATCCGATCACCCAACCGGGGATCCCCGCAGTCGAAATCTGACACTAGCAGACAGCAACGCCAGTGTGACGATGCCTATCGCCTTCTGAGCGTCGTTGGCACCGGGGCTGAAGGCCATGCAACTGGCCGAGACAAGCTGTAGTCTGGCGAAGGGTCGCGTGGCCACACGGCGTGGAACGTGAAAGAACACCCAACCGATGAAGACCATCACGGCCAAGCCAATCGCGAAGCCGAAGAACGGCGACAGCGCCGTTGCTTTCAGCTCCGAGCGCAGCCCGGACCATTTCACCGCCGTCCATCCGCGGTGAATCCATGCCGCGCCTGACCATGCCCCCGATCAGCGCATGGGAGGAACTGGTCTGAAGGCTCAGCAACAGGGGGAAAATTCCCACGAATCGCCCCGGCCAAAGCTGCTCCGACCACCTCCTGCATGACTGCAGCCGGATCCACCATGCCTTTTCCCACCATTTCGGCCATGGCCGTCGACATGAATGCTCCCGCCTCGTTTAGCACACCCGCGACCACCACAGCGACGAACGGGCCCATGCCCCCGTGGAGACTACGGTGGCGATCGCGTTCGCACTGTCGCGCCAACCGTTCGAAAAATCGCTAGCAGGGCCAGCATGACGACAAAAAGCTGCATACCGGTTAGATCAAATATGGTTGGGATGGCCAGAGTTGAAGAGCGCGGAGTAAGAGGCGAGACAAGAGAAGAAGGATGCAGCGCTAAGCCCGACAGACCGAGGAAGCAGTTTCCCCATACTGTAGCCTGGTGCCCAGGCTAGATTTGTTGTTTCAGCGTGATGCGCCCCAGGATATTCGCCACGTCTTTACAGCGGTCAGTGCCCGCTTCGAAATTTTCGCAAATTTCCTTTCATTTAATAATGACGGAGATCGGATCCGTTTCATCCTCGAACACCCGGCAAATCGCATCCCGTGAAATACGATCCGCCTCGTTTCCCAAACTGTTGACCCGGACGTTGACCTCGTTCATATCGGTGTGTGACTTTCCTAGTCAATGTCAATCTAGGTCGGCGCCCACTGCTCCGATGCTTGATAGAAAGTGTTGAACAACTTGATGGCCATTTCGGAGGGCTTTCCCACTTTTTTTATAGAGCACGAACCGATCTGCAATCGCCTCCACCACGTCCCCAATATCGTCGATTGCACTGGCCAGGTCATGGATGTCTTCTCGGTCGATTGGCGTGATGACGGTCTGATTCAGCTTCCTTGCGATGTCGTGGGCGATCTGTCACCACCGTGCTCGATCTTCTTGATGCGCCTTGCCTTTTCGACCGGATCAGTGAAATCCTCCATCATGTTTTTGAGCGGGGGGGTTCCCTTCGATCACGTTGTGCGCTGCCTTGCGAAACAGATCCAAAAGGCTTCTTCTCAGGGAATCAAGCTCAACATCCCGACTCACTGCTGAGCATTCGCAGCGAACTCACCGACCGGCACCGTTTTCCGAAGATTACCAGCGCATCAAGGCCGTGGCCCATGTCAGCCCGCCCCCGAACGCGCCGAGCAGCACGAGGTCGCCGGCAGCGATACTCCCGTCGCGCACTGCCTGGTCCAACGCAATAGGGAGAGACGCGGAAGAGACGTTCCCGAATCGTTCGATGACAGAATACAGGGCCTCGGGCGGAAGCCCCAGTCGATTCCGCAGCGCCGCGAGAAGACGGGCGTTGGCCTGATGCACGACGACTTGCTTCACCTCGGAGAGATCGACACCAAATTCCTTCACCAGGTCCCGCACGGCCATTTCCAGGCGACGAACCGCGATCCGAAACAATGGCCCGCCCTGCATGCGAATCACGTGCTGGTTGCGACCAATCGTGTCGGAACTTCCGGGAATCCGAGAGCCACCGGCCACAACCTGAATCAACCCGTGCCTCGAGCCGTCCGCGTAAAGACGGATTCCTAGAATACCGGAACCGTGGCCGTCGGCCACTGTCTCGCCTACGACGATCACCGCCCCTGCTCCATCCCCAAACAACCCGGCGGTCGCGTCGTCCTCACGGTCCAGGAACCGGGACTTGACCTCTGCTGCAATCACCAGGCAACACCTCGCCTGGCCGCCCCTGACCATGGCATCGGCCATCGAGAGACCGTACAAGAACCCTGAACAGGAGGCCGCCAGATCGAACGCCGCGATGGCCCGCGCACCCAGTGCTCGTTGGACATAGCAGGCGGTGGACGGGAAAGGTGTGTCCGGCGAGGTGGTTGATACCAGAATGGCATCGAGCGACGCTGGAGTCATCCCCGCTGCGTCAAGCGCATGCCGGGCTGCTTCAGCGGCCAAATCGGATGATGCCTGGCATTCTGATGCCCAGTGGCGCGTTCTGATACCCGTCAGCCGGAAGACCCGATCCGGATCCCTGGCCAGCGAAAAACTTACCTCACCGTTACTGACCACCCGCTCGGGGACATATGAACCCGTTCCGACGATTCGACTGCGCTGCATCGGTATCCGAGGCTGGCTTAAGGGCCTGATGTGTTCACGCCGGTCGGTGATTGGTCGGCGATTATAGGGTTCCCTCTCCACACGGTCAACTGCGCCCGACTTCATTTCCATTGCATTTTAGCCGGGCCTCTGTTACAAAGGCCGCAATTTGCCAACCATCCATTGCCATAATCCTCATGCGTAGACTACGTATTTGCTGGCAATCGCCGATCGGCTTCACTGTGACACTGTTGCTCATCGCAACGTTGGTCACCGGCGGTTGCTCCAGTTCCTCAAAAAGGGCTGGAGGCAAGACCTTGAGCGACACCGACGAGCAGATTTTCATCGGTGATACGATCGAAAAAAATTACGACCCGAACGTTATCATGAAGCGGGGGGAAGCCTTCTTCGAGAGGGAAGAATATGCAGAGGCGTTAGTCGAATATCAGCACTTTCTCGACCTGCACCGCACCCATGTCCTCGCCCCGTATGCGCAATTCCGGCTTGCCGAAGCCCACTTTAAAATGGCCCGGACGATCGACCGGGATCCCGATCCGGTGTACAAGGCCTTAGCTGCGTTCGAGAAGTTGAGGCGGGAATTTCCCGGGAGCCGCTATGACGCGCAGGCGTTGCAAAAAATCCGGGAGTGCCACGAGTGGCTGGCGCAGACCCATCTATTCGTCGGGCAGTTCTATTACCGGCGAGGCTCTTACCTCGCCGCTGCCCATCGTTTCGAGTTGATCGTTAAGGAATACCCGGATATGAACGCGGTGCCCGACGCGTTATATTACCTGGCGCTGAGCTGGAAAGAGCTCGGCGCGGACGATTGGGCCCGCGACACCCTGGTCGTGTTGACCGAAAAGTATCCCACTAGCCAGTACGCTGAAGACGGCCGCAAGCTGCTCGCGAAACTCGGCAACTCGAAACCGACGGTCTTGGTTGCCAAATCGGACGACGGTTCGGAGGGCCGCCGGCCGCCGGCTCCCTCTTTTAACGGCGCGAACAACCATCATGTTCCCGGCCTCTTGCTCGGCGCTCAACCTTCCGCCTTCGCCGCTCCCTCCGCCAACGGTCTCGGCCAGAACTTCACGTTCTGCCGTATCGGGGCATGGTGTTGATTTTTAACTAGCTGGTCGCGAATAGGGTAAGGCTAGCAGGCCACCGAATGTCCACTCCTTCGGTGGTTTGCGCGTTTCCATCCGCTCTGTTTGCCGCTTGCGGTCAACGCAAGGGCAGAGCCTCGCGCAAGAGCTCGCGAAACGACGACTTGACGATGCCTTTGGCCTCGTGGAAAAAGCTCTGGTAGGTATGCCGCCCGCGCAACACGTCGTAATACAGGTTGATCACTTCCTGATAACGGTGTATGAGGCGATGGCAGAGCTTGGGAAACGAATAGACGATGCGGGCGATCCGGGAGGCGATACGGAATTCCGGGTAGATTTCCCGTCTCACCGCCAACTCATACTCCATCAGCGAGCGGCGCTGGTCATGAAACGTCCCCAGGACGGTGGCGGCCGCCATCTGCCCGGATCGAACAGCATAATAAATGCCTTCGCCGAACAGCGGATCGACCAGATGCCCTGCATCACCGACTAGTAAAGCCCGGCCGTAGACCAGTGCGAAGGGGGGCTGTTCTGTGAGTCCAACCGCGCGGGGCGAAAAGAGCGGTAACGGATGGCCGGCCGGATGCGGCACAGTGAACCTCGCCAAGCCTTTCTCGTCCCGCACGAACCGATCGAAGATCTGCTTGGGACTCGCCGTTTTCCCCCGAAACTCCGCCACACCGATTGACAACCGCTGATGCTTCGGGAAGATCCACGCGTACCCTTTGGCTGTTGCCCCCAGATCAATGAGCACCTTCCCCTCGCCCGGGTAGGGCGGCATTATGCCGATGCCGATCTCGCTCTCCAACGTCGGCATTCGCCGCAGATGACGCGCGGGAAACAACCGTTGGGCCACGACACTATTGGCTCCGTCCGCGCCGATCAAGACCTTGGCACGATAGTGGCCCCGGTCCGTTATCACTTCGATCCCGTCCGCCGACTGGCGGAAGGCCAGTGCCTGTTCGCCTTCATGAACATCGGTTCCCGCTCGGCGAGCCTTCTCCACCAAGAGATGATCGAAGCGATCTCGCATGACCATATACGCGATCGGTTGGGAAGACTCGATCAGGAACGACTCTTCGCCCCGATAGGTGAACTGCACACCGTAAATCGTGTGCTCAACCACCGACTTGAAATCGGATTCTAGGATCCGGTCGATTCGGAGCGAGAGTCCTCCACCGCAGACTTTATATCGGGGATGGAGCTGTTTCTCGAGACCGAGCACGGCCAAGCCCGCACGGCTAAGTTCATAGGCGGCCGTGGCACCAGCCGGTCCCATTCCGACGACCAGAGCGTCGTAGGACTTTATGTCTGGCGCAAGGAGCATGGATGACCCCAGTCGTCAGTGCTCACCCTTTCGGATACGCAGACGTTGACAAGGCTTGGCGGTCCCGAACGCGGCCCGGCCTGAAAGTTGCTGGCCGATGGCTCTTCACTGCCCAAGATACCAGCCGATACCGTATCGTTCGAGGAAGCTGGTGATCATGGTGAGCGAGTTGGCGTAGATCATCATGCCGACGACAACCAGCAGCACGCCGCTAACCGTGGAGACCCCCCACAAATAAGGGCGGACCTCTTTGAAATAGGCGAGGAACCGATCGACGCCGAGAGCGGTTAGAAACAGCGGCAGCCCGAGGCCGAGCGAATAACACGTGAGCAGCGTCACGCCGTCGGTCAACGCATCGGTGGTGCTGGCGTAAAGTAGGATCGTGCCCAGGACCGGCCCGACGCAGGGCGTCCAGCCCGCTGCAAAGGCCACCCCGATAAGAAATGAACCGAGGTAACCGGCGGGCCGGTTTCGGAAATGAAAGCGTTTCTCGGTCTTGAGAAAATTCAGGTTCAAAATCCCCAGTAGGTAGAGCCCGAAAAGAACCACCAGGATGCCCCCCAATCGGCGGAGATATTCCTGATAGGCGAGCAGCATCTGCCCAATCAAGCTGGCGGAGGCGCCGAACGCCACGAACACGACGGAAAAGCCCGCGATGAAGAGCAGCGAGTTGACGATGATCGTCTTGCGGAACCGGCTCCGTTCCGCCGCGTCTGCCAGTTGCTCAACCGAGAGGCCCGTGATGTAGGAGATGTAGGATGGCACCAGAGGCAGCACGCAGGGCGACACGAACGAGAGCAAGCCGGCCGAGAAGGCGGCGAAGAACGAAATCTGCGGGAGCGATTGCGACATGGTCAGAAGGCCTGCACCAGACCTTGAATCAATTGGATCGCTTCAGGACCTTGCCAGTCGCGCGCGCCGAAAATCCGATGCCGAATGATGCCACGACGATCGATCAAAAAGGTCATCGGCAGAGTACGGGCGCCGTAGGCGATCCCGATGCGGAAGTCGGCATCATGCAAGATAGGAAAGCTCAAGCCGATCTCCTGTTGAAACGGTCTGGTCACCGCCACCCCCTGCGGGTCCGTCGAAACCGCTAGGATCTCAAAGTCCCTACGGTTGAACGCCCGGTAGAGTTGTTCCAGAGCCGGCATCTCGAAGCGGCAGGGACCGCACCAGGTCGCCCAAAAATTCACCAGCACCACTTTGCCGCGCAGCCCCCAGAGCGAGACGAGATTCCCGTTGAGGTCACGCAGTTGAAAGTCCGGCGCCGGCTCGCCAAGCTTGGGCCCGGAGCGATCCGCCACGGGCATAACCTGTGGCGGCACCGACGAAGCGCGCTCGCTCGGTTCGCAGCCCACCCCCACCACCACAAGCACAGCGAGCAGGCACGTGTACCCCCACTCCTGCAGCATGACGACGAATCACAGACGCGGCGCGGCGGTCCCTGAAGGATCGGCCTGCGCGGACTTGGCACCAGATTTCAGCAACTGCGTCACAATCTGCAGATTGTCCAGTCTGGTCCAGTCGCGAGGCCCGATGATCTTCTCTCGGAGGATCCCCTGCTGATCGATGATGTAGGTCTCAGGGACGCCCATCAGCTTGTATCGCTTATCGGTCTGTCCCCAGGAGTCGATGAGGATCGGGAAGGTGAGGTTCAGGCTCTTGACGAAGGGCGGGATGTCCTTCTTCGTCGTGACCCGGTCAATGCTCACCGCGAGAATCACCAACCCGTCCTTCTCAAAATTCCTATAGAGTACCTCCATAGACGGCATCTCCTCGCGGCAGGGTTTGCACCAGGTCGCCCAAAAATTGAGAAACACGACCTTGCCGCGATAATCGGATAGCCGCACTTCTCTATCGTTAAGGTCTGGCAGTGTGAAGTCGGGCGCTTGCTTGCCCAGGGTGAGCGGCTCGTATTTGGCGCTTTGCATCCAGACCACGCTGAACGCCAGCGCCAGAATTCCCGCTGCCATGAGCACAATCGTCAGGCGCCGCGAGGCCGGTAGCTGCGGCGCATTCCGAGCGGATTCGACTGTCATTGGTTCCGCCATGCGTCGTTGAAACAATGCTAAACGCTCAGCTGAACAACCCGAGTTTTTTGAACTCCGCGCATGCGGCACAAAATACGGCGCGCAAAAACTCACACCTTTTCGCTTACGCGTATGCGTGGAGGCCGGACAGGAGAAAATTCACACCCCAGAAACAGAAGATGACCATCAGGAACCCGAAGATGGCATAGATGGCAGCCCGACGGCCTTCCCATCCTCTGGTCATCCGGGCATGGATATAGGCACCATAAATCAGCCAGACGATCAGTGACCAGGTCTCCTTCGGATCCCAACTCCAATAGCCCCCCCAGGCATAGTTGGCCCACATCGCACCCAGGATGATCCCGAACGCCAGGAGAGGGAACCCGATCATGATCGCCTTATAGCCCAGCTCGTCAATGGTCTCGAGAGTGGGAAATCCGTCGAACACCCGCGACCTGCTGCCCCGCCGCTCAGCACGCTCCTTCAGCAGATACATGACGCCCAGCCCGCCCGCCAACGCAAAGGCCGCATAGCTGGTCAAGGTCACGGAGACGTGAATGTAAATCCAATAGCTATTTAAGGCCGGCACAAGTGGTTCGGCCGTTTGATAACGGTACGGCAGCAACGACGCGGCACCCATCGCGATGAACCCGATGCCGACCGCGAAGGCGCCGATCGCCTTGATCCGATACCGGAACTCCAACAGCATGTACCCGAAAATGATAGCCCACGAGACATAAGCCATGGCTTCGAACTGGTTCGACCAGGGCGCGAACGTTCCGGAGTACTGCATGCGCTCGAACGCCCGCGTGCCCAGCGCAAGGGTGTTGGCAATCCAACCGAAGATCGTGACTAGCGTCGCCACCTGTCCCAGTTGGGTCGCCCAGGCTCCCTCGCTTTCTTCGACGTTCACAGTCGGATAACCGGCCGGCGCCAATTGCATAGCCGGGCGCCGCACGAAAATGTAGGCGATGTACAACACGAGCGCCGCGAGGTAGAGCCAAAAGGTCATATCGAACAAGAAAAGCGAGCGAACCATATATCCTCCACGCCGTTCGTATCTCGTGAAGCATCGCGCGTGTTTCCCGGCGCATGCTTCACGAGCGACCCTTCACAACTCACGCATCCAGGGTTCGGATCCGTTGCGTCAGTTTAGCAAATTCCTTCTGAAAATCGATCTGACTCTTGTGCGTCGTCCCGCCAAGATGCACCGTCACGCCGTTCAGCTCCGGGATCACTTTGGCCCATAGCCGCCGATGGTAGATGAACGACGACAGCGTAATGCCGACGACGATCATCGTGGAGCCCACCCACACGATGTTCACCCCGGGGTTCTTTGCGATTTGCAAACCCGTAAATTTCGTCGGCTGATATCCAACTAGCTCGAAGGCATATTTCGAACCTTGGATCTCAAACAAGTCAGGATAATGATAAAAAATCCAGGGTGTCGCTTCCAGCGTCTTGCGTTCCTTGATCACGAGACGGACCGCCGGGTTCGCATGCTCGATGGTCTTTGAAAACACCTTTTTCTCGGTGGAATTGAACGCAAAGTCGGCCACGAAGTCGGTAAGCGTGATCTTCAGGTCCAGCCCATCGACGCTCGTTTCTTTTTGCCATTGCAGGTCGACCGTTTTCAAGACCTTGTCGGTCGCCTTATCTTTCACGTTGATGCGAGCACCTTCGATCCGGTCCCACGCATCGCCGTAGCTTGATTGATAAAACCAGATGCCCTTGTAAACGAGCGGATCGTTTACCGTGATCGTCTTTGTGATCACTGGCATGCCTTGATCGATGACAGTCAGTGTGCTGTTATAGGACTTGATCGCGCCGTTCTCGTAATAGTCGATCCAGAACTTATCAACCTTCAGGTCGAAATTCCCGCGTGGGATGTGATAGGTTTGCCCCTCTAGGCAGACGCCGAATTCCTGAAACCCGTAATAGCTGCCGATGAGTCCGCCGAGCACGATCACGGTGGCACTCAGATGCGCCATATGGGCACCAACCCGTCCCATTACGCCCTTGGTCGCGTAGAGGGTCACCTCGCCCGGCTCATGCTTCGCCAGGACGCGATAACCCTTTTCGATCAGTATTTCAGCCATGCGTTCGGCCACTTGTTCTTGTGAGGCCGCGACTGGGATCTCAGCCTTCTGCTTCATGTTCCGGATGAACGCCAGGGAGACATTCACCTTGTCCTGCCGCATGGAACGCCAGACGGCCGGGAACCGCTTATAGAAACAGGTAAGGGAGTTGATGCAGAGCAGTCCGAGCAGACTGGTGAACCACCAGGTGTGATAGACGTCGGTAAAGCCCAGGCGCACGAACCAGCGGTAGGCTTCTTCTCCATACTCCTGGACATACACCTCCGGTCGCTCGCCTTGCTGAATGACCGTCCCGATCGTCGCGGTCATAGCTAGAGCGATAAACAGGAACATGGCCAGTTTGATCGACGCAAAAAACTCGACCAGTTCCCGAGAAAATTCCTCCCACCCCACCCCGGGCGTGGACGGGCGCGTCGCCTCCCGCTCGGAGATCACCTCGGGTTTTCCATTCATAACGCTTCCATCATTTTAAAGTTCTGAATGCTGGATCTGGCTGGATTCCAGCCGGATCCACAGACAAAAAGACCAACTCTCCCGGCAACTCCGGGTGCGGCCGAGGCCTTGAGATTGGAGAGGCACGCAAACGATAGGTTGGGCGTGCAAGAACTCAGGCAAGCCCGTGAAAATCAAGCTATGGTACAAGCCGAAGCAAAGAGGTGTCAAGCAAGGGACCCAGTGAACCGGCGGCAACTCCCAAGCCGATGAATGGTGGACAAATCCCTGCAGCTTGGTTAATATTCGCCAGGGTTTTTGGACGGCACCGAGGGTGCTGGCCCATCCAGGGAGTGTCGGTGTGTAGACCGACTATCCAAAAGAAGCCTTTGGCCATGTGCTCCCGTTCACCCCAAATTAGTCAGAGGATACAATGAAAAATTATCTATTCACCTCGGAATCCGTCACCGAGGGTCATCCGGACAAGATCGCCGATCAGATCTCCGACGGCATTCTTGACGCCATCATTGCGAAGGACAAGCACTGCCGAGTCGCCTGTGAGACCATCCTGACGACCGGCATCGCCTTTGTTGCCGGCGAAATCTCCACCACCGCCTATGTCGAGATTCCGGACATCATCCGCCAGGTGATCAAAGAGGTAGGTTATACCGACGCTTCCTGGGGATTCGATTACCACACCTGCTCCGTTCTGACATCCATCCACAATCAGTCACCGGATATCGCGCAGGGAGTCGATTCGGGCGGCGCGGGGGACCAGGGACTTATGTTCGGGTACGCCACCAACGAGACCGAGGAACTGATGCCGATGCCGATCGTGCTCGCGCATCGGCTTACCAGGCGGCTGGCCGAGGTGCGGAAAAAGAAAATTTTGCCGTGGGTGCGGCCGGACGGAAAATCGCAGGTGACCATCGAGTACCGGAACGGGAAGCCGGTTCGGGTGGACACGATCGTCGTCTCCTCTCAGCATAGTCCGGATGTCACCAGCAAACAGATCGAACGTGACATCATCGAACACGTCATCAAACCTGTGATGCCCAAGGGGCTTTACGATCCCACTAGCGTCAAACACTACATCAATCCCACCGGTCGATTCGTGGTCGGCGGCCCGATGGGCGACACCGGACTGACGGGGCGCAAGATCATCGTGGATACCTATGGCGGCGTGGGGAGCCACGGCGGTGGGGCGTTTTCCGGCAAAGATCCCACGAAAGTGGACCGCTCGGCCTCCTACATGGCCCGCTATATCGCCAAGAACATCGTGGCCGCCGGCTTGGCGGACAAGTGCGAAGTCCAGTTGGCTTACGCGATCGGGGTGGCCGATCCTGTGTCGATCCTGATCGACACCAAGAACACGGAAAAAGTGGCGGTCGAGACGATCGACAAGCTCGTGCGCAAGCATTTCCCCATGACTCCACGCGGCATCATCGATCACCTGAAACTCCGTCGCCCGATCTTCAGGAAGACGGCGGCCTACGGCCATTTCGGTCGGAATGAACCGGAGTTCACCTGGGAGAAAACGGATAAGGCCAAGATCCTGAGGAAGGAAGCGGGTCTTTGACCGCAGGGTTTGTCAGACTTTATGCGAAAGGGGACGGCATGCAATCCCGTCCCCTTTTTAATATTAGGATCAGCCGATAGCTAACAGCGAATAGCCAGTAGCTCATGAAGAATTCGGCTGTGTCAGGTTATGAGCTATCAGCTAACCACTGTTAGCTCTCGGCGTGTTTTTGTTTTAGGGAGGACATGTGGATTACGACGTAAAAGACATCAGATTGGCCGACCAGGGTCGACTGAAGATCGAATGGGCCGAAGCCACCATGCCGGTGCTGCGCTTGATCCGGAAACGGTTCAAACGGGAACAGCCGCTCAAAGGGATACGGATCACCGCCTGTCTCCATGTGACCACGGAGACCGCGAATCTCATGAAGACGCTCAAGGCAGGAGGCGCCGAGCTCCGACTCTGCGCGTCGAATCCGCTGAGTACTCAGGACGATGTGGCGGCCTCCCTCGTCCAGCACGACGGCATCGCCGTCTTCGCGATCAAGGGCGAGGACAACCAAACCTACTATCGCCACATCGAGTCGGCCATTGCGCACCGTCCTCAACTGACGATGGACGACGGCGCCGATGTTGTCTCTACCCTCCACGCCAAACGGAAGGATCTACTCAAACACGTCATCGGCGGCACGGAAGAGACGACGACCGGGGTGATCCGGCTGCGCAGCATGGCGGACCGCAAGGTCCTGCGTTTCCCCGTCATTTCCGTCAACGATGCGGACACCAAGCACATGTTCGACAACCGCTACGGCACGGGGCAAAGCACGATGGATGGGATCGTGCGCGCGACGAACCGGCTGATCTGCGGCTCGACCGTTGTGGTGGCCGGCTACGGCTGGTGCGGTCGCGGGGTTGCCATGCGCGCGAAAGGCATGGGCGCGGACGTGATCGTCACGGAAGTGGATCCGCTGAAGGCGCTGGAAGCGGTCATGGACGGCTTCAGGGTCATGCCGATGAACCAGGCCGCTTCGGTGGGCGATTTCTTCATCACCGTCACCGGCAACCTCAAGGTCATTCGTGCCGAGCATTTCGCCATCATGAAAGACGGCGCCATCGTCTGCAACTCCGGCCACTTCAACGTGGAGCTGGATATTCCGGCGCTGGAAAAACTCAGCCGCAAGCGGCGGCTCGTCCGGCCTGGCGTGGAGGAGTTCACGCTGAAGAATGGTCGCCGCATTAGCCTGCTGGGTGAAGGGCGGCTGGTGAACCTCGCGACCGCCGAGGGTCATCCGTCCAGCGTCATGGATATGAGTTTCGCGAACCAGGCCTTAAGCGCAGAGTATCTGGTGAAGCATCACAAGGCACTGGAGAAAAAGGTGTATCCGGTGCCGGCGGAGATCGACAAGGAGATTGCGAGGCTCAAGTTGGCGGGGATGGGGATAGAGATTGATCGACTGACGAAGGACCAGAAGAAATACCTGGCGTCGTGGGAGATGGGCACATAAGAGCGGGCCGGGAGGCCCCCACTGGGAGACATGGCTACGGTGAGAAGGGCGCTTCTTGGACACCGCTCCATCTGTCTCTTCTCCCCTCCCGCACAGAGAGGGTGAGGCTTCCAGGATGCAGGGAACAGCATCTCGGCGAGAAAAATATTTTCGGATCGGGGTCTTAGGTTTTAGTTTTATCTTGTCTCTGCAGCATCGACCCGAAATACAACTTGACTCGCCGTGAAGACTCGACTATGGTTAGCCCACTTGTGATGTCTGAGTCTTGTGGGTTTGCTTATCTCTCGCGCCTCTGCACTCCTCATGAATTCCTTCTTGCGCGACTGATCCCGCGAATCTACGCGGCTCCTTTGTAAGGCGTCCTCTAACAACCGTTGTGCGCTTGACGGCAGAACTCCGTTCTGCTTCGGAGGTTCAGAAAGGAGGGTGTATGTTTTTTCCTGCCACGCCGATCATGTGGGCCACCCTACTAGAAAATATTCTGGCCGGTCTCCCTGGTGCGATTCTCCTTTGCAATGAGCAACAGGTCGTTACGTATGCCAACCCCCTTGCTATCGAGTACTTCGGCCCGCGCCTTGCGACTGTGAAGGGGCGTCCACTTTTCGATGTTCTTGGGCTGGCCCCCGAACTCCGAAGCCGGCTGCAACGCCAACTACAATCCAGGTCATTCCCGCACGACCGTCGAAAGCTGGAAATTGAGGTCGGCCCGCGTATTCTCCGTTACCAGCTGTTTCGAGTCACCCCTGCCGGCGCGATTCTCCCGCAATCCGGCATCATGTTCTGGGATATCACCAACGAGCGACAGGCAGTGGACAGGCTCATTCAGGCGGAGAAGCTGACCAACCTCGGGACCCTCGCAGCCGGTCTGGCTCATGAGATCAACAATCCATCGCAAGCAATCCTGGGGACAGCGGAACTCCTTCTCAATGAGCAAGATCCCGAAAAGATCCGAGAATACGCACAGGACATCACCAACTATTCAAAGCACATCGGGAAGGTGGTCCGGGATTTTTCAGGATATGCGAGATCGCCAAGCCAGGACGGACGGATCGATGTGAACCTTCAAGACCGATTAACCGACGCCGTCAAGATGGTCCGTCGAGGATCACACATCGGCGGTGTCGACGTCGTCACAGCATTTGAGCCCATTCCTGCCCTCCGCGCGCGCAAAGGAGAGATCGATCAGGTATTTGTAAATCTCATTACCAATGCCGCGCAAGCGATGAACGGAAAAGGGCGCCTGACCCTCGCAACGGCGATGGAGGCGGATCAAGCTACAATTCAGATCAGCGACAGCGGTTGTGGAATTCCTCAGTCCCTTGTACCCAGGATCTTTGACGCCTTTGTCACAACAAAGGATCCTGGCAAGGGAACCGGACTTGGACTCACCATCGTCCAGGAGATCATCACCAGATACGGGGGGACCATTACGGTCAAGAGCGAAGAGGGCAAAGGAACCACCTTCACGATTCGGTTTCCCGTGGATCAGTCTTAACGAGGAGGAAGGGAGAAAATCGGTGAGTCAGCGTGACCTGTCAAAGTGGTCTCTTGTGGGAGACCATCGAGACGAAGCGCGCATAATGCCGATTCAACGCATGTTCGCAGGCACACAAGCACTTGGCTAAGGAATGCTCATTGGATTGGCGCGAAGTTGAGAGCGCCGCCTCTATCTATTATCTATAACCTATTATGAAGGCCGGAGCTGGTTGAGCAAACGGGTGTTAGCAACCCAACGCAAACAGTGTTCTGATGATTCCTTCGGCATCGGTGGGGACGCTTTGCGACACGTATAGATCGTGGTCTGACCGCTGCCCTCTATGTCGGTTTCTTCTGAAAGTTGCCCCATATGCGGATCAATTCACTCCTATCGCGGCCCAGCCAACCGTGCATGGAGTCACTTGGATCAGAACAGGCAGCGGCGAGAAACATGCTTAGGCCCAAGAGCGCTGCAGGGGCGATGTTCATCATGGAATCTCACCCTCTTCCGCCTGGTCTGGTTGAGATATTCTGGGCATGCTATCCGGCCCGTCATGGCCAAGTCCGGCTGTCCGGAGGACCTGGCTTTCGTGCCCGATTCGATAGGCGTCTGTGCTCCCGGCGCAGCGATGTTTCTCAGCGCACAGCCGTTAGCCCCCATCGTCCGGCACGAGACGCATCGCCAACCGACGTGGCGAGAGAACTACCTGTGCGCAGCCGGCGAGGGCAATGGCTTGGGGCCTTGCTGTGGTTGCTGCGCGTCCGATGCGCCGTAGGGGGTATACATCTCGCTGATGATGTCTTGCCCCTCTTGTGACAAAGCAAATCCAGCGAAAGCTTCAGCCAGAGGGTTCGGCTCTTTCCTCGAGAGCAGAAGAACCGGGCGCCGAAGCTGATACCGTCCGTCTTTGACAGGTTGCGCACCAGCCTCGACCTGATCGATCAGTAGCACACGAACATCAACGCCATACTTCATCGCGTCGAGGGCACCTTGCAGCGAGGTAAAGGTTACCGCTGAAAGGTTCCCTGCCACCGTGCTCATTGCGGTCTGGTCAGATCGAATCACCTTGGCCGATTCCGGAATCAGCCCGACGATCCCGAGCACCTCCTCAAAGCTGTGGCGGATATGCTGGTTCCGGGGACGGTCGATCAGGTGGATAGCGCTGCCCTGTCCGTTGAGTTCTGCCCACCGTGTCACCTTGCCCGAGAAAATGGCGGCCACCTGTTGGAGGGTCAGCTCTTTGACCGGGTTTCCACTGTAGACGACCACCGCGATGCCGTCCCAGGCGATAGGGATCGCGGCCAAGTCCGGATCCGGTTGCCCTGTCACGGCGACATGGGCTTCTCCCGACTTCACCATGCGGACCGCATCTTCATCTTGGTCCCAGCGGATCTCCACGACGCTCCCAAAGTGGCTCTTCTCAAACGCCCGAGCCAGCCGTTCGATGATTGGGAGTTCAGGACCGTTCCCAACGATGATCATCGAGCCAGCGAAACTCGGCGCAGCGGTTGAAAGCAGACCCTCCGTCACGGCCAGGAGCACATTCAAGACAGTGACTCCTCTCATGGCCCCCCTCCCTTGCGTCTCTAATGTGTCGCACATTCCAACCAGCTCGGCATGTCCGAACCTGTCGGGCCTCAGGACCCATTCCAACTACCGGCCTTATCAGTTTGGGCCATCCACGCCAGATGCGCTGGTGCCTGCTTACAGGCTCCGCGTGGTCTTTCCACGTTCTTCAGTGCCGCACCGTACTTCAGCTCCGCGCCATGCCATTGGCCCCCACGCCCAGTTCCTCAGCTCCCTGCATGAGCTTCTCATCGCTTCGGAGAATATGCCGCCCGCCCTGATCAAAGTGGCTCTCGCATTATGCGCCGAGATCTGGTTCTTCAAGCCTCACGCTGCCACAACTTTCGCAATCGCAGCAGGGCCCTAACCGTAGCGCTGACCTCCATAGCTCGTCTCGATCACGATAGCTTGCCCCTGGACTGATTGCCCTCTCTCACTTCTGCTCTGCCTCCCGGGTGGCTCGGTCGGCGGCAGCATGATCTTGCCGCCTGACCGCGATGACACTTGGATCCCATTAAGGACCGGCCGTTGCCTCCTCATGCCCTTGATACTGTCCGGTCCACCGGGCTTACCAATGACTCGCCAACTTGCGGATCTCTTCGTTTTGCGATTCGCCGTATCGCTTCTGGATGGCGCTATTGAACCTCCCCAGTCGCCTGCGAACCCAAGGAGGTCTTCATCCATGATCTTTTTCCACTGCACCATCAGCGAGCCCGTGAGTTGGTCTCAATGCGCTGTGCATCGCTCCTTGTTCACTCTGCCCTCCTGAGTCTTGCCATGTCTTCGCTACGTCCTTCGAACCGGATCCTCTACCAACATCCCCGCGGCCAGTGAGAAGATAAGGACGCCCAGTCCTGATTGAGCCACTCCGGCAGTCCTACACATCGTAGGAAGACAACCCCACCGAGACCACAGCCCAGCTAAAGAACAGCACGTCAGCGGTAAACAGAGAGTGTGAGACCCACCGAACAAAGGTTTGGATGACACTCATGATGCTTCCCTGCATTGTCGTTCGACCGCAGCAGGACATCCCCTGTGCTTACGACGCGCCCCTATGGCTCGTTCATCCGTTGCCCGGCCAGTAGACCGTGCTCGCTCAAAGGTCAAGGCAGCTTCCCGACTTATGGCTCCTCTTCTAGAAAAGTAGCCCACACCGTCGCCCCCCACGTCAGAAACATGATGCCCAGCAACACCAGAATCGGATACATCTCGCTCACCCCTTTCATGGATCTGTCTGAATATCAGAACCGCTCTTTTCCCGGGCGCTCGATCTTGTGATCGGCATCCAAGTCGCTCTCTGTTGACGGCAACGAACGACCGCGCAGCCCTGGCGTAGAGGCGGCGAAGACTGGGGAATCAGTCGCGCAGAGATGAAGCAAAAGCGCGAAGGATAGGACAGTCAACGTGGCTCAGTACGTCATAAAGTCACATTACACGCCACAAGCCGTGGTGTCAACGTGTGGTATCGGCACAGATACCGTAAGGTCGCGATACTATGCGATTTTATATTTTTCCAGCAGCCACACGAGTTCTCCAGCCTCTTGGAAGAACCCTTTCCGCAGTGAGTGGCTCTTATTCAGTGGCTCTTATTAGTGAGGCCAAAACAATTTTAATTTGAGGAAAGGGCGACTTATGTGGGGAAGGAACCTGAGCAGAAGCGAGCTGTCGGTTCGGATTCTTTTGGCGTTCATTCTCATCGCATTCAGTTACCAAGAGCAAACGTCGCTCATTCAGGCCATGGCCGGCTATCTGTTGGCTGTGGTCCTCCTGGTCACCTCCTTGTCTGGCCGATGCGTCATTTGGAAACTCTTGGGGTGGGGCTAACTCAGCTCGTGAAAGCCCACGAGCAGCACGGCCGTCGCTCATTCTCTCTCGACTGACTTCTTACGTGGTGCGTATTTATGTTCGCCGGTCAGCCTGCTCCACGGCCTATTTTCCATAGAACGAGAGGGACTTCTCCGCTTCGCGAACAGTGTGTGACACGTCTCCTTGGCCAGAGTTACGAGCCATTGTAGCAAGGCGGCTTTTTCACCTGGCCGAGAGCAATGGACGCGGTTCGCTATCCTAGGGAAACTTGTGGTAGAGTGTTCCAAATATAACTCACGGTCACTACCCTGTCCTTCGCGTTCCCGTTTTTCCTGACTAATCCCCACGCGATCGATTCTGTAGTTTCCGCGGTCCTCATTCTGAGTTGTCCTGGATCGTTCCCTTGATGGCTGGGCGTTTAACGCGGGGGGCGGCCTTCGCGCCGCATCGACGAGTGCTAGAGAGCCCGCGCGGAGCTCCGGACTCTTTGACCCGCACAACGATCATCCCGCACAGACGCGTGAACGCGCAGGGCCCCACGATCACGCAACAACCTTTGAGGACCCGAGGAAGGAAAGGTGCCAGATGGTCAACATGAGTTCCATCATTGATGGGTCACTCGCTAAATGCTTGGCGCGCCGGTGTGGACACTGACAGCCGCCGAGTCAACCACGGCGGTTGAGGTTGAGAATGAGACCATCGTTCCTACCTCGACTCTGAAGAAATCAGCGTAACCAAAAGATTGAAAGAAAGGCGGCACATAGCTCAGGAGCCCCCAGCAGCTCAGTGGGACTTATGGTGAAAGGGAGAGAGCACAGCCATGAACACAGCGAAACAAGGGCGGCCGAGCAGATGCTCACTACTGTGCTTGGGGCTCGAACGCGGGAAACGACCAAGAACTCGGAGCACATCACGCTGAAGAGGCGGACATGGGAAAGACATGCTATTCAAGGGGCACGACACTCCTCCTAGCTTCAATCCGGAACAGGAAGGGGACATGGATGTGCCGATTTACGATTCCGGGATTGGCGACACCAGAGAACATCGGATACCAAGATTCTGCACCTGAAGAGTACGAGACGGCAGGGGAAGCGAAAGCGGCAGCATTTGAGTCTGCCAAGAGAGTTCTTAATTCAGATGACGCACGAGAACTATCCGGGGAGGGCGCTATGAGTCGCACAACGATGGGAAAACGCCATCGGGAACACGCTAAACAGATGAGACGGCAGGCCAAAGATGCACGCCGTATACAGCGGAAAATGGAGAAAACAGCCCGTCCTCGCTCAAGCGATCAGGAAGACTCGGACTTGGCAGGGATGGTTCCCGGTCCCCAACGCGCTCGCGATTAGGCTTGCCAGAACATAAGGACGGTCATGCGGCCTCCAGGATCAAGGGATGCGCTCCTGCCAGCGTCATTTCGCGGGAGCAGCTCCCCAGACGGTCACTTCCCTTTATCCTGCTATGGAGAGTAACCCGCCCAGGGCGAGTCAGGCCTGCGGTTACGTTGATGTCTTCATCGACACCATTCAGTTCCTGAATGGCCCTTGCCAATGACAGAAGGCCTCGCTGCTCCCCATGCGCTCCCAATCATCGACCGATCGCCGCACAGGGCAAGTTGGACTTGCTCCCACAACGTTGACACGAGCCTGACCGTTTATGCCCAGTTGCATCCGGGACTTTCGCGTAACGTGCCATCGTCACTTCTTATAGAACTCGCGAAGTTCGTCCTCCTGGAAAGGCTCGATCGTGAACCCCTTTGGACTCTCCATGTAAACGTTTCGTCAGCGATTCAGACCATCGGAGCGCCGTGCCTGCGGGTTTCCGCCCCAGTCGATCGGCGACTTTCCGCCAATATCGACGCACCGACGTTGATCGCAAACAGCCAGGCTAGGATTGTCAGTAAAGCGGGAACGCGTACATGGGAGCCCCTCCTCGTGAGTTGGAATTTCATCGTTTCACGGATCCCCGGCAATCGGCACAGACAGTCTTCAGGAACACGCCAAGGTCTCAATTTCTTTCGCGAAGCCAGACCATCCTTTTCACCAACCTCGCTTGGCCTCCTAGGGTAAAGACAGGATGGGGAGAAAGTCTGCAGTACAATTGTTTCTACTGTGCTGAGCCGGATCTGGGCACCTCCGTCTCATATTGCCTGGCTGCGGACCTTGGCACCGAGATCCCATACTCCTCAAGCGGCGTGACCATTTGGGCGAAGTTGGTCAACTCTTCCGCCGCAACGTCACTGATTTCATGATCGCGCTTGGCGAGCATTCTGAAGAACGCACCCATCTCGACTTTCACAGCTCGGCGATCCCCGCGGCCCAGTGCGGCCCGGACCAGATCCAGCTGGGTCAGGTAGGGCGCAAAATCGGATGTGGGATAGGTAGCTTTGTAGATGCCCAGCGAGTTCCTGATCTCATCCACCCAGGTGGATTGCGCCGGAGTCTGTCGGACCGAGGACATCTCAAGTGGCGAGGAGGGCTGCGTGCCCATGATCTCTGGAATCCCCGCTCCAGAAAGCTGATCCGCTGCATACGTTGATGGCTCAGAGAGCCACGGAGTCAGTGTAAGCGACGCAAGAATGATCGTGTGCCCAATGAACAGATCGGTTTTCATGATACGTGCTCCTTTTTCTCCATCTTCGCGTTATGCTGCCTTCCTCCCTGTCGTGTGAAGATCGTCGACGGCAGTCTCCCCTTTGTCAGTGCTGGGTGACTGCGAAACCATCAGCGCCCAACCTGAGACGGCGAGGGCAGCAACGATTCCCATAACGGCGATCGATCCATCAATGAGAGAACTCACATTGTCCATTTGCCTTCACCTCCTTCTTGCTTCAACTTCTTGCCCGGAGTCCTTGGGGTTGGCGCTTCGCCGGGGCCCCTGGCATGAAGCGCGCATCCCCTCTTTTCGTCTGTCCGACCACCAGCGATGGCCTGAAACCAAGCGCCTGAACCGAAATCAGGCCTGCCTTGTTCAAGGGGTGGACTCCGTGCGCCTCGGCCGGCTGGATACCGCCACCACTGCGCCGGGAAGACGGGCCCGGCTCCGAATCGGTTCGTGGTGACCCTTTCGATTGGCTTCGATACCAGGGTCGGTGGCCTCGCCGCACAGCAGGCATCGCCACCCGGAGACCGTTTCACTGCTCCCCGTTTCTTTCATTCTGACAGGGACCATCAGGCCGTCACACCGTAGGCAGTGCATCTGTTAGCCTTTCGGGTTCAATGTTCCCCCCGCACCATGCAGACATAGTGAGAACATTTCGGTTCTCCCCGGACGCGATGCAGCCAGAATGCGCCTGATCGGCGGCCACAGTTCATTCATCGCTCCATCCCTTCAACGACGATCCCGTTCTCGTTCGATCACTCCGCAGGTCTTGCCGACGAGTGTACCGCAGATGACACGGACGGCCATTCCTGGCTCCAGCGCAAGGAAGTTGTAAGGACCGGCGTTCAACGCCGAGGAATGCCGCACTTCAGAGAAACTCTGGCGGAGAAGCGACGGAGACTGAAGAATCGATCGCGCGGGGAAGGATTAGGAAGCGCGAAGGATAGAACAGTCAGCGAAACTCGTCACGTCAGGTTTTCATCTTACGCGCAAAGGGCAAGCCCGGTCAAGCCGCATAGAACACGTCTGGGACAGTTCAAGGATTTCATAGGTTCTCGGAGTTGCAGCGCGTATGCCACTTCCAGTTCTCCCGCCGGACTCTGGCAGAGAATCCGCTCACCTTCCCCCCTAATATGGGTTCTTCGACTCCATGCTCCCAAGCCCGCACAGGCGGATTTTGCTGTTCGACCCGTCGCCGTATTACGTGCGATGGGTTAGAACAGAACGAACCGTCAGGATCGCACAGATGATTAGCCGCGTGATCTCGATCAGTGCTTCGGAGAACACGGAGCATTCACCGCGAAGCCGAAGTCGGAGAGTGCGAGGGCGAGCCAGGAGCCGTGCCTCTAGGGTCATCGCCGAACCACCTTGATCTTCCGGCGTCGAGCCAGCCACCGAGTCGACTGTGCCGCTATTGCGTATGCAGAGTGAGAAGGGGAAACGGCGCATTGTGAGGGGAATCCCCTGCGGATCTGCACAGAAAATGAAAACCGGGCGCGCGCGCTTTTCTGCTAGAATGAGTCTCTCTTTGGTGGCCAGCCTATGGAAACACCCCATCGCCACGATCCCAAGCTTGTGCGAACGCTGATCTTGGACGAACTGTTCGACCTGTCACTCTATCGAGCCTTGCGGGAGCTCTCCTCCGACGAAGGCTCGAAGAAGGTGCTGGATGAGTTGATCCACGTAGAGATCCGGCATCTGGCATTCTGGCAGAAGTTCTTCGATTCTGCGTCGGATACCCTCGATTGGGGTCGGCGCGCGAAGCTGCGCGTCATCGTGCTGGCTTGCCAACTGTTCGGGACCACGGCGGTCCATTTGATCCTCGAAGCGATCGAGGTCTATGGGGTGAGGAAATATCTCTCGCTCTGGAAGAGCTACCAGGGCCAGCCGCTGGGCAACGCGCTCAAAGACATTCTCATAGAGGAGTTCAAGCACGAGGATACGCTCGTCACGCAATTGACCGAACGGAAGATCAATGCGGAGAAAATTCGGAACATTTTTTGGGGATTGAACGATGGGTTGGTCGAAATCCTCGGAGCGGTGAGCGGCTTCTTTGGTGCGTTCGGCGACGCCATGACGGTCTTGATCGCGGCCTCTACGACCGCCGTCGCCGGCTCACTCTCGATGGCAGCCGGCGCCTTCCTGGCGTTGAATTCGGAAAAAGAGGTGAAGGCGACCGAGTCGTTGAAGAAGCAATTCCTGGGGGAAGTAACAGGCTCGACTGCCATGGAAGAGCAGCCATTCGCGTCGGCCATCGCCGTTGGCTTGAGCTATTTTATCGGTGCGCTCGTGCCGGTCATGCCAGTCCTCTTTGGCGCGACAAACGCTGTGATCTCCGTACTGACGGCCGGTCTCATGATTATCGTGGTCTCCACTATCCTCGCCTTCTTGTCCGGGATGAACGTACGGCGTCGGATCGTCATGAATCTCGTGATCATCACCGCGGCCGTCACCATTACCTATGCCATCGGCACCGCCGCCAAGACGCTCTGGGGCATCTCCGTGTAAAGCTAACGGTGGATAGCTGCTGCTTATAGCAGGCAACGCATAGTGAATACCAGAGAACCGGCGCTGATTGTCCATAGCGCACATCCTTATCGGCCTCTCCGGCTATTCTTACAAACCCTGGCAAGGACCCGGATGTTTCTACCCAGATGGTCTCAAATCGTCTGCGTGCCTGTGTGACCCTGCCCAACCCGTATTGGACCGTCGAGTTGGATGGAACAGATACCGCCTGCCGATTGAGCAAACCGTTCGATCGTGTCAAGCAGACGCCGCCGATCTTTCTCCTTGCACCAAGGCTCACTGCCGGATTACTCACCTGTCGAGGCTGAAACCGGAGACGCTGTCACCTGCGCAGCTCATGCTGGACCGGCTGGCACCGCTGGCTGAAAACTGGCGTCTCGGCCCGATCCTACTGCAACCACCGCCGACCCTCGACGATGCCCGTCTTGCCGATTTCCCCAGGAAGCTGCCGAGGGACTTTCGCTGGGCCAGCGAGTTTCGACAGGGGGCGTGGAACGTAGCCAAGGAGGGAGGCTCTGCTGAGGGAGCAGAGCATCACCTGGGCGGCTGCCGACGCGATGGGTGCCTGGTCGAACATCGTCACGCGGCTGACTTTTGCTGCTTTCGTCACCGCCGCAGCAGGTAGGACAAGAAGGCGTTAACCGAGTGGGCTGGAATGGCTGCGGTTATCTCCCCAGCGCCAGTTTGACGGTCGTGCCGATTTCAGCCGGGTTACGGACGATGCGGACGCCGGCTGCTTCGAGCGACGCTATTTTCTCGGCGGCCGTGCCTTTGCCGCCCGTGATAATGGCGCCGGCGTGCCCCATGCGGCGGCCCGGCGGTGCAGTGATGCCGGCGATGAAGCCGATCACTGGCTTGCGGATGTGTTGCTTGATGTAGGCGGCGGCTTTTTCCTCGGCGTCGCCGCCGATTTCGCCGATCATGACGATGGCTTGCGTTTCCGGGTCTTTCTCGAACAGTGGCAGGACGTCCACGAAACTGGTCCCGTTGACCGGATCGCCGCCGATCCCGATACAGGTCGTTTCGCCGAGCCCGAGCGTGGACAGTTGATGCACTGCTTCATAGGTCAAGGTTCCACTGCGGGAGACCACCCCGACGACCCCGCGTCGGTGAATGAAACCCGGCATGATGCCGATCTTGCATTCATCGACCGTGATGATACCAGGACAATTCGGCCCGATAAGCCGGACATCTCGCCCGCGCAGCGCGCGTTTGACGCGGACCATATCGTTCACCGGAATCCCTTCCGTGATGCAGACAATCAGCTTGATGCCGGCATCGGCGGCTTCCAGAATCGCATCAGCGGCGAAGGCAGGCGGCACGAAGATCAATGAGGTGTCACACTGGGTCTTTTTCACTGCCTCGCGGACGGTGTTAAAAACCGGAACCCCTTCAACTTCTTGGCCGCCTTTCCCCGGAGTCACCCCCGCGACGACTTGCGTGCCATAGGCCTTACACTGCATCGCATGAAACGAGCCTTCTTTCCCCGTAATCCCCTGCACCACCACGCGGGTGTTCTTATCGACCAGAATGCTCATGTCGGATTTCCCATCCTAGGTTTCCACGTCGCAATTAGAGACCCAGTGGCTCAAATTTCTTCACCCTGATCTAGGTATTGTTCATGGCATCCTTTGTGCCACACTCGCCTGAAGAGGAACCCTCCGATGTCCTCAGGAAATTGCTTCTCAACCACTAGATCTGGATCTCCCTCTTTAACGGTCACCCCGCAATACGCACACGGGTGAGCCCAGCCATGAGGCTTTGAAAGTTGAGAGGACTGTCCGAAGTTCCGTTCAAGCGAAGCTCAGAACGGAACAAGTTCCGCAGGCAAGCAGATGAGGGGCTTAGTGCGGTCGAGCCGGAGCGTCTGAGCAGTGCAGGCGCGGCCAGCCCGCTCCCCCTCTTCACGCCGTCGCCACCGCCTTCTTCCGCTTCTTCCCCGTCATCCTCACAATCTTCTGCGCTGCCTCCCACAAATCCGTCGCCACATCGACTTTCAGTCCAGACTCCAGCAGCAGCTTCCGGCCTTCCTCTGCGTTCGTCCCCTGGAGCCGCACGACGACAGGCACCCTAACATTGACTTCTTTCGCCGCCTCGATGACGCCGTGGGCGATCCGCTCGCAGCGTACAATGCCGCCGAAGATGTTGATGAAGATGCCCTTGACGTTCTTATCCTTGAGCAGGATGCGGAATCCCGCCGCCACGGTCTCCTTGGTCGCTCCACCGCCCACGTCGAGAAAGTTAGCCGGCTCGCTGCCAGCCAGCTTGATCACGTCCATCGTCGCCATCGCGAGCCCGGCGCCGTTGACCATGCAGCCGATGTTGCCGTCCAGTTTGACATAGTTCAGGTTGTTGACGCCGGCCTCAATCTCAAGCGGTTCTTCTTCATGCAGATCGCGCATCGCCTGCACGTCTGCATGCTTGAAGAGGGCGTTGTCATCGATCGTGACCTTGCCGTCGAGGGCGACCAGCTTTTTGTCAGTGGTGACAACCAGCGGGTTGATCTCGACCAGCGAGGCATTTTTCTCCATGAAGAGGCGATAGAGGTTGCCGAGCATCTGGACGAACGGAGTGAGCAGGGTCGGTTCAATGGACGGCAGACCCAGCCCGAACGCGAGATTGCGGCCGTTATAATTTTGGAACCCGACCGCCGGGTCGATTGGCTCTTTAATGATCTTTTCCGGGGTGTGCGCGGCGACTTCTTCGATCTCCATGCCGCCTTCCGTGCTGGCGATGAATACCGGCCAGCCCGATTCGCGGTCGACCAACAGGCTCAGGTAGAGCTCTTTGGCGATCCCCACCCCCTCTTCGATCAGCAGGCGGCGGACCTTCCGTCCCTTCGGGCCAGTTTGATGTGTGACCAACACCTTGCCGAGCAGTTCCTTGGCGAGAACGGGGACCACGGCGCGGTCGTTCGTGATTTTGACGCCACCAGCCTTGCCGCGCCCGCCCGCGTGGATCTGCGCCTTTACCACGAAGACCTGGCTATTCAACTGCGCAGCCCATTTTTCCGCGGCCTGCGGCGTTCTGATTTCTTTCCCACGCGGCACCGGCACGCCAAACTGCGCAAACAACTGCTTGGCTTGAAATTCGTGGATATTCATCGTGCTCCTTTAAGCCAATAGCAGGGTACCGAACCAATTCCTTCCGAGGCGCGAGCTATCGGCTGTCCGCTATTACGCTGTTCACTATTCCTTCTTTGCGTACGCCGGCAAGACCATCGGCGAGATGACGGAGAAGGTTGCTCCGTATTTGCGGGCTTCGGCGCGGAACCGGGCGAGGTGGTTCAACGTCAACTTGCCCTGCGATATCGAGGCGGCCCGCTGTGCCGCCACCGTGCCCGAGCGCTTCCCGAACACCATCAGATCCAGGAGTGAATTACCCATCAAGCGATTGCGTCCATGCAGACCTCCCGAGGCTTCTCCAGCGACGAAGAGGTTCCGCACCTCGGATTCGCCGTTCACGTCGATCTTTACACCGCCGTTCTGGTAGTGCAGTGTGGGATAGATCAGCACCGGATCCTTGCTGATATCGATCCCGAAGCGTTTGTATTGGCGCACCATCGCAGGGAAATGCTTCTCCAGCGTGCCCGGTCCGTGTTCGACTTCTAGCAACGGCGTGTCCAGCCACACACCGACGCGACCGGACATGGTGCGGATGCCCCGTCCTTCTTCGCACTCACGGATGATCGAAGAGGACACAACGTCGCGGGTGTCCAGCTCATTGACGAACCGTTCACCCCGCGCATTCACCAGATGACCGCCTTCCGATCGGATACCTTCCGTCACCAGCGCCCCCGCCAATTGCTCAGGATAGACAGCCCCGGACGGGTGGTACTGGAACGTATCGATCTGGACCAACTTGGCCCCTATCCGATAAGCCAAGCAGAGCCCGTCGCCGGTCGCACCATAGTGGTTACTGGTCGGAAAACCCTGAATATGCAGCCGCCCGATGCCGCCGGTTGCTAGAATCACGGCTTTGGCCGCGACAACGATGTATCGCTTGTTGTCCAGATCCCGCAAGATCGCACCGGTGCAGGCACCATGATCGTCGCTCAGCAGTTCGACGACGGCGCAAAACTCCAGAAGCTGGATCTTCCGGTTCAACACCTCGTCCTTGAGCACCCGCATGATTTCCAGCCCCGTATAGTCGGAGCAGGTCAGGAGGCGGGGTCTGGAGCTGCCCCCGCCCTGCTTGACGTGCAGATTGCCGTCGGCGTCCCGATCGAAGAGCACCCCCAACTCGATCAGCCACTTGGCGACGGACGGGCCTTCCTCCACCATCACTTTGAGCAGTTGACGGTCGTTCTGCATGTGCCCGCCCTTGAGCGTATCCAAGAAGTGCTGGATGGGCGAATCCTCCGGCGCAACGGACACCTGCATGCCGCCCTGAGCCATCACGCTGTTGGAATCTCCCAAGCGGAGCTTCGTGGCTAGGATGACTTTCGCACCGTGTCCGTGCGCGTGCAGCGCGGCCGCGCACCCAGCCCCACCTCCGCCAACGACGAGCACATCCGTCGTATAGGCCGGCGTCAAGTCGAGGTCATCCGGAATCGGGCTGTCACCTTCGAGCAAGGCAGCCAATTCCACTACCGTCTTCTCGCCGGCATTGGGGCCGAAGCGGAGCGTGCGGTAGGCGCTTTCGCGGTAATCGGGATGATATTTCCTAATCAGCGTATCGCGTTCGGCGGGAGAATACTTGGGTAACGTCTGCGTACGTCGAAAGTCTCGGGTCTTGTGTACAATTTGCTGAAGAACGTGAATGTCCATCGAATAGCTCTTAGCTTCCAACAGTCAGGACGAGCCAGCCTAAAGCATCCACCTCCGATTCGTCGCTCCGGCTAAGGGCCAATCGCTGATTGCTGAAAGCCTTTTTCTTCATTTCACTTCCGCGCACGCGTTCGCTAGCTCTTGGTCGTTCATGCTCAGGATCTTCTTCCATTCCGCGTCGTATCGGCCTTCCTGGATCTCCTTGATCCGACGGTCAAGCCGTTCCGGCTTCTCCGTAAAATGGGCGCCCTGGACACGGCTGACATACAACGCGACGAAATTCGGCGCGATGTCGGCGATGCACACCGGCGCGCAGAGCCCACACATGACACAATCCATGAACATCTCGGAGACGCCTTTGAAATCGCCAAAGACTGCCTTCCAGACTCCCTCGCGGACATCGATTTTTTGCGGACAGGCTTCGGTGCAGGCGTTGCAGTTCCGGCAGAGAGGCGCTTCTGGATAGAGATTGAAGAGGTCCTGCTTAGGATCCTCCAGTTTGGAAATATCATAGATGGCCTTCCGGGCGGGAAACGGCGGCACCATGGAAAAGGACATGCCGTCTTCCACTGCGGTCTGACAAGCCAGACAGGTCTTGACCTTAGGATCGTCTTTCGTCCTGTAGTAGGTCGCGCAGGCGCCGCAGAATCCGCCGAGACATCCAGCGCCACGGATGACCTCTTGCCCCGTGTACCAGAGCGCCTTGATCACGGTGATCCCCTCTGGCACCTGATACGTCTTCCCAGCGATCTCTACCGTGACCATCTTCGGCCGAAGGATTTCCTCCTGATCGATGACGTTCTGGGTATCGTAATTTTCTGCGGCCATGACACTAATGGGCTGGTGGCCGGGAGTCGGCGGCAAGTATGGAAAGCCTCCCCCTACGCTCCTCGCCTCTCACCTCGCACCGCTCGCCGTCCGCTACTATTCCATGTTCTTGATGATTTCCGTCCCGTACTCGGAGCACTTGATCTCCTTGACGTCCGTCCGCCCCTCTTCTCTCATCAACCGGGCAAAGTCATAGGTGACCGTCCCGTTGGCAATCGTCTTGGACATACCCTTCTCGATCAACCGCGCCGCTTCGGTCCAGCCCATATACTCCAACATCATGACGCCGGAGAGCAAGACCGCCCCGGGATTGACTTTGTCCTGCCCCGCGTACTTGGGCGCGGTCCCATGGGTCGCCTCGAACCAGGCGTGGCCGGTCACATAGTTGATGTTGGCGCCCGGTGCGATGCCGAGCCCACCCACCTGTGCCGCGAGCGCATCGGAAATGTAGTCACCGTTCAGGTTCATCGTAGCAATCACGTCGTACTCGGCCGGCCTGGTAAGAATTTGCTGCAGGAAGTTGTCGGCTATCGCGTCTTTGATCAAGAGCTTCCCGGGAGGCGGATTGCCGCCGCAGTCATCCCAGGCAACCGTCTGGTCCGGGAATTCCTTCTTCGCCAGTTCATAGCCCCACTTGCGGAACGCGCCCTCGGTGAATTTCATAATATTGCCCTTGTGTACCAGCGTCACGCTCTTGCGCTTGTTGGCCAGCGCCCAGTTGATCGCGGCACGCACCAGGCGGTGGGTGCCCTCCTCGCTGATCGGCTTCACCCCGATGCCGGACGTCTCCGGGAACCTGATTTTCTTCACACCCATTTCCTTCTGCAGGAAGTCGATGACCTTCTTCACCTCGGGCGTGCCCTTTTCCCATTCGATACCGGCGTAGATGTCTTCGCTGTTTTCTCGGAAGATCACCATATCTACCAGGTGAGGCTTCTTCACCGGCGCCGGCACCCCGGTGTACCACTTGACCGGGCGCTGGCAGACATACAAATCAAGCAGTTGCCGAAGGGTCACGTTGATGCTGCGGAACCCGCCGCCGACCGGGGTGGTCAACGGCCCCTTGATTCCGATCATGTATTCCTTGGAAGCAACCAAGGTATCGTCGTGCAGCCAGGTGTTTTCACCGTAGATTTTGTTGCACTTCTCCCCGGCGTACACTTCGAACCACTCGATCTTTCGCTTACCACCGTAGGCCTTTTGCACCGCCGCATCGAACACGCGCACGGAGGCAGCCCAGATGTCCGGTCCGGTTCCATCGCCTTCGATGAACATCACAATCGGATTGTCCGGCACGTTGAGCTTCCCATCCGGTCCCATCGTGATTTTTTGTCCCCTTGTCGGTGGTGTCAGTTTCACGTACCCCATCGCTCACCCCTCCGTTGATGATAAGGATGTTTTGTGGTGGCCTGAGCCCGATGTCCAATGCCAAGGTCGTCAGGCCAGCCAGCTCACCGACCCGCTGGCATCCGCACATGCACGCCGGATCTCCGTTGCTCTTCGACTGCAACGGGCGAATCGTCACGACGCGGACCCGCACCGGACTGCGAACCGTTGGTCTTCAACTCAGAGCATTCAAGGCCGATCCAGCCTTGAACCATCCGATCTGCTGTTCCGTCAAACTGTGGTTCGCCTGAATGGCAATCTCTTTGCCATCCGGCTTGTGAATGATGACTCGGACCGGCTTGCCCGGTGTCAAGTCTCTCAGCCCCATGACGCTGATCCGATCGTACTGCTCGATCTTGTCATAATCGGCCGGATCGGCGAAGGTTAGCGGAAGAATCCCTTGCTTTTTCAGATTCGTCTCGTGGATGCGCGCGAAACTCTTGGTCAGCACCACACGAACATTCAGATAACGTGGCGACATGGCCGCATGCTCGCGGCTGCTCCCCTCACCGTAGTTCTCGTCGCCGACCACCACTGACCCGATGCCCTTCGCCTTGTAACGCCGGGCGATCTGCGCGATCGTGAGTCCCGACTCGCCCGTCAGCACGTCGGTGCCCTTCCCGATCTCCGGGTAGAACGCGTTGTTGGCGCCAAGGAACATATTATCGCTGATCTTGTCCAGATGCCCCCGATACTTGAGCCACGGGCCAGCCGGTGAAATGTGATCCGTCGTCGTCTTTCCTTTGGTCTTGATGAGCAACGGCAGCTTGATGAAATCTTGCCCATCCCAGCGTGGGAACGGTTGGAGCAACTGCAGCCGCTCGCTGTCGGGAGGGATGTCCACCGTGAGCGCCTCGCCGTCCTCGGCGGGGGGAACGTAACCTTCTTCACCTTTCGCAAAACCCTTTGCCGGCAGCTCCTCGCCCTGCGGGGGCTCAAAGCGGAATTCTCGGCCGTCTGCTCCTTTTAGCGTCCCGTGCACCGGATCGAAGGTAAGATCTCCTGCAAAAGCATACGCCGTCACGATCTCGGGGCTCGCAAGGAAGGAGAGAGTTTCGTTGACGCCGTCGTTGCGGCCGGGGAAGTTCCGGTTAAACGAGCTGACAATCGAGTCCGCCCGGCCCTTGACAGCGTCAGCTCGCTTCCATTGACCGATACAGGGACCACAGGCGTTAGCCAGGACGGTGGCCCCCATCTGCTCGAAGGCCTCCAAGAAGCCGTCCCGCTGCATCGTGTGGAAGATTCGCTCGGAGCCGGGTGTGACCAGAAATGCGGTCTTCGCCTTGAGTCCAGCCTTCAGTCCCTGGCGAGCAACGTGGGCTGAACGGCTAATATCTTCATAAGAGGAGTTGGTACAACTGCCAATCAAGGCCGCCTTGAGTTCGACCGGATACCCCTTTTCCTTGGCTTCCGCTGCCATCTTGGAGATTGGCCTGGCCAGGTCCGGCGTGTGCGGCCCGACCACATACGGCTCGAGTTTCGACAAGTCGATTTCGACAATTTGGTCGAAGTACTTCTCCGGCGACTGCAGCACTTCCGGATCGGCAGTGAGCAACTCGCGATTCGCTAGGGCCAGGTTTGCGATATCCGCTCGGTCCGTGAGATTCAAGTACGCCACCATTTTCTGGTCGAACGGAAATATCGACGTCGTAGCACCCAACTCGGCACCCATGTTGGTGATCGTACTCTTTCCCGTGCAACTGATGGTCTCGGCACCGGGGCCGAAATACTCCAGAATCTTGTTCGTACCCCCTTTCACTGTGAGCAAGCCGCAGATATACAGGATCACATCCTTCGGAGACGCCCAGCCGTTCAATTTGCCAGTCAACCGGACCCCAACAAGCTTGGGATGGAGGACTTCCCACGGAAGCCCAGCCATGACCTCGCCCGCGTCGGCCCCGCCGACGCCGATTGCCAGCATGCCGAGGCCACCGGCATTGGGCGTATGGGAATCCGTCCCGATCATCAACCCGCCGGGGAAGGCGTAGTTTTCGAGGACGACCTGATGGATGATGCCGGAGCCAGGCTTCCAGAATCCGATCCCGTACTTCTTCGCAGCCGAGGCAAGGAAGTTATAAACTTCTCGGTTCTCGTCCATCGCACGCAGCAAATCTTTCTGTGAACCGACTTCCGCGCGAATCAGATGGTCGCAATGGATCGTGCTCGGCACGGCGACTTTCTTCTTGCCGGCCTGCATGAACTGCAGCATGGCCATTTGCGCTGTCGCATCCTGCATAGCGACCCGATCCGGCCGCAGCGCCAACATGGCCTTGCCCCGCTCCCATACCTGGGTGTCGAAATTGTCGACGTGCGCCACGAGAATCTTTTCCGTCAGCGTAAGCGCGCGGCCGAACTTCTTGCGCGCCTTCGCCAGCTTCTCCGGCATTGAAGCATACAGTGTTTTGGCTATTTCCAGCGACATGGAACTCCCTTCACCTCAAGGTGAACAGCCAACAGCAGGCAACCACAAGCTATTCGCCGTTTGCTCTTGGCGACGTGCTATTTCAGAGGCGGCACCTCACGCCGCCTGGGCGCGGCATAGTTGACCAGATAGTCGAACAGCCGGATCAGCCGGCTGTCCTGGCGTTTCTGATCGACCCAGTGACCGATCAGGCCGATCGTTCGGGCCAGAATGAAGAAGCCATTCAGACTGTCAACGGGGAAGCCCAGATCCACAAGGACGGCCGCTATCGTCCCGTCCACGTTCAGGATCAGGTTCTCTTTTTTCGCCGAGGTCACCTTCTCAACCTCCAAAGCGAAGTCCAAGTGCGGCGTCTTGATGCCGAGACTCTTGACATAGCCGACCAACTCTTTCACCCGCTTGTCTGGGTTTCGCACACTCTTGACGCGATGGCCGATGCCAGGAACCGGGCCGACATTTTGCTTCATGTACGAAAGGAATTCGTCCACTGTCATCTTGTTGTCCACCGCGTACTTGAAATAGCGGCCGGCGTCGGTGACCGCACCGCCGAACCGAGGCCCGATCATGATCAGGCCGGCCGCGACCGCCTGAGCCATGCCGATCCCGGCACAGGCCGCGATGATCGTGGCCAGTGCACCACTCACGCAGGGACCGTGATCAGCGGACAACATGATAATCCGCTTGATGATCTCAGCTTCCTGGCGGGAGATGAGCCGTTTGTCCCAGAGGAGACCGATGATGTGGGGAATGTCGTAACCCTTATTGATCAATTCCGAAGCGGGGTAGCCGTCGTAGAGCGGTTCGTCGCCGCGATCGTCACTGATCGTGGTCTTAATCAGCGGCGCCACCGCGACTTCGCCGGTCTTGAGGGCTTCGTCGACGGTCTTGGGGAGCTTCGGCAAATCGGCCGGGCTCAAGTCGGGGATCGGCACGACCTGCCCCGTCTTGACGAATTCTTCGTACACTTCCTTGATGGCCGGACCTAAGGCACCGAAGGTTGGCGGGACGATCGCGCCCGCTTTCTTGAGCGCTTCCGACTTCGAACGGGCAGACCCTTCGCCCTTCAAGCCTTCCTTGGCACCAGCGTGGCCGAACTTCATGCCCTTGGGCAGGCTTTCTTGGCAGAACCCGGACACCACCGCCAGGAGTTTGATCCGCCGCTTCTTTGTGCCGTACCACTCGGCCGCCCGCTCCTCCAAATCGCCACCCATCTCCCCGACGATCACCACCGCCTTTGTTTGAGGATCCCGTTCGAACATCTCTAAATAGGTGACGTAATCCGTGCCGGGATAAGCGTCGCCGCCGATGCCGATCGCAGTGGTGATGCCATCAGCGAATTGGGAACAGATCCAGATAATCTCGTTCGAGAGGCCGCCTGATTTCGTGATGACGCCGAATGAGCCCTCGCGATAGAGCTTGCAGGCGACGAGGTTGTCGAACGCGCCACCGATGACGCCGAGTCGGCAGGAGCCCGCCGAAATAATCCCGATAGAGGAAGGCCCGTTGAAGATCTTGCCCAGCTTGACCGCATGACGGCCGAGCAACTTCGCATCCTTCTCAGGCACGCCTTCCGTGATCATCGACACGAGCTGAATCTTCGGATCGTTGAGCGCCTCCATTCCTGCAGCTAGGGCTCGGTCGGCTCCGATGTAGACAAGGCTTGTATTGATCTGCGGATGGTTGGCGGTTGCCTCTGCAACGCTCTTGTACACCGGGATCGTCACCAGCCCGCTGCCATACGGTACTTCGTTGGTCTTGCCCGCGTCCGGTGGATAGACGAACGCGTCCACGTTCAGCGGACGCTTGATCATGTAACAGAACTCGGCCATCCGACGCGCGGCATTCAAGCCGGCCACTCCTCCTTGGATCACCACCCGAGTGTCTTTGTTCGCGAGAATACTCATCAGGGTCTCCCCTTTTCCCCCTTTTAACCAACCGTGACGGGTAACGAATGACAAGGAGTGGTCGACCCCCCGCCCGTTGCCCTACTCATCGCGCGTCACGGTTTTTGGAGTGCCATGTCGACGATGTCGGTCAGCGGCGTGTAGCGGTCGAACACGTGGATGTCGAAGCCTTCGTCCTTCAACGCGCGCATCGCATCGAGCCCTTCCTTTTCGCGTGGCCCGCCGCGGCGCACCCAGATTTTCACCCCGTTCAACTTGCCTTCGGCCTTCGCCTTTCGGAACCCGGCGATGATGCCGCCGAACGTCTTCTTAACGTCGGTGAAGTTTGCAATCGCGCCGCCCACAATGATGTGCTTGATACCGGGTAAAGAACAGACCTTTTCCGTGAGGACTTCAACAGCCCAATCCGGCGGATCACCAGAATACTCGGCGTAGTTTGCCAATTTCCCTCCACGGGCAACCACGGCGTCCGAATAATAGACACTCGCCCCGCCGCCGGCCGGCAACATGGCCACATCCCCGCCGGGAATTTCGATGAACTTCACTGAGCCCTTGATTTTGGCGTCCACCGCCATTACTTCCAACTCGTTCTTGGTATAGGGACGGCCGAATTCCGCAGCGAACGGGAAATTCCAATCGGGATGCCGGAACTTGGCGTCCGCATCGAGCAGTGTAACCGCGTCGAGCGCCACGAGTTCGCCGTCACTTTCTCGCATCGCGACCGGATTCACCTCGAGGTATTGCGCATCTTCGTTGTCGAAGCAAGCAAACAACTTCCCAACGAAATCGGCGATCTTCGTGGCGAGGTCTCCCGTGAAGCCAGCCTCCTTGGCCAGCCCGTCGAGCGCATCCCGTGAGGGCGTCGTGCCGATTTCGACCGAGAGCCGCTTCACCCGGTCCCAGTTCGACTCCACCTCGATTCCACCGCAGTTCGCGACAAGAACGTCCGCCCCCTCGCGGGTGGATTTCACCGCCGCATAGTACTCTTCTTTGTGGGGAATCATTTCCGATACGATGACTTGAGAGACCGTGAGGCTGCCCACTTGGCGCCCTAGCATCTCCCTCGCAGCCGCTTCCGCACCGGGGAGGTCCAAGCCAACTTTTACAAGCCCGAGCTTGAAGCGGGAACCGAGCGCTTCATGAGCCTTGACGACCAGCTTTGCCTCTTTCAGCCAGTCATTGGCCTGCCCTAGCTTCGCCAACTCGTCGGCTGAGGACACAACAACATAATTGGGAACTGCAATCCCCCACTTTTTCATCAGCCCCATCCCGGGGCCCTCGAGCACTTTTGCCATTGCCTGGAACTCCTTTTGCCGACATCAACACAACGGGAGGGCTAGAGTAGCGGAATCTCCTGCCCGCCTCAATCCTCCAAAGGGCCTACCGGGCGGGCTCAGAAGTCCTACCTGCTTCCGATCGGCCAGGAAGACCTAAGCTATTGGATTCCTAAGCTTAAGAGGGGAGAGCAGTGTACGGAAATGTGCACGTGCTAGTCAAGGAAGAAATTTTTTGACCGGTCGTTTCGCTGACACGCTGGACAATAGAAGGAACTGCGTTCCCCCCGCAGCCGCTTGATACGTCGGCCACAGCCGTTTGGGCAAGGCTCTCCCGCTTTTCCGTAGACGAGATGTCGCTGTCTGTACCGCCCCTTCGTTCCATCCGGTGCAAAAAAATCCCGGATGCTGGAGCCTCCGTATTCGATGGCCTCTTGCAGCACGTCCCGCATGGCTTGGTACAGCTGCTCGGCAGCCTGCTTTCGCAGGCGGCTGGCACATCGATAGGGGTGAAGGCCGGCGCGAAATAAAATTTCGTTCGCGTAGATGTTCCCGATTCCGGCGATAATCTGTTGGTGCATCAACAGCGGCTTGAGCCGCCCTCGGTGCGCACGCAGGAGACGCAGGAAGTCTTCCTGCGTCGTTACCAGTGGATCACAACCGAACCGTCGGGCGACAAAACGGTCCAATCCTTGGCGATCCAACAAATAAATTCTCCCGAACCGCCGGGGATCCCGGTAGCGCACTTCAGGCTCCGCCGCCCCGTCTAGGTACAGCGTGAAATGCGTATGCTGAGGAAACCGTTCGCCCACTGCCTTGAACAGGAAGCGGCCAGTCATCCCGAGTTCCCCGACGATATACCGCACCTCTGTTCCGCGCGACAAAGCGAACACCAGGCATTTGCCCTGCCGATCCACCGCGATAATCCTGGAGCCGCGGTACCACGCCAGCGTGGACAACCCTTCCTGTACCATGTCCGCACGGCCGACCCAGCAATCTCGGACAACACCGCCGACGATTCGGCTTCGAAGTTGGCGAGCGATGACCTCTGCTTCCGGCAGTTCAGGCATGGAGCTTCAGACAGACGTAGCCCTCGAGGGAACACGACATGTTAGTTACAAGCGGCCACAGGTGGGATCGGTTGGCCTATCGCGAGATTCAGCCGCACACTTGTGTTCCTGTCGCATCCGTTGCACAACCTGAATGGTCTCCCGGAGTTTGGGGAGCGGTGCGGCTCCTGGACGCCGTGCCGATGCAAGCTTCACCGCATCGTCATACGTCATGCCTTCCACACAACAGAGATAGGCGATGGCCACCGATACCGAACGGCCCATGCCCGCCCGACAACAAACCATCACACGCCCCGACGGGACATGTCGTTCCAGCCACTCCACTGCACGGTGCAGATCGAGCGGATCGACAACCGCAAACTCTTTTAAGGGAACGACATGGTACGAAACCCACGGCGGAGGCTGTACCTGATATTCGCCGGCCACCAGCAGGAGCCCACTCACAAACGGCGCTGGTTCGTGCGCGTCGTCGCTGTTCCCCACCAGCAACGAATTCGTGATGAAGTGCATGGATCTTAAGGTATCGAGTGGGCGTGCTTCCGTCAAGGTGTGGAAAGCGGCTCGGAGAAGAGAAGCACACCATTCCGTAGAACAACCGGCAATCCGGCGCCCGCTTCATGACCATGATTTGAGGGAAGGTTTGGCCGGAACGGCACAGGAGTCGGCCTCAGACAGGTTGCAGTCTTATGGCAATGGCCGCTATACTTATTCATACAGAAAGGCTTGAGCGGAGGGTCACCCGCGATGACCAGGCTGTCCGTTGAAGAAGTAGAATCACGCCTGGCCGAAGTCCGCTGCGCGATCTGCAAGGGAAGTCGTTTCATGATCGACCGCCAGACGATGCAGCCGGATGGGGAATGGAAAGGCATGTGCACGGCCTGCCGTTACACCTTCCCGGTTTATACGGACATGGAATTTTATCTTCGCACCCAGCCGGACATTCCGTACCGCCTCAAGGAGATATCCTGTCCGACATGCCAGCATCGCGGTGTGACCCTGAATTTTCGAGCGACCCTGTCGGTACGAGAAGCCATCTACTTTCTGACCTGCTCCGCTTGTCAGCACCGATTTCCGGAGAAATCGTCATTGGAAGCGTTCGAGTAGCCCCTTTACGCTTGTTTCAGCGTCTCTCAATAATGATATGAGCGAATCTACATCTCCCCAGCGGAAGCCCGCCGAAATTGCTGAGCCCGATCAGCCCAAGGCACGAAAAGAGGTCCCTCTGGTTGCGGTTCCGAGCGACCGAGAACTCATGGCCGAGGAGATGGCAGAACTCTTTGATGATGACCGCGTCACTCATATCCATGGCAGCTCGGAACCGGAGGCGGACTGATTGTCCTCGCCCTCGGGCGTTCAGCCGTCAGCTCTCTGGCGGGAGGAGGATACCCGCTGTGCTCCAATGCCGAGGCATCTATCACCCGCTGCTCACAACGGATCGTCAACCGCGCTCAACCTCTCATTTGCTCGGCTGCAGAACTCATGTCTTCGCGAAACGCCCCTTGTCTCCGTCAATCACGACACAAAAACGGCCAGCCCAATAGCATCAACTCGCAAGATCCGTCTTTTTCTTTCGCGAGGCTTCGTCTTTGAGCCTTGCCACAGGGGATCACGTGCCCTGGGGCATGCGGGTTGGATGAACCTTCTTGCCGGGGTCCAGACCTACCGTGCTGCCTTATACAGGCCGGACGAGCTCTACGGTGGCGGATTCCAGAATCCGTCCAACTGAGGCTTCTCGTCCTTTCCGTTGCCCACGCACGATCTGGTCGATCCTCACAATCGCACCTCGATGAAAGACATCAAACGAGGCGTTCGTCTCCGAACGCATTCGGTCGAGGCGGCCCACTTCCAGCCTTCCCGCCTCGTTGCATAGCCAGACCCGTTTTTCGCCCTTCATCTCCCGCAACTCGCTCACGACACGGTAGACATCCGTCCGCCTCGGCACAATCGTCCGACCATCCTTGCGCAGCAACAGATAGGAGAACTTCAGCGCGTCCTTGATCAATCCTACTTCCCGATCGATTACCGACACAATTGGCGGCGGCAACCACGGGCGTTCTTCATGGCACCAATCCTCCGCCTTGGCCAAGGCCGGACAGGCCTGCTCATGCACACATGGGCCGTAGACGGTGCAGACCTTGTCCTCGAGCAGTCGGTCGCGCAGCCGATGCAGGGCGCGCGAGGTGTCCCGCAACGCCGGCTCGACGATCATCAACGTGCCTGCCGGGTCGAGGAGGTCCAGAAGAGAGCCGACCAGCGTGACTCTTGAAGCCAGCGGATCGCATACCGAGGTAAAAAGTTCCCCGAGGGTGTTGGCCAGCACAATGAGGTCGAAGGATTCGCCGAACTGTCGCTTCCAGCGCCTCCGCAGAGAGATCCGCTCGACATTCTCGCAGACCGTCCGCAACTGTCCACCGGACGCCCGCACCAGACTCCTATACGTTTCCCATAGCGATGCGCAATCGCTGAGTGCCATCGGCGAACGGTCTATCGCGACACACTCAAGCGGCCGCACCGACAGATTGGGCGCGCCCGTCATCCAATCCAACGCGGCCAGTACGGCCGTCCCCGGTCCGCTCCCGATATCCAGGACTCTGAATGGTCTTCCGACCGAGACCGGATCTGTCGGCCAGATGGGCAACTCCGCGAGCAGCGACTGCACCTTCGCCAGGTTGACCGGAACGTAATAGGCTACATAGGCCCGTCGCAGATCGCCTCTCTCCAGATACGGCTCGACAAGTCCATCACGTTGCCGCGTGAAGAGGGAAAACAGGGTAGCAACGCCACGCGCGATTTCCTGCACCGTCTTTGCTTCGGGCGCCGCACAGTCCACGCCTGCCACGCGGGAGAGTGCCTGAAGGACTGGCGGTGATAATCGAGCCCAAGCCACCATCGCGTCAGGTTGACCCTCAGAAAGAGAGTAGTGTATCTTACCCTCGCGAAGGGAGTGCTGTCATGACCGACGCGATCCTACAGGCGTACCACGAAGTCGAGCAGGCAATGGCGCGGTACAACAAAGCTCTCGAAGAGCACGTGACCTCGCTCCGCACCTCCGAATCCGCCGACACCAGAAAACTGGAGCGCATGGCATATGGCGCTAAGGCCATGCGCGATAGCAGCATGATTTATCTTTCCTACGCCAAGTTCATCGCCTACGGCATGCCTGAAAGCGAAGAGTTGATCGAGGAGGAATTGCAGGGTTAACTTGTCGTGCGCCTCGCGTGAGGTGGAGCTCGCCTTTTTCCTGCGCTGCATACTTCACGAGTGACAAGATACGCGGCAGGCAAAGAAAAAGGGCCTCTCCCAGACGGGAGCAGGCCCTTTCGTTTCTGGCAGCAGTCGCTTAGATGCTGCGCATGAAGTGCGCAACCGCGGCGGGGTCCACGTCCGTCGCTCCCATGACCTGAGAGAGCGGGACATTGGTGGATTTCTTTCCGGTCAGCCCACACTCGACCTCATCCACAATCAGTTCCACCGGCATGGACTGCCCGCCGTACACGCGAGGCCCGGCGATGATCTTAGCCTTGGAGTGCCCGTAGATCGCCGCCGCGACGTCCTTGGCCAGCCATCCCACGTAATTGAACTCTGGAATCACGATCAGCTTCGCGTTGGCGCAAAGTTGGCGGAGTTCCTGTGTCGGGAACGGCCGTAGTGAGCGGATCTTGATCAGGCCTACCTTGATCCCTTTCTCGGCGCACAGCCTGATCGCCTCACGCGATTGGGCCACCGCACTGCCGGACGCGACCAGAATGGCGTCTGCATCCTCCGTGTTCTCCGCGGTACAGAGCCCGCCCATGTACTTGTTGATATACTTCCGTGAACGCTCGACCGCCGCCCAGACTTCCTGCTGCCAGACGGCATGAATGTTATACGCCATGAAGTTGGACTTCTGAACCGGTGCATCACGAGACAGACGAGCTGGCGGATTCTCCGCATCCAGGACGGGAACGGCGCCACGCCAGGGGTCCCGCGGAGGGAGCTTGAGGCTCCGATCCTGCATGTACACATAGCCCCGCGCATGGGTCACGAAGAAGCCGTCGCAGGCGACGCCAACCGGTAGCGTCACGTCGTTCTTCTCCCCGATGATGAATCCCTTCATGATGAAATCGAACATATCCTGCTGGTTCTCGGCATGAAAGAGGATCAATCCGCAATTCAGCAGGTACGAAATTTCGATATTATCGGGTTGAATCGCGAGCGGCGCATTGACCACACGGCATGTGAACATAATCACGGCCGGCAGCCGGTGCCCCGGCCATGACGCGATCGGCTCGATACCGCGCAGCGTGCCAGGCCCCGCCGTGGCGGTAAAGCACCGCACGCCCGCGCGCGACGCCCCAGCGATGGCGGACATCACACCGTATTCCTCTTCGCCGCGGTAGTATTCCTTTACGTACCCCTCGCCGTATAACACGCCGATGAGCTGCATGGTCTCGCTTTGAGGCGTGATCGGATAGGCCACCGCGAAGTCCACGTTCGAGCGACGCACCGCTTCTTTAGCCGCTTCACTTCCCGTGATGAATTCGCGTGTCCTCGGCGCCTCGAGAAACATGTATTCCGGCGTGACCACGCGCTGCTTCTTAGCCTCTGCGTGTGGATCCTTCTTGACATCCGCAGGCTTGGGAGCCGCCACACTAGTGATCGGGTCACCTTGCGGATTGGTCTTGACTTCGGTCTCCAGAGATTCGCTCATGGTGGCACCTCTTGGATTGTGAGCTCATCGCATGCAGCTAATAGCGGAAGGCATCTACCGCCCGATCCTTTCTCGTGTCCTCAGCCCGCGATCTATGGACCGGCTGTTCGCTCTCGCTCAGGCTTCGCTGTGCATATGCTCAGGTCGGTGTCCGTAGGCCGAGGCCCCGGCTAAATCCGCCGTCGGCGTGAACTCGAGAGGATTCGTGTGTGTCTTGCCGCCGTGCACCCTGGACTGTGTGCCGGTGAACCGGACATTCTCACCGTTTTCTGGCAGCTTGAGCCCCATCTCTTCCCGCACCCGCTTGATGACCTGCGCGACCCGCCGCAGCTTCGCCGCGTCGCAATCTCGGATGGTCAGCATCGCGTCTTCGTGCCCCTGCTCGGCACAGAGCGCGCTCGTGCAGCAGTTCGTTCCCGCCCGAATCATCTTCAGCGTGAGATTGGCGTAGTGACAGTGCACACCCACGAAGAGACAAGCCTCGATCTTGTTGCCCCAAATGGTCAGGTTTGGATGATTTGGATTAATGACTTCCTCCGGATCGATTTTGGGATATTTCGGGCGATAATCAGGCATGGGGATGATCAGCACATCCGGAATCTGTGCGGCAATTTCCAGAACCGCTTTAGCTTTCTCCACCGCATGTTCGTTCCAGGCCCAGAGCACCAACGGCCCTGGGAAGATCGTGGCGTTGGGACGCGTCAGCATCTGACGCGCGATCTCTTCCATCACTTTCTCTTCGTCCTCGTGATGCCCGTACCACAGCCCTTGGCCTGGCTCAGGCAAGGTCACCCCGAGCTGTGCAGCGGACGGCGGATGAAACCCGGCCGGCCCGGGAACGATGATTTTTTCTCGCGTCTGCTGTGTCGTCTGCACGCCCTTCTCTCCCTTTGTTGTCTCGCCTATCCGACCACAGGACTCGTCAGTAAGGCGGTGGTGGACTTCTCGCCGTATCTCACGTTTTCTGTGATCGCCGCCTTGGGTAATTGGTCGATCATCACCATCTTGATGGCATGATGCTTCGCCATGTTGTCACAGACCCAAACGCACTGTGCACATCCCTTACAGCGATCCACGGCCACATAAGCCGCTCCGTACTTGTACCCTTTCTCTTTGCCCAACTGGTCGTTGTAGAGAATGGTGTTCGCCTCGGGGCAGTACTGCGTACACAGCTTACAACTGGTTTGCGCACAAATATCTACATTGATGTCGGCTACAAGGTACATCAGATCCCCTTTTCGTCAGGAATTTAAACCCTGGCGGTGGCAGCTTCCACCCGTTTGGTCGCTTTACTGATTTCATCCCAGCCGTTATCGGCCGCGTACTTCCAGCCTGCCGCGATCACTGCCATATTCTTTTCGATGAGTTCCTGCTTCTTCTTGAACTTCCGCTCCACCACGCTGTCCAAGGCCGCTGTTCCGCCAGAGACCACGAATCCCTTACCCAAAAATCGGTCTCTCACCGCCTGGCCCAATGCGTCCAAATTCGTAAGGCCAGTAATGCACCCGATCGCGCCCATCAGCGCCATATTCGTCGCCAAATCCATCCCCGACACCTCTAGCGAGATCTTGGTGGCTGGCAGATAGAACAGTTTCGCTCGGCGCTCCTCCAGTTCACGCGCATGATCCGTTTGGAGCTTCATCGGCCCGTCGTGGTTGATCAGCACGACTCCGTCTTCCTTCAACCCAAAATAGAACGGCATTGTGTAAGACTTCCCATGCGTGATGACTTGCGGATGGAAGATGATAATGATGTGCGGAAACGTGATCTCCCCGATCTCATAGATCGGCTCATCCGACACCCGCACATAGCTCTCGACCGGCGCCATGCGCTTTTCTGACCCGTAGAACGGCACAATTGTGCTTTCGCCGCCAGCATTAATGACCGCGGTACTCAGAATATGCGAGGCGGTCACCACGCCTTGCCCGCCCACCCCGGCCATCCGGATATTAAACCGTTTCGCCATGGCTTCTCCTCCTTCTGTGCGACGTCCCGCGCTGCTCGCTTCCCGACTGGGTTACGTTTGAGAAACCGCGACAGCCGGCTTTGCCTGAAATTCCTTATACCCATAGCGATCAGCCAGGTACTGCTTGGCGTCGTCCGTAATAAACTCGGTGAACTGGTAGCGGTCGTTCTCGACGTTCTTGGCATCTTCCATGACTTTGTCAGTCGGGATCGCATACTCAATGTTGCAGGAGGTGTAGGCTTGGATATACGTCGGGCCGACTTCGCGGGCAATGAGGACGGCCTTCTTAATCGCGCTTTCGACCCGACGGGGGTTGTTCGGCACAACGGTCGCCACGTAGGCACAACCAGCAACTTTGGCCATTTCGACCATATTTATCTTCTCGAACTTCTTGCCCAACGGCGCCATCTTCAGCACCGCACCGCGGTTGGTCATACCACTTTCCTGCCCGCCGGTATTGCCGTAGACCTCGTTATCCAGCATGATCGTCGTGAACTTCTCTTTCCGGAACCAGGAGTGCAGGACTTGCGAGAATCCAATGTCGGCCAAACCGCCGTCGCCTGCCAACACGACGACATCTTTGGGTTTGTCGCCGAATCGCAACCGAAGCCCGCGAGAAAGTCCGCTTGCTACGCCATTGGTATCGCCATAGTTGCCATACACGAACGGAATGGCAGCTTGGGAGAGGGCTAGGCGGCCACAGCCAGCTGTCCCGACCGTAATCGTATCCTCGGGATTTGGAAACGAAATGATGGCCAGCCTGATAAAGAGGGTCATCGCACAACCGGCGCACATGGGATGCTCCTCGAGGATCTCCTTGAAGGTCCCCATCTGGGCAACCCCGACCTTTCGACCGAAAGGCCCGTGCTCGACCATGTCTCGATACTCCTTCGGCATGAATTTCCCGAACCCCGGAGTGAATTTGACGTAATCAAGACTCATTGGATACCCTCCCTGCTGTTCGCCGGCCCTCGCGATGTGTCAGCGGGCCAACTTGAGGCCATGTCGATGGGGATCGGCCGTGATTGCGGGAAAATGCCTTGCGGTGCAAACCCGCTGATTGATCCGATTTTCCAAGCGAGTGAGTGTAGCAAAGGCTAGAAAACCGTGTCAATTGCAAATCCGCTTCACGGCGACTATTGTCGCTAGCACAGTACCTAGCTTATAATTCGCGCTGGTTCAATGCAACGTCACAGAAGGCCCACGAGCGGCGAAAGAAGGCCTAGCGTTGCTCGGCTCGGTAGGCCGTTTGCCCTAAACTCCACACCGTTCACCTAATGCCTCGCTGTTCGCGTTCGCTCCAGATTGACACAACGATTGCTGATGAGGTCGAATCCATCTTACACTAGGGTGCCATGTCATTGCGCGTCATCATTCCGGGAGAAGACAGCGGCGCCGAGCACGCGGGAGGCGTGCATAAGCGTCCGCCGGTTCCCGGCTTGCTCAAAGCCGAATGCCCAAAGTTCATGAGCCACGGTCCCTGCGGCGGGGTGCGAAAGGGCGGATTTTGCGAAGTGTACCCGGACATGAAGTGTCCGTGGGTCACGTTGTATTTCGATTTGGAGAAGATCGGACAGGTCGAATGGATGAAGCAGGTCTGACGTGAGGCGTGACATCGTGAAGCCTGACAACAAGAAAGCCCGGCGATCCGCGCGAACCGCGACGCGACTCGGCTATAACGAGTCCCACGCAAAAAGCGGGATTTCCGCACCGCTTCCGGACATTGAAACGTGGCCGAACCAATATAAAGGTTACGAGGTCACCATTGAGATCCCCGAATACACAGCGATCTGTCCGAAAACTGGCCTGCCTGATTTCGGAACGATTCGGCTGCGCTACATGCCCGACAAGGCCTGCCTCGAGCTCAAATCACTGAAGCTCTATATCCACGCTTACCGGAATCTCGGTATCTTTTACGAAAACGCCGTCAACCGTATCCTGCAGGACGTGGTCAAAGCCTGCCGACCTGTCTGGGCTGTCGTGACCGGCGAGTTCACCGCCCGAGGCGGTCTGCGGAGTACAATCGAGGCCCGGTACCCCTAGGAAGCGCCTCCCTCATTGGAACAGCCATCATCCATCCGCAGGCAGACAGATTTGCAATCTTTTCTGGCTGGGCGACCGCCCTTACGATCCTCTCCCCACAGAACGAGTGCCGAACGGTGGAGGACATAGTTTTCTAGATGGCGACGTACGCGATCGGCGATATTCAAGGCTGTTTCTTTGCACTGCAGAAACTCATCGACCACATCCAGTTCGATCCCGGGAAGGACTGCTTGTGGTTCGTCGGCGACCTGGTCAATCGTGGACCGGACTCTCTGAAGGTGCTGCGCTACGTCAAAAGCTTGGGACCAGCAGCGAGGACCGTTCTGGGCAACCATGACCTGCATCTGCTGGCTGTTGCAGCCGGATGCGTGCCTGCCCGAGCCAGCGACACGTTTCACGATGTGCTGAGTGCACCGGACCGCGACGACCTACTGGACTGGCTGCGCCATCAGCCGCTCCTGTTCCGGAACCACGGCTTCCTGCTCGTTCATGCCGGTCTCTTGCCGCAATGGACTAGCGCCCTGGCTACCGAGTTAGCCCAGGAAGTCGAGCGCGTGCTGCGGAGCGAGGCGTATCCGGAGTTCTTGCGCTTCCATTACAAGAATGGGTGCTCACAATGGGATGAGGCTCTGACGGGTATGACCCGTCTGAGCGTCATCGCCAACGCCCTGACGAGACTCCGCGTCTGTACCCCCTCAGGCGAAATGGAATTCTCGTACACCGGTCCGCCTGAACAGGCCCCGCCGGGCTTCTTTCCTTGGTTTGATGTTCCCCACCGCAAAAGCACGGACGCAACGATCGTCTGCGGACATTGGGCGGCAGCGGGGCTCCGCATGCTCGACACGGTGCTAGCGGTGGACAGCGGCTGCATCTGGGGCCGACACCTGACTGCCGTTCGGCTTGAAGACCGGCAGATCGTCCAGGTCTCCTGCAGCGATCGGGGGAACCGCGGGGCATAAGCTTGAAACCGTCCGATCCTGCCTGGCCGTGATATGCCGCTTGCCTGTCTCCTTCGTACCGCTACGTCCCGGGACAGACTCCGCATCCAAGTCGTGATCCACGAGGCCATTCCCACTGTCTGTGCCGAACCTCGGCCGACGCCGGTTTCCACCGGAAGCATGAGCTCGCTCAGAGAACTACCTCCGCGCAGTCGATCTCCACAAAATTTCGCCTACTAGAGGGAAAGCCACAAGAGGCTCGAAGGACTCTGGCCCACTGCGGGGCGCCGGACCAAAGCTGGCCACTTCTTCCTGGCGTCGATCTACCCTAGTCGCCTACCTTAGGTGGTTTAGCCAGAAGGAGGAAGCGGCCAGGACTCTCTTGCAGAGCGAATTGGTGCAGCGCAAGTAGCTTCCTTCGTGTTCATGGGAGGCAATCAATGATGATTATGGTCGGCTTGAGGGCTGGCATCTGCTCCGTGGCGGTGGATCCCACGGTGCAACCGATACTTGTCTAGCTAGCAATGCCTTGACGTTTCCGTCGCCGACGGCCGCGGCAGCCTGGAGCCCGCAGCGTCTTTCTGCCGGTTCAGTGATAACTTTCCGAATCGCCTGGAAACTTCCCTTGTTCCACTTCTTCCTTGTAGCGTCGCAACGCCTGAAGAGCATCGGCCTTCAGATGGGCGTAAGGTTTGACGAATTTCGGGGTGAACTCGTCAAACAACCCGAGGAGATCATAGAGGACCAGCACCTGGCCGTCGCAATGCGGGCCGGCACCGATGCCGATAGTGGGAATACTCAGGGTCTCCGTTACCCGCCGAGCGAGGTCCTCCGGCACAGCCTCCAAAACAACCGCAAAGGCGCCGGCAGCCTCTAAGGCCTGAGCGTCCTCCAGCAAGGTGTCGGCACTGTGGCGATCCTTGCCCTGCACTTTGTATCCGCCGTATTGATGCACGGATTGCGGCGTCATGCCCAGATGCCCCATGACCGGTATGCCGAACTTCGTGAGCGTGGCCACTCGGTCCACCACCGGCGCCCCCCCCTCGAGCTTGACCGCCGCCGCGCCTGCTTGCAGGAAACGGCCTGCGTTGCGAACGGCCTCTTCTACGCTGACCTGATAAGACAGGAAAGGCATGTCCCCGATCACCAGCGCCCGCTGGGTCGCGCCAGCAACCAGCTCTGTGTGGTACAGCATGTCCTCCATCGTGACGGACAGGGTGTTTTTATGGCCCTGGACCACTACGCCGAGGGAATCGCCAACCAGCAACACGTCGATCCCCGCCTGTTCGACGATACGGGCAAACAGCGCATCGTAGGCCGTCACGACGATGAGTTTCTTGCCTTCGCGTTTGCGCCGTTTGAACTCGGGAATCGTCATCACATCAGCTCCGCCTTGGTCAGAATTTCCGGCAGACGATCGATCGCCTTGATCGCCATGATATGTACCCCGTCGCAATGCGGCCGCACAGCTTTGATCGTCCGGACAGCAATCTCCACGCCCACCTCCAACGCATGCTTGTCTCCGGCCGCGCGCAGTTCGCGGATCATGTCATCCGGCACCGAGATGCCGGGTATATTGGCGTTCATGAATTCGGCCATCTTGGCCGAGCGCAGGAGCAGAATCCCTGCCAGGACTTTAACCTTGAATCGGCGTACGGATCGCATGAAGCTCGCGAACTGCTCCGGGCGGTAAATCGCCTGGGTCTGAAAGAACTGGGCGCCGGCGCGGACTTTGGTTTCGAACTTCACTAACATGGGACCGAGTGGGTCAGCCTCGGGGGTAACAGCGGCGCCGATCGTAAAATCGGTCGCTCCGTCCAGTTTATTTCCGGCCATATCCCGCCCATTGTTCAACCCTTGCACCAGTTGCATGACCTGAACCGAATCCAAGTCGTACACCGGCTTAGCCTCTTTATGGTCTCCGACGGTCGGGTAGTCTCCCGTCAGGCACAGGACATTGCGGATACCCAACAAGTGCGCCCCAAGCAGGTCCGACTGCATCGCCAGGCGGTTCCGATCCCGACATGTCATCTGCATGACCGGATCATGGCCCATTTCGTAGAGCAGCCGGCAGACCGGCAACGAGGCCGCCCGCATGACCGCCGCCGTGTTGTCCGTGACATTGACGCCGTGCACTCGTCCGACCAACCCCTTGGCATTCTCCAGCAGGGCAGAAATGTTCGTCCCTTTTGGCGGGTTGTACTCGATCGTCACCGCAAATTGGCCTTGATCGAGGACTTCTCTTAGACGCCGGGGTTCACGCATGGAGTGTCCTTCACAGCACGCCCGCGAAACGCTTCGCGGATTCCAGCGTATTGTCCAACAGCATGGCGATCGTCATGGGTCCCACCCCGCCCGGCACCGGGCTGATCCAGCCGGCCTTCTGCCTGACAGGGTCGAAATCCACGTCGCCGACAAAAGTGCCGTCCGCCAACCGATTCACTCCGACATCGATCACCAACGCGCCCTCGCGGACCATGTCCGCGGTGACAAACTTGGCCTTGCCGATCGCAACGACGAGGATCTCGGCCTCACGGCACACCGCGGGCAGATCCCTGGTTTTGGAATGGCAGATGGTCACCGTGGCATGCCGATGGAGCAGCATCAACGCCACCGGCTTCCCGACAATGTTGCTCCGGCCCAGGACGACGGCGCGTTTGCCCTCGATCAGGACGCCGGTGGATTCGATCATTTTGATCACGCCTTTGGGCGTACAGGCTTCGAAGATTGGGTTGCCTTCCACCAAGCGGCCGAAGTTGTACGGATGGAACCCGTCGGCGTCTTTCTGGGGAGAAACCGCGTCCAATATCACCTTGCTGTCGATATGCTTGGGCAACGGGAGTTGCACCAGGATGCCGTGAATTTTCGGATCCGCATTCTTTTGGTCGATTAGGTTCAACAGATCGGCCTGGGAGGTGCTCGCCGGCAGCTTGTGTTCGTCCACGTAGATCCCAACTGCCTCGCAGGCCTTCTGCTTGTTTTTCACGTACAGATGCGACGCAGGATCGTCGCCCACCAGGATCGCGGCAAGTCCCGGTCTTACACCGGTCTTCGCGTACAGTTCCACGACATCCTTCGCAATGCGCTCGCGAATACGCTGAGCCAACGCCTTTCCATCGATCAATTGCGCACCCACGCCTTCCCCCTTGGCGATTCCCGACGCCTAACAGTCGTGACCGAATGAACGGAGCCCGAAGTCTTCCTCGGCCGCTTTGGCAGAAAATCAACGCACCATAGCAGGCGATTCAAATGTCCGTCAAGCGCGCACAACTCCTTTTACTGCGTCCTGTTTGCTCCTCTTCGGCCTTTGCTTCAGGGCCTCTATGCGAAGTCGGTCTTTACGAGGCAGCCTGTTCGCGTATTCATGGGCCACCGAGAAAGGTTGCACGGCCCCCTAAGATTCTGAAATGATAGCCTCCCGGCGAACCCACAAAGCGGGCTATGGCAACAGGGGACATCACAAGATTCTTGTGCGGTTTCAGTGTGAGCATCTTGCTCAGCGGCTGTGTCGCTTCTTCAGCCTTGACGACCGACTCTTCGGCAAAGCGAGCCGATTTTCCAACCCGCTGTCGCGCGCCCGGCGTCGTCCGGTGTTTCGGGTTCGACTCCCTGGCGGAAGTCGCACCATACATCTACCCCGGCTTTGACGGAAAGATTCGTCCGGAAATCGACAGAGAGATCAAAGCGTCGGGGGCCGGCTCTCTGCGCTTCACGGTGCCACCAAACTCGCCGGCGGACAGTTCCGGGAGTTTTCAATTCAATTTCTCGGACGACCTGTCCGTTCAGTTCGGGGAAGGGCAGGAATTCTTCGTCCAATGGCGGCAGCGGTTTTCGCCAGAATTTCTCGATACGTTTTTCGAGGGAGGGCTTGGCTGGAAGCAAATCGTCATCGGAGAAGGAGATCGCCCCGGGTTCTTTTCTCCTGGCTGCACGCAGTTGGAGATCGTGGTGAGCAACACCGAACAACGCGGATACCCACAGATGTACCACAGTTGCGGCGGAAAGGACGGGCAATACGAAACACTTGCCTTGGAGCGGTATGTGCCCTATGCCGCGAACGAATGGATGACCTTCCAGGTACACGTTAAGATCGGCACGTGGTATCAGAATGACTTCAATTACAAGGGAGACAGCACGATCCAGTTTTGGGTGACACGCGAAGGAAAACCGCCGAAGTCCGTCGTCGATCTGACTCCTCAGCCAGCGACCTTCTTCGGCTTGGCAATCCCGTGGACGGGCAACGGATACGACTTGGCCAACACCAACCCTGAAGCCAAGTATGGCAAGATTCTCCTAACGCCCTATCACACCGGCAAGTCCGAGACACAGGCTCACCTGACCGGTTATGTGTGGTACGATGAATTAATTGTCTCAACCCAGCGGATCGCGGAACCGCTATGACAAACCAGCCGGCCACATCGCTTCTGGATCTGCGATTCACCGCGGCGCCTTCGCAGAGGCCACTTGCGATACCCGGAACAGCAATCTGTTCGTGTATTCCCATTGTCAGCAACCGGGCACCTGGTGTTCCCACGAAGCATGCCCGTCGTCATTGTCTTCCTTTTCTTCATCCCCCGCGGGTTCACCGATTACGACAGACTTGTCTGGCCCAGCTCGTCGCGATTTCCCTGATCCTGTCTCAAATCAATTTAGTCGAAGCGCGGCAGGTGGCGGGGCTCCGGTCGCCGCACAGTTTTTTGTGCAACCCGGCTGGCAAAGAATACTTCATCTCGAACGTCAATGGCGAACCCGATGCGAGGGACAACAACGGGTTCATCACTAAGCTTGATGCCGAAGGCAAGATTGTCGATCTGAAATTCGTTCAAGGCGGCGGCCAGGTCACCTTGCATGCGCCCAAAGGCATGGCATTGGTGAACCGCACACTTTACGTCGCCGACTTGGATACACTCAGAGCATTCGATCCAAAGACCGGCCAGCCGGTCCTGACGCTTCCGCTAACCGCGCCACTCAAGGCTTCGCCTAGCAAGCCGGTTTCCCTGGTGGATGTGGCCTGGGACGGCAAAACCTTCCTTTATGTCTCAGACTCTGCTAACAATGCGATCTACCGGGTAGACGTTGGCAATCACCACGACGTCGTCCTTCTCGTTCACGACGACCGTCTGGCCAGCCCGTCCGGGCTTGCCGTTCACCCCAAAAGCGGACACATTATTGTCGTGAGCTGGGATAAGGGGAAAATCCTGGAAATCACGCCGGAGGGGGCGTTGACCGAATTGGTCTCGAACGGGTTCTTCACCGCCCGATTTCAGAATCTTAGCGGCGTCGATTTCGACCGCTGGGGCAACATGTACGTGTCGGATCAGACCAAGGGAAAGATCTGGCGCATGACTCCGAATCACCGCTTTCATGTGATCGCGGAATACCTCCCAAGCCCGGCCGACATCGGCATCGATAGGGACAACAACTTGATTCTGGTGCCCTACCAATACGCCGACGCGGCTGAGATGAACGGATTGGAGGCGCCGACCGAAGCCAGGAACAAAAGCCAGAAACGCACGCTGGCCGACTATGGCTTTGTGCCGCCCCCACCCAAGCCACAGCCGGAGGGGGCGACAAAGAAATGAGCAAGTGCATCCATTGCCACCGGCGGAAAGGCAAGCGATCCTGTCCAGCGCTTGGGAGTCTCATCTGTAGCCAGTGCTGCGGCGAACATCGCGTCGTCCATATCGCCTGCTCGTCCGACTGTGTCTACTTGGATACCGGCAGCGAATATCAGCAGCGCCGATTGGGGGAACAGTTCGCGCCGGTGCGGCGCGAACTGTATCGAGAACTTGGCCAACTGGGAGGAGAAAAAGCCGCGGCGTTGTTCAACTTCATCGAAGTCGTCACGTTCAGCTACTTTCAAGGCCGACGGGATGGCCAGGACGCAGAGGTGATCGCGGCGGTCCAAGCGCTCCGCCGCGCACTCAGTCCGCTCCATGTGCCTGCCGCGCCCATGCCGATGTTCGCCGAGTATCTCAAAAAGCAGTACGAGAATTTCGTCAAGCAGGATCCACAGCCGGCCATCGATGCTTCAATGGCACCGGAAGTGCTGGACTGTGCCCTGAAGTTCATTACCGAGTTCTCGGGCGGCGCGTTTCAGTCTCAGCGTTTTCTCAGCGGCCTGATCGGCTATGTCCGCGCCTTCCATCCCGATATCGCCAAACACTTGGCCAAACAACAGGAAGGCGGCCGCATCATGCTTCCCAGCCAATTCAGCCCGACGCCTCTCCAGCCACACATCCATGCCCCGGACCCCACCCCCCGTTACGAAGGTCACCTCCGTGCTCACCACCATTGACGGCGCCTGGAAATCGCGTTTGTCGGCATCCTTGCACCTTCGCGGAATTCCGGTCGCTATTCTCTTGGAAACGTGGTAAATTAAGCTTATCGTATGAGCCACGGTCACTATCTTATCCCTCGCGCATCCGTTTTTCCTTTCTCCTTTTTTCTAATCCTGCGCGATTGATGTTGTAGTCTCCGCCGTTCTTACGTCCGCGTCGTCCGACAGCGCAGCACACCGCGCCGAGAGGAGTGCGTGAGGGACGACCCCACGTCCACGTTCGACTATATCGGACCGTCAGTGAACCGCGCGCGATTGAGCCTTGATCGCTATCACCATGCACCATGTGGAGGCCTGATCATCGGGAGTGAAAGAAAACAGACGCAGACAGTGACCGCCAAGCCCCAGGTAAGAATTCCCGACGGAACCAAGGTCAGACATCGATTGGACGGTACGAAGGATACATTGATGGATTGACAGAGATCGTAACCGGTCGCAATCCCGATGGGCGGACCCAGTACCGGCTCAATATCGGCGAGCCGGATCAGATCCTCACCGTCGAAGAGGATCTACTCATCCTCACGGACGGGGAAGGCTTGGTCCTCATGCACAAGCAGAAAGTCGAATACCGCTGCCATATCATTATCATTGACCAACTCCACAGCGCATTCGCAAACGACAGATTTATCGCCTCGCACTGGGTGGAGAGGGTGCGGCACAACCGGTCGACCGGCAAGCGAAGGAGTGCACCATGGTTTGGAGACGATCGCAGCAACACAAGCGCGCGAAACCGAAACAGAAGATCAAACCGGAGCGCTTGGGGCTGAGGGCATTGGAACAACCGGTTGTCTCGATGGATGAAATCCGTCGACAAGGTCTGTTGCTGGCGGGTCGTACACTCGGACTCAGCAACCCCTCTCAACATCCACCCCCAAGCAGGCCCGCGGTTCGCTCGGCCGGACTGGTTGCAGCTTCTCGCCGCGATCGGCTGGACTCCGAGCGGGAACCGTCGTGACCTGCGTCACCGGTGTCGGTTGCTTTTCATTGGGTCCTCTGGTATATTAATTTTTATTCATCACGTAGGGCCTCGTGGTGAATCCGTCAAACGGAAGGCCCGCCACCGATGTTGTTTTGTCCGGGAATCTGATCGGAAGTCAGACCTTAGCCGCCTCAGTATTCGCGTCTTTGGCCCGTTTCTTCCTATCGACTCATCGTTCTCGCGTCTAAGACATCATCACTACCAGAGGAGGACCCCCCATGGGTTCAAAGTTGTATGTTGGTGGCTTGCCCTATGCAACCACCGAGCCGCAGTTACACGATTTGTTCGCCCAGCACGGCACCGTTGAGTCGGCACGCGTGATCACGGACAAGTTCACAGGACAGTCACGGGGCTTCGGCTTCGTCGAAATGTCCACTGCCGAGGAAGCCAACGCCGCGATCACCGCATTGAACGGCACGCAGCTCGACGGCCGCACGTTAACGGTGAACGAAGCCAAACCGCAAGAGCCACGGTCTGGCGGAGGCCGTTTCAGCAGCAGCCGTAGCGGTGAGCATCGCAGCCGCAACCGCTTCTAACGACGCAGGTCACAGTACGGTGAACAAGAGGGGCGCTTCGACCGAGGCGCCCCTCTCCATAACAATGAACCAATGAAGGGCCATCGTGATGACACGCGCTCCCCTTGCTGCACAGCCCCTCCCCAGAGCCTGGAATTACGGAACAGCCATTCTGTTCAGTCTCGTCACCCTCGGCGCCCTGACCGGAGTCCCCGCCTTCGCCTACTTCTTTGGCTACTCGTGGGTAGATTGGTCCATGTTCGGATTCCTCTATCTGGTCACTGGGCTGGGCATTACTGTCGGCTATCACCGACTGATGGCTCATCGTAGCTTCGCCTGTCCGAACTGGGTCAAGGCGGGACTACTGATCGCCGGAGGTTGGGCGCTGGAAAATTCCGCACTGAAATGGGCATCGGATCATATCCGCCACCACGCCCAGTGTGATCGAGAGGCCGACCCGTACAACGCCCAACGAGGATTCTGGTACAGCCACTGCGGATGGTTATTTTTCCACGATCCCTATGCGGACGAGAAATACGCCTCCCGTTTGCAGCAGGATCACCTGGTCCTCTGGCAACACCGGTACTACGTGCCTATCGTGCTCTCCGGCCTTGCCCTCACGTTCTTGGTCGGGTTTCTCTTCAACGGGTGGGTCGGCGGAATGGGGTGCTTCCTGTTAGCGGGCGTGGGGCGGACGTTCGCGGTCCTGAACTCCACGTTTTGCATCAATTCCATCTGTCATCTCTGGGGCACTCAGCCCCACGGCCAGTCCGACTCAAGCCGGGACAGTTGGTGGGTTTCGCTGCTGACCTTCGGCGAGGGCTACCACAACTACCACCACACGTATCAAAGCGACTACCGGAACGGCCCCCGCTGGTACAATTTTGACCCCTCCAAGTGGGTGATCTACACGCTCTCCCTCCTTGGCCTAGCCACTCAGTTACGCCGGGCCTCCGCCGAAGCCGAGTAAGCTATTCCTTTCAGATCAGAAACATCGGCAGCCAGGGAATGCCGGCTCGGTCCGTGGCATGAGCCGAATCGACCGATTTCTTCCACCCTCAGTCGAGAGTGTTTTCAGAGCGCCGTGGGAGAGGCTGGCGCGAATCTGCCAGGCACAATCCCGCGGAACAGGGGGGCACACAACGCGACGAACAACAAGGAGCGTCATGTGCGTGCACGCAGCCAAGTTGATGAGGCTACACGGTGATTTTGCGCATCTGCCGAGCAGATGCAATCTGCAAAGCAGGTGGCACTGATCAGGAAGCCCCTCCGCCCGTAGCGGGGTCCCTCCACCGGAGGAGCGCGAGGACGGAAGGCTGGTGGGCAACAGGCTCCGCGACCTTACTCCACGATTGTCACTGTCATCTCCACCCGCTCCGTCGGCAGATCGCGCGAGTCGCGGGGCAGATTTACGATCTTGTCAGCCACCCCGATCCCTTTTACTACCTCGCCGAAGACGGTGTACTTGCGATCCAGAAACCGGGAATCTTCCACCACGATGAAGAACTGCGACCCGGCGCTGTCTGGATCCTGTGCCCGCGCCATCGAGACGATGCCCCGCTTGTGCGGAATGTCGTTGAACTCCGCTTTGATAGTGTACCCGGGACCGCCCGTACCGTAAGCATCTTTCTTGGCGGGGTCCTTGGTGTACGGGTCGCCCCCCTGAATCATGAACCCCGGAATCACGCGGTGAAAGATCGTGCCGTTATAGAAACCGGACTTGGCCAGCTTGATGAAATTCTCCACGTGTTTGGGTGCGACATCGGGAAAGAACTTGATCTCCATCTCGCCGTATTTCGTCTTAATGATCGCCCGCGGCTCCTTACCGCCCGACGCCTGATCGGCCGCCGGCGCAGCTTGCGGCCCACCCAACAGCATCGCGATACTCAAGCTGGCTATTGCCGCACGAATCATCCTCCCCATTCGCCGCCCCCTTTCTGTCTCGTTCGCACCCGTCTTCCACTGACGGTGCGTCAGGCCATGACGTGTTCGAGCGCCTGCTTGGCTGCCATCTGTTCCGCTTCTTTCTTGCTGTGTCCCCGTCCCACGCCGACCACATCCCCCCGAATCGTCAACTCCACTTCGAAAATCTTCCGATGATCGGGTCCAGATTCGCGCACCGTCGCGTACTGCGGCAACGTCTCGAACCGTTTTTGACACCATTCCTGCAGCAGGGTCTTGTAATCATCTATCTCCGGCCTGGTTTTCTGGGTCTCCACTCCCCTCAATTCCGGCGCCAGCACACGGAGGGTGAACTCCCGGCTGGCTTCCAAGCCTCCGTCTAGATAGACGGCGGCGATCAGGGCCTCCAGCGCATCAGCGAGCAGCGAATTCTTTTCCCGCCCCTTGGTCAGTTCTTCGCCCCGCCCAAGTCGCAGCAGGTTACCCAGATGGAGCCGGCGCGCCGCCTTGGCCAGCGACGCTTCGCTGACCAGTCGCGCTTTGAGTTTCGAGAGGGCGCCTTCTGACAGCTCTGGGAACGAGGAGGCCAGATGGTCGCTGACGATAAGCGCTAGCACGGCGTCGCCCAGAAACTCCAGCCGCTCGTTGTGCTTGCCCTCTTTGCCTCTGCGCTCGTTGACGAAGGACTTGTGTGTGAGGGCTTGGCAGAGCAGCCCGGGCTGGCGGAACCGATAACCTAAGGTCGTCTGGATGACCTCGAGATCCGTCACAATGCCGGTTTTGGAACGCGCCATCTGCGCGACGCGGTGCGACATGGAGTTACAGGAAATGACGCCAGTAACGGAGAGGCGCAGCCGAACTGCGGCCAGCCCCCGTCCAGTACCGGCTACGTATCGAACCGTTTGAACAAGAGACAGGCATTCACCCCCCCGAATCCGAACGAGTTCGAGAGCACAACGTTGGGCGAGGCTTGACGAGCCTGATTGGGCACGTAGTCCAGATCGCATTCGGGATCGGGATGCTCCAGGTTGATGGTGGGCGGCAGCAGACCGCGGTGGAGCGCAAGTACACTGAAGACAGCCTCCACGCCGCCAGCCGCGCCCAGCAGGTGTCCCGTCATCGACTTCGTGGAACTGACCGGAATGCGATAGGCTCGTTCACCAAACACCTGTTTGATGGCCCGTGTTTCGATCTTGTCGGCGAACGTCGATGTGCCGTGTGCGTTGATGTAGCCAACCTCGTCCTTGGCCACCCCCGCATCCTTAATGGCCAGTTCCATGCACCGCACTGCCCCTTCCCCTTCGTCGGGCGGCGCGGTGATATGGTAGGCATCGCTGTTCATGGCGTAGCCGACCACTTCGGCGTAGATGCGCGCGCCACGCCGGCGAGCTCGTTCCAACTCTTCCAACACCACCACCCCTGCGCCTTCGCTAAGCACAAAGCCGTCCCGATCCCGATCAAAGGGGCGGCTGGCCCGCTGAGGATCGTCGTTCCGCGTGGACAACGCCCGGGCCGCGGCGAACCCCGCCACAGCGGTGGGCACAATGCAAGACTCGGTGCCTCCGGCCAGCATAACATCCGCCTCGCCCCGTTGAATAATCCGGAAGGCGTCGCCGATGCAGTGGTTTCCGGTCGCGCATGCGGTCACCGCACAGGAGTTCGGCCCCTTGGCGCCCAGTCTGATGGCCACCTGACCCGACGCCAGGTTGATAATAACCATAGGGATAAAGAAGGGCGAAATCCGATCCGGGCCTTTCTCCAGCAGGATCTTATGGTAGTGCTCAATTGCTGGAAGCCCGCCGATGCCGGCGCCGATGTAGACCCCGACGCGATCCGCTTCCTCTGGCGCGATCTTCAACCCCGCATCATCCACTGCCATTTGGCTTGCACCAACAGCGTAGTGGATGAAGGTGTCCATCTTCTTGATTTCTTTTTTCTCGATGAATTGGGTGGGGTCGAAGTCCTTGACTTCCCCCGCGATCTGGACGGGATAGCCGGCGGGGTCAAAGCGGGTGATGCGGCCGATACCGGACTGCCCGGCACACAGTGCTTTCCACGTCTTTTCGACGCCTGTTCCGAGCGGCGTGACTAGGCCTAACCCTGTCACCGCGACCCGTCGTGTCACCCGCTCGCTCATCCGTGGCCAGACCCCGTCTTACACCTTCTCTTTAATATATTCTAACGCTTTTCCGACGGTGAGGATCTTCTCGGCGTCCTCATCCGGGATTTCAATCTCGAACTCCTCTTCGAGCGCCATCACTAGCTCGACTGTGTCCAGGGAGTCCGCACCAAGGTCTTCCACGAAGTGTGCATCGGGAGTGACTTCGTCCTCTTCAACCCCGAGTTGTTCGGCGATGATTTTCTTCACACGTTCCTCAACGGTCGCCATTGATTTGCCCACCTCCTTCCCCATCTTCCCTTTCTTTCCTGTGTGCCTGGAGCCGGGCTCCGGGGCCCCAGGCCTCACAATTCAGTTCCGCGTTTTTAACTCAGCACTCGAGCGGCGGCGTATTACGCCATCAACATCCCGCCATTGACATGCAGAACATGGCCGGTAATGTACGAGGCCTCATCCGAAACCAGAAACCGGACTGCGGCAGCGATCTCCTCAGGCCGGCCCAGCCGGCCCATCGGAATCTGCTTCTGCAAGGTCTCCTTGACATCCGCCGGCAATCCCTGGGTCATCGCCGTATCGATGAACCCAGGCGCCACGGCGTTGACGGTCACGTTCCGACTGGCATATTCCCGTGCCACAGCTTTTGTGAACCCGATCACCGCCGCCTTGGACGCTGCATAGTTGGCTTGACCGACGTTGCCTGTCACGCCGACGATCGAAGCAATGTTGACGATCCGGCCGTAGCGCTGCTTGGTCATCGGCTGGAGAACCGCTTTCGTGCAGTGAAAGGTGCCATTCAGGTTGACTTGCAGCACGAGATTCCAGTCTTCCTCTTTCATGCGTAGTAACAGACCGTCACGGGTGATGCCGGCGTTGTTGACGAGGATATCGATCTTGCCCCACGCCTTCAGCACCTGGTCGATCATGGCCTTCACATCGTTGACATCCGCGACGTTGACCTTGACGTTCAACGCCCGCCGGCCGAGTGTTTCGACGGACGCGACCGTCTCTTGCGACCGACCCGGATCAAGATCGGCCACCACGACATCGGCGCCGTCGCGCGCCAACTCTTCCACAACGGCTCGTCCGATCCCCTGGGCAGCACCGGTGACAATGGCCACTTTGCCTGTCAGCGACATCGGTTGGATCCTCGTTGTTTGTGAAGCATCGTGCGTATCTCGCCAAAATCCTCGGGTCTTACGAGCTATGCTTCACGTGTAACGCGGTCAGAGTTGCGTCCAGCGACTTCGGGTCATTGACGTTCAGCGTCATCGCGTCGGGCAGGATACGCTTGATCAATCCGGTCAGGACCGTGCCTGGCCCCACTTCGATAAACGTCGTGACACCCAGTCTCGCCATGGTCTTGACCGAATCTTCCCACAGTACCGAAGAGGGCAACTGGCGGATCAACGACGCCTGCACCTCGCTTGCCCGCCTGATCGGTTTGGCATCGGCGTTGTTCACGAGCGGCACCGTCAGATCCGACCAAGCCGCTCGTGTCACGTCTCGAGCCAGCCGGTCCGCCGCGGGTTGCATGAGTGGCGTGTGGACTGGCACGCTGACCGGCAAGGGAGCCGCCTTCCGGCTCCCTTTGGCTTTCGCCAGTTCGATTGCCCGTTCGACCGCGATTTTTTCTCCCGCGATCACCACTTGCCCAGGACAGTTGAAATTCGCCGCCACGACGACCCCGACCGCCCAAGCTTCCTGGCAAATCTCTCTGACGGTCTCACCCGTCAGCCCGAGAATCGCAGCGACCAATCCGCTTCCCGGCGGCACGGCCTCGGCCATGTACCGCCCACGCTTCTGGACAAGCAAGACGGCGTCGCGAAACGCCAACCCCCCAGCGGCGACAACTGCCGAATATTCGCCAAGACTATGGCCCGCGACGGCCACGGGTTTCACGCCGGCCGGTTCCAACAGGCGCAAGGCGGCTATACTGCTCGTGAGCAACGCCGGCTGAGTGTACTCTGTCAAATTCAGCCGCTCGGCCGGTCCCTCGAAGCAGAGCGCGGCCACATCGTAACCCAGGACGGATGAGGCCTCTTCGTAAACCGTTCGGACCGCGGGAAACGCCTCGTACAGCGCTCGCCCCATCCCGACCGACTGCGAGCCCTGGCCGGGAAACACCAGCCCGATTCCGATCGCCATAGCGCGCTATGATATGGTAAAAATTCGATTCAATGTCAACGAGAAAAACGTTCCACATGCGCATCTGGCATTCAGTGTTGGCGTCCTCTCTGAAAGGCACGTGGCAGAACTGAAAACCGTTCGGTGACCACTTCGCTGTTCACCAGCGAATCATTGCCGAAGCCCAAGTCAAGCCGGCGCCGAAGGCGCCGATCATAACCAGGTGTCCTTCCCGCAACCGTCCTTCACGCACCGCTTCATCGAGCGCAATCGGAATCGATGCCGCGGACGTGTTCCCATACCGGTCTATGTTCAGAAATACTTTTTCGAGCGGTAACCCCAGCCGCTCCGCGACGGCTTTGATGATCCGCACGTTGGCTTGATGTGGGATGTAGAGGTCCACATCTTCGATGGACAGATGGTTGTGGGCCAAGGTCTCCCGCGCAATTTCTTCCAAGGTGCGGACCGCCACCTTGAACGTCTCGTTGCCTTTCATTTTGATGTACTGCAGCCGCTCATTCAGCATCTTCTCCGACGGGGGAAGGCGCGATCCGCCGCCCGGCACCACGATCAGATCACACAGGCTACCGTCCGATCGCAGATGGGACGAGAGAACCCCGCGCTCACCTTCGCTGGCGCTGAGCACCACCGCTCCGGCTCCGTCGCCGAACAGAATGCAGGTGTTGCGATCCGTCCAGTCGGTGATGACCGACATCACTTCAGCCCCAATCACCAATACATGCCGCAAGCCGGTCTTGATGTACGCGTCAGCGACGGCCAAGGCATAGACGAACCCGCAACAGGCTGCGGAGATGTCACACGCCGCCGCGCGCGTCGCGCCGAGTCGGTGTTGGATGAGACAGGCGGTGGAGGGCAGTGGCATGTCCCCGGTACAGGTTGCGACCAGGACGAGGTCCAGATCGCCTGGCGACAGTCCCGCGCTCTTGAGCGCCTGCTCCCCTGCCTGGACGCCCAGGTCCGAGCAGGCTTCCCTTTCGGCGACGACACGCCGCTCGCGGATGCCCGTCCGCTCGACGATCCACTGGTCCGACGTGGCAACCATCCGCTCAAGATCAGCATTGGTCACGACGCGTTCGGGCACATACGACCCTGTCCCAGTGATCCTGGCCCTCATGCCGGAACGCCTTCCTGCCCCGACTGTCGATGCGAGGCCAGACTTTCCTCGATGTCCTTCCGGATCAATTCGTTCAGCCGGGTCTCGACCATCGCCTTGGCCCGCTTGATGGCGTTCTTGATCGCCTTGGGTGACGAACGCCCGTGACAGATCATGCACACCCCATTGACGCCCAAAAGCGGCGCACCGCCGAATTCCGCGTAATCGATCCGGCGACGCAGGCGCAGCAGCGGCCCAGCCACCAGCGGATAGGCAAGCCGACCCAGGAAAGAGCCGGCCAGCTCTTTCATGAGCAGTTTTTTGATCGTATCGGCCACGCCCTCGGAAATTTTCAACGCCACATTGCCGATGAAGCCGTCGCAGACGATCACGTCCGCCGATCCGCTATAAACGTCGCGGCCTTCGACGTTGCCGATGAAGTTGATCGGGAGGGCCTTGAGCAGCTTGAAAGCTTCTTTGGTGACCTCGTTGCCCTTCGTGTCCTCCTCGCCGATGCTCAGCAGCCCGATGCGGGGATTGGGTTTGCCGTAGAGGTGCTTGGCGTACTCATTCCCCATCAATGCGAATTGCTCCAGGTGGCGCGGCGTACAATCGACGTTTGCCCCCACATCCAGCATCACCGCGGTGCCGGTGAGCGTCGGCAGCGTCGTGGCAATGGCGGGCCGTTCCACGCCTTTGATGACCTCCAGCACGAAAAATGCGGCGACCATGCTGGCACCGGTATTGCCTGCACTGATGACGGCGCTCGCCTCTCCGGATTTCACCAACTCTGTTGCGATCCAGATGGAGGAATCGCGTTTTTTTCGGGCGACGGCTGCTGGCGACTCGTGCATCTGCACAACCTGCGGCGCATGTCGGATGGTCAAACGTGGGTCCGCATAGTTCGCCCGCCGAAGTTGTTCCTTGAGAGACGCTTCATCCCCCACCAGGACAACTTCAACATCCAGCTCGCGAACGGCTTGAGAGACGCCCTCCAAAATGGGTGGCGGCCCATAATCTCCACCCATCGCATCGACGGCGATTCGCATGCGTTGTTGCTGGATACCCACCGACGTTGACAATCGACCGGACGCGTGCCCTCAGTTCACCGCGAACAGGGGCTGGCAGCCGCCCACTGCCCCCCACCGCCCGCGCATCCGGGCTTGATTGAAAAGAGTCTCCGCGTGTTATGCTTCCTCGACGGCAATGACGGCCTTTCCCTTATAGGTGCCGCAATTCAGGCAAGTGTAATGTGGGAGCTTGAGCTCATGACACTGTGGACAGACGGAGAAGCCCGGCGGAATGATCTTCGACTTGCTAGTGCGCCGCCGATCGCGGCGGGCCCTGGAGAGTTTGTGTTTTGGATTCGGCATGGTGACTCCTTCCCAGTTCAATCTGCCTCCGCGTGGGGATCGACTCCTGTCAACCAATCCATCCCGGGTCTCTGAATCGTTGCAGCACCCGGAACGGCGAATAGGTCGGTTCCTGTGGACAGCCGCAGCGGCCGACGTTGAAATCCTGCCCACAGATGCCGCAGAGCCCCTGGCAGTCTTCCCGACACAACGGCTGCATCGGCTCAGCCAGGATGACCTGTTCCCGGAGCATCGGGGCGAGATCGATTTCATCCGCGGTATACAGATACGGTTCATCCTCTTCGTCAGCGCCAAACACGTCCACCCGTCCATGAGGCGATACACCCGCAGCTTTACGCACGGCTCCCTCGCGAACATATTCCGCCTCCACGGAAACCGAAAGCGGATCGGCGAAGTCTTTCAAGCAGCGCACGCACTGGCGAAGAATCAAACCCTTTAAAAGGCCGCTGACTCGAACGCAGTTGCCGAGCTTGACCAACTCCAGAACCACGGCGAGCGAACCTTGAACGAGGGCGTCCTCCTCGCTCAACCCCAGTTCTTCCGCCATGACATCGCACCGTAGAACGAGTCCTTGCTGGGGGATATCGGACACCCGAGGAGTCAAAAGGTTCATCGCCATCACCATGTCTGAGCCTTGCTTCCTCTATATCGTTAGACCGCTGCGATGTCAAACCGGCCGGCTCATGGTGCAGACTGTGCTGCCTTCAGCGTTCCTCCGCAAAACTCACCAACGCGATGTGCCGGGCGCGCTTGATGGCGATGGTCAGCTCGCGTTGATGCCGCATGCAATTGCCCGAAATCCGACGGGGCACGATCCGACCTCGCTCGGTCAAGAAATTCTTCAGCAGTCCCACATCCTTAAAATCAATCACCGCCTTGTCCACACAGAACCGGCAAGGCCGCCGCCGCTGAAACAACCGACCTCGTTCCATGAACCGCCTCCGTTATGGCTGCTCTTCGTATTCGTAGTTCGTCTCGTCCGACAACGGCACCTCGCCGCCGGCCTCGGACCGCTTGGGCAGGAACGTCACAGTCTGGGCGACGACTTCGTGCTTACTGCGCTTCTGCCCGTCCTCGGTCTCCCAGCGGCGCTGCTGCAGCCGACCGTCCACGATAACGCCGTTTCCTTTACTGAGATACTGACCACAGTGTTCAGCCTGCTTGCCGAAGACGACGACATCAATGAAGCAGACCTCCTCTTTCAGTTCCTCCCCCTGCTTGTACCGCCGGCTCACTGCCAAGCCGAAGCTTGCCACCGGCATCCCGCTCGGCGTATAGCGGAGCTCCGGATTGCGGGTGAGGTTGCCGATAAGGATGACTTTATTGAACCCGGCCACTTTCCGACTCCTGGACGTCGCCCGTCTGTTTCTTGGAAACCGGCTCCTTGTGCAATCGGACCGTCAAGAACTTAATGACCGAATCTTCTAGCCGGTACGACCGCTCCAGCTCACTGACGACCGTGCCCGGCCCCTTGAAATAGAAATAGACGTACGTGCCTTTCCGCTCGTGCGCCACCTCGTATGCGAGCTTCTTACGGCCCCAATTCTCTGCCTTGACCAGCGTGGCGCCATTCTTCTCCAGGACACCCTTCATCTTATTAATGATCGCCCCGGTCTCCTCATCGGAGAGCGACGGGCGGACGATAAAGATAGACTCGTAGAGCTGCTGCATGCAGACAACCTCCTGGACAAAAGGCCCCCAAACGCAGTTGGGGGCGAGGGATGTGGCGTTGTCGGATCAGACAGAATCGGCGGTGGAAGCTATCACAGCGCCAAACCGGCTGTCAAATGTAACAAGAGGGAGGAGTTCCATGGAACATCTGTCCGGTCCGCTGCGCCTTCGGCCCATCCCGCAGCGTGAAAAGATAGTCAATAACGGTTAGCAAACAGCTCACAGCCATGGACGGTCTGCTGCCATCCCCTGCCTCATCTTAGAGTAGCAACCTACTATTCCGGCATAGCCAGGGACCCGAGAATGTGATACCCCCCGTCCACGTAGATGACTTCTCCTGTGATGCCGCGGGACAACGGGCTGACGAGGAACAGCGCCGTATCCCCCACCTCCGCCTGCTCAGTCGCCCGGCGCAACGGAGCCACCTCCCGATGATGATCGACCATTTTGCTGATTCCGGAGACCCCCCGCGCAGCAAGCGTTTTAATGGGGCCGGCCGAAATCGCGTTCACGCGGATGTTCTTTGGACCGAGGTCATGCGCCAGATAGCGCACTGCCGCCTCTAAGGCGGCTTTGGCAACGCCCATGACATTGTAATGCGGGACGACTCGTTCGCTCCCCAGATAGGTGAGGGTCACCACTGACCCGCCGTCCGTCATCAACGGCATCGCCGCCCGTGTAAGAGCCACGAGCGAATAGGCGCTCACGTCCAGCGCCGTCGCGAAGCCCTGTCGGGTCGTATTGATGAACTGACCTGCCAACTCTTCGCGTGGCGCAAAGGCGACCGAGTGCACGAGAAAATCAAGCCGGCCCAACTCCTCCGCAGCATGCTGCATTAACGCATTGATTTGGGCGTCGTCCCCCACATCGCACGGGAACGCCTTCGCCCCTGGCATGGTGTTGACCAGTTCCACCACATTCTCCCGCAGCCGTTCGTTCTGGTAGTTGAACAACAATTGCGCCCCTGCCTTGGCCGTCGCTTGTGCAATCGCCCACGCGATGCTGTGCTTGTTCGCTACGCCGACAATGAGGCCCTTTTTGTCTTTCAGTAACATCGTGTCCCCATCTCCTGGCCGTACATGAAGACCCGTCGCTCTGAACGTATCTCGTGAAACGCATCTCGCAAGCTAACGTCAGACAAGCGACGCTTCACGTCCAAACTGGGCGCACAACATAGCACGATTTCGACTTCAGAGTGAATCGAGTTTTAGTGCGGCGTTTCGGAGGACTGGCAAACTGCACCCGCGGCCTCCTCACCTTGGAGAGTCAACCTTGCTGGATGTCCCGTGAGACAAAAAGGGGACGGGAGTCTTTCTTGATGGACCCCAAAGTGGCAGATAAGAGTCCCGACAGCTTTTCGCTATCCCGTTGCTTTTCCGCTCCCTCCGCACACATTTCCCCCATTCTTCGATGACTCCCGATTGGCTTTAATTTTAGATGGGTAGGTTAGGTCGCAGATCGCGCCGACCTGTGAGCCCGCTCGTCCGCAGGAACGTCTTGTCAATTATTCTGGCTCCTCCGGAAATTGGAAGGAAATTGTGTGGGGCCAACCTAAGGGCCGGGTCGGGCGGCATCGCGAATCCAGAGGCACGGGCACCGCGATTCGGCAGGCAGCGACGGTGTGCGCAGCGCAGATCGACCACTGTTCGCCGCTGGGTTCACGCCGGGGACCTGTTGCAGTTTCGCTTGCAACGGGTGGAGGTAAGCCAGCAAGTTCCGCAGGCCAGAAGAGGCCCGCTTAGTGCAGATGGAAGAGATGGCGGGGGCCTTCGCCATGGCGCTAACAGCGATTCAGGAGCAGGTGGCGACTCTGCTGGGCCGATTCTTGTCGTCCTTGCGGTGCAGCGGAACAGACGAAACAGATCAGCAGGTGTCCAAGTCCAACGCATCCTGACGAAGCCGGAGTTGCCTACCCTTCGTCAGACACGGCTCCCCTCTAGACATTGAACCGAAAATACACCACATCTCCTTCTTTGATTACGTACTCTCTGCCTTCCAATCTGAACAGCCCCTTCTCCCGCACCTTCGCCTCCGAGCCGCAGGCGATCAAGTCGTCATAGTGATAGACTTCCGCCCTGATAAAGCCGCGCTCCATGTCAGAGTGGATCTTGCCAGCCGCCTCAGGTGCCTTCGTCCCCTTGCGGACCGACCAGGCGCGCGATTCCACCTCGCCGGCCGTGAAAAAGGTAATGAGGTTCAACAGCTCGTAGGCGATAGCCGTCAGCCGCACGAGGCCGGACTGGGCCAGACCCAAATCCTTCAAAAAGGCAGCGCGATCCGACTCGGGGAGAGTGGCGATTTCCGCTTCGATCTGCCCGCAGATGAGCACCACCTTGGCCCCCCGCTTCTCGGCCAGTTCCTGCACCGCCCGCACATGTGGATGGTCCGCGGTCGTGCCTTCCTTCACATTGGCGACGAACAACACCGGCTTGGCAGTCAGAAGCTGTAGCTCATTCAAGATGACCCGCTCGTCCTGCGAAAAGGCATGAGTTCCCAGCCATTCGCCCTTGTCGAGCAGATCAGTGAGCTTCTGGACTACGGCCAGCTCCTTGCTCGCCTGCCCCTCGCCTGACTTGGCGCGTTTCTCGATCCGTTGTCGGCGACGGCCCAACGTCTCCAGATCAGCCAGGATCAATTCGGTCTCAATGGTCTCGACGTCACGTTGCGGGTTAACCTCACCGGCGACGTGGACGACGTCCGGGTCTTCGAAGCACCGCACGACATGCATGAGCGCGTCCACTTCTCGAATCTGCGCGAGAAACTGATTGCCCAGCCCTTGGCCTTGGCTCGCCCCCTGGACCAACCCGGCGATGTCCCGCACCTCCAACGTGCTCGGCGTCTTCTTCCTAGATTGAAAAATCTCGACCAGCTTGTCCAGACGCGGATCCGGCACCGGGGCAATGCCAACATTGGTTTCGACGGTCGAGAAGGGGTAGTTCGCAACGACCGCTCCCGCACCGACCAGCGCGTTGAACACCGTCGTCTTCCCGACGTTCGGTAACCCGATCATGCCGCAACACAGCCCCATAAGCCTTCAGCAGTGCGGAATTGTGAATCCGAGTGCTGAGTTCACCTTGGATCAATTCAGAACTCAGCACTTATCACTTAGAACTCTCGGTCCCCTCCCGCTTTTCCCGCACGTTGAACTCGTTCATCGCCACCGCAACGCCCTTGAGCACAAGGCATTCCAGCGCCTGAACCGCGCGGTCTAGGGTTGGCTCGATTTTCGCTCGCTCGTCGCTCGAGAAAGGTTCAAGCACATAGTCGGCAGCTTCCTGCCCAGGAGCTGGGCGCCCAATGCCAATCTTGAGGCGCACGAAGTCGGACGTGCCCAGCGCAGCCAAAATCGAGCGAAGGCCGTTGTGGCCCCCGTGCCCGCCGGCTTGTTTGATCCGCAGCCGGCCCAGTTCCAGATCCAAATCGTCGTGGATGACGATGAGGTGATCGGGGGAGAGACCCAACTCGCGCAGCAGAGCCTTGAGTGGAGGCCCCGTAACGTTCATCCAGTCGAGATGGCCTGCAAGCTCGACGGATTCCGAACCGACCGTGCCCGATCCCCGCACGGCGATTCCTCGCGGTCGCAAGCGGATGGACCAGCGGGCCGCCGCCCGCTCGAGGACCCAGACGCCGATGTTGTGGCGCGTGTGGGCGTACGCGGCTCCCGGATTCCCGAGCCCGACGATGAGGCGCAATGCTACTTCTTCTTTTCCGGTTCTTTCTTTTCGGCTTTCGGCGCTTCTTTGCCGGACTCCTTCTTCTCACCGGCTTTCGCTTCCGCCACGGGAGCCGCCGCTTTCTCCGTGCCTTCAGCCGGCGCCTCTTCCTTCCCTTTCCCGATCACCTCGGGCTCCTTGCCCGGCTCTGCCGCACCGCTGGTGAGCAGCGCTTCCAGCTTGGCTTCGGACATCGGGGCAGCAACACTCACGACCATTTGATCGGGATCGTCCAGGAACTTGACCCCCTCCGCCTTCGGCACCTCCCGGACATGAATTCCCTGGCCAATCGCTAACTGAGAGGCATCCACCTGGATCGCATCGGGCAGGGCTGGGGGCAGGCACTCGATAAAGAGTTCGCGCAGGTTGTGATGCAGCACGCCGCCTTCTTTGACGCCCACCGGCGTGCCGCCGATGAGCTGGACCGGCACTTTGACCCGGATAGGCTTGTCCATCGACACTTCGAACAAATCTGCGTGCAACACCTCGCCCGTCACAGGGTCCACTTGAAAATCCCGCAGCAGCGCCGTCCGTTTGGCTTTGGCCTTCGCCCCATTCACAGTGAGCGAGATAAGCGCGGTCGTGCCAGCATGGGAGCGCAGAATGGTTTTCAGATCGTCCGGTTTCATCGTGAGCAGGAGACATTCCCCTTGCCCGTAGAGCACGGCGGGTACGCGCCCGCTGCGACGGAGTTGGCGCGCCGCACCCTTGCCGGACCGTTCTCGCACTTCAACCGCCAGATCGAATTTCATGATAATCCCTCACCTCAGCAAGCAGCAAGCACACAGCGAACAGCTCATCGCGCCCGCCTCTGAGCTGCCTGCTACTCACGATTCACGATTGGCCTCCCAATTACGCAAAGAGCGAACTGACCGATTCTTCCTCGTGAATTCGCGAAATGGCTTCTCCGAGTAGCGGTGCAACGGACAGCAAGTGGAGCTTCGGACACAGTCGCTCTTTGTCCCTCAACGGAATCGTATTGGTGACCACAACTTCGCGCAAGCAGGACTGTTGCAGCCGATCGAGGGCCGGCCCCGAGAGAACCGGATGCGTGCAAGCCGCCCACACCTCCCGCGCCCCTTTGTCAGCACATGCTTGCGCGCCCTGAACAATAGTGCCTGCCGTGTCGATCATATCGTCGAGGAGCAGGGCGCTTTTCCCCTCGACGTCGCCGATGATGTTCATGATCTGCGTCTGGTTCGGCCCTTCCCGCCGCTTGTCAATGATGGCCAGGTTGGCTTGGAGCCGCTTGGCGAAAGCCCGCGCCCGCTCCACGCCGCCCGCATCGGGCGACACGACCACAAGATCGCCCACGCCGCGTTTGTTGATGTATTCCAACAACACGGGCGTGGCATAGAGATGGTCCACTGGGATGTTGAAGAAGCCCTGAATCTGCCCAGCATGGAGATCCATCGTCAACACACGATCGGCTCCCGCGGTCGTGATGAGATCCGCTACAAGCTTCGCCGAGATCGGTACGCGCGGCTGATCTTTCCGGTCTTGGCGCGCATAGCCGAAATATGGAATGACGGCCGTGATCCGGCGAGCTGACGAGCGCTTGAGAGCATCGATCATGATCAACAACTCCATGATCGAGTCGTTGACCGGCGAGCAGCAAGATTGCACGACGAAGACATCCGCCCCGCGGACATTCTCCTCGATTTTCACCCGCACTTCCCCGTCACTGAAGCGAGAGACCGTCGCTTCGCCCAACCGAATCCCTAGATACGCACAGATCTCTTGCGCAAGCGCAGGATTGGCGTTACCGGTAAACAGCTTCAGTGCCTTGTTCATCGTGGTACCTCGAGCGCCGTGAGAGGCCGTCAGATCTTCAAGAACTGCGAGATGTACTTCCGTTACGGCGGGCCCGGCGGGTCTTCATGTACTCCCGCCTCACGCTTGTCTATAGCTGCACTCTCGAGGGGGAAAAAGTCTAACGAAAGCGCTCTCGGTTGTCAACCAACGTGCAGCGGCGCGGAAGCCGCTGGATCCTCGCAAGACAGGGTCTTGGTGCAAGTCCGCACGACATAGACTCGGCACTGTTCGAACCGATCCATCGCCGCTTGCACCTGCCGGGCCGCCGTCTCGTCGCGAAAGATACCGAAGACGGTTGAGCCGCTACCGGACAACAGTGCCGCCTCCGCCCCTTGCGAGAGCAGTTGCGCCTTGATCGCGCGGAGCACGCCGTGTTCGGGGAATACCGCCGTTTCAAAATCGTTCTCGACCAGCGGCAACAGCTCTTCCCAAGTCACGACTTCCCGCGTTTCCACGGCTCGCAAGGCACCGGAGAGCGCCCGCGCGCCGGCCCGCGTGGCCGAAAGCCGTTCGTAGGCCCAGCGCGTATCGATTGGAAATCCCGGGGTGACCAGAACAACCCACCGCGTTCCCTCCAATCGGAGCGGCTTGACGGCTTCACCGCGGCCGGTGACCAACGCGCTCGGGGCGAAGAAGAAAAACGGGACGTCGCTCCCCACCAGTTGACCCAACTCCGCCATGCGGGCGACCGTCCATCCCAACCCCAGAAGGCAATTCATCCCCAGGATCGTCGCGGCCGCGTCGCTGCTCCCCCCGCCGAGACCAGCTCCGTGGGGAATCCGCTTCATGAGTTCGATCTCCAGCCCGACGTTGAGGCCGGCCCGCTCCAGCACCAGCGCTGCGGCGCGAAAGACCAAATTCCGATGGTCCGTCGGCAGGCTCGCGTCGTCGCATCGGAGCCTCACTCCCGTCTGGCCAGCTCTCACCCACAGCCGCAGCTCATCCTCCAACGCCACGGTCTGCATCACCGACCAGAGATTGTGATATCCGTCCGGCCGGCGATCCAGCACCCGTAGGATCACGTTGATCTTCGCCGGTGCGCAGACCCGCACCTCTGCTTCTTCCACCGTCACCCTCGTTCACCCTCATTACTCGTGAAACGTGAACCGTTCATCGCAGGATCCAGTAAGTTATGCGCCTTGGACTGCTCCTGGAGCATGAAAATGCGAAAGGCACCACCTGGCCCTGTCCGCACAGCGGGATCCCTGCACCGGCCGGGGTGCAAGCACAGATGAGCTGGTCGGTGACAGGAGCCGCATTGTCATCCCGGTCCGGACACTTCTTACTCTTCACGTCTTAGTCCTTTCCCCTCCCCTTGATCGCATACTTTTCCAGTCGATAGCGGAACGACCGGGTGTTCAGCCTCAGCAGGCGGGCGGCCTTCTTCTTGACCCAGTTGGCCCGTTCCAGGGCTTTCAGCAACAATTCCTTCTCGATGGAGTTGATCAGCGCCTCCAAATCGAGCCCGTCCTCCGGCAGCTCGGTTGGATATGTCTGTTGCGGCGCCACCGGACGATGGAGCCAGCCGCGGATCTCCTCCTCGGTCACCGGCTGGCCGGAAGAGAACGCCACCACCCGTTCGATGAGATTTTCCAATTCGCGCACGTTCCCTCTCCATTCATGTTCCAGGAGCGCCCGCATGGCTTCACCGGTGATGATAGGAACGGGCTTTCCGCTTTCGCGGCAAAACTTGTCCAGAAAGTGCTGGACCAAGAGCGGAATATCGCTGGTTCTGAGCCGCAGGGGGGGCAGGACAATGGGGATCACATCCAATCGATAGTACAGGTCCTCGCGGAAGGTCCCCTCGGCCACCGCCTTCTCCAGATCTTTGTTCGTGGCGGCGATGATCCGTACATCCACCTTCATATCCTGCGTTCCGCCGACCCGGCGAAATTCGCGCTCCTGAATCACCCGCAAGAGCTTCACCTGTGTCGCCGGCGACGTATCCCCGATTTCATCCAGGAAGATCGTCCCGCCGTTCGCCACCTCGAACAGACCGGCCTTGTTCGAGACCGCCCCCGTGAACGCACCCTTCATATGACCGAACAACTCGCTTTCCAACAAGGTTTCCGGCACCGCGCTGCAATTGACCGTCACGAAGGGCATCGACGCGCGCGCACTGTTGTAATGGATGGCGCGTGCGACCAACTCTTTCCCGGTTCCGCTTTCGCCGAAGATGAGCACATTGCTCTTGGAATCGGCCACCTTGCGCACGATGTCGAAGACCTTTTGCATGGCATCGCTTTTCCCGATAATCTGCGCGAAGGAGGCCTGGCTGGCCATTTCGCGTTTGAGCAACATGTTCTCGGTCGACAACCGACGCCGCTCCAGCGCGTTGCGGATGATGAGCTGGACTTCGTCCACCTGGAACGGCTTGGTGAGATAATCGTAGGCGCCGTGCTTCATCGCCTCGACGGCCGATTCCGCCGACGCAAAGGCGGTGATCACCAACACCACCGTCTCCGGCGAGGAGGCCTTGGCCGCCTTCAGCACCTCGAGCCCGCCTGCCTTAGGCATCTTGAGGTCGGTGATCACGAGGTCGAAGATTTCTTTGCCGAGACGAACGATCGCCTCCTCGCCGTCGGCAGCTGTGGTCACCGCATAGCCGGCCCGTTTGAGCATGATGCTCAAGACATCCCGCATGCTCTGTTCGTCGTCGACAACTAGGATCTTTTCCACGGTCCCCTGCCTTCGTACCACAGCCTTGGCCCGGCTTCGGCCGACCGCGGCAGGCACACTGTAAACCGAGAACCCTTGCCTTCCCGACTGTCGACCTTAACCCACCCGCCGTGCAGATCCACGATCCGATGCACAGCAGACAGACCGAGTCCGGAACCTTCTTTTTTCGTCGTAAAGAAGGGCAAAAAAATCTTGTCCAGGTTTTCCTTCGGAATCCCTATGCCTGTATCATGGAATGTGATCTCGATCACTTCGCCGCTGCGCCCACCGGAATCGACGCGCCGGCAGCCGGTGGAAATGGTCAATTGTCCTCCGGATGGCATCGCCTCGAACGCATTCATCGCCAGATTCCAGAACACCTGCTTCAGTTGATCCTGATCGACCTTGGCGGTCAGGGCGTCCTTGCTCAAGGCCGTGGAGATCGTGATGTTGACCTTGGTCCGCGCTTCATGCGCGATAAGGCCCAACGTGTCGGACAGGATTTTGTTCACATCACACTCCATCAGGTTGAGAGCGGGCGGCCGCGCGTATGAGAGAAATTCGGTGATGATCGTGTCCAACCTCGTCGCTTCCCGGATGGCGATGTCCATAAGCCGCCGGCTGGTCTCATCCGATGCCACATCTTTGCGCAGCATCTGCATGGCACCAGCGAGCGCACCCAGAGGGTTTCTGATCTCGTGGGCCATACCGGCGGACATTTCCCCCAGCGTCGCAAGCCATTCCCGGCGCCGTATTTCCTCTTCCATATCCCGAATCTCGGTCAAGTCCTTGAACACGCCGACCAGACCGGTTTGCTCACCCTGCTCCTGGAGCGGAGACAGCGTCATACCGAGGATCAGGCGGCGGCCATCCGCGCGTTTGCATTCGACTTCGAACCGGGAACAGGCCAAGAATGCCTCCGCCTCTTTCTCCGAGCGGTGGCTCGGACGCCAATTGAAAATCTCCCGCCAGGGCCGGCCCTTCACCTGCTCGAGACTGTAACCGGTGGCTTCCTGAGCCGCCCGGTTGAAGGACGTAATCAATCCCGCTGCATCCGTCGTAAACACACCGCTGCTGATGCTCTGGACGATGTTCTCGTGGAACGCCTGAAGCCTGGTCAGCCCTTGCTCCTTTTCTCTGAGGCGCAAATCCGCCCGATTGAGCTGATCGACAAGCGCGCCGCTGAGGAATCCGACCACCAGAAACGCAAGTGTATAGACCCCGAATGCCTGGAGCGTCTCCGCCGCGGACAGCCGCGACGGGTGCAGCCAGCCGAGTGGCTCCAGCACCCCGTACAACTGCAGATTGGCGATGACGCCGAACAGGATGATGCAGAAACCCGCCGTCACCAATCCGATCCGCTGGCGCGGCACCAGACTGGCCAGCGTCACCGAAATCACGTAGAGCACGGCAAAGGGACTTTCGACCCCGCCGGTTCGCGCGACCAGTACGGTCTCCAATACGAAATCGACACCGATCTGCACCCAGGCGAATATCGTCAGTGACCGGGGTGAGGACAGTCGTCGAAGGATCACAACATACGGGATCGTAATCGCGTACGTGAATGCGATCAGGGCGTAGAAGGTGGGAACGCGTTCGCCTTTGGCGACCTGGAACGTCAGCGATAGTCCCAACAGAAGGGTGACGACCACCACCCGTAGGGCCATCAACCAATGGAGTCTTGTCCTGAGATCGTCCATGCATCCTGCGGGCTGCCCGTCCAGAAACGTCGTGGGGCATCACAAACGTCGGCTCGTCACCTTCGCGATGCTCCCACGCGGGCTCGAAGCGAGGCCCCAAAGCGCTCTGTCCGCAGAACTGAGGCAGAATCCCTCTTGAGGTCTTTGCGGTCAGCCCAGGCTCCGACCGCCGATCCTATCGACTCAGAGGAGGGTGGGAAGCGGTGCTGCTCCGGGGTCCAGCAGCGCCGTTCCGCGAGCCGACAGCTATCCGATCGCCGACGCCATCTGGAAGATCGGCAAATACATCGCGATCACGATGAAGCCGATCACCGTCCCCAGAAACACCATCATCATCGGCTCGAGCAGCGCGGTCAGCGACGCGACGGCTTGATCCACTTCATCCTCATAGAAGTCGGCGATTTTGCCGAGCATCGCATCAAGCGCGCCGGTCGACTCGCCCACTGCGATCATGTGGGTGACCATTTTGGGAAACGTGTCGCTTTTTGTGAGCGGTTCGGCGATGGTTTTCCCGCCGCTGATGCTCACTCGGGCCCCCAAGATAGCCTCTTCGATGACCTTGTTTCCGGAAGTTTTGGCGCAGATGCTGAGGCCGTCGAGCAGTGGTACGCCGCTGGTAATCAACGTGCCAAGTGTCCTGGTGAATTTGGCGATGGAAGCTTTCCGGATCAGATCGCCGAACACTGGCGTCTTCAGCAGCAACCGGTCGATGGCCAACTTTCCGCTCGGCGTTCCGTAGTATTTCTTGACCCCGTAAATCGCTAGCGCCACGCCGATCGCTATATAGATGATATAGGCCTGGACGAAATTGCTCATGTCGATCACGAGCTGCGTCGGGCCCGGCAGCCCCATTTTCCCGCCAGACATTTCCGCGAACATCTTGGCGAAGATGGGAATCACCCAGATCATCAACACGGTGATGACGATGATGGCCACGCCCATGATCGCGGCAGGGTAGACCATGGCCGACTTGATCTGGCCCTTCAGCTTCATGGCCTTTTCGATGTGTTTGGCCAACCGGGTCAGGATGGTGTCCAACAGACCGCCGACCTCGCCCGCATGGATCATGTTCACGTACAAATCGTCGAAGATCTTGGGATGTTTCTTTAACGCGTCGGAAAAGGTCGATCCGCCTTCCACGTCGACCTTTACTTCCCCGAGAGTTCTGGCCAGCACCTTGTTTTCCGACTGGGTCGACAGAATATCCAGGCACTGAATCAAGGGCAGGCCGGCGTTGATCATCGTACCGAATTGGCGGGTAAATACGACCAGGTCCTTATCGGTGATCGCGGATCCGAACGAGAGATTCAGCCAGCTTTTCCTGTCCGTCTTTTCTTCCAGGCTGGTGACGATGACGTTTTGCTTGCGCAGTTGTTCAACGGCTTCGTCTCGGGTTTTGGCCGTCAACTCCCCCTTGCGGACCGCGCCCGTTCTGGTTCTGCCAACGTATGCAAAGGTGCCCATCTGGTGATCTCGGTCCCGCAGTTCTCTCGGTGAAACGGAAGCGCTACCCGGAGAACGACAATGCGAAACGAAGTCTACTGGACGACCTGGGGCTTGTCAAAACAAATACCAAATCATGCGGCTCGCGTGACGCCGCGTGGGGGAAGCGATCGGAAGACTCGGTCACGCTTCGCTAGCGCTGACATGAACATAGCCGCGATAGAGGTAATGGAAACCCGAGATCAGTGTCAGCCCTACCATCACGTACAGCAAGGGCTGCAGAACCCCGAGGTCCATCTGCCGCGAGGCCAGGAAGACCGAGAGGATGATATAGGCGAGCTGAAAGAGTGTCGTTCCTTTTCCCAGGATCGTGGGGGAAATATCGACCTGCGAATCGGCAAGTTGCGCCAACACGGTGCCGGCCATCAGAATCAGGTCGCGACTGACGACCACGATAGCGATCCACGAGGGAATCAGATGCATCACCGCCAGCGTCACGAATCCTGAGGTCAACAGCAGCTTGTCGGCCAGCGGATCCAGAAACGCGCCCAGTCTGGTGCGCTGGTTGGCAACCCTGGCGATAGTGCCGTCAAGCCCATCCGTCACGCCGGCCAACAGCAGGATCACAAGGGCCTGATTGTACCGCTCGTAGATCAGGAACCCGACGTACACAGGGATCAGGAGAATGCGCAGAATCGTCAAGCTGTTAGGAATGTTCATGGTGTCGCGTGAGGCCCGCTGGCAGCGTGTCAACCCCTCCGTCCGTCGAGAAACAGGGTCATCTTAGGGACGGGGCCGGAATCTTGTCAACGCGGTTGCAGTCGGTGGGACAGGCCCCTATAATTCTTTCGGATTGCGCAGACGGAGGTCATCACGATGAGCACCCTCCCGCTGATGTTCAAGAAAGAGGGCCTGGTCGAACGCCATCAAATCGAAGGGGTCGACCCGAGCGACCGGTACTTTAACCGTTCGATCCTGGTCCATCGGACCGCCAACGGGTATTTTGCGAAAGTCATGTACGAAACGCTCACTGTTGAAGGGCAGACGCATCCCTCGATCGCCGCAGCAGTGAAAGACGTGGTGGACAGGCTGAGGGCGTTGGGATTCCGGCGGATGAGGACCAGACCGAACTTCAAAGGCCGCCACTACCTGGCCGAAAAGGAAACATGGATCGACTATCCGGACGAGACCTAGGCTAGCGCACACAGCGGGCTGACTAACAGTTGTCAGTCAATAGTCGTCAGTTACTGGCTCTCGCGACGAGTTCCTGAACGATAAGGTCGTGAATGAATGGACGGAAGCGCTGAATTCGATTGTTTCGGCGGGTCGGGTGGACGCGGTTCGACAGCAAGACCACTTCCAGCTCCTGGATCGGATCGATCCAGAGCGACGTACCGGTATATCCAAGATGCCCGAACGACCGCGGGGAGAACCGGCTCCCTGTTGACGACGGCACCGAAGGCGTATCCCACCCCAGCGCCCAAGTGGACTGTGGGACGCGATCCTGACGGGTCACGAATCGGCGTGCAAGTTCCGGCTTGAACAGACTCAACCGTCCGTGATAGGCGTCAAGCCACGCCCCGGACACTGCTAACACCGCCGCTGCCGTCCCGAACAGCCCCGCGTGCCCAGCCACACCGCCCAGCGCAGAGGCGTTCTCATCATGCACCTCCCCGCGCAGAACCCGCCCTCGCCACGTATCGCATTCGGTCGCAGCGACCGCTTCCCGGTCGGCCACCAATCGGCCGTCTACGGTCACCCCGCCTGACGTGAGCCTCGCAAACCCTAACGGGTCGGCACCAAGCGGTTCGAAAATGTGTTCCCGGCAAAAGGCCGAGAACGATTGCCCGCTCACGCGTTCCACGATGAAACCAAGCAACATAAACCCCAGGTCGCTATAGACGCTCCGCTCTCCGATGTTATGCAACAGCGCTTCCTCGCGGATATACCCTATGACCGCCCGCCTGGCAGCCTCACTGCCCCAAAACCCCGGGGTGAGGCGATCCCGTTCGGCCACCCGCTCGTAGTAGGGCCTCCACGCCGGCAACCCAGAACTGTGCGTCAGGAGATGAAAGATTGTCGCCTCCCCGATCGGGAAACCCTTCAGTTCAGGCAGCAAATCCTCGAGACGATGATCGAGCGTCAGCCGGCCCTGTTGGACCAACCAAAGCACGGACGTGGTCGTTGCAAGCGGTTTGGTCAAGGAGGCGAGATCGTAGATCGTCCCGACCTGGGTCGGCGCGCCCGGTGGTTCGGAGGAAACGCGACCGACGGCCCGAAGGTAGATGAGTCGTTTCCGTACACGCACCCCCAGCACCGCCCCGGGAAACACACCCTCCTGCACGGCGGTTTCGAGTGCACGGTCCACCGAGTCGGTTCCGCTCATACCTTCCGCTTACGATGGTCGGTGAAATTCGCGGGAGAACACCGTTAAGGCGATGCCGCTCCAACAATACGCACGGCGGCACGGAACCAGATGGCGGGATGCTGCACTGTCTGGACCGCAATGGTCCCTTCAGTGATTGACATCGCCGGCAAGCTTGTCATCCGGAGCGGCCTGGTCGGGGTGGTACGCCTCTCCTTCCTCGATCTCCAGCATCCGTTCGAACGTACGGATCGTGGCGCGCAGCCGCTCGATCATCAACAGCCGCTGCTTCCGCAGTTCGGCGAGGTCGCGCTGCGTAGCAGCCAGCTCCCCTCTGGCCTGCCGGAGCATCTCCGCGGCTTTCAACTCGGCTTCTTTGACCACCAACTCCGCGTCCCGCTGCGCCGAGCGCTTCATCTCGTCGGCCAACGACTGCGCGGACACTAACGTGTGCGACAGCGTCGCTTCCGTTTTTTTCATCTCGGCCAGTTGTTGTTCGACGAAAGCGAGTTTCTCCCGCAGCACTGCGTTGTCCCGGTTGAGCGCTTCGACGGTCTGCGCAAGGTCCTCCAGAAACCGGTTAACTTCCTGACGGTCATAGCCGCGGAACGCCGTTCGGAAGACCATCTGCTGGATATCAAGCGGTGTGATCTTCATAAGATTGCTCCCGCACGGAATTATTCGACGTGCATACGCGTCGCCATCTCAAACAACGAGCGCACAACCGCATACTGCAGGAAGATAATGATCAGGATCGCCACCACCGGCGAGAGATCGATGCCCATTCGCCATCCAAGCCACCGACGGATCGGACCGAGCACGGGCTCCGTGGCGCGCTCCAGAAATTGCACGATCGGATTCCAGGGATCGGGATTCACCCACGAGATCAACGCGCGCGCAATAATGACATACATGTAAAGGGTCAGGACCCAATCCGCCACATGGGCGATCCCTTCCAGCACGTTCGCCGCCACAAACATCAGCGTCCCAGCTCCCCCGACCGCCGCGCAGCCGCCTCCACCGCCGCGATCAAACAGGCCCGCGCGCCGCCGCGTTCCAACTGATGAAGCCCGGCAATGGTCGTTCCTCCGGGAGACGCCACCCGGTCCTTGAGTATGCCCGGATGTTCGCCGGTTTCGAGCACCATGCGCGCCGCGCCCAACAGCGTTTGGGCGGCCAACAGTTCCGCCACGGTGCGCGGCAGCCCCATCTTGACACCGCCATCCGCCAGAGCTTCAATCGCGACAAACGCATAGGCCGGCCCGCTGCCGCTCAGGCCCGTCACTGCGTCCATCAACCGTTCTTCCACCGTCACAACCCGCCCGACAGCCTCAAACAACGCGCGCGCAAGTCGACCATCTTCTTCCTCGATACCGGCACCCCAGCACAGCGCCGTCATGCCTTCACGAACCAAGGCCGGTGCATTGGGCATCGCGCGGATGATTCTCGTCCCCTGCGGCACCCGGTTGGTGATCCAGCGGATAGAGACACCGGCCGCAATCGAGACGACCAGGCGTCCGGCCAAGACAGAAGCAATCTCATCCAGCACGTCGGCCAGAACTTGGGGCTTCACAGCCAAAACGACCACCTCGCCCCATTGAGCCGCCTCCCGATTGATCGAGCCGATCCGCACGCCGAATCGCTGCTTCATGTGGTCCAGGCGGGCAGGGTTAAGGTCGGTCGTCCACACCTGGACGGGATCGCAAACCCGAGCGGCGAGCATCCCCCCGATCAGCGCCTCAGCCATTTGGCCGGCACCGATGAACGCAATGCGCTTCCCGCCTCCGAGACTAGACACGGCGTGCCCCGAAAATCGCAGTGCCGATCCGCACCATCGTTGCCCCTTCTTCGACCGCAATCTCGTAATCGTGCGACATACCCATCGAGAGTTCATCCATGCGGATCCGCTCCTGACCGGAACGAGCGAGCGACTCGGCTAACTCTCGGAGCCGGCGGAAATACGGGCGCGCGTCGCCGGGATCAGCTACCAGCGGAGGAATCGTCATCAGCCCCCTGATAAGCAGGTGTGACATGGCATTCAGCTCCGGGAGGATTTCTCCCACGATCTCCGGAGCGAACCCCCCTTTGCTGGCTTCTCCGCCGATATTGATCTCCAGTAAGACTGGCTGGCTGATCCCGGCCTGGGCCGCCCGGCGGTTCAGCTCCGCAGCCAGCTCGACACTGTCCACCGAATGGATGAGCTCGAACAATCCGACGACCGCCTTGGCTTTGCGTCGCTGCAACCGGCCGATGAAGTGCCAGTGCGCCTGCCCCAGACCGATCTGCTTGATTTTCTCCAGTGCTTCCTGCAGCCGATTCTCGCCGAACTCAGTCAAGCCCGCGGCCATCGCTTCACGCATGCGGGACACCGGCACCGTTTTGGTCGCGCCGATCAGCCGAATACGGTCGGCTTGACGCCCGACGCGCTCTGCAGCCCGGCGAATGTTCTCGAGGACAGTTTGAATGTTTCGGGCAATCGCATCGGAATCAGACACTTGGGTCAACGGAAACGACCATCATCAGATATGCGCACCCACCGGACCGCCAACTGACCTCGGCAGGAGCTTCAACCAAGATGTCTCATTGTACCGGAAGCCGGCAGCGCTTGTCAGGACTTTACGGTTTCATGTCCATGCCTGCCGGTGCAAGAGGACGATCCCGTTGAGCATCGTGCCGTTCACGACCCCCTCCCGACGATACGAAAAGAAGAGGTCAGGATGGCAAATCGTGCAGACGTTCACGCTGTGGATCCTTCCTTCTTCGACACCGACTGATCGAGCCTGTTGTCGTACCAACTCCCGGAGGTTCAACATTGCCTTGCCCTTCCCGCGCTCGATCACCACGGAGCGCCATCCGCGGAAGCCCGCCCGCAGCCGGGTCAAAACCGGCTCATCCACTTCATAGCAGCAAGGACCGGCCGCCGGTCCGATGCCTATGCGAATCGAAGAGGGCTTGGACCCAAACCGCCGTTTCATCGCTTCCAGCGTCTTGAGAACGATGCCGGCCACGGCGCCGCGCCAGCCGGCGTGGACGGCCGCCACTACGCCGCATCGAGGATCATGCAACAGCACCGGCACACAGTCGGCCGTGCGGACTGTCACGAGCACGCCTGGTTGATTGGTGATCAGAGCGTCCCAGGCGCCGTCGAACACCTCGCCGGTCCGTAAGGGTCGGTCCACGATCAATGCGTCGGTCCCGTGCACCTGTTTCACCGCCACCACCGTGACACTGGCATCCGTTTCAAGCCGGTCCGGCCGGTTGCGCGTGCCGAAAAAGTGCCGCACGCCGTCGCGCATCGTGGCAAAGGCCGGCAAGGTGATCACGCCATCTTTCATCTGCAAAGGGCGCGTCGGCCCCTCGTCATTCAACCCGCACTGCGCATCGACGAGTGACCAACGCTGGTTAGCGAATCAGTCCGCCTGCTTGCGCAGAAACGTCGGCACGTCCCATTCGTCGTCAGCCATCAGACTGAGCCGCTCCTGCGCCTCCCGCTGCTGCTCGCTCAGTTTCCGCAAAAACGCCGGTCGGTCCAGATCCCGAGGCGGCAGGTCCGGTCCACCCGCATGGACGCCGGCCAACACCTGTTGGGCGGTCCGAGGACTTCTCGCCGCCACCCGCTCGGCGATCGTAACGGCAGGCTTGGCTTGCAGCTCGTCGCGCTCGAACCCGGTGGCAATGACGGTCACGATGAGTTCGTCGCCCAAATCCGGATTGATCACCTGGCCAACGATGATATTGGCTTCCGCGTCGGCAGCCTCCTTGATGATCGAGGCGACTTCATCCACTTCGTGTAGCGACATGCTCGGCCCGCCCGTAATATTGAGGAGGACTCCCCGCGCCCCCTCGACGCCGCCCTCCTCGAGCAGCGGACTGGAAATCGCTTTCTGCGCGGCTTCCATTGCACGGTTGGCGCCGCGCGACACGCCCATGCCCATGACCGCCCGGCCGGTGTGGCTCATCACTGTGCGCACGTCGGCGAAATCCACGTTGACATGACCAGTCGTAGTGATGACGTCGGCGATGCCCTGAATCGCCTGTCGCAGCACGTCGTCCGCGACTTTGAACGCGTCCAGCAACGGTGTGGACTTATCCACAATACTCAACAGGCGCTGGTTCGGAATCACCAGCAGGGTATCGACCTGTCGACGCAGATCGCGCAGTCCCTCTTCGGCATAGGCCATCCGCCGGTGCCCTTCGTACTGGAACGGCTTGGTCACCACGGCGACCGTCAGGATTCCCAGCTCACGGGCGATACCCGCTACGATCGGCGCCGCCCCTGTACCGGTCCCGCCCCCCATGCCAGCGGTCACAAAGACCATGTCCGCCCCTTCTAACGCCTCCCGAATTTGGTTCTGACTTTCCAGAGCCGATTCCTTGCCGACTTCGGGTTTGGCCCCGGCGCCCAAGCCTCTGGTCCGTTCCGGTCCAAGCTGAATCTTAAAGGGGGCATGGGCGCGTTCGAGTGCTTGTACATCCGTGTTGGCAGCGATGAATTCCACCCGGTTTAATCCGGCTCCGATCATCGTATTGACCGCGTTGCAGCCGGCCCCACCGACGCCGATAACCTTAATCCTGACCGGCGTCAGCCTCTCCTCCTGAAATGCAAACATCGCGACACCTCCCTTTGTGCGATGCGCCCGCTCAAAGCCAGCAGGCGAGGTTAAAAAAACTCAAACATCCACGACCGCATGCGTTCAAAGACCCGACCCAGAGGACGCCCACGGCGCAGCCCGGCGGTTTCCAATTCTTCGGCGTGGTGCCGGGCGTGCAGCAACAGGCCCACCCCCGTCGCATACATCGGGTTGCTGACAATGTCCCGCAATCCGCCGACGCCACCGGGCATTCCCCGCCTCGCCGGCAAATTCAGCACCTTCTCCGCTGCATCCGGCATGCCCTCCAGCAGCGACGTGCCTCCGGTGATGACCACGCCCGCGCCCAACATCCCTTCGTACCCGGCCCTGGCAATCTCGCGCTTGACCAACTCAAACATTTCTTCCACGCGCGGCTCGATGATATCGGCAATGTCCCGCCGTGAGACGGTGCGCGGCGGCCGGTCGCCGACCGAGGGGACCTCCACCATTTGATGGCCGTGGATCAAATCGGTCCGCGCGATGCCGTGCTGGATCTTGATCTTTTCCGCCTCGGTCTGCGAGGTGAGGAGCCCGATGGCCAGATCCTTTGTCAGGTTCTGCCCGCCGATCGGCAGGATCGCCGTATGTCGAATACTGCCGTCCAGAAAGATGGCAAGGTCCGTCGTGCCGCCGCCGAGATCCACCATCGCGACGCCCAGTTCGCGCTCTTCCGGGCTCAGCACCGCCTCGCTGGAGGCCAATGGCTGCAGAATGATGTCCACCACATCCAGACCGGCCCGGTTCACGCTCTTGATGATGTTCTGCGCAGAGGTGACCGCGCCTGTAATGACGTGCACATTCACCTCCAACCGGTTGCCGGACATCCCCAGCGGTTCACGGACGCCGTCCTGATCATCCACCACAAACTCTCGCGGGAGCACATGCAGGATACGTCGCTCGTGGGGGATGACCGCCAGCGTGCGGGCGCTTTCCACCGCCCGCTGGATGTCTTCGCGCGTCACCTCTCCCTTCTTCAGGGCCACCACGCCCTTGCAATTCTCTCCGGAGATATGGCTACCTGCGATACCGGTGTAGACCGAGTTGATCTGGACGGCGGCCATCAGCTCCGCCTCCTCAACCGCTTTCTTGATCGACTCGACGGTGCTCTCGATGTTGACCACGACACCCTTGCGCAGCCCGCGCGACGGGCTGGACCCGACACCGATAATGTTCAGCGCCCCCTCCTCCGTCACTTCGGCCACGATGGCGCAAATCTTGGTCGTCCCGATATCCAACCCTACGAGAATCTGGTCTCGTTTCGGCACCGTTTACCCCCTTTCGCGGACGATGACGCGACCGGAATAGCGCAGGTCAATCTCGTTAGGCGCACGCCCGTCTCCGTCGAAGGTCACAGAGCGAAGCAGTGGTCTGACCTTGCGGAACCGCTCCCATTGCTCGTCGACCGGGAACTGTCCGAATTGGAATCGCACGCCGCGGACGGAGGCGACAAGATTGGCCAGGTTCCCGACATCCACCTCCACTCGGCCGCTGAGTGTCTGGGCGACCAGGTTCGCCAGGTCAATGCCGGCCTTCACCGCGCGGCGGGCGGCGGGATCGCCATGCAACAGCCCGTGGGAATCAATTCCGGTCAGTAGCGGGAGCGCTGGCCTGTCGTCGTCTCCCAACTTGGACAGCACATGCCCCTCGTCGTCCGTGAGCCAGTCACCCGAGACCGTCCGGACGACCGCCGCCGGTTTGCGCTCGGCAACCCTCACCTCAAGCTCATGGAACGGCACGCGCCGAATCTCCACCGCCTTGATCCAGGGATGCCCCATCAGCCGTTCTTCCAATGCCTGCGGGTGCACGGAAAAGAACGTCGCGTCGTCACCCAATGACAGCCGATCGAGAATCTCCTGCCTAGTCACGCGATCGAGTCCCTGCACCGTCACAGCCTGGATGGCAAACCATGCGCGGACGACCGGAACGGCCTCGCGTGACACCACGGAAACTCCCCACACGGCCAGCCCGCTCAGCACCAGCCATCCCACCAACCGAAGTCTGCGGCGAAACGAACAGCGGCGCTGCTCGCGCATCAGTCTCCAGGCGGCACTTCCCCGTTCGGGTCCCTCCGCCCACCGTTGGTTCGGTCTGGGGCCTTGCGTCCGTTTCTTCCTCCCCGGCAGCAAAACCTGTCTCTTCATCATAGACGCGAGATCCCCGCACTCAACCAATCCCAACTGGCCGACGAGCGGCGCGCCTGAGCGCGGATTCCAGAATCCGCTCGGTCAAGGCGTCATAGTCGATTCCTGCTTGCGCCGCCGCCATCGGCAGCAGACTCGTCTCCGTCATCCCTGGTATGGTGTTGATTTCCAGTACGAAGGGATGGCCGCGCGGCGTGACTCGGAAATCCACCCGCACTGCGCCCTCACAACCGAACACCTCGTAGGTCTTCACCGCTATCTCCCGCAGTCGGCGGCTCACGTTCGCCGATAGAGGAGCCGGACACAGATACCGAGTCCTCCCTTTCTGGTATTTGGCGGCATAGTCGTAGAACCCGCTCGGCGCCACGATCTCCACCGCCGGCAGGACAGAGAGCTTTCCCTCTCCTTCACCGAGGAGAGAGACCGTGACCTCGTGTCCCGGAATGTAGGCTTCGACCAGCGCCTGCCGGTCATATCGGTGGGCGAGCGCCAGCGCGTCTTTCCATTGGGACGGTCGGCGAACGATGCTCACTCCGATGGTCGATCCCTGCGAAGCCGGTTTCACGACGACGGGCCATTTCAGCTTGGCCAAACGAAGCGCCTGTTTGCTCGACACCGATTCGCCTCGTTTGACCACCATTCCTGGAGGCACCGAGACCCCGTGGTGGGCGAGCAGCGCCTTGGCGGTCACCTTGTCCATTCCCATCGCGCTGGCCAGCACCCCGCAGCCGGTATAAGGTATGCCGATCGTCTCGAGGAATCCCTGGATGGTGCCGTCTTCGCCGCCCGGACCGTGGAGCGCCAAAAAGGCCAGCTCGATCTTCTGTTCTTGTAAATCCTTGTAGAGAGACGGTCCGACGTCGATCGGCACCGCGTTATAGCCACGCCGGAGCAGAGCTTGATGGACGGCTTGACCAGTCCGAAGCGATATCTCCCGCTCAGAGGATTGTCCGCCCATTAACACGCCGATGCGGGCTTTGGTCAGCGGCATACGCACCCGTTTGGCCGGTTCATCTGGTTTGTTTGGTTGTAACGCGGCCCTGCTGCTTCGCCTCAGATGGTTTCTTGGTTCCTCAGCATCAAATTTTTCAGCATCGAGCAAACCAGATCATCGTCCCTACGCTTGCCCGACGATCTTCAATTCCAGTTCCAGGGCGATGCCGGTCCGCTGTCGGACTTGGCGGCGGACTTTCCGAATCAACGCGATCACGTCCGCCGCCCGCGCCTGCCCGAGGTTCACGATGAAATTCCCGTGCTTCTCGGACACTTGGGCATCGCCGACGCGCGCGCCCTTGAGCCCCGCCGCCTCGATCAGCTTCCCCGCCGGCTCCTTTCCAGGATTCTTGAACACGCAGCCGGCGTTCGGAAGCGTCAGCGGCTGCGTGTCCTTGCGATAGCGCAGATAGTCCTTAACCACCCGCTCGATGTCTCGCCGGGACCCGGGCTTGAGCTGAAGCCACACACCCACCACGACACCTTTCGGCAACTTTGCGCGGCGGTAGCCGAATTCAATCTCCGACGCAGGATAGTCGATGATCCGTCCCAGAGGATCCACGATCCGCACGGCTTTGACGGCCGACCGCATCTCCCCCAACCTCGTGCCCGCGTTCATCACCACGCAACCCGCCACCGTGCCAGGAATCCCAGCCGCCCATTCGAGTCCGGAGAGTGAACGCCGGACGGCATGGCTGATGAGCGTGGGCATGCCAACCCCCCCCTCCGCATAGATGACATGATCCGGTTCGTCCTTGATCGCCCGGAGCCGGGAGAGACTGACGACCACGCCGCGGATACCCTTATCCCGCACCAGCAGGTTGGTTCCGCCGATGACGAAGATCGGAACCTTGGCCGCAGTCGCCTGCTTCACCAACCGGCAGACATCCTCGACGTGGGCTGGCTCGACAAGCACATCCGCCGGTCCCCCGATCTTGAACGAGGTGTACTCCCGCAGCGGCGCATGAAATTTCACGGTGCCCGTGATGCCGGCGACGACCGCGTGAAGGTCGCGCATCGGCAGGCTTCCCGACCGCTGTGATCCTTCGCGGCACCGGTCCATGACCGTCATAGTTGACCCGACGATGACAATCGATCCAACACCCCCAGGCCTGCTTTCCAGATGTCTCCAGCACCCAGCGTGATGACGAGGTCTCCGGGCTTCAGCACCGGCAGCACCCGATCCGGTAGCGTCTCCTTCTGCTCCACCCAGATCACAGAGGGATGGCCGGCAGCCCGCACAGCCTCCGCCAATCGTTCGCCGGACACGCCGGGGATCGGCTGTTCGCCGGCTGGATAGATGTCCGTCACGAACAGCACATCCGCCTGGTCGAAGGCATGGGCGAACTCGTCGATCAGGTCCTTCGTACGGCTGTACCGATGCGGCTGAAAGAGCACGACCAGCCGGCGATCCCAACCTTGTTTCGCCGCAGCCAGCGTGGCTTTGATTTCTGTGGGATGGTGGCCGTAGTCGTCCACCACCATGATCCCGCCCTTTTCGCCCCGCAGGTGAAAACGGCGCTCCACCCCGGTGAAAGCGGCCAGGCCCTTGCGGATCAGGTCGATCGGCACCTCCAGTTCCATCCCAATCGCGATGGCGACCAGCGCATTGGTGACGTTGTGCACACCCGGCGTCGCCAAGCGGAAGGGCCCGAGATTTTTCCCGCGGAAGTACGCCCGAAACTCCGAGCCCCACTGCTTGAGCGAAATGTCCGTCGCCCGAAAGTCCGGCCCTCCCTTTTCCTGTTCCTTTAACCCATAGGTCTGGTAGCGTTTCACGACCCGGGGCAGGAGCGACTGGATCCGTTCGTCGTCGGCACAGAGGACCGCCAAGCCGTAGAACGGAACCTTGTTGATGAACTCCAGAAAGCTCTCGTGGAGTCGCTCCATCGAGCCGTAATGATCCAGATGCTCTCGGTCGATGTTCGTCACCGCCACAATGGTCGGCGACAGCCGCAGGAAGGAGCCGTCGCTTTCGTCCGCTTCGGCCACGAGCAAGTCCCCGCGCCCCAGGCGCGCATGGCTGCCCAGCGCATTCACCTTGCCGCCGATGACGATCGTCGGGTCGAGTCCGCCCTGCGCCAGCACGCTCGCGACCATCGAAGTCGTGGTGGTCTTGCCGTGTGCGCCAGCGATGGCGATGCCGTATTTCAACCGCATCAGCTCGGCCAACATTTCGGCACGCGGAATGACCGGAATCTTTTGGGCCCGGGCTTCTGCCACTTCGGGATTGGTCGGCGCGACAGCCGAGGAGATCACCACCACTTGCGCCCCACTCACGTTGGACGCCTGATGGCCGATGAAGATGCGGCCGCCGAGTTCCTGCAATCGTCTGGTCGTCTCAGATTCGTGAAGGTCGGAACCCGTCACCGTGTAGCCCAACGTCAACAGGACTTCGGCAATGCCGCTCATGCCCGCTCCGCCGATCCCCACCAAATGGATATGTTGCGTCTTTCTGAACATGGCTACCCGAGTTACCACTCCACGATAACCTCCTCGCCCCTCGTTCGGCCGCATGACGACCTGTTCACGCTCCCCCCGCTCCAACAGATCGGTTGGTCTCATGCTCTCCTCCTATGAGCGCGTAGCATTCCTGCACGATCGCCGCCGCTGCATCGGTTCGCCCCATCGCCCGGCTCCCGGCGCTCATCCGGCTCAACCGTTCGGGATCGTGCACCAATTCCTTGATCGCCCGCGCCAGCTTTGGTCCGGTCAGCTCCGCCTGCGGCAGCACCACGGCGGCTCCGGCCGACGCCATTGCCTGCGCGTTGCGCGCCTGGTGATCGTAGATCGCTTGCGGGAGCGGAATCAGGATCGCCGGCTTGCCGCAGGCCGTGACTTCGGCGATAGTCATGGCCCCGGCGCGGGAGACCACCAGGTCTGCCGCACGCAAGATTCTCGGCATGTCGTAGAGGAACGGCGCGACTTTCGCACTGAACCCCATTGCCCGATAGGCGGCCTCGACCCTGCCCTGGTCCACGTCTCCTGTCTGGTGCGTTACCATCAAGCGTTCCCGGAGGTCCAGCAGGTCCGGCAATGCATCGATCACCGCTGAGTTAATCGCCTTCGCTCCCTGGCTTCCGCCGAAAATCAACAGGCGGAAGGCACCTGGCACACGGCCGACGGGTACGGATTCAACGCCATCGGCCTGTTCGCTTGCCAGCCGCCCGCTCTTCATCTCTCGCCCTTCGCCTTCTTCATAGAACGCACGCCGGATCGGCGTGCCCACCACACGAACCTTTGACGACGCAAAGGCTCCGGCCGCGGATTCGAAGGCCAGAAACACGCGCTGCGCCATGGGCCCCACGACAGTGTTCGCCATCCCGGGATAGGCATTGGGCTCCACGATGACCCGCGGGATGCCCATGAGAAAGGCCGCCGCCAGCACCGCAGGACTCGTGTATCCCCCCACACCGATCACAAGGTCCGCCCGCCACTCGCGCAGGATCCTGAGCGACTGTCGGATTCCGGCCGGGAGGGAGAGCAGGGCCATCGCTCCCCGGACAACCCCCCGCCCCATTACCGGCTTGGCCGTGATGAGCCGCAATGCGAACCCTTCATGCGCCAAGACCTTCGATTCGATGCCGCGAGCCGTGCCGATGAAGAGAACGGCGGCGCGCGGATCCCGCCTCTGAAATTCGCGGGCAAGGGCCACGGCCGGATAGAGGTGGCCGCCCGTTCCGCCCGCCGCGATTACGATGTTCATCTGTCGACCGATCCGCTCCCACAGCCGCTTCAATACCCGTCAGCTTGCCGGCCTCCCTGTCGATCGCGGGAGATGCTGAGCAACAGACCGACGCCGACCAGATTGACCACCAGCGACGAACCTCCGTAGCTCACGAATGGCAAGGTCAACCCCTTGGTCGGTAGCAACCCGGTGGCGACGCCAGCGTTGATCAGCGCCTGAATGCCGACCAAGAGTGTAATCCCCATACCCAGATGCCGACCGAACGGCATCCGGGCCCGCCCGGCGATCTGAAATCCCTTCAACATGAAGATCGCGAACAGCAGGATGATCGCCGACGTGCCCATCAATCCCAATTCCTCGCCAACCAGCGCCAGCACAAAATCCGTGTGAGCTTCTGGAAGGAAGAAGAGTTTTTGCTTGCCCTCGCCCAACCCGACGCCGAATGGACCACCACTGCCGAACGCGAGAAACGATTGCGTGATCTGAAAGCCGGTATCGGCGGCGTCCTTCCACGGAGAGAGAAACGTTAGCAGCCGTTGTCGACGATAACTCGACTTTAGCATCAACACCAAGCCGATCGGCAGGGCGCAGAGAGCCAAGCCCATCAGATGCGTTAGCCGCGCTCCGCCCAGGAACAACATGATCGCCGTTATCACCCCCAGCACAACCACGGTCCCCAGATCCGGCTGTAACAGCACCAGACCGCTCAGCACGCCGACGACGACGAGGGGCGGCAGAAATCCCTTGGCAAACAGGCGAACCCTGTCCCCCTTCTTCGCTAAATACGCCGCCAGGTAGATCACCAAGACCAGTTTGACGATCTCCGCCGGCTGCACCGAAATCGGCCCCAGCCGCAGCCATCGCCTCGCGCCCTTGGCCGCCACACCGAGCGAGGGAATCAACACCAAGATCAACAGCACCGCGGTGAGCCCCAACATCGGCAGAGCCAGCTTCCGCCACACCGGGTAGTCGATGCGCGAAGCCACATGTAGCAGGGCGAAGCCGCAGGCCAGCCATGCCACCTGCCGCTTCAGGAAATAGCCGGGATCCTGAAACCGGTTTCCCGCCACTACCGCGCTCGCGCTGAACACCATAACGAGTCCAAGCAGCGCGAGCACTACCGTGATGACGAATAGAGTGCGATCCACGGGAACCCGCTTGTGGGCTTTGTGACCAGACGACGGCCAAGGTAACCCTCGTGCGTCGGTAGTTTTCTGCGCCATTCATGCGCCTCTTAACTCATCATGCGCCACCCGTGACGAGACCGGTCACGGCAAGGCATTGACCAACGCCTTGAACTGCCGGCCGCGGTCCTGGTAGTCGGCGAACATGTCGAAGCTCGCACAGGCTGGCGACAACAGCACCACATCTCCCGGACTCGCTTCCCGCGCAGCTATCTCCACGGCTTCGCGCAGCGAGGCGGCACGGCGTACGCGGTCGTATGCCCCCAACGCTTCCTGGATGCGCGGTGCCGCTTCGCCGATCAGAATTACCTGCTTGGCGCGCGCCTGGACGGGATGCCGGAGTTTGGAAAAGTCGGCGCCCTTGTCTCGCCCGCCGGCGATCAGCCAGATCGGTTGGTCCAGGCTTTCGAGCGCCTTTACCGTTGCATCAACATTGGTCCCCTTCGAATCATTCACGAACCGGACGCCGCCACGCTCGCGCACGAACTCCAACGCATGTTCAAGTCCGGAAAAGGTCTGGAGCACGCGCCGAACGGCATCAAGCGGACAACCGCAGAGCAGCGCAAGGCTGACGGCCGCCAGCGCGTTCTCGAGATTGTGGGCGCCGAGCAATTTCAACTCGGTCCGCCGGCAAACTTCCTGCCTACACCCTGTGACCGTCGACACGATCAGATCGCCCTCCAGAAACGTTCCGCCGCCGAACTCACGGCCGATTGTCCTAGTTCGGCTGAAGCCGAGTGCCACCGCGCGGGTCCGAGCCCGCAGACGCGCTACGCGCTCGTCGTCCAGATTGAACAATGAATAGTCGCCCGCCGTTTGGTTGTCGAATATCCTGGCCTTGGCAGCGACATAGTCCTCCATCGACTCGTAACGGTCCATGTGGTCCGACGTGATGTTCAGCAACGCGGCTGCCCAGGGATGAAAACGCTCCACGGTTTCCAACTGAAAGCTAGAGACTTCCACAACCAGATAGTCGTAGGGCGAAGACGCCTCGCCCGCTTGAAGCGTGGCGAGTGCGGCTTCGCTCAGAGCCGTCCCGATATTGCCTCCCACGAACACCCGTTTGCCGCTTTCGGCCAGCAACTTCCCGATCAACGTGACCGTCGTGCTTTTCCCGTTTGTTCCCGTCACGGCCAGAACGGGCGCTGCGACAAAACGCGCGGCCAGTTCGAGTTCACCAATCACCTGCACGCCGCAGGCGCGGGCCCGCTGCAATTCGTCGGCGCGGGATGGCACACCGGGGCTGATCACAATCAGCTCTGGCGACTCGAACGCCGATCCATAGTCCGCTCCCGCTCGGACCGTGACCGCGTCGGCATCCAGTTCGGCCAGCGCGCGTTCTAGCTCACTCCGTTCCTTCCGGTCCGCGACGGTCACCTGGGCTCCGGCTGCCAAGAGCAACCGAGCCGCGGCGACCCCGCTCCTGGCCAGCCCGACCACTGTGACCCGCTTCCCGGTGAGATCTTGCACCGCGGTGGCGATGTTCGCGATATTTGGCCTAGAAGCGGGCATGCGCGTCTATCCGATTTGTTTGTCTGGTTGGTTTGCTTCTCCACTCCAGCCAAAGAAACAAACCGAACCAACCTCCTCACCGCAACTTCAACGTACTCAGGCTCAACAGCGCGAGCAGGATTGCGATGATCCAAAGACGAACGACGACCTTCGGCTCCTCCCAGCCCTTCATCTCAAAATGGTGGTGAATCGGCGCCATCAGAAAAATCCGTTTCCCCCGCGACTTGTAAGAGAGGACCTGAAAAATGACCGAAATGGCCTCGATGACGAACACGCCGCCAACCAGGAGCAAGAGCAACTCGTGCTTGCTGATCACCGCCACAGTCCCCAGCGCCGCGCCGAGCGGCAGCGAGCCGACGTCCCCCATGAAGACCGACGCCGGATACGCATTGAACCAGAGAAACCCCAGGCTAGCTCCCAAGATCGCGGCCGTGAACACGGCGATTTCGCCCGCACCTTCGATGTATGGAATGAGCAGATATTCCGACATGATCCGGTTGCCGGTCACATAGGCGACAATCGTGTAGGCCATTGCGGCGATCATCACGGGACCGACGGCTAAACCGTCTAAGCCGTCCGTAAGATTGACGGCGTTGGAGGCGCCCACAATGACCAGAATCGCGAAAGGGACATACAGCCATCCCAAGTCTGGTGCGAAGTTCTTGAAAAACGGCACGCTGAGCTTAGTGGTGTAGCTCGGCAAAGCATAGAGGAACAGGCTGATGCCCAAGGCGACCAGGATCTGTGCGGTGAACTTTTGCGCGGCGGTCAGCCCCTTGGACTGCGCCTTGACGAATTTGAGGTAATCGTCCACGAAGCCGACCGCGCCGAATCCGATCATGGCGATGACGACCAACCACACGTACCGGTTGGTCAGATCGGCCCAGAGCAGGGTGGAAAGGACCACAGCGAACAGGATCAAAAGACCGCCCATGGTCGGGGTTCCGCTCTTGGCCAGGTGTCGCTTGGGTCCGTCGTCTCGCACCTGCTGCCCCAATTTGAGTTCCTGCAGCTTGCGGATAAGCCAGGGCGCCAGCACAAACGCGATCAGGAACGCCGTCACCGCCGCATAGATGATGCGGAAGCTGAGGTAGCGGAAGACATTCAAGAAGGAAAATTCCGTGTGTAAGGGATACAGCCAGTTATACAGCATGGGGACTCGGTGCTACCTCATCGTCTGACGACGCCCTCTCGGCCTCCGTCCGGATCCAGCCAAAGCTTCGACGACCTGCTCCATCTTCATGCCCCGCGAGGCTTTCACCAGCACCACGTCGCCCTTCCTGACCAGAGATTTCACGGCGATCGCTGCAGCGCCAGCGTCCGGCACCTCCAGGATCCGGTCAGCCACCATCCCCCCCCGCCTGGCACCCTCTGCGAGACTCTTTCCAAGGGCCCCACAGGCGACGAGCAATGAAATATTCCGCTGCGCCAGAAAGGCCCCAACGTCCTCGTGCAACGCCCGGGCGTCCGGACCCAATTCGAGCATGTCACCCAACACGGCGATCGTCCGCTTGGAGGAACCCAGTTCCGCCAACAATTCAATGGCTGCCTTCATCGACGCCGGATTGGCGTTGTAACAGTCGTCGATGACCCGCACGCCATGGTGGTCGCCGACCCGCGTCCGCATCGCCGCCGGGCGGAACCGCATTAACCCCTGCGCAATCGTCACGCCGCCCAGCGACAGGACATACCCCACCGCCGCCGCCGCCAAGGCGTTCGCGACGTTGTGTACCCCATGGACCCGAAGCGCAATCGCCGTGGGGCGGGCCTTGCCCGGTAGCACCAACCGAAACGCAGCGCCTGTTCGGGCATCCGTCCGCACGTCCAGCGCCCGTACATCTGCCCTGGGCGAGAACCCGAAGGACACAACCCGGCACCGGGCCCGGGCAGCGAGGTAATCGAAGTACGGATCGTCGGCGTTCAGCACGACCGCGCCGTCCGGCGATGTCTGATCGAGCAACTCCGCTTTGGCTTGGGCGGAACCCTCGATGCTGCCGAAGAACTCCAGATGGTCGGGGCCGATATTCGTGATCAGCCCGATCGTCGGCCGTACAATCTCGCACAGCCTGGTAGTTTGTCCCTTCTGATCGACACCCAGTTCGATCACTGCGGCCTCATGCCGCGGCGTCAATCGGAGGACGGTCTGCGGCACTCCGATGCGGTTGTTCAGATTGCCTTCCGTTTTGAGCACCGTCCAGCGCCGAGCCAGGACACTGGCAACCATTTCTTTGGTGGTGGTCTTGCCGTTGCTGCCGGTGACCGCGACAACGGGGATCGCAAAGCGGCTGCGATGGTGGGCAGCCAGTTGTTGATAGGCAAACAGGGTGTCCCGGACACCGAACAGGAGCGGCTCTGCCTTCTTTGTCCCCTGCCTCCTCAAGCTCGTGAGGCTCGCAACTGAAGGGCGATACTGGTCCTCGACGATCGCCCCGACCGCGCCCCGACGGAGCGCGGCTTCCACAAACTGATGACCGTCGAACCGCTCTCCCTTTAAGGCGACAAAGAGATCGCCACGACAGACAGAGCGGGAGTCAGTGCAGAGCCGGGCAATGCGCCGTTTGAGCCAACCGTCACAGCGCCCGGCGAGCACTTTTACGCTAATCACTTCGAGCAATTCTTCGACGGTGAAGAGCGACATGGCAAGGTTCGTGATCGGCGATAGGTGATCCGCGATGGTACCGATGAGAAATGATCACTGATGAGTGCACTGCTCCTCATGGATTACCCGCCATTCATCGCCCATCCCTCATCACGCCTTTGTTCAGGATGGCTTCTCTCGCCACCTCGCGATCGTCAAAATGAAATTTGGTAGTGCCGATGATCTGGTAATCTTCATGCCCTTTCCCGGCAATCAGCACCATATCTCCCGGCCGAGCCTCGCGGACGGCCACCTCAATGGCCTGTCGGCGGTCCGCAATCATCATGTATTGGACACCGGATCTGACCGCCAGCGCCTCGCGCACTCCGGCCTCAACCTCCCGCAGGATCGCCATCGGATCTTCTGTGCGGGGATTGTCGGAGGTCAGCACCACCACATCACTGTACCGAACGGCTGCACGTCCCATCTTGGGACGTTTTCCACGATCCCGGTCGCCGCCGCAACCGAAGACCGTGATGATCCGGCCGGTCTTGAGCGACTGCGCTGTCATCAGGAGCCGCACCAGCGCATCTTCCGTATGCGCATAGTCCACGACGACCGTGAAATCCTGTCCGGCCTCCACGCGCTCGAACCGGCCAGGAACATCGCGCATCTGCTCGAGGCCCCTGCGTACCTCGTCCGGCGACAACCCTTCCTGCAGGGCGACCCCGATGGCTGCCAACACGTTGTACACATTGTGCTCCCCAATCAATCGACTTTCGACCGGAAACCGGCCAGCCGGCGTAACGGCCGTGAATCGCGTGCCAGCCAGGGAGAGCTTGACATCCTCGGCGCGGATATCCGCCCGGTTCCGGATGGAATAGGTCCAGACCGGCACGGCGCAGGCAGCGCGGACCAATTCCCCACGTGGATCATCCACGTTGACCACGGCCCGCTTGGGAGTTCCTTTGGTCCCGCCGACCGAGAGGCCGGTGAAGAGCTTCAATTTGGCCTGAAAGTAGTCATCCATGTCCCTATGGAAGTCGAGATGGTCCTGCGTCAAGTTGGTGAAGACCGCGACGTCAAACTCGCAGCCGATGGTGCGATCGAGCGCCAGTGCGTGAGAGGACACTTCCATCACCGCAGAGTCCAACCCGGCGCCAACCATGCGGGCTAACAGCGCCTGCAAGTCCAACGCGCCGGGCGTCGTATGAGAGGCGGGGATCACCTCCGTTCCGATCTGGTACGCTACCGTACCGACCAACCCGACACGCCGGCCGATCGCCTCAAGAAAGGCCTTGCAGACATAGGTGACGGTCGTCTTGCCATTCGTTCCGGTCACCCCGATCATGCGAAGCTGGGAAGACGGGTTCCCATAAAACCGGCTTCCGAGCAGGCCCAATACCAGGCGAGAATCCTTCACGCGAACCATCGGGATCGTGCAACCGGCCACCGCGCTCTGGACCACCACGGCGCTGGCGCCGGACCGAATGGCCGACCCGATATATGCATGACCGTCAGCTCGTTCACCCTGAACAGCGACAAACAAGGCTCCCGGCTTTACACGGCGCGAATCGTCGGTCACATCGGTGATTGGCACCTGAAGATCGCCCTTGTGTTCGACGATCTGGAGTCGATCTTTCAACGGCTCGATCAATTCGCTCAGCGTCATGGTGCCCTTTTCGACAAGGATCTAGCTTCCGCCGCTCACATCGCCATCGCCAACCTGACCGCTTCGTTGGACATCACCCCGAGATATGGAAGCACCTGTTCGGCGACCCGACGGAAGACGGGAGCGGCGACCGAGCCGCCCCAGGCCTCCGTCTGCGGCTCATCGATAACTACGATCATCGCCAGCCGTGGATCCTCGGCCGGCACATACCCGACGAACGAGCCAACGAACTGTGTCGGCGAATACGTCCCGGTTCGGGGATCGATTTTCTGTGCCGTGCCCGTTTTCCCCGCGACGCGGAATCCGGGAACCGCTGCCTTGGTTCCCGTCCCCTCCGTCACCACTCCTTCAAGGATACGGGTCAGCGTTCTGGCTGTTTGCACGGAGATGACCCGACGTTTGACCTGCGGGACTGACTGCGTGACCAGTCGACCTCCAGCGTCACGGATCTCGGACACGATGTACGGCCTCATCAGGAGGCCCCCGTTAGCCACCGCCGACACTGCGGTGATCAGTTGCAACGGCGTCACCCCCACCTCCTGACCCATCGCGATGGATGCAAGCGAGCGGCGTCCCCAGCTACGCGGATTCTTCAAGAGACCGGTCGCTTCGCCGGGCAGGTCGATGTCCGTACGCTCGCCGAACCCGAACGCTTGCAGGTACCGGTAGAAGCGGTCCGGCCCCAAGGCCATGGCCACCTTCGCAGCCCCGATGTTGCTTGATCGTTGAATGACCTGGGCGAAGGTCATCCAGCCCAACTTCTCATGGTCATGGATGACCGTATTCGCAACCGTCATCCGTCCATATTCGCCGAACACCAGGGTCCCGGGCGTCATAATGTGCTCTTCGAGGGCGGCGGCGGCGACAATCACTTTCATCGTCGAGCCTGGCTCGTAGGCGTCGGTCAGCGCCTTGTTGCGCCAGCGATCCGGAGACAGAGCTGCCACCGCGTTCGGGTCGAAGCGAGGACTGACGGCGAGGGCTAGGACCGCACCGGTCCGCGGTTCCATGGCGATGAGAACGCCCGACTTCGCATGGGTGGTATTGACGGCCGCTTCCAGCTCCTTCTCCGCCACATACTGAATAACTTCGTCGACCGTCAGCGTAAGACTGTGCCCGGGGGCCGGAGTCTGCTCCCTCAGATCTTTCGGAAACACGGTACGCCCCAGCGCATCGCGCTGCAGCACGACCATCCGTTTTTCGCCGTGTAGATAGGTTTCGTACCGACGTTCCAGTCCCTCCAACCCCTGCCCGTCCATTCCGGCGAATCCCAGGACATGCGAAAGCAATGGACCTTTGGGATAAAAGCGACGCCCCTCCATAACGAGCCCGATCCCATCAAGGGGCATTCGTTCCAGCCTTCTCCCCTGATCTGGGTCCAGCTTGCGCGCCAGCCAAACGAAGCTGCGGTCCTGTTTGAGCTTCTTTTCGATGTCAGCAGCCCGGACGTGGAGGACAGGAGACAGATGGCGGGCCACCCTGCTCGGGTCATCCAGCGAGGTGGGCACACCAAACACCGACGGCACCTCGACGTTGATAGCCAGCACCTTCCCATGCCGGTCGTAAATGGCGCCCCTCGGTCCTTCCAGCGTAACCGTCTTGCTGTGTTGCCGATCCGCTTTCACGGTCAGTTCGGCCGCCTGCAGCACTTGCAGGGTGAACAACCGGATCAGAACAATGCCAAACCCGGCCATGAACACCAGCGCGACCGCGAACCGCCGCCCCCGATAGGAAACAGCACCTGCCATTTATTGCACCGGTCTTGACACGTCGTGCTTAGCCAGTTTGATTTCGAACTCCGCTGGTATGGCCGGTGACGGCGACTCAGGTTCCAAGCGGACCACCACCACCTGATCTTGCCGAGGTGGAGCCATACCCAATTTTTCCGTTGCCACCTTCGCGATCCGCTCCGGCGACGTGAGCGACGAGAGTTTGACCTGCAATTCATCCCGCTCCCGTTCGAGACGAACCTTGTCCGATTTAAGCCGCTCGATGCGATAGCCGAGTCTCACCATGTCGACCCGTTCCCACACAAACGCAAGCAGAAGCGACATGGCCATCAGGAGCGTCAACATTTTCATCGGCGCATCTCCTTATGGCAGGCGCTCAGCCGCACGCAGCTTGGCGCTGCGGGACCGAGGGTTCCGAGTTCTTTCCTCTTCGGTCGCCGTTCGCGGTTTTTTGGTTAGAACGGCCAACCGCGCGTCCGGTCCCCGCGAGAACGACCGAAACGCTTCCTTCACAATGCGGTCCTCCAGTGAATGGAATGAAATCACGCACAGTCGCCCCTTGGGGGCCAGCACATCGACGGCGTCGCGGATCGCGGAGCCAAGCACGGCCAGCTCCTGATTCACGGCGATCCGCAACGCTTGAAACGTGCGTGTCGCGCAATGAATGCGCCCATGAGTGTACGTCGCCGGCACGGCTCGCTGGATCACACCAACCAACTCGGACGTGGTGCGAATCGGTTTTCTTTCACGGGCCTGTACCACCGCCCGTGCGATCCGCCGTGCATACCGCTCTTCGCCGTAGCGATAAATCACATCAGCCAGATCGTGTTCAGATAGGCGGTTGACAAGTTCTTCCGCCGTTGTCCCGCTTGTTCGATCCATCCGCATATCCAAGGGACCATCGGCCATAAAGCTGAACCCTCGTTCAGGCTGATCGAGTTGAGCCGAAGAAACGCCGAGGTCGAACACCACACCGTCAACCTTTTCGATGGCCAGCGAACGTAGGCAGTGCTTCAGGTCGCTGAAGTTCGCCTTCATCAGGCGCACCCTGTCTTCGAATGGACGGAGTCTTCGCCAAGCGGCGGCAATGGCGTCGGCATCCTGATCTATTCCAATCACCATCCCATCCGGCCCGCAACGCTCGAGGATCGCAGCCGCGATTCCTCCCTGCCCCACGGTGCAGTCGAGGTATCGTCCTCCAGGGCGACACGCCAGGTAGGCCAACACCTCTTGCAGCATGACCGGAACATGGCCGTAATCCTGCGTGTTTATAATCTTTCCACTATCATCCACTTTTTCCCACTCGCGGGTTGGAGTATACACTCGGGAAAAGACTTGTCAACAGAAATTTCATAGGCTTGGAAACATCTTTGAGATCTAGATCTTCTGCCAAGTGCTGCGTGCCAATGCCTCAAAGTGTCCGTTTACGTTTTGAGGTTCTCTTCACTTGATACCTGACCCCTGCCAGCGCACCCCGACGCTGGCCGGAAATTCGGTACTGCAAGACCACTGGCTCCTGGTCGAAGCAGTGGCTTCTTGCGTCCGACGTGGGGAGGAACGGCGAGAAAACCGGCCTGGGTGCGCGGCCCCTTCGGCTCGTACGAGAACGAGAGGGGAACAGACCCATGACCGCGACCCCGCTGTTCAGGGACATCGCGAAGAGAGAATCTCCTTCAGGGGTAGAGCTTGTACAACATGCGGGGGAAAGGAATCGTCTCGCGCACGTGGTCGAGGCCGCAGATCCAGGCGACCGCGCGCTCGATCCCCATACCGAATCCGGCATGGGGCACAGAACCAAAGCGTCGCAGATCGAGATACCATCGGAAGACGTCTTCAGGCAGCTTATGCTCTCGAATGCGAGCCAGAAGTTTCTCGTATTCGTGGATGCGCTGTCCGCCACCGATGATTTCACCGTACCCTTCCGGCGCCAACACATCCATGCAGAGTGCCAATTCCGGCTTGGCTGGATCGTTCTGCATGTAAAAGGCTTTCAACGCGGTGGGGTAGCGGTGGATGATGACCGGACGATCGAATTCGTTGGATAATAGGGTTTCCTCGTCCCCGCCGAAGTCGTCTCCATACTGAATCGGATTACCCTTTCTTTGCAGGAATGAGACAGCCTCTTCGTAGGTGATGCGGGGAAACGGACGCTTCACCCGTTCCAGTTTGCCGACATCCCGCCCCAATGTCATCAGTTCGGCATGTCGAGCGGAGAGAACCCGCTCCACAATGTACACGAGGAACTCTTCGGCCAGATCCATCATGTCCGGCAGTTCTGCAAAGGCAACCTCCGGCTCGACCATCCAGAATTCCATCAGATGACGACGTGTCTTCGATTTTTCCGCACGAAACGTCGGCCCAAAGCAATACACCTTGCCCAACGCCGCAGCGGCCGCTTCACTGTAAAGCTGCCCGCTCTGGGTGAGATAGGCCGTCTCGTCGAAGTACTGGGTCCGAAACAGCGTGGTGGTTCCCTCGCACGCGTTCGGCGTGAAGATCGGCGCATCGACGAGCACGAAGCCCCGCTCGTCAAAAAAATTGCGACAGGCGCGGACGATTTCGTGTCGAATTCTCAGAATGGCCTGTTGGCGGCTGGACCGGAGCCAAAGATGCCGATGTTCCATCAGGAACCCGACGCCGTGCTCTTTGGGCTGAATCGGAAAGGGCTCGGCAATCTGGATCGGCTCAATGCGCGAGACATCCAATTCGTACCCACCGGGCGCCCGCGAGTCCTGACGCAATCGGCCGGTCACCATCACCGAGGATTCCTGAGTCAAACGGGCCGAGACGCTGAACTGCTCCTCCCCCACAGCCCCTTTGCTGACGACGGCTTGAAGGTCTCCAGTTCCATCCCGAATGATCAGAAAGTGCAGCTTGCCGCTCTCGCGGCGATGCCTCAGCCACCCGCGAATGGTGACTTCCTGACCGACATAACGAGCTGCATCCGCAATGTAGACTCCTGCCATCTCGTTTCGTGAACCCTTGATTTTCTAGAACCTTTGCCGTGCTGTGGCAGCCTATCGGATTCTGGCGAAGTATTTCAAGGGTGCCCCCAAATCGAGGTTTCGTTGACTTTTCTTAAGGGCGCGCGTCACAATGCCTGCCGAGCAATGACGTGCATGAATCGAGTGCAGGCGATCCTTATGGTCTTTGTCCCTGTCTTTTAAGGGAACGGGCGATGTTCTTGCTGTGGGCCCTTCTCATCATCGCGAGCGCACTTGTCCCGGACACCGCAATGGCCGCTCCTCCCATCGACTATTGCTCGGAGCGCACGCCAGACCAGCAACTCGGTGCTTCGCAGCACCCTGAGCGGAAGTCAGGCTCCATCCCCGAGCACGGCTGCGTCCCTCTGGCGGAAAAACGAGAGAAAAAGCGACGGCAGGAAGATTCAGCAACGGTCTCCCCGAAAGCTCAACGCGAACTGACGATCGAAAATCTTGAAAGCGAGGTCGCTGCGTTTCTTGAAAAGTATCGTCGGTTTCTGGATTGCTGCAAAACAGACACCGCGGAGCTCGAGACGATCGAAGACCTCGGCGACGAAGTTGCGGACCTGTTGGCCACGGTGCAATCCAAGCTTTTCAGCGAACAGCTCAAGCTCCGTGGGTTCACCCTCCGCGAGTTGATCGCTCCTGTCGCCAAGACCAGAGACGATCTCCAGAAACTCAGGCAACGACTGGAGCGGATCAGCGAGCTTCGCGATCAGCGCAGCACGCTCGATTTTGAAGGAACCGCCAAAGTCGACATGGAGATTCGGGCCATTGAGGAATCGCTCGAGCGAGAGTTTCGCCCCATCCAACTCCCTTCCGGCCCGAAGACCGGTCTGACAATTGGCTCCACACCCGCGACTGGTACAGAGATTGGCAAGACCCCGAAGACCGGAACGAGCATCGGTTCGGCAGGACGGAATGTGAATGAAGGCGGCCTCGGCCTGACGCCAAAGACCGGTCGGGAAATCGGAGTGACGGGCCCGACGGGATTTGAAATCGGCAGCGCACCCCGCGCCGGACCGGCGGTCGGTGAATCGACGCTCAATATCGAACCGTCCGCCGTAGGCTCGACGCTTCCTCGCTCGACGGTAGGATCCGATCTGCCGGACTCGACCGTGGATTCGAGCCTCGGTTTGTCGACAATCGGTTCCGATCTGCCGGACTCCACGATCGGCTCCACACTCGGCGGGTCGTCCGTCGGCTCGTCGCTCCAAAACCGTAGCACGCTCCCCGAACGATAAATGCTGCTCAACCGGCCGGCGACCGTCCTCCGTCCTTCACCGGCGGCATTGGTTCCCACGTCTCGCCGCCGTCGCGGCTACGATACAGACCGCTTCCGTTGGTTCCCACGAAAAAAATCTTCGGATCAATCGGACTTTGGGCGATCGAGCGGACGTTTAGCGTCGCCAAACCGGTGTTGAGCACTTTCCATGTCGCGCCACGATCCTCACTCCGAAACACTCCTTCTCGGCCGATCACGTACAGCACGCCGGCGCGGGACCGGTCGAGCAGCAGAGAAATCATCATCTGGTCCGGCAACGACTCCCCGATACGAGTCCACGATCGAGCCGCATCGATCGATCGATAGAGCCCGCTCAACGTGGCGGCGTACACCGTATTCGGTTCGTAAGGATCCACGTGGATCGCCGTCACATTCAATGCGCGGGACGATTTCACCAGTTCCGGCGGCACCAGGCCGTTGTTGACCTTTTCCCAATGCGCCGCTCCATCGACCGATTTATACACGCCGCCACTCGTTCCCGCGTACAGGATCGACGGGCGGGTCGGATCGAGGCAGAGACTGACGACCATCAGCACTTCTTTCATCCCGTCCATCCGCTTCTCCCAACTCTCCCCGCCGTTCTTCGATTCAAACACCCCCATGGTCGTCGCCACAAAGAGATGGGTGTTATCGGACGGGTCGAACACGAACTGATTCACCACGGACGTGATCGTAGCATCTTCCAACCCCACCCGCTGGGACACCCACCGCTGTCCCCCATCATAGCTCTTGTACACCGCGTCGCCCTTGGTCCCGGCATAGACCGTCGCCGGGTAGACCGGATCGACGGCCATCGAGATGACCCGGGAATGACTCATGCCTTTCGAGATGTTCTGCCAGGTCCGCCCGCCGTCCCTGGTCTTATAGATATAGTCGTTCGTCGCGACGTATATGATGTTGGGATTTGTCGGATGAAGCTGAATGACGACAATCGGATCGCTCTGGCTACAGCCGGTCAGCGCGACGACAGACCAGCACAGGAGCACCCCCATTCGCATGCGGGAAAAGTTGCAGATGGTAGCCGCCAATGCCGCGAAGGGCCAGGACACTTGCATGTTCGAACGCCGCGGCATACATCGCCATCGTGCAGCGAAAGAAAGGAAGCGCCCGGGGACACGGTTAAAGCCTGTTCCGGCATGCCGGTTCAGCGGTAATTCACGAACTGAAGATCGATACCGAAGTCTTTCTGCTTGAGCAACGCGATCGTTGCCTGCAATTCGTCTTTGCTCTTGCTCAAGACCCGAACCTGATCGCCCTGGATTTGTGTCTGGACCTTGAGCTTGGCGTCGCGAATCTCTTTGGAGATCTCCTTGACTTTCTCTGAGGGAATCCCACTCTGGATCGTAATTACCTGCCGTACCGTTCCACCCAGCGCCTCCTCGACCTTTCCATAGTTCAATGCCTTCAGCGAGACATTGCGCTTGACGCACTTGGTTTTCAGGATATCCAGGACCGCCTTGAGCTTGTACTCGTCGTCGGACACCACGATCAGCTTCTTGTCCTTTTCCTCCAGCGTCAACTGGGTCTTGGAGTGCTTGAAGTCGAATCGCTGCCGAATTTCCTTCAGGGTTTGATCCACCACGTTCTTCATTTCCTGCATGTCCACGCGTGACACAACATCGAATGAAAACTGATCCGCCACCAGAACGCCTCCCCGTCAACACGACGATCGACCTAACAGCAGCCATTGATGGGAAACTGTGATCCGCTGCCCGCCATCGGATGCGCCCGTGCGGCCGACCCGCCTCCCATCACCACCACTTCGCTGCTGGTGAAGGGCCGTTTTAACACCAAGTACCCATACCATTGCGCCGCACTATCCGCCAGCGCGATGACCGCCAACGACGCCACAGCCGCAACCAGCCCGGCGTCCAGATAAAACGCGACCGCTTCTCCCGCCTGGCGGGCCATGGCCGCCTTACTCAGAAACAGACCAAACATCTCATAGCAGCCGGTCAGTGTGATCGCGCCGACGAAGACCATCGGCAGCGACGTCACCCACAAGAATCGCCATTTCCGCATCTTGATCAGCACCGTCGTCCCGATACACAGCGCCAAAGTCCCCAGCAACTGATTCGCCGCACCAAACATCGGCCAGATTGTCGAGATACTCCCGGTCGCGATGAGATACCCCCACGCCACGACGACCACGGCGCTGCTGGCAATGACCCCAGGCCACCAACCGATGTGACCCAACGGCGCATAGACTCGCCCGCCCAACTCCTGGATCAGATACCGTGCCACGCGGGTGCCGGTGTCGATGGTTGTCAAAATGAACAACGCTTCGAACACCAACGCGAACTGATACCAATACGCCATCAGGCCGGCCATACCGGGCAAAGCCGCGAAGATGGACGCCATGCCAACCGCCAGCGACACGGCTCCGCCTGGCCGACCGGCCACCTCGACCTCGACCAGTCGTGAGAGATCCTGGAGACGTGCGACGGGAAACCCCATCGCCGCCAGCGCATCGGCGGATAGCGTCGTGTTGATCGCCAGGTAGTCGCCTGGGATCAACACCGACGCCGCGATCAACGCCATCACACCGACGAAACTCTCAAGCAACATCGCAGCGTAGCCTATCGACGCATGCGACTCGCGCTCAATCATCTTCGGCGTCGTGCCGGATGAGACAAGTGAATGAAAGCCGGAGATCGCCCCACACGCGATCGTGATGAAGAGAAACGGGAACAACGCGCCGGGAATGATCGGCCCGCCGCCGTGGACGAACGCCGTAAGGCGAGGCATTTCCACTGTTGGAGCCATCGCAACCACGCCTAGGCCGAGTAACGCCACGACGCCCAGCTTCATGAAGGTCGACAAATAGCCCCTCGGCACTAGCAACATCCACCCGGGCAGCACCGAGGCGAGAAACCCATACCCGGCCAGCAACCACACGAGCGTGGACCGTTCATATTCGAACCAGTGTGCAACGGATGATTGCGCCACGCCCCGCCCGAAGATCACCGACACGATCAACAGCGCCACACCCAGCGCCGACACCTCGCCTACCCGACCGGGTCGGAATTTCTGGAGATAATAGCCCATGAGGAAACCAATCGGGATCGTCATCGCGATAGTGAAAGTTCCCCACGCATTGCGATGCAAGGCGTTCACCACCGCGAAACCAAGGCCGGCCAACGCCACGACGACGATAAACAGCACGGCCACCGCCGTCGCGGTACCGGTCACGATCCCCAACTCGTCGCGCGCGATCTCCGGCAACGAGCGACCGTTCCGCCGCATGGAAGCAACCAGAATGATGAAGTCCTGAACCGCCCCGGCCAACACGGCGCCGATCACCAGCCAGAGAAATCCAGGCAGGTAACCGAACTGGGCCGCCAGCACTGGTCCTAGCAGGGGCCCTGCCCCGGCGATCGCCGCGAAGTGATGACCGAACAAAATGTACCTGTTGGTGGGATGAAAGTTGACGCCGTCGTTCAGGCGGTGCGCCGGGGTAATGCGCAGATCATTCAGTTCGACTACCCGGTGTGCTAGCCAACGTCCGTAGAACCGAAACGCCAGGACATAGAAACAGGCCGCCGCGACGACCAGCCACAGGCCGTTCACCCGTTCGCCGGGGTTCACGATGCCGGCGACGAAGCCGAATGCCACCGCGCACACCGCTGCGGTCACCCCCCAGACAAGCACCTTCACCGCCTTCATGCAGCGTATCCTAACAAGGCGCCGGATACCTGTAAATGAAGCCCCCATTCGGCGACTCAGCCCCTCCAGCACGATGAAGCGAGCGGGCGGCCGGCTCTCGCTCCTCCGATCGGCGGTCAGGGATCATGGCCCGACCCGAGCCGGCTCCTTCCGATATCCCAATGCGGCGAGGCACAGCAACCCGATCACAATCCACGCCAACTCCCGAAATCGTCGCAACAGCGCGAAGGTGATGCCCATGACTTCGCTGTACCCAAAAGCGGTGAGAAGCAGCAGATTGCCGCCGTCCTGGACACCCAAGCTGCCGGGGATGAAGAACGTCCCGCCCTTAATGAAGACGGCAAGCGCTCCAATGGAGACGGCCGACAGAAGCTCTGCCGGCCCGCCCAAGTAATAAATTATGACGTACACCTCCAATGCTTCGGCCAGCCACCCCAGGAAGAACATGCCCATCGAGGAATAAAACCCGCGGCGGTTGCGCGTATAAAATTCGAAAATCGTTCTGTCCAGGGACCGCAGTTTATCCTCTCGCGCCTCGAGATAGGCGACGTTGATGCCGAGTGCACGCAGACTCGTCAGCAGCCATGTAAAGATGCCCCAGCGCTGCACCATAATGAACGCCGCCACCCCGAACGCGAGCAGGCCGACACTCACGAAAGCCGCCAGAACGGTTTGCTCCGATGAGCTCGCCCCCTCGAGCGACCAAAACGCAAGCGCCACGCCGAGGAGGATAAAGCACACCTGTGCCATCGTCATCGTCGTCTTGGCGATCACGACCGATGCGAGCCCCTCCACCATCGGGATCCGATACCGCGTTAGCAGATAGGCCTTGAGCGGCTCGCCGCCAAGGTACGCCGTCGGCGTGGTCATGTTCACGACCTCGCCGGCCGTGCGGATCACTAGCAGGCGCCAGAACGACACGGTGGCCGCTCCGGGACCCAGCGTCAGCCGCCAGCCGTAGGTTTCCAACACGTACATCGCTGCCGACGGAAGGAGCATGACGCTCAGCGCCACGGGACCGAGTCGCGCTGCCGCGTCGTAGATTCGACCTGGCCCGATATGCCAAACGAGTGCGGCGAGCGTGAGGAGACCGAGAAGCAGGAGAAAGAGTTTAACCACGCGAGCCCAGCGAAGGGCGGATGACCCCCAGCAGAATCATCCAGAACGCCGTCGCCCCAATCGCTGCCAGCCACAAGAACCAGTCGAGCTTGCCGAGCAGCGCAAAGAGCAGCACGACGACCGAGAAATCGCGGCTGGCTACATTCTTGATCAGGAAATTCGACCAGGCCTCCTGGACGGGATTGTTCCAACCGCGCACTGCACGGATCTGTTGGACGCGGCGCACGAGCCAGAACGAGCACGCGTTCCCCAGTACCGCGGCCGCACCCAGGGCCAATGGGATCCACGCACCGTGGCCTTCACCGTATTGGGTATACGTCCCCCAAGCGATGCCGGCGAAGATGGCCATATGGACGACGTTGTCGGCGGTGATGTCCAGCCACGCGCCGAATGGCGACTCAGCGAAGGTCAGCCGAGCCACTTCGCCGTCGCAGCAATCGATGACCGCCGCCAGTTGAAACAGCAGCGCGGCGCCTACGCCGGCCGCGTAGCCGCCGACGGCAAATCCCACCGCCGCCGTCAAACCGATGACCATGGAGACAATCGTGACGGCATTGGGGGAAAACCGCAGCGCGAGAAACAGCTTGGTGAAGAGCTTCGAGACCTTCCGGTTGAAATGGCGATCAATGAAGCCTTCGAACTCGCCTTTCAAGGACCGGAACAAGGCTCGCTCAGCGGCTTTTATGCCTGCCGCATCCCGCACATCCTGATACCACCGCCCGGATTCTGCCTCAACGGGCACGACTCTAACCCGGCCGTCAAGGACGGCCTGTTCCAAAATGCGTCTGATTGGATGGAACGTGGACGCCCTTGCTGTAGCCACCGGATTCGAACGGGAACTCGACAGACTCGGCTGCAGTGCAGTGCTGAGCCGTCCGGCCGGCAAAACCAGAAGATCGGCTGCAATGCACGCCCCCGTCGGTTCCTGAGCAATGGCCAGCGAGACCAGGCGATCCGTCTCATACCGAACGAGAGGATCGCTGGGGTTTCCCTGCCGCCACGAGTCTGTGGCCCTATACACGACCACCGCGGCTTCCCCCTCTTGCAGCCCATCGCACAGCCGCTCGATCAATCCCTTGGAGAAGACCGCCTGCGCGCTCGCAATCAGGCAGAACCCCTTGACGTCCTCGGCCAACACTTCCCAGGTTCGCGGATCATCCGGCGGAAATTCGCGGATCGGTCTCCAGCGCACGGGAACGGTCACCGTTGGGCCTTGACACAACGTCCGCCTAAGGGCCTCCTCCTCACAGCCAGCCAGGACGATCACTTGATTGATCCCCGCACGATCGAGTGTCAAAACCGCACGCTGAAACAACGTGAGCCCTCCGACCTTGGTCAGCGGACCGATGTTCTCGGACAGATTCCTTCTTCCGTTGGTAAACAGGCCCGTCGTCAGCAGGATCGCCGTGGTCAGCCCCTGTATATCCGTTCGCTTCTGAACCGCACTTTCACCCATGCTTACCGCAACGTTGTCCGTCAACATCGCCCGTGCGGAGAGAAACAGGACGCCCTCGCCTGGCGAGTGACGGTCGATGAGCCCGCCGCCCTATTTCTCTCACTATTGTAACTTCGGCAAGATTTCCCGTTCCGCCCGCGCAACATCTTCAGGAAAATCGATTTCCGTCCACGGCAGGCCGCCAATTTTCTCGCACCCCACCGTGACGTCCCGAAAGAATTCCAACAGGCCATCTTCGTACTCCATATCCCACAGATCCCGCTCCACATAGCCCTTGAGCGAGTTCACCAGGTGTTGCGCGTCGCGGTGCCGGACTTTCAGGAACCCCACTCCCTCGCCCGCATAATCATACTGCGAGGGCATCTGCTTGGTCAGCGCGATCACCCGCCCACCACGCACCACGACCATGCACTCCTCTCCCTGCTGCGAGACCGTTTCGTCCATCAGCAACGCGTTGGGCCACGGCGAGTGGACCAGCCGCCGAAGGATCTCCCGATGAAACAGCACGTCCGCATCCATGATGATCGCGTCGTCGTCCAGTTCTGTCCGGGCCAGCCACAGAGACGAGATGCTGCCACGATGGTACTGCTCGTTGACGAGATAGGTGATGCGTACGCCACAACAAGCCGTTCCTGCAACGGCCCTGATCATGTCTTGCTTGTACCCCACCACGATCGTCGCTCGCCTGATGCCCAAGCTTTCCAGTGCATCCAGATACCGCAAAAGGAGCGAGCGCCCGCCGAATTCAATGAGGCACTTCGGACGGTGCTGCGTAATGGACCACAGCCGTTTGCCGACTCCGGCTGCGAGGATGATGGCTTTCATGTGCGAACGGCCGCATTCTCCAGAACGCGCTCGAAGGCCTGGAGAAACCCTTCGATCTGCTGAGGCGTCAACGCGCCCATATTCGCGACGCGGAAGATCTTGCCCTCCAGTTGCCCCTGGCCCGCATAGATGACGTAGCCCTGCTCCTTCAGCCGATCGTGCAGGGTCTGGTAGGCCAACCCCGCGGGAAGATAGTAAGACGTGATCGTGTTGGATTGCAGCTCCGGCGGGAGCACCGGTTTGATGCCTAGGGCGCTCATCCGCCGGCGGATGAGCGCCGCGGCCCTCGCGTACCGTTGAATTCGGTTCGCCACCCCCTCTTCCAGCAGTTCGTTCAACGCCTCATCGAACGCATAGTACAACTGCACCGCCGGCGTGAAGGGAATCGCCTCCCTGCCGTCCTCGTCGAAATAATGGGTGAGATGCAGGTACCAGGAGCGTTTCGGGTAACCCTTCATCCGTTCCATGAATCCCCGTCTGACCAAAACGAACGACACTCCGGGAAACCCTTGGATGCACTTTCCCGCCGTCCCGGCTACCATATAGATATGCGAGCCAGCGATATCCACCGGTTCGCCCGCCAGCCCGCTCACAGAATCCAGAATGAAGACCCGATTCTGGCTGTCCACTACGTCCGCGATCTCTTTGACCGGGTTGATCAAGCCGGTCGTCGTTTCATGGTGCACCATGGCGACCGCATGGACCTCGGGATGCTGCCGGAGCGCCACCCGGAGCTTTTCCGGATCAGGGCGCGTTCCCCACTCCAATTTGAACTCCGACACGCCGAGGCGGTGGAGCCCCACCATGTTGGAAATTCGTTCACCGTATACCCCGTTGTTGATCACCAGAATCCGTTTCCCGTGGGGAATGGAGGAAAGGACCGCTGATTCGACCGCAGCCGTACCCGATCCCGTCAGAACGATCGCCGCATATTCGGACTCGGCCCCCGGCACGAACGCCTTCAGGAGTTTCTGACGGATGCCGCGGAGCAAGTCCGCGAACTCGGATTCGCGATGGCAGAGATCTGGGCGGCTGAGCGCCTGCCGCACCCGCTCGGACACGTTGACAGGACCAGGATTCAGCAAAACCATAAAAGCCTCTGGCACGAGGCAATGGACGGAAGGCTATTTTTAGCCTCCCGCCTCTAACCCCTGGCATGACCTTTTTATGCAATCGCCTTCATAAACCGCCTGGTGATCTCGGGCGGCTCCAGCATCACGCGGCCCGCGTCTTCCGCCATCTCGTTGACCTTCACGAGTAGAAAACTCGGGCCATCTTTCGCCAGCATGTCTTTGAACTCGTACACCAGATCTTCGCGTTCGCGCACGCGTTCGACGTTCACATACCCAGCCGCTTTCGCCACCAGGTCGAGCCTCACAACGTTGGAGATCGTGGGCTGGTTGCCCGTGCTGCCGTAGACCTCGTTATCGAAGACGACGTGCACAAAGTTCTTGGGACGCAGTGCCCCGACCGTCGCCAATGTCCCCAGGCCCATCAGGACATTCCCGTCGCCATCGAAGATCACGACCTTTTTATTCGGCTTCGCCAAGGCCACGCCCAATCCGATGGCCGGCGCCATCCCCATCGATCCGATCATGTAGAAATGCGTCGGGCGATCGGCGATCTTGAACGCCTCGCGGGACGGAAACCCGTTGCAGATAATCACCGGTTGATCGGTGAGCAACTCCAACGCCGCCGCGATCGCCTGCGCCCGGCTCATGAGCGTGCCTTGTTCCGGTCTCATTCGAATTCCTCTCGTCAACCGTCAACCGGCTCCCCTCATCCGATGATCGGCAAGTGGCAAATGGACACTGACGCACGATGTCTTCACGGCTGTAGCCCCTTGACCACCCCCCTCTTGATCAGCAGGGCCACCGGAATGCCTTGCTGCACAAGGGTCTCCGTCACCCACTTCAGATCATCCATGACCGTCTGTTCCGACAGCGTCCGATGCGGGATCCGCACGGTGTCCAGCAGTTGCGTCATGGTCTGCCCCATGACCAGGTGTTCCGGCGCGTCTTTGCCTTGGAAGCCCCGCCACGAGACGATCAAGAGGCAGGGCTGGCGGTAAATCAGATTGAGTGAGATCAGGGTGTTCAGCGAAGTGCCTAGCCCGGAGTTTTGCATCAACACAGCCGGGATCTTGCCAGCCATATAGGCGCCGGCTGCCATGGCGACAGCCTCGTCTTCCCGCACCGCTGGCACATAGAGGCGCCGCTCCATGAGTTCGGCAATGATTCCGCCCAGGATGGAATCCGGCACGCCAGTGAAGAAATTGACCCCCCTATCCTGGAGCGCCTGAACGAACGTCTCGCTTTCGATCACGTCCACCCCGCGGAGAGGTCTCGCGCAAGTCCGCCAAAAGCGGGTCGCATTATAGCCAAGCATCGGGTGGTTCTCAACCAAGGAGGAGTTGCGTTGCCGTCACGCCCATGGTAGCGTGCTCTTAAAACATACAGGAGCGTGGCTGCATGGTTTTGGGCCCGACACCTTCACGCCCGCGCTGCGCTCGCCCGCGGCCTGATCGCCGTCGAGTGGCCCGTTCCGCAGCTTGGCTTTCCCCCGGCCCATGCTGACGTCACAATGGTGAACGCCCCAAAGGCTTTCACGACATTCCCTGGGGCCTCCCGCTCGCTGGCATCCCGAGCCTCAGGTTGACCCACGCCGGCACGCTGATTCAAGATAAATGTTGAAGAGCGGTTCATCCAAGCTCGGCAACACGCTGGTCGATAGCACGCGACTTTCCGCTGCGCGAGGGAAAGTTCGCGCGGGTCATGATCTGTTACCGAGGGCAGAAAACCCATGAACAAGTGCTGACCTATCTGCAAACGCGGTTCGGTCGCATCGAGCGCCTTGCGGGGCCGGTGCTGCGCGGTTTGAGCCGGCCAAGATACCTGGCAAGGCACGGATACGAGATTAATCTGACCTATGAGGCGAACGGCGAGCGTGACTTTGTCTTGCGAGAGCGCGCACGCTGGCGCCACGGTTGAACCAAGGAATGTCGAAACCGGTCAATGAATCGCCTGACGGCGGAACCGACAGTGGATTTCTCAAACCGTCGAGAAGAATAGTGAGAGGCCAGTGATAAGCTGCCCATCGCTCTGGGCGAATGGCTCGCGTGAAGCCCTTCCCGGAGCAGGATCGAGCACAACCGACAAGGTGAAGAGATGGATGCTTTTTTGTCTCATCGCCCGATCCAGCACATGATCACACCCGCCGGCCCGGCTTCACTCTTCTCTCCAGCCGTCCTCTTATCTCAATTCTTCTTCGCGGGATTTTTGCTCATCGCCTCACCTGCCGAAGCCGTGCCCATGACCAACGATCCTCAAGGCTTCGAAGGCATCCCCTGGGGCGCGACGTTCTCGGAGACGGCTACGTTCGTGAAAGTCGAAGAAAGCGGACGATTCCAGACTTACGAATTGAAATCGGGGACGCCGCCGCTTGGGGGAATCTCGGTCGACTCGATGCGGTTTACGACCGTGGACGGGAAATTCGCCCGCGTTACAGTCCGCTACCATGGTCAGGCCGAGCACGACCGAATCATAGCGTACCTCGAATCCCAGTACGGCCCGCTGGATCGGACACCCGGTCAGATCGCGGCAGGAGCCGTACAGTTTTTCTCCTGGAGCGGACCGGTGACGGAGGTCACGCTCCGCTACCAAGGACGGGAGAGTCAGGGCATTATTTTCTTCGAGAGCCAGTCGCTGCGTTCCTCGTTCACCGAAGGCACTTCCGCCACGGCGCAGTGACGGGAACCGCGCCGCAGCGCGGCCCTGGCGAAACTTTTCATTGACAAGCGGCGAGCGTTTTCGCAAGATGCGGCCCCATGCATAGTGCCACGAAGCTCCGCCGTCTCTTGCAACGTCCGGGTATCATCAAAGCCGTCGGTGCCCACGACGCCCTGAGCGCGAAACTGATCGAACGCGCTGGCTTCGACGCCATTTGGGCCAGCGGGTTCGCCATCTCCGCCTCCCTCAAGTGCCTCCCTGACGCGAGCTTCATCACCTCGACTGAACAGCTTGAGGTTGAGCGCAATATGGCCGAGGCCGTCTCCATTCCCATCATCGCCGACTGCGACACGGGCTACGGAAACGCGCTGAACGTGATGCGGACCGTCACCGACCGGGAACGGGCCGGCGTGGCGGCCATCTGCATCGAGGACAACGTGTATCCGAAACGGTGCAGTTTCTACCCTGGTGTCCGTCGCGAACTGGTCCCGATCGAAGAACACTGCGGAAAGATCAAGGCCGCCAAGGCGGCGCAGACGGTGTCGGACTTCGTGGTGATCGCCAGGACCGAAGCGCTGATCGCTGGGTGGGGACGGGACGAGGCGTTGAAGCGGGCCGAGGCTTACGCGGAAGCGGGGGCCGACGCGGTGCTCATCCACTCGAAGTCACCGACCTTCGACGAACTCAAAGCGGTCGCGAAAGCCTGGTCCGGCCGCGTTCCGCTGGTCGTCGTGCCGACGATCTTCGATCAAGTGACCACCGCTGAACTCGAAGACGCTGGGTTCAAGATTGTGATCTACGCTAACCAACTGGTTCGGGCCAGCATCAAGGCGATGCAAGATGCACTCGACCTCATCAAACGGGACACGCGGCCGGGATCCGTCAACGACCGGATCGTCGCGCTCGAGGACGTGTACGACATCGTTGGCGTGCCGCGAATGGAAGAAGACGAGCGGCGCTTCTTACCGGTCGGCGGCGAGAAGATCACGGCCATCATCGCGGCCGCTGGCTTCGAGAAGCAATTGTTGCCACTGATCGAAGACAAGCCCAAGTGCCTGCTGGACATCAAGGGGAAGACAATTCTCGAGCGGCAGATCGCCGCGCTGAACGAGTGCAACATCAAGGACATCGCCCTGATCAGAGGCTACAAGAAAGAAGCCATCGCCCTGCCCAATATCCGGTATTACGACAACGATCGTTACGAAGAGACGGGCGAGCTGTACTCGCTCTTCTGTGCCGAGAACGAGATGAAGGGCCGCACGATCGTTCTGTACGGCGACATCATCTTCGAAACCGCGGTGCTGGAGAAACTACTGAAAAGCCCAGCGGACATTACGCTTGTGGTGGACTTAGCGTGGCATGATGAGACGCAACGGGGACGGCCCCCGATCCACCTCAATCCGGACCTCGTCATGCTTCAAGACCCGCCGGGGGAAAGCTATCTGTACCGCTACGTGATGCCGGACGAACCGCATCGCGTCATCAAAATCGGCCGGCACCTGCCGCCGGACCAGGCACACGCGGAGTTCATCGGTATGGCGATGTTCTCAGAGAACGGCATCAAGGCCTTCACCGAGTGCTACCGCCAGGCGATAGGCAAGTACCGGAACAGAGGCTTCCACGAAGCAGGCAGTTTTCTCAAAGCCTCCCTGACCGACCTGATTCAAGAGCTCATCGACACCGGCCACACAGTCAACTGCATCCCTATTTTCAAAGGCTGGATGGAAGTGGACTCCTTTGAGGAGTACCAGAAAGCCTGGGCCAAACTGCGGCAGTAAGCTTCGTATCGGCTGCCCGCCGATCCATGCTCCCTCACCGATTGGATCGACACCCAATAGTCGCGTCGCTTGTTGGATGCGCGAATCCTGTGATAGCATGCTGGTGAGTAAACACTCACTCACTTGGTCAGCATGGCACGCAACGCTAGCAGAGCCCGCGCCTCGTCCCGTGAACGGCAGGCCAGCTTGATCGCCGCTGCGGCGTCGCTCTTTGCCGCCAAGGGCTTCAAGGGAACGACGACCAAGGAAATCGCCAGAGCCGCCGGGGTGAGCGAAGCGCTCGTCTTCAAATACTTCCCCAACAAGCGCGCGCTCTACGCCGCGATTCTAGCTGAAAAGGCAAGCCTCTCCGAGCTGCTCGAAGCAGTGGAGGAAGCGGCGCAGAAGCGCGACGACGTCAGGGTCTTCACGCTGATCGCCGGCTACCGTATCCGGCCCGGCGCCGACCCGACCTTGATGCGGCTGCTACTCTTCAGCGCGCTGGAGGGGCATGAGTTGTCAGACATGTTTTTCCGCAAGCACCATCGCGTCTTTTACGACTACCTGGCGGGCTACATCAAGCAACGGATCAGAGACGGTGAGTTTCGCAGCGTGGATCCGCTCCTGGCCGCGCGGGCATTCATCGGCATGATCGTGTACCATCGCCTGCTGCACGAACTCTTTCATGTTCCCATCCACCGCCCACACGAGGAAATCGTCTCTACCTACGTCACGCTGTTCCTAGACGGGCTGAAGGTCCGCCAATCGAACGACAGGGCATTGCGGCACAGAGTGCCATGAATCGCGTCAGGCAACATCCCATTTTGATCCTTGCGGCGCTGCTGGTCGCAATCGTCGCAGTGCTGGTTGTCTTCCGTTTGACCACCAGCAGCGCAAAGGGCGACGGCGGGAAAGGCCGCGTGATCACGGTCGGAACGGTCAAGCCGATCCGGCAGGATTTGGATGTGCGGCTCATATACACGGCGGACCTCATGCCCAACCAGGTGGTGAACCTGTTCTCGCGCGTGGACGGCTATATCTCCAAGATTTACGTGGACAAGGGCGATTTTGTTAAAGCCAACCAGTTGCTGGTCGAAATCGACCACACCGATTTCGTCCACGCGGTCAACCAGGCCAAGGCCAACCTGGCAGCGGCTCGTGCACGGGTCGCGCAACAGCAGGCCGCTCTCCGGAACGCCAAACTGACCCTTGACCGCATGCAAGCGCTCATCAAGGACCAGTTCGTATCCCAGCAAGATCTGGACAATGCGCAGGTCAATTACGACGCAGCCGTCGCACAGATGGACACGTTTCGCGCGCAAGTCCGGCAGATGGAAGTCGCGCTGGCCCAGGCCCAGACCAACCTGACGTATTCCTATATCCGGGCACCCTTCGCCGGGTACGTGGCCGAGCGCAACCTGGACCCCGGCGCTTATGTCAGCGGAGCGACCGCGAGCACTAGCACCTTTTCGCGGGGGATTCTCAGTCTGCACGATATCGAGACCGTGCGCACGTTGATCGAAGTGGTCGAAAAAGACGTGCCGCTCGTGAAGATCGGGCAGAAAGCGGAGATCAGAGCCGAGGCGTATCCGGATCGGATCTTCGTGGGAACCGTCACCCGGGTGGTCCAGGCACTGAACCGCGCGACGCGCACGATGACCGTGGAAGTCGACCTGCCCAACCCCGACCACGCGCTCAAAGGCGGGATGTTCGCCCGCGTCGAAGTGATCGTCGGCACGCATCCGAACGCGGTACAGATTCCGCTGGACGCGCTGACCCGCCTCGAAGACCTTCAATACGTTTACGTCGTCCGAGAGGGGAAAGCCCGTCGCGTGCCGGTCGAGGTCGGGAGTCGGATCGAGACCCGCATCGAGGTGACAAAGGGCCTGTCTGGCGATGAGGAGATCATCGTTTCAGGGAAGGATCTGGTCACGGACGGCACCGCGGTCCAGCCCAGACCGCTTGATCCCGAGAAGCGTGACACGTAATGCGGTACGTGCAAACGAGGCACGAGAACTTGCGCGCGAAGCCATTCCTCACCTATGACGAGTCACCGGGACTCTTTGCACTCAGCCGCGCGAGGGGCGCCCCGCGCCACGTCCTTAGAATAAATAATTAAAATAATTAAATTAATTATGTGGTTGACCCTTCTCGCGCTCAGGAACCGCATCGGGATTTTGATGCTGTCGCTGGCGATGGTCGTGTTGGGCGCCACCTCGCTGGAACGGCTGCCTGTCGACCTATTTCCCAACATTCAAGTCCCGGTTGCCTTCGTCGGTGTCATTTACAAAGGCGCGCCGCCGATCGACATCGAACAGAGCGTCGTCTATCCCATCGAAAAAGCCGTCAGCTCCGCCTCCAACGTCGAACATGTCGAATCCTTCTCCAAGCAAGGCATCGGAGCGGTGCAGATTTGGTTCAACTGGGGAGCCGACATCAACGTCGGTCAGATGGAAGTGATGCAGCGCGTCACGCAGATTCTGAACCAACTGCCACCCGGCATTCTGCAGCCGTTCATCGTCAAGTTCGATGTGTCCAACATCCCCGTGGCATTCGTGACGGTCTCCGGGGGCAACTTAGACGAACGCGCGCTGTACGACCTGGCTTATAACACCATCGCCCCGCAGATCGAACAGATCGCCAACGTTGCCGCGGCGACGGTCGAGGGCGGCAAGATCCGCCAGATCAACATCAACCTCGACCCGGCTCTCCTGCAGGCCCGGGGGTTGTCGATTCTGGACGTGGTCAAGGCGGTCAAAGCGGCAAACCTCATTTTGCCCTCGGGCGACATCAAAGTGGGCAATCTGGACTACAACGTCTTTACCAACACTCAGTTCAAGACCATCGAGCCGATCGCGGACGTGATTGTCAAGGTCGACCAACAGGGGAATCCGGTGCGGGTACGCGATCTCGGCGTCGTCACGGACTCATCGGATATTCAGACCAACATCGTGCGCACGGATGGCCAGCGGTCGGTCTACCTCCGGGTGAACAAGCAGCCGGTGGCCAACACGGTCGAGGTCGTCGACGCGCTTCGGCGGGCAATCCCGAAGATGGTGGGCATTCCGCCCGGTGTGAAGCTAGGCATCTCCTTTGATCAGTCCGTGTACATCCGGCAATCGATCAAGAACCTCGGCGAACAGGCCCTGCATGGCTCCGTGCTCGCCGCCGCCGTGATCCTGGTGTTCCTCCGCAACCTGACTAGCACGCTGATCATTTTTGTCGCTATCCCGCTTTCGATCCTGGTGACGTTCATCGTGCTCTACTTCACGGGCCAGACACTCAACGTCTTCACGCTAGGCGGGCTCGCCCTGGGCGTCGGGCGTCTCGTAGACGATTCGATCGTGGAACTGGAGAATATTCAACGCCACCTCAATGCCAATCCCCGTCGGTGGGAGGCCATTCTCGACGCCGCCCGCGAGGTAGCTATGCCGATTTTCGCTTCCACCGTCACGACCGTCGTCGTTTTTCTTCCCATCTTTTTCGTCGTGGGCATCGCCAAGCTGCTGTTGATTCCCCTGACGTTCACGATCGCCATCGCGCTGTTCACCTCGTTCTTTGTCTCGCGGACTGTCACCCCCGCGCTTTGCTACAAATTTCTCAAGCCCGAGCACGAGGCGCACCGCGCCATGCCCGCGTGGTTCGTCCGAGTCATGGATTGGAGCCGCAGCCGGTACGAAGCGTTGGATCAGGGCTATGAATGGACCTTGCGGTGGGTCCTGGCCCACCGCCGCACACTGATCGTCACGATCCTCTTGTTGTTCTGTGGTTCGCTGAGCTTGCTGCCTTACATCGGGACCGAATTTCTTCCCGTGACGGACGAGAGCCAGTTTCGGATCGTGCTGCGCGCACCGGTCGGCCAACGGATCGAGAAGACAGAGCGGCAGGTGGCGGAGGTCGAACGGGTCCTGCGGGAGAACATCCCGCCCGACGAACTGGAGACCATCGTATCCAGCACCGGCGTACTGGCGCAGGGCCGGTCGTCGCTCTTCAACCCCAACACCGGCCCGCACACCTCGATCATCCAGGTCTATCTAAAGCCTCCGGACAAGCGAAAGCGCAGCCAGATTCAAATCATGAACGACGTGCGGCCCAAAGTGGTGTCGCTCTTTCCCGGCGTCGCCATGTTTTTCGACCCGGGCGGGTTGGTGAAGCGGGTGACCAGCTTTGGCTCGCAGAAGGCCGTGGACGTGGAAATCTACGGGTATGAGTTGGACAAGGCGCGGGACGTCATCCGGCAGGTCGAGGCGATCATGCATCAAACGCCTGGCCTCGCGGACATCGAAGTCAGCCGTGAAGAAAACTATCCCGAAGTGAACGTCCTCGTGGATCGCGAGAAGGCCGCACTGCTCGGCATCAGCGAAACCGATGTGGCCAATGCCGTGCTGTTTTCTTTGAACGGGAACGGCCAGACCGACCCGATCATCTACACCGACCCGCAAAACGGGAACGAATACTACATCAGCGCCTGGCTTGCCGAGGAATATCGGAAGGACCTGACCGATCTGGAGAACATCGTCCTGACGACCAAGAACGGAGAACCGGTCCTGCTGAAGAACGTGGCAACGCTGAAGCTCAACGCGGGACCTGTGAAGATCGACCGCAAATATTTCCAGCGGGTGGTGCACATCACGGCCAACCCAGTTGACCGCGACCTTGGCTCGATCGCTACCGATCTGGAGACGGCCTTTGCCAGGCTGCAGTTGCCGCCGGGCTTTAGCATCCGGTTGGCCGGCCAGATCCAACAGCAACGGGAGACCTTCGAGGGTCTGATCTTCGCCAGTGCCCTGGCGCTGATCTTGGTCTATATGGTGATGGCGGCCCAGTTCAAATCCCTGCTGGACCCTTTTATCATTATGTTTTCCGTTCCAATGGGCTTCCCTGGCGTTATCCTGATCCTGTTCCTCACGAATACCACGCTATCCACCACCTCCATGATGGGCGTCATCATGATGCTGGGCATCGTGGTGTCGAACGGCGTCCTGTTGGTGGACTATACCAACGTCCTGCGCCGGCGGGGCACCTCGCTGCGTGACGCGGTCGTTCTCGCTGCCAGGACCAGGTTGCGGCCGATCCTCATGACCTCGCTGGCGACCGTCTTCGGCCTCTTGCCGATGGCCATCGGACTCGGCACGGGCGGCGAGACCAACGCGCCGCTGGCCCGCGCTGTCGTCGGAGGGCTCAGCGTTTCGACCGTTCTGACGCTCTTTCTGATTCCGACGTTGTATCTGATTTTGGAGGAGCGTTTCCCTCGCAGACTGGAGGAAGACCTGTCAGACACGAGAGGAAACGGACGATCGCTCCAACCGGCCGAACTGCCTGCACCGGCTTTTCGCTGACACGAATTACCGCACGGTGGGAAACAGGGTCTTGAGATAGAGTGCCAGGCCAATGTCGCCGCTGATCCGCAAGCGCCCGGACATCGCAACCGAAGCTCCGTCAAGCTGGCCATGTAAGATTTGAAGACAATCTTCGTCAGACATGGAGAAGACGACGTGCGGCTCGGGATGGACGCCAGGGCTCACCGCGCAGACGCCATCCTGAATCTCTACATAGTACTGCCCGCCTTGTGGTCCGCTCAAATCGAACTGATAGACAGCCGCCAGTCCCTCCGCCGCTTCGGCATCGAACTGGCTCGGCAGCGCATCGAAAAACTCTTTGACCGTTTGTGGCTTCATCATCCCCAGATCCGTGGGTGAGACAAAACGCGTCCCCCTCGTGCACCGACGAGGGGCAGTAGATGGGGCAGCACTATAAAGCAGCGCCCTGACCCTGTCCAGATTTTCACGGGATCGGCGTTGACAAATTCTGCCCCCTTCGCGAGAATGCCCGCCATGTCCGAAGCCCCCTCCGACCAGTCAGGCGAGCCGGCTGGCTCGCCCGCCGATCTTCCCGATCGACTCTGCACCTGGTGCAAGGTTCCCATGCGAAAGCGCCTCGTCGGCAAGGGACAATTCATCCATTACGTGTGTCCTCAGTGCATATTCCAGCATACGACCAGGCGCGCCGCTTCCGAGAACGCGTAATCGCTGGCCGGCTTCGCCTTAGAGCCCTTTCCCGCAGAAACATGCACGAGACAGAATGCCGCCGGTTACGCACGGAGGAGACCAGCCGGTGTTCACCTCGCACACGGTTCACGCAGCATGCCTTAGGGATAGACCGCCAGATTCATAAATTGATATGATACGTAACGTTGGAGAACCCGCTGATCCTGACAAGGGGATCCGGAGCAGATTCTAGGGTGTGTGATGGACTCGGACGCACGTCGCGACGCCGGCGAATCGTCCCCGCTGTCGCATCGAAGACAATGGCCGCGCGGTACGCTCGTGACGTCCTGTTCCTACTTCCTGACCGATACGAGCGATCCCGGCTCAGTCCGCTATTTGCAAGGCCATGCCGTCTCAATCAACGTGAGTTCCGGCGGCATGTTATTGCTTGTGGGCCATCCCGCACGAGAACGCCAGATCCTGGAAATCCGCGTACCGACCCCAGCCGGCACGACGACCCCAACACTCGCCGAGGTCTGCTGGTCTAAGCCACTCCCTCTCGAGGAAAGCGAAAGCCTCTGGCTAGCGGGTATCCGATTTCTTCTCGCCTCCGCTCGCACGTAAGCGACACCGCATGTGGTTCCGAAGATGGGCGAGCGGAACCATCCAGATACACCGTCTGCGGTAGTTGGCTTGGAACACGCAACGGCAGGGTGATCCCCTTGTCAGGACGGAGCGGTCAAACCCGAAAAGACAGCGGGGCAGAGGGCAATCTGTCTCGCCATCGGACTTACGCCACGTTCCGCATGGGCATGGAGTGATTGACAAAGGCGTTTCCCTCGTCGCCGTGATTCAATGGCACATCGCGGAGTTCATCCAGTACGAGGACAATGCGCGACTGCGAGAAGGACAACCGGTTCGGCAATCCGAACGCGCGAACGTGCACGCGCCGCCCGAACTCACCGATCACCCGCGTGTATTCGAACGGTTCGGGCCGGCAAGACTCGGCTCGAGCTTCCAAGCCCGTTCGCACAATCGCACAGACTTCGGCGACGACCGGAGAAAGCACCTGACCGGTTGAGTCCCACAGGACAACTTGACCGGGCCGCCCCGCGAGTTCCCAGGCCCGGCGGTTAATGTACAAGATTTTCATCGTTGGAGCGAGCACCAGAATGCCCGGGCTCCCGTTCTCACGTGTCAACTGGCTGTCTTGAGCCGTTTCCGGAAACACAGTGTTGATGTTGCCAACGGTTTTCATAGCGACCTCCCGTATGACGGGCCCTTCATCGCGCCAATCAAACAAAGCGACGAACGCCGATGCCACTTCCGAAGAGGTGATACCAGGAACCCAACGACTCGACCGAGCCCTGAAAGCTGAATTAGGAGAGTGTCGGAATGGAACGGGCTGAAGGTGTTCATAACCTGAGGACGGTTGAACACAGGAAAGTGACGGTAACAATTTGGGTCAAACTGCTCAACGCTACGTAAGTGTCGGTCTCCCACCTAAAGGGTTACGTATTTGTCAGTCTCTCCCAGCAGAAATATTCCCCTCAAAAGGAAGCTACGAGTAACTGTTTTAGAGTATATTAGGTATTAGGTAAGAGCAAAGGGTGCGGCGCTGTTCGCCGTTGCCAGCTGCAGGTATGGTCCGAGGATTCGCTGGCTTCTCAGGGCAACAAGTCGATCGGAGGAGCCCGTCCGCTCGGGCGCACGATCAATACGTGATGGTTTTCAACTTCAGCGCCTCTCCCGTAGCCGGCTCCACTCGGAAATTGACCCGGCCGATGATCCGGCCGTCCGCAGCTTCTACGTCGACCCGCCACTCACCAGGCGTCAGACGCCGCTTGACAGTGTAGGCGCGGTACCCCGCCTCTCGGCCGCCAGAGATGCGGATTGGGATGCGATCGGCGGTCACGAACGAACGTTTGCCTTTGGTGCCAGTGGGTCGATACTGCCAGTGATGATAGATAGTCGTCTGAAGATCGACCGGCGCAAAAACGGCAGTAAAGCAGTAAGCCGACTCTTCTCCGCGGAACGGATCGTCCGAACGTTTCCAGATCTGATACCACTGGCCCCGCTCGAATGACAGCTCGTACGCATCGGCGACCTTCGTCACGCTGTGGTAGATTCCGCCAAATTTCATGGAGAGCGGGACCGGCGGAATCCAGTTCAGAAAATAGAACCCCACCAAGGCGACGATCAGCGCAATGGCCAGCAGACCGGTGAGGACAGCATCACGTCCCATCTCACGCAACTCGCCGCGATAGACCAGCGCCACAAGACCCAGCGTCACGAGCCCGGAGAGCCCAGCGCCGAGCAGGAAGACGAACGTGTTCATCGTCCGGGTGACAACGGGTAAAAAAAACGTGAAGAATCCGAAGCAGACGAGCGCATATAAGCTGACCAGCAGCCGCAGGTTGGTGAGTTGGTCGCGCAGGAATTCATTGGCGACCAGCAAGGCAACCAACAGGCCGAAAAACACCGCGGTGCTCGTCAGCGAGGCGCTCCGCCAATAGAAGATCGTGTAGGCACTAAACAATCCGCCGAGGAGAAATTGAATCGCCATCGGGGAATAGGGCCTGGCGCGGAGGAGCAAGCCGGGAAGAAGCCAGCCGGGGACACTGTCCGCCCCCTCCAGATCCCGGTTCGCTCCGATGCGCCCGACCAACACGATCAGAACGCCAAGCAGCGCGAGATACAGCAGGAGGATGACGTTGTCGAGCAGCCGGTCAATGCGAGTCAGCGTCACGGTGTCGTAGGTCACACCGGCGAAAAAGAACACGACCGGCAGAAACGGCTTCGCGAGCGCGGTGCGGATCTTGGCGGCGGGAAGCATGAAGGACGTTTTTTGCAAGAGTCGCTGGACTCTCAATCTCTGTGAGAATAGCAGAACTGTGCAAGAGGGCGGGCAACCGAAAGGAGCGATAACCGCGTGTTCAGGCAAAGGGTGGAAGCGGCGCGTACGTAACGGGCATCCCCAGCAGCCGTTCCAGCCAGCCGGGCATAAGGTCTTCCTGCAACGGCGCCCGGTTTAGACGAACTTCCATCTGAAAGCCCTCATTAGTCCCAATGAGGCCGACGACGGCCGAGGCATCCTCAACCGCGGGAAGCAACTCCTGGGTATGGAATTCGCACAGGGTGGCATAGAGACGGCCGTGCGGCCGAATCGCGTCGAGCATTTCCGGCACCTCCCCCAAGGGACAATGGGCGGAGCAGCGGTAGGTCAATCGCGCGTCGGGCAGAATCGCGTGGAATGCCTTCAAGGCTTCTTCAGAAAAACCGGTCAAATAGGCGCGCACGTCGGCCGGCTCACCACCGTATGTCGCGGCCAACCTGCTAGCGGGCACCAGAAACTCATACGGATCGGTGGTGTTGTATTCGAACTGGCAGGGCCCGAAGGCATCGGGCCAGGAACAAAAGAATGGCACGGTCTCATCCGCGGCCTGCAACACCAGACCGCCCCTTTCGACCACTGTGCGAATCGGCAGGTCGAGGAGGGTCACGGCTTCCAGGAAAGCCGAGCGGCGTTCCTCGATCCACTGCCCGCGCCGGTCGTCCGATCGGGTCTCGCCTGGGGTGATCACGTCGACCGTGCTCAGACGGACCCGGATGAACGCGTGCAGGTGACGGAATCCCAGCCAGAACATGCTTCGCTGATGGTGGAATTCCAACGGTTCTCGGATCCTCCAGGGATGGCTGATCGAACAGTACGTGCCGACCGCCCGGAATCGCTGATAGACGGAGTGGTATCCGCCGGCCAGGATGAAGAAATCGCCCTGCCAGCCCTCGCGCACATGAACGAGCGTCACGTCTTCGGTTGACCACGATTCCAGCCGGTCGAAGTCTTCGAGCGACTCGACTGCCCATTCTTCGATGTAGCAGATGATGTCCTTGGCCGGCGCTGCCGGTTTCAGCCCCAACGCCGCCAGCCGTTCTCCGACTTCCAGCACCTCGCTGAACGTGAGCTTCGAACGGGTTTCCCAGCGTCGTTCGCGCACGACCCCACCTCCCTTCTCATCCCGACTCGCCACCTCGTTATTTCAACCGCCAGGCCCGATTCTCGATTTTCGTATCTGCCATGAGACGATCCAAGCTTTCTTTCAGCGTCTCGTTGAGGAGGCGTTGGACATCCCCTGGATCGAACCAGAAGACAGTTTCTGAGCGAGTGCCGTCCAGGTTCATCGTGGTCGTGCTGCCGTCGACTGCGTTGCGCGCGCGAATGACGAACCTCGTGCTCGTGGTGATAGCCGTGGAGAAAAAGCGACTCTTGGCGTTGGCGGAGAACTCCATGACTTGTCCGGTGAGGACAATGTCCGGCTCGCCTTCAGCGGTCGTCACGCCCGGTGTCCTGACGCCGACCCTCCAGCCTCGCAGTCTTAGATAGTCGGCCAGCGCCTGCGCCGCGACTTCTCCCGGCCTGCCGCCCGGAACGTTGAAATAGGTTACGCCCCCCCAGAGATGCGTCCGAAGCCCCAGCTTGCTCTTGTCCGCCCGCTTGTCTTCGAATGTCTCCACGACAATCTTCAGCGGCTCCGTCTCGACCGGCTGCACGTCCATCGGTTTGAACCGCACGTCCAGAGGCACCACCTCGCCCGTGCCGGCGCAACCGGCCAGCCAGAGGAAGCCTCCCATGACCACGAGTCTGAGTCCCACTCGCATCGCCTCGTCTTTCACGTGCACCTCCTTGTCCTTAAGGGTTGATGCTCGCTGATAGAGGCTCAGTCTACCCAACTCGCCGCAACGATGACAATTCCACTAGAAGCGGCGGAAATCAGGATGACACAATCGGGCGGATCGCGTGGAAGGTCTCTCGACCGATCCGAGGACACATTCCTTGCCCAACGGCAGGCTCGTCGGAAGGCACGAAACGGAGGATCTTGAAGAACGACCGCCCGGCCAGGACCCGCGACCTGGACCCTCCGGGCATGAGTGATCGGAAGCGTAGCCCTTTGCCCGCTTCCAAGTCCACAAAGCCGGCGCTAGCGAAAGGTGGAGCCCACGTCCCGCAACGTGATGAAACCGATCGAGGAGGTTCTGCGTATACCGTCCCATCGTTCTGCCCTCCGGGATCAAAGTGAAGGCGAAGCGGTGGCCCCACCCCAACGGCGAACGAAAGGTGAAGGTTTTGCCGCTGACGAAATGCTTGAGATAGCCCAACTCCTGATACGGAACATCTTCCCGATGTTCGCCTTAGACGAACTGGCACTTGGACGGATCCACCCCTGGCGGTGCCAGCCGTGCGGCCTCAGTCAGTTCCTTCCGCAGCTCCTCGTGCACAGCCTCCAGCAGTCCCCGTACCTTACACGGAATCTCGGCCTTGGCATGGGAACAATGCTCGTCAGTAATCAACAGGACTTCCTCACTCGTGAATTGCAGGGACGCGGCCGTTCCTTGCTCGACGCGTTTCCCGTCGCTCGTTGCTGCCAGGTTTCAAAGGCGGAGACGCTTAAGAGCGCACAACCAGCGAGAGGCCGCGCACCGCAGCCCAACCGAATCCTGCAGGACGTCCGTTTCATGGATTGCCAGTGCCGTCGGATGCGCGGAGGCACAGGCGCCCAGGCAGGCACCGGGAGACGTTCCTGCTGAGCCTGTGGGAAGGCAGTCGTCTGACTCGCCGCCGGCACACGCACGGGCACGATGCCGATCGTCAACCGGGGGACCATGTTGCGCGAGTCGCAGGTCAGAATCAGGCGTTCCAGGCGTTCCTGCTCTTTAAGACGGATGGGTGAGAGGCAGCCGCAGGTGGACGGCGAAACACTGCTGCAAAAAGGCGCCGCTTTTGAAGGTAGGAGCCATCGGGACGACTCGCCGCGGAGACGACGCACGACCCACCGGGATCGGCGGTCGTGCGATTCCCGTGCGAAACACTCGAATCGTCCCGCCACTGATCGCGCGGGCTACGATGATTCAACCGGCGGCAAACTGGGCCAACCCCAACAAGAGCAGGACCCCGGCCGCATAAGGTAGGACACACGAGTAAAGCACGGCGCACAGGGCAGACTCCGGCGCAGCCGACCGCGACCGCAGCTCTTGGTAGACGAACTCGTAGGAAAGCACGATAACCGTAACGGTCAGCACCAGGACGCGGCTGGTCTGTGGCCAGGTGTACTGACCGCTTAGCAGGAAACCCGCGGTGAAAAACCCGCTGGACAGCAGGATCAGAGGAGCGAGAACGAAGCGGACCGTTGTGGCGAACACGGGATGTTCTCCCGGACGGGACGGCGCTCGTCTACGATCCAAAGAAAACATCATGATCCAGCAACCACCTGCGCCTTGGTCTTGACCGCACCGGAGGAAGCTTCGGCCGTCTCATCCTTTTGCAGCGCCCGGCAGAGCTTGCAGACCCGCGGCCGCAACTTGAAACACTTCATTTTGCCGCTGGCCAGGCAACTATAGTGGACGAACTCGTCGCAGACCGTGCACCTCGACCACCCGCCGCGCAACAGCGTCTTGTCTCGGTAGAGGTCTTGGTGGCAGACTTTGCAGAAGCGGGGCTGAACACCCAGCAGGAGAGGTTCCCATTCTCCGCCGGCTTTGCGGATGCTCATGGCGGCGCAGTATACCGAAGGCGTCCGCGAAATGACAAGCCGCCGCTTCGCCGTTTGACAGCCTCACGGTCAGTTGTGTTACTCTCTGCGCGGCCCGAACGTCCGCGCAGGCGACGGCTACGCCGTCCAGTGGCGCGCTAGTCTCACCGGCACCTGCTCGCACGGCAGGCTCCACAGTACATGGACATCCGGCACTACCTCGAGCAGAAGCGCGAGGAAATCGATCGGTTCCTCGATTCCGTCATCCCCAGCGCGCAGACCGACCCCAGGACGCTCCACGAAAGCATGCGGTACAGCGTCTTTGCAGGAGGGAAACGCATCCGACCGATTCTTGCGATCGCGGCAGCCGAGGCCGTCGGCAATCCGCCCAACACCATTCTTCGGATTGCCGCCTCTCTGGAATTGATCCATACCTACTCCCTGATTCATGACGATCTCCCCGCCATGGACAACGACGATTATCGGCGCGGGAAACCGACCAACCACAAGGTCTACGGCGAAGCCATGGCGATCCTGGCAGGCGACGCGCTGTTGACGCTGGCTTTCGCGCTCTGTAGCCGCCAGGACCCCGATGACGGGCTTGAGCCAGCACAACAGGTCCGGATAATCCACGAATTGGCGCTCGGTGCGGGTAACTTCGGCATGGTCGGTGGCCAAGTGCTGGACATCCAGGCGGAAAACAGAGACATCGACCTGGCCATGCTGCGTTCCATTCACAAACACAAAACCGGCATGCTCATCCGCGCAGCCGTGCGCATGGGCGCCATCGCCGCGGGTGCGACACCGGCGCAACTGGACGACCTGACCGCCTACGCTGACGATGTCGGATTGGCATTCCAAATCGCTGACGACGTGTTGAATGTGACGGGCACCCGAGAGGAACTCGGGAAGAACCCCAACACCGACGCCCAACGCGGCAAGAAGACATATCCCGCCTTCTACGGCGTCGAAGGTGCCCTCGCATTGGCTAACGAATGCGTCGACCGCGCGACCAAGCGCCTGGCCTCTTTCGGTCCATCCGCCGAGCCGCTCAGGGAGATCGCGCGATATATCGCCAGGCGGCGAAACTAAAACGCTGCGGCGGATCGCTTACGACGCGAGGATCGGATTCGAAGTGCTTGCCAGGCGCGGTAGGCTGTTCGCCTTACGCTGTTCGTCATGAAAGTGCTCGTCACCGGAGCGACCGGATTCGTTGGGGCGGCCGTGGTCCGTGCGCTGTTGGCGGCCGGTGTCGAGGTCCGGGTCCTGGCCCGACGCGGGAGCGATTTCACTAACCTCCGTCAATTCAAGCTCGAACACGTGTATGGCGACCTGCGGGACCGGCAGTCCCTCCTTCGCGCTCTGTCCGGCTGTCGACAGCTCTACCACGTCGCCGCCCATTATGCGCTCTGGGCCAAGGATCCGTCGATCTTCTACGAGGTCAATGTGGTCGGCACTCGCAATCTGCTGGAAGCGGCGCGCGAGGTCGGAACCGAGCGCATCGTGTACACCAGCACCATCGGCACCATCGGGTTGCCAACCGAGGGAGGAATGGGGACGGAGGACACGCCGGTGTCGCTCGACCAGATGGCGGGCCATTACAAGCGATCCAAGTACCTGGCCGAACAGGAAGTGCTCGCGTTCGCCCGCCAAGGGCTGCCCGTCGTCATCGTCAACCCCAGCGCGCCGGTCGGCGAAGGAGATATCAAACCGACCCCCACGGGTCAAATCATCGTCGATTTCATGAAGGGCCGCATGTGGGCCTACATCGAGACCGGTATGAACCTGATCGACGTGGACGACGTCGCCGCTGGACACCTGTTGGCGATGGAGCGTGGTCGCGTCGGTGACCGCTATATTCTCGGCAACCGAAACCTGACGCTGCGCGATGTGTTCGAAATGCTCGCGACGATCACCGGCGTCCGCGCTCCGTCGGTAAAATTGCCCCGCGGTGTCGTGCTGCCGCTAGCCTACTTGAATTTCGGGTTCTCCTACCTGAGCGGCGTGCCGCCCCGTATCCCCCTCGACGGCGTCAAGATGGCCAAGTACAAGATGCACTATGATTGCAGCAAGGCGATCCGCGAACTGGGCCTTCCGCAGACGCCCGTTGAAGTCGCTTTAGAAAAAGCAGTGAGGTGGTTTCGCGATCATGGCTACGCCTAGCGCGAAGCGCGCAGTTCTAGGAGTTCTGAGTGTTGAGTCTTGATCAAAGAGTTGCCAACTCAGCACTCAGCGGTCTCAGCACCCAGAGCTATGGACACCTTGACCCTTCTGATCAAAACCGTCGAGCTCAGGCCATACGTCTTCCTCTTTCTCGTCGCCTTCTTCTTCTCGGCCAAAGCACTGATCGGCGTGAAGCGGACGGGATTGTTCTTCGGCGTCACCTGGGCCACCGCATTCGCCAGCGAATTCAGTTCGACGCGGATCGGCGTTCCGTTCGGCCGATACTCCTACACAGGCGCGACAGTCGGCCAGGAGCTGTATCTCGCGGACATTCCCTTCATCGATTCGCTGTCCTTCACCTTCCTCCTTTACGCCAGTTATTGCCTTGCGCTGCTCTTTCTGTTGCCGGCGCGCGAGGGGACCCGGAGCGGAAAGACCGCCGCGATCGCGGGGGCCTTGCCCGCCCTCATATTCGACCCGGTCATTCGATCGAGTTGGCCCGCGCGCCTGCTTACCGCCCTGTTCTTCGCCTTTATCGATGTCGTGATCGATCCGGTGGCGCTGAGAGGGGACCGTTGGTTTCTGGGCAAGATCTATGACTACCCCCATGCCGGCATTCACTTCGGCGTGCCGATCGCCAACTACATCGGCTGGGTGATCGTCGGGCTCATCGCACTGTCATTGTTCGTTTCGTGCGAGCGCGGGCTTCCGCCCCCGCCCGTTCGTCGGGACGAATCGGTGACGCTCAAGCTGTTAGGAGGCTGCGGGCTGTATTATGGAGTGCTGGCCTTCAACTTGTCGGTGACCTTCTGGATCGGCGAACCGTTGCTGGGCGTAACGGGCATCTTGATCCATGTTCCGACCACCGTCTTGCTGCTCCTGCGTTTGTTCGGGCGAGCCCCCGCTATGCTGTCTCATAAGTGGCGGTAGCACCTCGGAGCTTGTATACTGCGGAAGAAGCGCGCAAGTGCGATGAAGATGCGATCTAAACTGCTCGTGATCCTGTTCCTCCTCGTCGCGGCGCTGACGGGCGTGCTGGGCTGGATCGGATACCGCTCGTTCAAGACCGGCTTCAGCGCGAAAGCCGAGCCTCATGCGCTGGAAGTCGTGTTGGCCCGCCAGCTTCGGCGCCTGGCCATTCCCATCGAGCAACGCTACGCACCCAATCCGGTGCCGCCCAGCCCCGAGGCACTGGCCGAAGCGCGCGCGCATTTCGCGGATCATTGCGCCATCTGTCACGCGAATGACGGCAGCGGGAAGACCCCGATTGGACAGAACGTGTACCCCAAAGCGCCGGACCTGCGTTTGAAGGAGACGCAATCCATGTCCGACGGCGAGTTGTTCTTCATCATCCACAACGGGATTCGGTTTACCGCCATGCCAGCATGGGGTTCGGGCGATCCGGACAAGGACCTCGACAGTTGGAAGCTGGTTCATTTCATCAGGCACCTGCCGGACCTTACGCCCGAGGAATTGCAAGAGATGAAAGCGTTGAACCCGAAGACGAAAAAAGAACTGGAGCAGGAGGCGGCCTTCGACCGTTTTCTGGAAGGCGAGGACGCGCCTGCGCCGTCCTCCTCGCATCGCCATTGACGTGCTCTAGGAAGGAGGTACCCGTTGGCGAAGTTGATCATCGGCCTACTGGTGTCATGCCTCGCTGTTGTAGGAGTCAAGGCCTGGGCCCATGAGGGTAGCGAGCATGTGCTCGGGACGGTGACCGCGATCGACGGTGGCCGTATCGAGGTCAAAACTCCCCAAGGCGGCACAGTGGCGGTGCGCCTGACCGACAAGACTCGATATCGGGCCAAGGGCCAGGTGGGCGCTCAGGAAAGGCCTCAAGTGGGCGACCGGGTGGTGATCGAAACCACCGGGGACGGCCAGGCACTGACGGCGACGGAAGTGCGGTTTGCCAGACAGAAGGGCCAATAAGCCACATAACCGAGGCGCAATGAGAGCGGTGTTGATCCGTTTCCTTGTCACCGGCATCGCGGTGTTTCTCGCCATCGCTATCGCACCGGATCTCGACGCGCAGAGTCTCTCTGCAGGTCTCGCCGCGGTCCTCCTGCTGTCACTGCTGAACGCAGCGGTCAGATCCGTTCTCTATCTGTTGTCACTGCCGCTCATCATCCTCTCGTTCGGCCTTTTCATGGTGACATGGTGATCATCAACGCGCTCCTCCCGCAAGTGGTGGGCTGGTTGGTGAAAGGGGTCGTCGTGGGGGGATTGGGGCATCGGTATGGGGCGCCTTGTTGATCAGTCTCGTCAGCTTTCCCCTGAGTCTCTGGATCAACAAGCGAGGGGGTGTTGAGCTGGCGCTTCATCGGCCCTGGCCGCCACGCATTGTGAACCCTGACTAGCAATGAACGGTCCCCGCTGCTACAATGCAGCTCTCATCTTGAGAGCCCTGTGGTTGTGATGCCGTCGGCCGAGCAGACCAAGACCTCGCAAGAGACCCATCTTCAGCGAACCTTGACGACAGTCCTCAACGACCTGCCGGTGGACTCGGCGTTGGCCGCGATTTTTCACCGTGAGAACGGCCCGCTCGTGGCCCAAGTCTATCGAGGGTTCACACCGCGGGACGTTCATGCCATCATCAGGACCCTCTCTGTGCCGGAGGCCTTGTTCCTGCAGCCCTCATCTTCTGAAGAACCGGACGGCTCCCGCATCATTCGCCTTCGGCTGATCACCCCCGGCGCCAAGTCCTTGCTGGCTGCCCCCTTGCGTTACCGCCAGCGGACGTACGGCTATTTGGTCATCGGGCGCAAAGAGAGCGCGTCGTTCACCAAAAAAGAAAAATCCCTCATCGAGACCGCCAGCGAGGAGATCACCAAGGCACTGGAGCGCGAAGTCCTCTTCGACAACTCCGTAGTCCTGAGCCGACCGCTCGTCGCTCAGGAACCGCTGACCGCCCAGGCAGGAGCCGATCTGCTGGCAGCCTCGCCCTCACGCGCCACGCCGGAGATGCAGGAACAAGTGGGCGCGGTGCTTGGAGAAGTAGTGTCGCTGCTGTCATACGATCGCGCGTGGGTCTGTTGCTATGATCCGCTGGTGGGCAGCGTGGAAGTCATCGCCATCGCCGGGGATCAGAAAGGGGAACATAAGAAGGACCTCAAGCCCGGCCAGCGGCTCGCGCTCGACGCATCGGCGGCCGGGTGGGCTGTTCGTCACCGCAAACCGCGCGTGGATCACGACCTGGCCTCCACGCAGGGTCGCTTTGTCGACCACAAGCATCTCTACAAGGACCGGTTTCGCTCCTCGTTGGTTGTGCCCTTCTTCGTCCGCGGACAGGTCGGGGGCACCCTAACGCTTGCGTCCAAAGAACCGGCCGTCTATTCCGTCGCCGACGCCCGCGTGCTCGAACCTATCACGCTCAAGCTGGTCGAGATCTTTCAACACCCGCCAGCCAGCCAACCCGCCAAACCGCAGGAAGTGGCTCCGGGGGATGGCCAGATCGCTGCCACGGCCGCCCCGACCCCTTCCGAACCCATGATCCGGAAACAAGAGCGGCAAGCGGCGATCGGCGAGTTCAGCGCCTTCCTGGCGACGGAAATCCGAGAACCTTTGGCCTCCATCCGAGCCCAACTTGAAGAAGTGACCAGCGAGGGTATTCTGGATTTCGATCCGCAAACGCGGGTCGAGAATGCCATGCGCGATCTCATCCGAATCGAAGCCATTCTGAACGAGATCCTGGACTTCGCCAAGCCGCTGGAGTTAAACCGGCGGCTCTGCCGCGTGCCGGAAATCATTGAAAACGCGCTGACCGTGGTGGCCACGGAACTGGAGGCCACCCGTATCCACGTTACTAAGGATTATGCATCCCATGTCAGCCCTGTCCGATGCGATGAAGCCAAGATGCAGCAGGTGTTTCTGAGCATCTTCAAGAATGCCCTCGAAGCCATGACACCCGGTGGCCACCTGGAGATCCAGGTGGCAAATCAGCGGGCCGGTCGCCATCAGGAGGTCCAGATCCTGATCAAGAACGACGGTGCCCCGATTCCGACGGAACACGTTGGCAAGGTCTTCGAACCCTTTTTCACCACCAAACGGTCGGGAACCGGACTCGGGTTGGCCACGGTCAAGAAAATCGTCGAAGAACACCAGGGGCACATTTCCATCGCTAGCGGGCCCGGCCAGGGCACCACCGTCATTATCCGGCTCCCGGCCGCCGGAAGAGGCGGCGCCTATCGCCACCGAGGCCGTGGCCGGCGGCTTCCCCGACGGGCTCATTGAGCCATCACGTCCGTGAAGTTGTCGCATCTCCTCTTGACACGATCAGGGCAGGGCCGCTAAGATGCCCGCCGCTTGATCGGTGCTCATGCGGTCCGTATTGTTCAGCCACCTTCGTCAAAAAGGAGTAGGGGTATGAAGCTCTTAATCGGCACTGTTGCGGGACTGTCCGGTGTGCTGTTCGTGCTATCGCTAGCTTCTGCCAATCCGGCGTTGCTGCCCAAGCATCCCGGATATCCGGCAAAGGAGGCTGTGAGCCCGGTGACCGGCCAACCGTTGGCCAATGACCCGGGTCAGACCAACGCAGCGGGCGAGAAGGCGGTTCTCGAAGCGGCGGCGTTTGGCGATAAGCATGTGAAACAAAACCTCCAGGATCCAAACAACCAGCGGATCACGAAGAAGGAAGGTGCCGGTCGGCTTCCGGCGGTCCAGGGTCCACAGATTAAGATCGAACCCCCGGTGCAGTCAGCGACCAAGATCGGGGCCGATCGCCAGATTCCGTAACCCCCACTTCCAATTCGCAAGCGGGGTCCCTGCTCAGTCGTCAGGGGCCCCGCTTTTTTTATTTACCGTGGGCTGACGTTCACCCAGCCGCTTCAAGCCTGAAGCGCCAAGGCATGGCCGCCCATTCGCCCGCGTAGGCCACGCCGATTCTCGGGTAGGTCGCGATCCGGGCTCTCGGCACCCGATGCCCTCGGTCTTCGATCCAGAGCACCCGGCCCTGCGTGAGATCGAGCCGGTTGAGGCTGCGGTCGATCTGTAACACGCGGCACACACGGCCCGGGCCATCCACCAACCCGGAATCCAGCTCGACCGCGCGGATCAAGACAGCGGCCGGAAACCCTTCCCGCTCAGTTACCACGTTCATGCAGTGGTGCAAACCGTAGATCAGATAGACATAAGCGACGCCCGGCGGCCCGAACATCACCTCCGTGCGAGGCGTGCGTCCCCGAGACGCATGCGACGCACGATCCTCCGGCCCGACGTAGGCCTCCACCTCCACGATTTTCCCGGCAATCCGTCCATCACCGTTGTCCCGAACCAGATACTTGCCCAGCAGGGAACGAGCGACTTGCAACGTCGGGCGGTTGAAATAGGCCCGTGTCAAAATGACGTGCCGCATCCCTCGTACTCGAAGCGATCAGCGTTCAGCCTTCAGCGATCGGCTCGCAACAATCAGTCCGTCGCTGATGGCTGATCGCTGACAGCCGGAATCAAAAATACCACGCCAGGCCACCCATGAAAAACCGGGGCGTCCCCGGTACGAAGTGGATGTCATTCACGGGGGCGATCTCGGTTTTCAACTGCGACTCGAAAGCGAAGGTGGCCTGCTCCCACTTGGTATCGAGAATGTTCTGGATAAACAAGAACGCCTCCAGCCGGCCGCCCTCGAGTTTCACAGGAAGTTTGTAGCGCATGGTCAGGTCCACGTCGAGCCATGACGGAGCCTTGATGCTCCGGTCCTCGCTCAGCGGACGGACGCCGAGGTAAGTCCCCTGCACTTGCGTCGTCAGGCCCTGCGGCCATTGCAGAATCGCCGCCGCGTACGCCGTCATGTTGGGCGCCAGCGGAATCGCGTCGCCGTTTGCGAACCTGGCCCTGGTCATGGCAACGCTGCCGTTAAAATACAACGGGCCCCAGACTTGCCCCCGCGCCCCTACTTCCACGCCGCGCCGCCTTGTGGCGCCTCGCGCCTCGGTGGTGCCCTCGTCGCCGACGAAGACCAGTTCGGATTTTAGATCCACCGCCCATAGCGTCGCGATCAATTCCATGCCTTCCGGCCCCAGGGGCCTGGCCCGCAGACCCACTTCATAGGTCCTGGCACGGGCAAGCGGCGACGAGGCAGCCGCCACGGCAGCCCGTGCGTCGTTGCTGTGAAATCCCTCGCCATAATTGGCGAAGAACTCGGTCTTGAACCACGGCCCCAAGACGACATTGGCCTTGGGGAGGACCATCGAGGCGGTCTTGAGGCCAGCCGGCTGCTGGGTGCAGGTGGGACACCGGTTGCGCACGTCGAAGGTGAAGGTCTCGCCTCGCAAGCCACCCGCCACCCGCAGCCATCGTGCCACCTGCACCTCCGTTTTGACGAATGGCGAGTAGGACGCCTCGAAGATGTCGCTGTCCGTCATCACGCCGGTCGGAGTGCGCTTGACCTGAGGAGCCAGCCTCGCATGGATGTCGTCAACGCGAGTTTGCAGGCCGAGGGTCGTGGTCGCCTCCATGTCCAGTAGCTTTCCCGCCTGGCGGTAGCCCAGATCGCCGCCATAGATCACCCTCCGGTCGGATTGCAAGAACCCGTCGCCGTTGACGGGGTCGTTCAGAAAGAACGTGAAATTCGTATAGAGATCGAGCCGGTAATATTGCGCGTAGGCATTGGCGAAGAAGCTCCCGCCGGCCGTCGTATCGTAGTGATAGTTGAGCCGGCCGGTCGCGCGGGTGGTCTTGCCCCCCTCGGTCGGATCAACCGCTCCGAAACGGTCGAGCGTCCCCTCCGAGACCGCTCGGAGCGGAATTTCACCCGACCCATTCCACTGGGCCTTGTGATAGGTGCCAGTCAGGCTCAACTCCGACCGGCCGGTCGGATTCATCGTGGCCTTGCCCAGCACATTGGTTCGGACATAGCGGTTGTCGTTCTGAAAGGGCCCGTTGGTATAGTAGCCCTCCGCGGCGAACAGCGTGCGGACCCTGCCCGTGGTTGGCGAGAACATCAGCAGATGCCGCTGCGTGTCGAAGTGTCCTCCGGCCAGTTGGACCACGCCTTCTTTCACGACCTCACGGGTCTTAAAATTGACGGCGCCCGCCGTGGCGAAGTCTCCAAACTGGGCGTGATAGGCCCCCTTGTACACGTCGAGGCCTTCGACGGTTTCGGGGATGAGGAAATTCAGGTCGGTGTAGCCCTGGCCGTGCGCGTGGCTGCGGAGGTTGATCGGCATACCGTCTGTGAAAAAGGCGATGTCCGTTCCATGGTCCGCGTCGAACCCGCGCAGGAAGTACTGGTCGGCCTTGCCCGCGCCGCCGGAGTGCTCCACGGCGATGAAGCCCGGGATCAGGCGGAGCACCTGTGCCGGCCGGCCTTGCGGCTGCAACAGATACTCTTTGTCGGGAATGAACTGTTGCGAGGAGGCGGCGATCGGTCGGTCGGTTATCACCGCCACCACTGGCACGGTCACGTCCGGTGCATCGGGATCGTGCGCGAGGGATACAATGGGGGAGAAAAAGCCAAGCAACGCAGCCGCAACACCAATTTGTACTCGGTAAAAAATACACTGGATCATGAGCCCACCTGTCTTCGTTCATCAAGCCGTGGGCTCGATGACGCCCACGCGGATCATGAACGGCCGTTATCTCGGCCGGCTCAGACCCTCGTGGCCTGGCTGTTCGGGTGCAAAACGGAGAATTCCGTTCAGACGCTTGCGCGTAGCCCTCAGCACGGTTTGCACTCGGTCAATGACATGACGGATCAGCTTCTCGAGTGTGAAAGCATCCGTGCCGGCGATCTCGACCTTGCAGCCATTGACGGGGAGCAGCAGCTTCCTGGCCGGAGCGCGAAGAATTGCTTCGGCGATACCAGGGGTGATTTCCCCCAGCATCGATCCCGGCAACACGACGTTCAGCGACGCCACAATCACGCCGACCGCTGGAACCGTCCGCGCGATCGCGCCCCCGCCGACATCGACTGGGCAGACTCCGGCCTCTCGCATCGCCGCAGCCGCAGCGCGATTCGTCGCCAGCGTGATGAGTTCATGGTCGTGACCGATGCTCGGGCGTAACCCCTGGATGAGCCGCCGACCGAGTCCGCCACCACGCCCATCAATCACGCACACGCGCATGGCTCAGCTCAGTCCCTTGCCGGTCGTGCTCATCGTCAGTTTCCCGTGCTTCACGCCCTTGACGCTGACCAGCGCATCCGAGACCTTCTTGATCTCGGACCCCTTTCCCTTCACGACCAGCACTTCGAGACAGTGATCGTGATCCAGATGCACATGCATGCCGGAGAGAATGAGCCGTTGATAGCGGTGCTGAATGGCGGTGAGCTTCCTGGTGAGATCACGCACATGATGGTCGTACACGAACGTGATCGTCCCGACCGTCTCTTTATCCTCATCCCACTCCTGCCCGACTAAGTGATCACGAATCAGATCCCGCAACGCCTCCGACCGGTTCGTATACTTCCGCCGTTGGATCAACCGATCAAAGTCGTCCAGCAGATGGTGGTCCAGCGACACCCCGAACCGAACAAGCTTCTTCATTGCAAGCCTCGCAAGTGCTACGAATCATGCATTCGTAGCACGAAAGCTAGCGTGCATGAAACGGTCTGTCAACGGGATTCCCCGATAGCCCTTCCCTTTGCCAATCGCGACTGCCTATCGAACACCAGAGGAGTAGAGGAGTGTTGGGAACATCGGAGCAGACAGACTGGATGTTGGCACTCCTCCAGCATGCCGCGCCCCTCTAGAGCACTGTTCACGGTGTTTACCTCCACACGAACTGCACTCCGGTGTCGATGGGCCTTGGTGCTGCCCGTTATGGAAGTGCAGGGAAACCAACCGAGGGGGGACCTCTTAATTTGACCCCGCCTTTCTACGATTTAGGATTTAGCAGCTTTACGAGGGAGCAGAAGTCGCCGCCGTCATTTCCAGATTGGAGTCGAGCTTCTCTCATCAAGCCGCATGGCTGTTGAACGCCTTGGGGTTCCCGGTAGCCGGCAGCATCGATGTCTCTCAGCGGGCATGCCGCCTTCCGCGGCTTGTGGTCAGCATGTCTTCGAGACCCTCCTACGTGAATGAACCTGCTTGGAATCCGGTCACCTTATAAGCCCCCGAGAGAAGGGAATCTGCCCGCTGTCTTACCCGCCCACAGGTCACTTCCCGAGGCAGAGTGGGGAGCATTGCAGCGATCACCTGTCTGGTCAATGACTTTGACAGTCGGACAAAGGCCGAACGCAGCTCTACAACGGACGCAGACGCCACCCGGCTGGATGCACACGGTCGAAGGTGCAAGATGGCAAGATAGAACAAGGCCATGAAGACATCCTTTTTCTCTTTTGCAAGAGCCATTCCCCCTGGTACGGAATCGCCCCTTGCGGTTCGTGCCCTTTTGGATGATGACACGACCTGCCCTTGGTTGTGCGCGTGCGCTTCTGCGCCATGAAGCGCTGGAATGCCTCGCCAGTGGGCCGCAAGCTCCCATCCAGATTGACTAACCCTCGCGCCTTCGGCCCATCCAGGCCGAACCACACCGCAATCGGCAGGCCCAACTCTGCAATCTTGCCCATGACGGCGGTGGTCTGGTGGTGGTCGTCGGTAGTCTGCCCGACCTCGTTCGTGATGACCGGCAGGCCCGTCTGCGTCCTCAGATAAACCACAGCTTCCTCCAGTGCATGGGTATCGGCGATGTACCAGTGGAAGTTCACATAGTCCACCCCAGCCGCGCAGTATGCCTGCAAGAGTGCTTTGCCCTTGTGGAGTTGCTCCTGAGCCCGGGAGGAGTTCAGCAGTCGCTGCTCCTTTGGCGTGAGGGTTCTAGCAGCGAAGTCCTGAGCGGTGGCTGATAGCCCGGTTCCCAGATAATGATCATACACCAGCAGAGCCACCAGCGCGCTGACCAGCCCGCCGTTGGTGCAGGGAATACCCTTTTGGTGTGCCACCTGGCAGGCGGCTTTGAGTTGGGTAGCATAGTCCTCCGGTGTGCCGGTATAGAACAGAGCCGAGTTTTCTTCATTCTCTACCGCCAGGACCACCGGGCGGTATTTGTCCAGGACCTGGCCCAGGGTGCGCTGATAAGCGGCCAGGTCGCGGGGCGGGGCTGTGGGTAGTGGACCGCTGTTGCGCACGGTTAAAACGAGCTGTAAACCGGCATTGAGGGCGAGGTCGCATTCCAGGCAGGTCCCGTTCCACTGATCAAGGAACACCGAAGCGGGCCGGAGATAGACGGCGCCCAGCGCCTTGGCGATCTGCATCCCCCGGGATGAGCGGACAAGCTGAGATGGCAACATCAGCCCGAAGGGGTTCTGGCCAGTCGGCGGTGGTGCGGTGGCGCTGGCGACAGGGCGAGGCGCAGTAGACGTGGTCGCTGGCCGCGACGGCGTGGCCGTCGGCTCATCGGGCACATGGTCCAGCAAACTATTGGCGCAGGAGAAGGAGAGCAAACCGAGGATCAGCAGAACAGCCACCACAGGTTTGAATGTGTTCATCGTATAACACCTCTCCTTTTTTTATGTGAACCGATCGAGCCAACGCATAGTCCACTCAGCCCTCACCCGGATGGAAGAGGGCTGAGAAGGAGGGGGCAAGAGGACACAACCTTTCATTGCGGATAAGCGGTGAGAGGCTCGCGGTGAGTTCCTTCGGCGACAGAAAACGGCAAAGGAAGATGAAAGCGTGGCCCGTCGCGACGTTCCCCGATCGCAACCTGGTGTCGCATGGCGGCATCGCCGATGTGCCGGCGGTAAGCCAGCAGCCCACCCTGCTTCACAGGAAAGCCCAGCCCTGGATGCACGCCGAGGTCGGCCGCCTCCAGCTCGCTCATGGTCATTCCTTGACAAGCTTGCCATCCCTATCCATGTTCGAACCGCTCGCCCAATCGGCTGGGAACACGCCCAGGCGAGCGCAACGGCCGAAGCGGAAACAAGGGCAGTCTGTACACCCAGAGCCGCGCCGGACTGGGTTAACATGGAGAGATGCCACGTGTCGCACAGCATCCGACTCGTTCCGGACAGGTGTGCCCACTTGTGCCTTTGCCAGAGCCCCGTTCGCCTTTGGCGATGCGCCTTCGGTGGCGTCATGCGCCCGTTGGAATAGGACGGGAAAACCGCCCTGAACGAATCGCCATCACATCGATGTGAAACGGATTCCTGGCGTCGTCGACCAACGTCGCACAGCCACACGCCTGCCACAAACAGCGGATGCAGCGCAGCTTGTCGGTAGAAGACTCGTGGCCGGCCCCCAGGAGGAACCGAAGAGCCGGCCACGAAACAAGGCCGGCCCAAAGAGAGCCGGCCTCAGAGAAGCGGGGGCGCCAACTAGAAATGATAGCCGACGCCGAAGACCAAGTGGTGAGCCTGGTAAGTGGCGTCTATATTAGGGAACGCGGTGGGGGTTTCGTCAAACTTGAACCGGGCATAGTTGTATCCTGGCTGTTGAAAGCGGCCTCGCGCATCGCGGAGGCGCGGGCCTCACGCGTGGCAGGGCGCGACGGGGCACGACACGCAGGCCGAGGATGATTCACTACTGGGGTTGCACTGGGGACCCGTAGCGGCATCGCTAGCAACAGGTGAAGGAAAGCCAGCCCGTTCTGTAGGCCCCGCGCGATCCACGTCAGGGCGGTTGCGCCGGCGCGCCTGGGCAGAGCCGGTCTCCGCATCCGCCTCCACCCTCATCCTCCTATTCCCCTTGGATCGGCACATACAGCACCGTCCCCTGGCGGTTGACCAGCAGGAGGGTGACATCGGTGGGCTTGATCGGCTCGGCGAGTCGTTGAAATGCGGCGAAGTTGGGGAGCGGTTGCCTATTCAGCTCAAGCAGCACGTCGCCAGGCATCAGGCCGGACGCCTCCGCCAGGCTGCCTTCCTCGACGTCGGTCACCACCACACCCGCATTGACGGTCAACCCCATCTGCCGCGCCAACGCGGGCGTGATCTCATCAACCAGGACCCCGGATAGCGGATGGATGGCCGCCTCGACCGGCATGGTCGGCGCGCGCTTGACACGCTCGCGCGGCGCTTCCTGAACGATCAGTTCCGTCTGCGCCGGCCTCCCGTCACGGATGACATCCAACCGGTGTTTACTGCCGATCGGCGCTGCGGCAACCAGGTTGCGGAGGTGGCCACTGTCCATGACGTCCTTGCCGTCGAAGCGCACCACCACGTCGCCCCGCCGCAGGCCGGCCTTCTCTGCGGAACCATTGGCCATCAAATCAGTAATGATGGCCCCTTTCACGTCAGGCAGCTTGAAAAGTTTGCCCAGCAGCGGCGTTACATCTTGGGTAGAAGCGCCGAGAAAGCCGCGAACGACACGGCCGGTCTTGAGCAGGCTCTGCATCGCCGCGCGCGCCATGTTGCTTGGAATGGCAAACCCCACGCCTACGCTGCCGCCCGTCGGGCTGGCAATGGCCGTGTTGATGCCGACCAGCTCCCCATGGATGTTGACCAGCGCACCACCCGAGTTGCCCGGATTGATGGGCGCGTCGGTCTGGATGAAATCTTCGTAGTCGGCGACACCAACGTCTGCCCGGCCCACCGCGCTCACGATCCCAAACGTCACCGTGCGGCTTAACCCCAACGGATTGCCAATGGCCAGCACGAAATCCCCGACAGCGAGGGCACCTGAATCTCCCCACGGCACTGTCGGCAAATTCGTCCCGTTGATCTTGACCACCGCCACATCGGTCTTCGGATCGGTGGCGACGACTCGCCCCTTGAATTGCCGTCGATCGGCCAGGATCACCTCGACATCCACGGCATCCGCCACCACGTGGTTGTTAGTGATGATATATCCGTCTGACGAGACGATCACACCAGACCCCTGTCCGTACTGCCGGCGCGGCACCGGTTCGCGGAACAGCCCGAAGGGCAGGCCTTCGTCGCTGAAGGCTTGATCGCGCACGACAACCGTGGACGCGATGCTGACGACGGCTGGGATGACCTTGGCCGCCGTCGCTTTGACCTGCGATTGAAGATCAAGAGCCGTGGCAACTGGGATCAACCGCCCGGCCGCGAAGGCTGAGGGAAGCCCGGTGCTTCCCCCCGCAATCAGCACCAGTAACGGAACCCCCCGCCACAGAGCCCGCAGCAGCGCCACAGTGTACTCAGAAGAAAAGGGACTCGGTCTCATAACTCGACACGCCGCAGCCTCAGCGCGTTGGCAATGACCGACACGGAACTGAAGGTCATGGCCGCACTGGCGATCATCGGGCTGAGCAACAGCCCCCAGATGGGATACAGCAGGCCAGCAGCGATTGGCACCCCCAGCACGTTGTACAGAAACGCGAAGAGCAGATTCTGCCGGATGTTGCGCATGGTCACGCGACTGAGTCGCCGCGCACGGGCGATCCCGCGGAGATCGCCTTTGACCAAGGTCACCCCGGCGCTTTGCATCGCGATGTCGGTGCCCGTGCCCATCGCAATCCCGACATTGGCCTGGGCCAACGCCGGCGCATCGTTGACGCCATCGCCGGCCATTGCGACGATGTGCCCCTCGGCCTGGAGCTGCTTGACGATCAACCCTTTTTGATCCGGAAGCACTTCAGCTCTCACCTCATCGATGCCCAATTGCCTGGCCACCGCTTCCGCGGTGGACCGATGATCGCCGGTCACCATGATGAGCCTCAGCCCCTCGGCATGCAGCAGCCGGATGGCTTCCCGCGTTGAGGCCTTGATCGGATCGGCGACGCCCAGCAAGCCGGCAGGTTGACCCTCCACAGCGACGAACACGACGGTCTGCCCTTCGCGGCGCAACCGCTCCGCTTCCGTTTCAAACTCGCGGAGGTCCTGCTCCGTGAGCCCCACCTCCTGCCGCAAAAAGGCGAGCGTGCCCAAGGCGACAGCGCGGCCCTCCACGGTTCCCTTCACGCCTTTCCCGGTCACGGATCGGAACTCCTGCGCCGGTGAGAGGACCAAGCCTCTCGCCTCGGCTTCCACGACGATAGCCGTGGCCAACGGGTGCTCGCTGCCCCGCTCGAGCCCGGCAGCCAGCCGCAGCAGATCGATCTCGTGAATCCCCGGTGCGGCCTTAATCGTCGTCAGTTTCGGTTTTCCCTCGGTCAGGGTCCCAGTCTTGTCAAACACGAGGGTATCGACTTGTTCCAAAACCTCCAGCGCCTCTGCATTCTTGATCAACACCCCGGCGGTCGCGCCGCGCCCTGTGCCGACCATGATCGACATGGGGGTTGCCAGCCCCAACGCGCAGGGGCAGGCGATGATCAGCACCGCCACGGCGTTCACCAGGGCATGAGCCAGCTTTGGCTCCGGTCCAAACACGGCCCAGGCGAGCCCCGAGACGAGGGCGATCCCGACGACGAGCGGGACGAAATAGCCGGCCACCACGTCGGCCAGCCGCTGGATCGGCGCACGGCTGCGCTGAGCCTCGCTCACCATCCGGACGATCTGCGCCAACAACGTCTCGGCGCCGACCCGTTCCGCCTGCATGACAAAGGTGCCCGTGCCATTCACCGTTCCCGCCGTCACGCGATAGCCCTTGGCTTTTTCGACGGGGATTGGCTCACCGGTGATCGTCGATTCGTCCACGGTGCTGGTGCCTTCCACCACGATGCCGTCCACCGGCACCTTCTCCCCGGGGCGGACGCGCAGCCGATCCCCCGGCTTCACCTGATCCAGTGGAACATCCTCTTCTGTCCCGTCGTCTCGAAGTCGGCGCGCAGTCTTGGGCGCTAACCCCAACAGCATCTTGATTGCGCTGGTCGTTTGGCTGCGCGCCCGCAATTCCAGCACCTGACCGAGCAGGACCAGCACAATGATGACAGCCGCCGCTTCAAAATAAACGGCGACGGTGCCATCGGGTCGGCGGAACGAAGTCGGCACCAGGCCAGGCAGCAGTGTCACGAATGCACTGGAGACATAGGCCGCGCCGGTACCCATCGCAATCAACGTGAACATGTTGAGGCTGCGGTTGACGACGGACTGCCATCCCCGCTTGAAAAAGGGCCACCCGGCCCAGAGCACGACCGGTGTGGCCAGGAGGAACTGCAGCCAGATCAGCGCGTCATTCGACAGGATTCGCTGAATCGGCTGCCCTGGAATCATGTCGGACATCGCCAGGACCAACACCGCCGCTGCCGGCCCCAGACTGATCCAGAACCGACGGGTCATGTCGGTCAGTTCGGGATTCGCCTCTTCCTCAAAAGACACCGTTCGCGGCTCCAGAGCCATCCCGCAGAGCGGACAGGCCCCAGGCTCACTCCGAATAATCTCAGGATGCATCGAACAGACGTATTCGGTCTTGGGAGCGAACGGCACAACCATCGTCGGCTCTAGGGCCATGCCGCACTTGGGACAGGGCCCCGGCTTGTCCTGATGAACCTCCGGATCCATTGGACAGGTGTAGTCGCGGGTGAGGCCGCCGGTTGGCGCCGGCGCGTGAGATTCCGGCTCCACACTAGGCTCGAGGTACTTGACCGGATTGGTCTGAAACTTAGCCAGGCACCCCTGGCAGCAGAAGTAATAGGTCTTGCCCTCGTACACGGACGAGCCGGCAGCCGTCGCAGGCTGCACACTCATCCCACAGACCGGATCGACTTCCCCGGACGCGCCTTGAGCCAACATGGTAGCAGGCAGCACCGGCAACGTCTTTTTCACAGATGGCGCCTCGATCACCGCTAGCGGGACAGACTTCGCATACTTCGCCGGATCGGCGCGGAAGGTCTCCAGACACCGCCAGCTGCAGAAGTAATAGGTCTTGCCCCGGTATTCGTCGCTGCCTGCCGCCGCCTCGGGCTCTACCGTCATGCCGCAGATCGGGTCGATGGCCATCGCGCCAACCTCGGAGAGGGACGGGAGTGGATCTGAGTTTCGCACCCCTGTCACCGCTGTTTATCCGCGTCCAGAATGCTTTGGATGATCGTTTTCAGATTCTCGGGATCGATCTGCTCTACCTTGATGTTGCCGTCCAAGAGGATGGTGGGCGTCTGTTGCACTTTGATGCGCTCGCCCCATTTTCTCCCCTCTTCAAACGCTCTGGCCGGTTTGCCGCTGACCAGACCGGCTTCGAACGCAACCGGATCGAGCCCCACTTCCTTCACCAGCTTCTCTCGAATCAGACGATCGAAGATGTGCACACGGTCTTGGTGAATGGCGCGGAAAATCGCCCGCTTCATCTCATTGCCCTTGCCCATGCTCTTGGCCTGTTCATACATGTCGAACACGGTCGGAAGCTTGCCTTGAATGACCGGAAAGCCCACCATGGTCACTTCCAACTTGTTGCCGAATTCCTTCTCTAGAATCGGCAACCCCTCCGCGTCGAACCGATGGCAATGGGGACAATAGAAATCCAGGAATTCCACCAATTTCACCTTGCCCGGCGTGTGGGTAGAGGGCTCGTTCAACTCTTCGTATTTTCCTTTCAACTGAAGTTTGCTGGCCGCGCCAAGGGAAGGCGCCTCCCCCCACAAAAGCAATACCAGAAGCAGCCAGACCATGATCGGCGCCCACGTGAGTCGTAGATCCATCATGCCATTACTCCTTCTGTCTGCGTTCTAATGCGATCATTATAATCCATACGGTGCACGCGCAGCGCTCGTTTGTTATTTTCGTTATAATGAATTTATGAAAGCCGAGTTTTCGCAGCCGGCTCTATTGCTCCTCTTGCCGGCACTCCTCTCCGGGTGTGCATCCGCCGCCCCGGTGCCGTATTCCGACCAAGCGGAACGCGTCTCGTTCATCGAGATCAAGGGCTCTCCGGAGTCATACAAAGGCCGGGTGGTCGTACTGGGCGGGGAAGTGCTGACGGCCAAACGACTCAAAGAAGGGACGCGAATCGAAGTGCTCCAACTCCCACTCGACGGAGCGCAGGAGCCTGGACTCGATTTGACTAAGTCGCAAGGGCGATTCGTAGCGATTCAGCGGGATTTCCTCGACCCCGCGACCGTGCCCCCAGGAACCCGTGTGACAATCACGGGTGAAGTGATCGGCTCGATCACGTTGCCACTGGATGAGACCGAATACACCTATCCGGTACTAGAAATCAAGAATCTGAAAGTCTGGCCCAGAATCGCCGAGGCGCCACCCCGCATCAGACCCTACTATGGACCCTCTTGGGGACCACCCTATTGGGGCCCGTACTACTGGGGGCGGTATCCTTACTGGTGAAAAGACGCAAAAAGCGCCCCTGTGGAGGCGAATCCGCCATAGCCACGCAGGGCGCTTTCGCCGCATCTTGACCGCGAAGAAGGGGGCGAGCGAAGGATCACAAGCTGGCCTCCAGTCTTGCCCGAGTACAGATAACCTTATAGGCGAACGGGCTGCCGGAGGTGGCAGACAATACGTCGCTCGTCGGAATCCCAACGTATTTTGTCTCACCGGGCTTCAACACCAACTGTGCTCTTCAAGAATCCCCGGTCCACCGCAGACTTGTTTGTCACTTTGATGACGACTGGACGCCCCGCCCGCGTCTTCATATCCAAGACTGTCGTGGGAGGATAGATAATCTTCAGATTGCCCAAGTCGGCCATATAGATCTCCAAGTCGACCGGCCATCCTTTGAAAGGTTGGCCCACGACCGAGCCTGTTTCGAAGTCCCCGATTTCAACTCCCCCGGCTTGAAGGGCGCCCCCTGCAGAGGTGTCAAACCGATGGCTATATACTGCTCTCCTGAGCGGGTGGACACTTTACGAGAGTGAGTGGTAAGGAGTCACCACACTCGACGAGGAGGTGTCCAACAGGGGTGTTGGAAAGGATCAAAGGGACCAAGACGATGGCGGAGATTTTTGTCGGGTGCCCCAGATGGCGGGTGCCTCGTCGGCGGTGAGGAGGCGCTGATGCGGGAGATCGAAAAGCTCCAGCGTCTGATCGGCAAGCAGGCCATGGCATCGAGCTGCTAAAAAACCGACGACCTGGTCTGGCGGTGACGCTGGTGGTCACATGGCGGGCTGGTCGGTGACTGCGATCTGCCGGATCGTGGAGTTCAGTCGCAGCGGCTACTCTGTCGCCAGGCAGGAGGGGCCGTGCCCGGTGACGCAGTCGGATCCCTATCGCTTCTACTTCTGGTGGGTCGTCACCGTCAGCACTTCGAACCGTCGATCATCTAAACGCTGGAGCCGCTGAAGAGCAGGCGTTCAAGGGCCTACGCCACGTCACCCAGAAACGGCTACCGCCGGCTGCTGTTCCGCCTTGGCGCCCTCGCTTAAGGTCACGACCGGGCCAAAACTGCATCCGCGATCGTCCGAGGCGCGCATCACAACCCACTTCTGCACGCCGGTCACTTCTTCCCATACCGCGATCACCGTGCCGTCCCCGTGCACCGCCATCCGTAGGTGATCGGGCAGCGAGGTCATCGACGCATGGAGGGACACCGGCTCGGGAAAGGTCCGGCCCCGGTCATCCGATACCGCCAGGTAGATGCGTGGCTGCTCATCCGTGCCTTCGGTATACCACCCGACGTATAGACGCCCCTGACGGTCGAACGCGACGGACGGGCTGCGAGGAGGACAGCCTTCGAACGCCCATCCGTCCTTGCTCACCCGCATCGACTGAGAAAACGTCGCGCCCTTCTCCATTGAGCTCGCCACCACGATGTCGCGGACATTCCCAGAAAAGATCTTGCGCCACACAACCCACACCGTGCCGTCCGAGGCGAGTGCCGCCATGGACGGCAACAGGGACAGGCCATCGCGTCGATGACAATGTTGGTGCTGATCGTCGCGCCCTTGTCGCGAGAACAGGCGAAGACAGCGCTCGCTCCGCTTCTCTCCTTCGCCCGCCCATCCAGCCATGCTACATAGACGCGCGCATTCGCGTCCGCCACAACAGCCTTGAACGTGTGGCCGATCGGAAGAGCATCATCATTAACCATTAACAAGGACCGGTCGCTCGCATGTCCGGCCTCCGTCCATCGAGCATGCCAGGTATCAGTCCGAGGCAAAGAGCACCCCGGTGGTCGTATTGGCATGGACCAGAGGTCGCGCTGCTCGGGCTTACCCATACGCCTATCGTAATGAAACGGATCTTTTTGCTCCGGCCGCTTGAATGCGGCTGACGACCTCCGTGATTTTCTGCTCGGTCAACAGGCTCCCTTTGACGTACTCCTGCACCACGCCGGACTCGTCGATGAACACGCTGACCGGCAGGCCGAACACCCCGAACTGATTCGCCACACGATTGTCGCGATCGAGCAACACGGGGAACGTGTGGCCATAGGTGCGAATATGGTCCCGGACCTTCGCCTCATCCTCTAGCTCGTTGATGGCCAAGACCACAAACCCCTTGTCGCGTAGCCGGTCGTAGGTCGCCTGCATGGCCGGCATTTCGGTCGTGCAGGGTTTGCACCACGTAGCCCAGAAATTCACCAACACGACCTTGCCTCGGTATTGGCTGAGACTATGGGTGCGTCCCTCCAGGTCTGTCAGGCTGAAGTCCGCGGCCGGCGTGCCGACGACCGGAGGCCGTCCGGACATCCCCCACGCCACATCGGCTCCATGGTTCAATACAAAGGCAAGTCCTGTCACGATCACGATCAGGAGCGCTCTCATAACCATCCCCCTTCAGGCGACATCGCCCGGACGACTCCGAACTATGGATTGACCACCTGAAATGACTTGGTAATTCCGAAGACGAAGCTGGTCCCCTGCGCCAGATTGTCGTTAGCCTCCCGCGCAATGGGAATCTGCGAATAGAAATACACCGACGACATGCTGGCCCAGTCGGCCGCGATCAGCGAACCGAGGGCGATCTGAAAACCCGGCGTGTAGGCCAAAAACGTCGAGCCGGTATTGGGAACACGGCGATCCATAATGCGCGGATCCACAACGATGGGATCGCCTGGCGTCGGAGTCCCTACCGGCAAAGATTGGTGCAAGGAAGCACTGAAATTGTCATGCACCAGATATCGATAGTTGAGCTGGTTGGTCAGCACCAACCAAGGAACGGTCACGAGATTGACCCCCACGTTGAGGAGGTATTCATCGCCGAACTGGTACCCGTCGTTGTTCCGGAAAGTGTGCCGGTAGCTCCCAAAGGCAAATTGATTCAGACGATGGGGAATCAGCTCATAGGTCTGGTAGATCGTCCCGATCAACCCCGCGTTGCCTCGTCCGAGCTGCGTCGGTGACTCCATAATCCCGCCGCCGCTGTCCCTCGCCCGCGTGTCGCCCGTGGGCAGATCCACACCAAACCCCAGCACCACCATACTTCTCAGCGTCGGGAGCACGTTGTACTTGGCAGTGACCCTGACATCTCCGATCCCGTTATCCGAAAAGTGAACGGACTCGCCCTCGCCGTTTGGTCCCACTTCGCCGAGCCCGTCAAGGTGGCCATGCTTTCGCTTGAGATAGGGGATCGTCAGTTGAAATCCGAAACGATCCGTCACCCCGTAGTTGAAATCCAAGGTATAGGTCTGCGTGATCGTCCGCGTCTCGCGATGATGGTCCAGAATCAGCCGCCGCCGCTCCTGAACGATGGCGGGGATGATACCGGAGGTCCCGCCGAGCAACCGCATCGGCGTATAGTTGTAAATCCCGTTGATCGTCAGGAGGCCTTGTTGCGGCACCTGCTGTTGCGAGCCGATGACGACGAAGCAGGTGACCGCTCCGCAAGACGCTTGGACACGGGATGACTCCGCAAGGCTGCACAAGATGATCGTGAGAAAGCCCAATAAGATGCCTGCGCATTTCCTCGTCGTTTCGCCCATGTGTCCTCCATCTCATCGCACCGGCCTTTGTCGCCACGGTCACACACCGGTGCTGAAGCCCCGCGAATGCTGGTTGACTCTGGGCGGAAGGCGTTTGCATCACCGTCATGCCCCCGGTGGAGAGAGACCGTTCACGGAAAGCCTTGCTCGGCTGGCCCAACGGCTAACCATACGGCGCCGTTCTTCATTGGGCCGGCCGACTCCACAAACATGACCGACCTTCAGCCCGGTTGTCTTTGTGACGAACTAGATCTAGCTAGAGAGAAAGGGAGCAGGAGGACCGCGGGAAGCAGGAGCCTTCGTGGCTATCTCTGAAGGTTCTTGAAAGACTGGGAGACCGCTGAATATCAGCGGACCAACACCGACTTGAAAGACGACAGGAATCCCTCCGAACACATGGCCTGCCGCGCACATCCACGCGCAGATGCCGGTGCTGTGCATGCCGGCTGCGTGATGGGCAGAGTGCTGGAGGTCGTGGGCGACCGCGCCGCTGGTCGTGGCGGCAAGCACGATTGTCACCGCGACGACCAGCGCCCAGGCAGAATATCTCAGGACCGAACGACCCATCATTTGCATTCATTCATTTCATTTACAGGGCGGTCGGACCGTATCCTAGCAAAGTACCAAGGTATCGTCAAAGGGGGCAGATGCAAACTGCTTTTATCGACTTCCCTGTCCTACGATCCGTTCGATCCGGTCGTCTTTCCCCCCGAGCTCGCGGTACTTCCGGTACTGAGCGAGGGCCTTGGCCGCGTCCTTGCGATGCAGCTCGTAAAAGACGCCCAGGTTGTAATGGGCTTCGACAAAGTCCGGCTTCAACGCGATCGCGGTTTCGTATTCACGTTCGGCGTCATCCAACTTGTTCAAACTGGTGTAGACCACGCCGAGATTCATGTGGGCCTCGGCATACTCGGGGCGCAATCGGATGACTTCCCGAAATTCCTTCGCGGCGTCCGCTGGACGGCCCTGGCTGCGATAGATGAAGCCGAGGTTATAGTGGGCATCGACCAGGTCCGGCTTCGCCGCGATCGCCTGCCGGTAGGCGTAGGAGGCTTCGGCGAGATCGTTCGCCCGCTCGGCGAGACGTCCCAGCAGATACCAGCCGTCCGCATGTGTAGGATGGGCTTTCACGAGCTTCCGCAGAAGCTCCTGAGCACGGCGGCTGTCGCCCTGGCTGTCGTGGAGGCTCGCCAAACTGTAAAGGGCGTCGACATGATCCTGGCGAAAGCCAAGCAGCGCTTCGTAGGTGCGGATCGCCGCCGCACGGTCGCGGCGTGCCTCGTACAGTTTCGCTAAGTCCAGATAGGCCTCTTCGTCGTGCGGGGCCACCTCGATGGCCCGCACAAGCGTGCGCTCCGCTTCGGAGGATTTGCCCTGCGCAAGATACACGTCGGCCAGATCGTTCAGGACATCGACGGCATCGGGCTTCAATTTGAGCGACCGAGCGAATGCTTCGGCCGCCTCGACCGGTTGTTTTTTCCCTTGGAAATAGACGAGGCCGAGCAGGTGATAGGCTTCGGCAAAGCCGGGATCGAGTTCGATGGATTTCTTCAGCGCCTCGACGGCGCCGTCGAAGTTTCCTTGACGGAATAGACTGGAGGCCCGATCGTAGTGCCGCTTGGCGGCGTCGGGTCGGGCGCCATGAGCGGGGATGATTGGTGCGAGGCTCAGCACCAATGCCCAGGCCAGCGACAGCATGAGCCAAAGCCTGCGCTGTCTTTCGCCCGCCATGATGCGCGAAGCCTTCTCCGTCGCCCGCTTGTCCCGCACGGCCCTGCCGCGAACCGATTGGACTTGTGCTCGGACTATAGCCGGAGCCAAAGACGAAAGCAACGGACCGGTTTGCCGTAGGATTCGCGCGGAAATTGCTGTATACTTTTCTTCGCGCGATACGACATTCACCTCTAGCGCGGTCGACTGACGCGTATGTTCACGAAAATTCTGAACCTCATTTTCGGCAGTAAGAACGACCGAGAGATCAAGGCGCTGCGGCCCATTGTGGACCGAATTAACCAACTCGAGCCCTTGCTGACGCCTCTCTCCGACCACGCCCTGGCGGACAAAACGCAGGAGTTCCGCAAGCGGCTGGAAGCCGGCGAGACGCTGGATGACCTGCTACCGGAAGCCTTCGCCGTCTGCCGGGAAGCCTCTCGGCGACGGCTTGGCATGCGGCATTTCGACGTGCAGTTGTTGGGCGGTATCGTCTTGCACCGGGGCCGCATCGCCGAAATGAAGACCGGTGAGGGCAAGACGCTCGTTGCGACGCTGCCCCTGTACCTCAATGCACTGGAAGGCAAGGGCTGCCATCTCGTGACCGTGAACGACTACCTCGCCAAGCGCGACGCGCAGTGGATGGGTCCGATCTACCATTCGCTCGGCCTGTCCGTCGGGGTGATCCAGCACGACGCATCGTTTCTGTTCGACCCGACCTACGACGCGGCGGACAAGCGGCTGCAGCACCTGCGGCCCTGCACCAGGCAGGAGGCCTACCGGGCGGACATTACCTACGGGACCAACAACGAGTTCGGCTTTGATTACCTGCGCGACAACCTGATCGTCACCGACCTGAGCCAATGCGTCCAGCGGGAGCTGCACTACGCAATCGTGGACGAGGTGGACAGCATCCTCATCGACGAGGCCCGGACGCCGCTGATCATCTCTGGGCCCACGGAACAATCCACAGACCTCTACTACCGCATCAACGCCATCATTCCGCAGCTCAAGCTAGACCGTGACTATACGATCGAAGAGAAGACCAAAACCGCCGCGCTCACAGAAGAAGGCAACGCACGCGTCGAAAAGCTGTTGGGCGTCGACAACTTGTACGACCTCGCCCACATGGACTTGGTCCACCATGTCATCAAGGCGCTGCAGGCCCATGCGCTCTACAAGCGCGACGTGGACTACGTGGTCAAGGACGGCGAAGTCATCATCGTCGACGAGTTCACCGGCCGGCTTATGCCGGGCCGACGGTGGAGTGACGGCCTGCACCAGGCAGTGGAGGCGAAGGAAGGCGTCAAGATTGCCAACGAGAACCAGACGCTGGCGTCCATCACCTTCCAGAACTACTTCCGCATGTACAAGAAGCTGGCCGGCATGACCGGCACAGCGGACACGGAAGCGGGCGAGTTCGCCAAGATCTATAACCTTGATGTCAACGTGATCCCGACCAACCGGCCGATGATCCGGAAAGATTATCCGGACGTGGTCTATCGGACCGAACGGGAGAAGTTCAACGCGATCGTCGAGGAAATTAAGGATTGCTACGAACGAGGCCAGCCGGTGCTGGTCGGCACGATTTCCATCGAAAAGTCGGAACGGCTGTCCTCCTATTTGAGCAAGCACGGCATCAAGCACAACGTGCTGAACGCCAAGTACCATGAGAAGGAGGCCGAGATCATCGCGCAAGCCGGTCGCAAGGGCGCTGTCACGATCGCCACCAACATGGCCGGCCGTGGGACGGACATCCTGCTGGGCGGCAACCCTGATTTCCTGTTCAAGCGCATCCTCTATCAGGAAGAGAACCTGTCCGACGAGAAGAAGCGCGAGATCTACGAACAAATTAAAGCCGACTGCGAGAAGAACAAACAGGAAGTGGTCGCCTTGGGCGGCCTCCACATCATCGGCACCGAACGGCACGAAAGCCGCCGCATCGACAATCAGCTCCGCGGCCGGGCCGGTCGCCAGGGTGATCCCGGCTCCTCGCGCTTTTACCTCTCCCTCGAAGACGACCTGCTCCGCATCTTCGCGTCTGAGCGCATCTCGAACCTCATGCTCAAGCTCGGCATGGAGGAAGGCGTCCCCATCGAGCACCGGATGGTCACCCGTTCCATCGAGAACGCGCAGAAGAAGGTCGAGGCGCACAACTTCGAAATCCGCAAGCAACTGCTCGAATACGACGATGTGATGAACAAACAACGCGAAGTCATCTACCAGCACCGCCGCGCTGTGCTTGCCGGCGAGAATCTCAAAGAAGACGTTCTGGAGATGATGGACGAGGTGATCCGGTCGCTCGTGGACGTGTACTGCGCGGAAGACCAGTATCCCGAGGAGTGGGATTTCAAGGGCCTGGCCGACGCCATGCAGGCCCAGTTCGCGGTCGACATTGCGCACGGCTCGGCCGACCCCGCCGCGCGCTTCAAAGACCTGGGCCGTGACGCGATCGTCGAGGATTTGCTGAACCAGGTCCGCCAGGTGTACGAGCAGAAGGAGCGCGAACTCGGCTCCGACCTCATGCGCTACCTAGAAAAGATGCTGCTCCTCCAGGTGATCGACCACCATTGGAAAGATCACCTGCTCGCGATGGACCAACTGCGGGACGGGATCGGCCTGCGCGGCTACGGCCAGAAAGATCCGCTGATCGAGTACAAGCGTGAGGGCTTCGACATGTTCGCGGCGATGATGTCCCGGATCAAGTCGGACGCGCTGGAACGGCTGTTCCGCGTCCAGGCCGTCCGCGGCGAAGAACCGTCGCCCGCCTCCCGTCCGGCTGCGCCTCCTCGCCTCACCCTCAACCGCGGCGACGCACAGGCCGCACCCCGCACCGTCCACCGACAGCATGAAAAAGTCGGCCGCAACGAGCCCTGCCCCTGCGGCAGCGGCAAGAAATACAAAAAGTGCCACGGGGCATAGGGCGTTCAATTTCGCCTCTCGCCTCTCGCCACGCCTGGTTTCGACGTTTCTTACCTTGACTTGGCTTCGTGGCAGAAGCTAATGTAGACCACTTTTGTGGCTTAAGATGGAAGGGCGACGCTTGCCCTGAAGTCGGCTGGCGCCAATGAGCGCGAAATCCTTGTTGAGCAGCGGACATCCTGACCTGATCGCAGAGATCGCAGCGGAAATTTCCAACGCGGGACCGATCCCGTTTGCCCGGTTTATGGAGCTTGCGCTCTACCACCCGCAGTTCGGGTACTACATTCGTCCGACGGGCGGTCCGGAGCCCGAACGCATCGGCTGGTCGGGCGACTTCTACACGAGCTCGGACGTGCATCCCCTGCTTGGGCGGGCGCTGGCCAGACAGATCCGGCAGATTGACGAGCTGCTCGGTCATCCCGCTCTCTTCACCATTGTCGAGATGGGCGCGGGGAAAGGTCTCCTCGCTCGGCACATCTTGGACGCGTGTGCAAGCGAATCCGCCTCCTTTTTGAATCGCCTCCGCTATGTCCTGATCGAGCGCAGCCCAGCCATGCGGGAACTGCAGTGCCGGAACTTGGCATCCTATCTCGCCACCCCTGGTCGGGTTTCCTGGGTCTCCGGTCTGTCCGATCTCCCGAATGCCAGCCTAGTCGGACTCTTTTTGTCGAACGAGCTGGTGGACGCGTTTCCAGTCCACCGCATCCACGTCGTCGACGGCGAGCTAAAGGAGATCCACGTGGATTATCGGGACGGGCGGTTTGTCGAATGTCTCTGCCCTCCGTCCACGCCGGAGATCGAGACCCATCTGCACCGCATGGGTGTGGATCTGCCGAACGGGTATCGGACCGAGATCAATCTCGAAGCGCTCCGATGGATGAGGGAGGTCGCCCGAGTCATGAATCGCGGCGTCGTCATCACCGTCGATTACGGTCACAGCGCACAGGACTTCTTCGCGCCTGAGCGACACCGCGGAACGTTCCTCTGCTACTACCGGCAGATGGTGTCGGAGGATCCGTACACCCGCGTCGGCGAGCAGGACATGACCGCCCATGTCGATTTCACCAGCTTGGCGACGGTCGGCGAAGAAGCGGGGCTCGCGGTGACCGGGTTCACCAATCAGATGAGTTTCCTGATCAGTCTGGGAGCCGAGCACCTGCTCGACACGCTCGATCCCGAGTCGCCGGAGTTTCGCGCCGCGCTGCATTTGCTCAGGCCGGAAGGCATGGGCCGCACGTTCAAGATTCTCGTGCAGCATAAAGGCATACCCCGGCCGGAGTTGGAGGGACTGACGTTTAAACCGTTCTTCGGATCGGCACTCACAGCGGCGAGCGCCGCTGCAAACGTCGTGAAGTCATAAGCTGTCAGCTCATAGCTGTCGGTTTTTTAATTTTTAATTTTTTAATTAAGGTATGGGCAGCGAATCTGTGCCGCTGAATTATGTCCCGATCCTGGCTTTCATCGCCATCGCGCTGGCGTTCGGCGTGGTGTCGCTGTTGATCGGCTGGATCGTCCGACCGCATCGACCGTATCGGGCCAAGCTAGTCCCCTATGAAAGCGGGAGCCCGTTGTTCCAAGACGCCCGCGTGCCGTTCCCGATGCGGTACTACATCATCGCGATGCTGTTCGTGATTTTCGATGTCGAGGTCGTGTTTCTCTATCCCTGGGCTGTTGTGTTCAAGCAGCTTGATCTGGCTGGCATCCTCGGCATGGGGTTTTTCCTACTGATCCTGATCGTCGGTTTCTGGTACGAATGGAAGAAGGGGGCGTTGGAGTGGGACTGACCGGCATCGCTGCGCGATGCCGGAATTATGAATTACGAATGGGAATGACGAATTCTGATCTCTCGGTTTCAGATCGTTCCTCATTTCTCATTCACATTTCACATTGGAACGAACGCCGTGAGCATCTTTGAGCGCCAGCTTGAACCGAACATTCTGACCACCAATCTGGACGCCTTCGTGTGCTGGGCACGGAAGTCGTCGCTGTGGCCGATGACGTTTGGATTGGCTTGCTGCGCGATCGAGATGATCGCCACCGTGTCGTCCCGATACGATATCGACCGTTTTGGGGCCGGCGTGTTCCGCGCCTCCCCGAGGCAGTCGGACCTGATGATTGTGGCCGGCACGGTTACGCGGAAAATGGCACCGGTGATCCGCCGCATTTACGACCAGATGGCTGAACCGCGCTACGTGATTTCAATGGGATCCTGCGCCACCTCCGGCAACCACTACAACAGTTACAGCGTCGTTCAAGGCGTGGATCAGATCGTGCCAGTGGATGTCTATGTCCCCGGCTGTCCGCCCAGACCGGAAGCGTTGCTGGACGGTCTGCTCAAGCTGCAGGAAAAGATCCAACGGGAGAAGGTGTTTGTGAAATGATCGCGAGACGCGCGCGACCGCGCGATTCTCGTGCGGTCGCGCGTCTCGTGTCAATAAAGACCATGCACCCGGTTCTCGAACGGCTGAAAAGACAATTTCCCGACGCGGTCCTTGCGGTTCAGGAAGACCGGGATCGAGCGGAACTTTCCGCCCGCGTCGCCGCCGAGCATATCGTGGACGTGGCGCGGTTTCTTCACGATGATCCGGCCATGGCGTTCGATCATATCACGGATGTGTGTTCGGCCGACTTTCCCGACGACCTCGAGCGGTTCGAAGTGATCTACCACCTGCTGTCGTTGCCGCATCGCCAACGTATTCGGCTCAAGGCGCGTGTCACGGAAGACAACCCCTGCATCGATTCGGTCACCGGCATTTGGAGAGGGGCAGAGTTCATGGAGCGCGAGGTCTACGACTTGATGGGCATCCGCTTCAACGGACATCCGGACCTACGCCGCATCCTCATGCCAGAGGATTACGAGGAAGGCTACCCGCTTCGGAAAGACTTCCCGACCGAAGGCAAGGGTTGGCGCAGCTCCTTCGAATTCATCCCCCGGCTCGACGAGCCGCCCGTTGCCATCGAAAGCGAGATCCCCGAAGACCGCAAGCAACCGTTCGTGACCGCCGACAGGACCGGATCGTCCATCCGCAAGGAGGAGTTGCTGCTGAACATGGGGCCGCAACACCCGAGCACGCACGGCGTGCTGCGGGTGGTGCTTGAACTGGACGGCGAGCGGATCGTCAAGGCGACACCCGATCTCGGCTATCTGCACCGCGGCGTGGAAAAGCTGGCGGAGGGACTGCACTACCTGCAGATCATCCCGCATACCGATCGGCTCGATTATGTGTGCGCCATGGCGAACAACTACGCGTACGTGCGGGCCGTCGAGAAACTGGTGGGCATCAAGGTACCAGAACGCGCCGAGTATATCCGCACGATCGTCGCGGAGATGCAGCGGGTGGTCGGCCATCTCTTCTGGCTGGGCACGCAGGCGCTGGACATCGGCGCAATGACGGTCTTCTTCTGGACATTTCGCGAGCGCGAAGCACTGTTGGACATGTTCGAGAAACTCTGCGGCGCGCGGCTGACGTTGAACTATTACCGCATCGGCGGCGTGGACGCCGACTTCACGCCTGAGCTGGTCACGCGTCTGAAGGGGTTCCTCGACACCTTCTACGACAAGATCCACGAATACGACACGCTGCTCGCGTCGAACCGCATCTGGCTTTCCCGCACGAAGAACGTGGCCGTCATCTCCGCCGAAGACGCGATCAACTTCGGCCTTACCGGTCCGGTGCTGCGCGGCTCCGGGGTGGCGTACGACGTGCGGAAATTCGAGCCTTACGGCGTGTACGACCGGGTGGAGTGGGAGGTGCCGGTCGGCAAGCATGGCGATACCTACGACCGGTACTGGGTACGCATGGAAGAGATGCGGCAGAGCTGCCGGATCATTCGCCAATGCCTGGACCAGATGCCGCCCGGCCCGATCATGGCCGATCTGCCGCAGGTCATCCCGCCGCCCAAACCCAAGGTCATGCGGGACATGGAGAGCTTGATCCATCATTTCATCATCTTCACGCAGGGCTTCAAGCCACCGAAAGGCGAGACCTATTGCGCATCGGAAGCCCCGAAAGGAGAACTGGGCTTTTTCATCATCAGCGATGGGAGCCCCCGGCCCTATCGATTGAAGATCCGGGCCCCGTCGTTCGTCCACATGGGCGCCTTCAACCACATGGCGCGAGGCTATCTGATCTCGGACATCATCACGATCTTCGGCACTTATGACATCGTGATGGGAGAATGCGACAGGTGAATTCTGAATGCTGAGTGGTGAATTGGAACTCCGCGTTCAGAACTCAGAACTGGATGCACAGATGTTCCTGGAAAAATACAAAGCGGAAATAGCCGACATCCTGTCCCGCTATCCGGTTCGCCGCTCGGCGTTGTTGCCGCTGCTCAACCTGGCGCAGCGGGAGGAAGGCCACGTGAGTGAGGCGGCAATGAAGGAAATCGCCGGCATCCTCAACCTGACACCGCCTCAGGTGTATGAAACGGTCACGTTCTACACGATGTTGAGCTTGAAGCCGCTGGGGAAGTTCCACATTCAAGTGTGCAAATCGCTCATGTGCGCCTTGGTCGGGTCCGACACGCTGCTCGGCTGGCTCCACGCCAAGCTGGGGATCAAGCCGGGGGAAACGACCCCGGACCGTCTGTTCACGCTCAGCACCGTAGAGTGCCTGGCCGCCTGCGGAGCCGGACCGGTGATGCAGATCAACGATGACTATTACGAGAACCTGACCGCAGAGAAGGTGGACCGGATCCTGACGGATCTGACACGCAACGGGACATCTCCCTTGAAGAGCGGACCGTTCATGCTGCCGGAACCTCAGAAGCCGTAACCGGTTACCCGTGGGTCGTGACTTGCGAGCGGAGAACGGGGCGACGGAATGCCGCATTACGAACCGATCCTGCTGAAGAATATGCTCCAGCCCGGCTATACAGGCTCGCTGGCGGAGTACGAGCGCGCGGGGGGCTATCAGGCGCTCCGCAAGACGCTTGGCAAAATCGCACCGGCGGACGTCACGGCGACGGTGGTCAAGTCCGGATTGCGGGGACGCGGAGGCGCGGGGTTCCCGACCGGCATCAAATGGGGATTCCTGCCCAAGGACTATCAGGGGCCTCGCTACCTGTGCTGTAATGCGGACGAGAGCGAGCCCGGCACGTTCAAAGACCGCCAACTGATTGAACGTGACCCTCACCAGGTCATCGAGGGCATCCTGCTCGCCTGCTACGCCATCGGCGCCGAGACCGCCTACATTTATATTAGGGGGGAATTTGCCTTGGGCGCCGCGATCCTGGAGCGAGCCCTGGCAGAAGCCAGAGCGGCCGGCTATGTTGGCCGGAACATTCTCGGCGCAGGCGTCACGATCGACATTTGGGTCCACCGCGGAGCCGGCGCCTACATTTGCGGGGAAGAGACGGCGCTTCTGGAGTCCCTCGAAGGGAAACGGGGCTTGCCGCGGGTAAAGCCGCCGTTTCCGGCCACGCACGGTCTGTATGGCAAGCCGACCGTCGTCAACAACGTCGAAACGCTCGCGAACCTGCCGCATATTATCAACCGCGGCGCCGAATGGTTCGCCTCGATCGGTTCGCCGCCGAAAAGCACGGGCACCCGCATCTTCTGCGTGAGCGGTCACGTGCGGCGGCCTGGCAATTATGAAGTGCCGATGGGTATCACCTTCCGCGAGTTGATCTTCGAACACGCCGGCGGGATGCGCTCGGACAAGGCGCTGAAGGCGTTCATCCCGGGAGGCGCATCCGCGCCGTTTTTGACGCCGGAGCACCTCGATGTAAAGATGGACTTCGAGTCTGTGGCTCAGGCTGGATCGATGCTGGGATCGGGCGGGGTCACGGTTATGGAAGAAGGCACCAGCATGGTCTGGGCCGCGCTGCGCCTGATGGAGTTCTTCTACCACGAATCCTGCGGCAAGTGCACCCCGTGCCGGGAGGGGAGTTCGTGGTTGGTCCAGACCATGCGCCGGATCCTCGCCAAGCGCGGCCGCCGGGAGGACCTTGAAACCTTGACCGATCTGTGCCAGAACATCGCGGGCCGAACGGTCTGCGCATTCGGCGACGCCGAGGTGGCACCGATCCTGAGCACTCTAAAATACTGGCGCCACGAGTACGAGGAGTTGATTCGGGAGGCAGAATCGTTGGGCCTGGCCGGCGTCCCCGAACTGGTCATGCCGGCGGCAGCACGGCACTAAGCCACGAGCTCGACGTGCGGAGTTCGAGGCCAAGACGCGAACGGCTAGCTAGAACCTTCGAACTTTGAACCTGACAGACGATGGCGATGACGGCGGACACAGTGCGTTTGACAATCGACGGCATTCGGGTGACCGTGCCGAAGGGCACCCTGCTCATCGAGGCGGCGCGCCAGGCGGGGGTGATGATTCCACATTTCTGCTACCACCCGAAGCTCAAGCCGGACGCCAACTGCCGGATGTGTCTGGTGGAGATCGAAAAGATGCCCAAGCTCCAGACCGCCTGCAGCACCCCGGTAAGCGAGGGAATGAGCGTCCGCACGGCCACGACCGTCGTCAATGAGGCACACAAGTCGGTGCTAGAGTTCATCTTGGCCAACCATCCCCTGGACTGCCCGGTCTGCGATCAAGGCGGACGCTGCGACCTGCAGGACTTCTCGCACATGTATACGCCGACCACCAGCCGGTTCATCGAGGTCAAGCGCATCTTCCAGAAGGAGTATTTCAGCCCGCTGATCGAGACCCAAATGAACCGCTGCGTGCAGTGCCTGCGCTGCGTCCGCTATTGCGATGAGGTCATGGATGTCAAAGCGCTGGCGCCGGCTGGCCGGGGGACCATGACCGAAATCAAGCACTTCGGCCCCCATCCGTTGGAGTGCGAGTTCTGCGGAGGGTGTGTGCAGATCTGCCCGGTAGGGGCCATCACCAGCCGACTCTCGATGTACGAGTACCGGCCCTGGATGCTAAAACGAACCGACACCATCTGCACCTACTGCGGGGACGGCTGCCAGATCACGATCCAGACCAAGGGCAACGAGCTGATTGAAGTCATGTCGGCCTACGGCGCCGGCCGGAACAACGGCGACCTCTGTGCGCGCGGCTTCTTCGGATATCACGCCACCAGCCATCCGGACCGCTTGGCGCACCCGCTGATCCGCCGGGATGGCAAGCTCGTCGAGACGACTTGGGAAGACGCGCTGGAATACATCGCCGACGCCGCAATCCGCCTCAAGCTGAAGTACGGCCCGGACTCATTCGGCGGGCTCATCGCATCCCGCTGCACAAACGAAGACCTCTATGTCTTTCAGAAGTTCATGCGCCTGACGATCGGCACCAATCACGTCGACAGCAGTGCTCGCTACGGACACTTGAACGGCGTACAGGCCCTGCGCCGGGTGCAGGGCACCCACCGCTGGACCATCACCTTCGACGACATTGTCGCCGCCGACGCGTTGCTGCTGGTGGGGACCAACCTCACCGAAACCAACCCCATTACGGGTCTGAAAGTGAAAGAAGCGGTCAAGAAGCGGCACGCGACGCTGGTAACGGTCGAGGCTCTGGAGCCGGCAATCGACACGATCAGCAACATTGCAAATCTCGCGCAGCACCACTTCGCCGCCGACCCGGCGCAGTTTGGCCCTGTCGTCGTGGGCCTGATCAAGGCGGTGATCGAGGACGGCCTTGTGGATCAGGCGTTGGCCCTGCAGGCACCGGCCTACGTAAGCGCGATCGCCCAGGCAGTGCAGCACCTGTCGTGGCCGGACCTGGAAGCCGCCACCGGCGCGACTCAAGCGGCCCTGCGCGACGCCGCGCGGGTGCTGGCCCAAGCGGGCCGCCTGGTCGTCCTTCTCGGACCCGGCGGGCTGCGGAATCCTGGCGGATACAACACTGCGGTCAACCTGCTCGATCTGTTGCTGCTCACCGGACACCATGGTCGTCCCGGCTGCGGATTTGCGCCCCTGGCTGAAGAGAACAACGACCAGGGCGCCGTGGAAATGGGAGCGGTCGTCGAGTTCCTCCCCGGTCCCGTCGAGGTCATGGATCGCGCCGCGCGCGAGCGGCTGGCCAACCTGTGGAAGGAGGAGCTTCCCCAGGGAGCCGGCGCCACGCTGCTGGAGATGATCGAGCATGCACGCGCCGGTAGGCTGAAAGCCCTGTTCATAGTCGGCGAGAACCCCGTCGGGAGCTTACCGATCGCCGCTGGTGCGAAGGAGGCTCTGAGCAATGTGGAATTGCTGGTCTGTCAGGAACTGTTCCTGACCGAGACCGCGTCGATAGCCCACGCGGTCTTGCCGGCCTGTTCCTACGCCGAAAAGGACGGGACCTTTACGAACAGCGAAGGGCATGTGCAGGCCATCCGGCAAGCGATCCAACCGATCGGCGAGAGCCGTCCGGACTGGGAGATCCTCTCGGCCTTGTCGATGCTGATGGGCTATCCGCTCGAATACGGCGACGCACGCGAGATCCTCCAGGAGATCCGCAGTCTCGTTCCCGGCTACGGCCTGCTGGGGCCGACGCCGTCTCCCCCCACGGTCGATCGCGCGGCGGTCGAGCGATATCTCAGCCACGATTACGCCACCGATGTGGCCAGTCGGTATCGACTGGCCGGCGAGCGGGTCGAGAGAAGCAGTGGGGGGGCAGGCAGAGCGTTCACCTTGGTGCTGGGCCAGACCCTCTTCCATTCGGGTAAGCTGTCCACACGCTCCAAAGGCCTGCTTCGGGTCGAGAGCAACGGTGCCTTGCGGATGAATCCCGCCGACGCCGCGCGGCACCGTCTTTCCGACGGCGATCGGGTCCGTGTGTTCAATCAGCGCGGCGAAGTGACGACAACCGTGAAAATTCTGGCCCGCGTGCCGGAAGGGATAGTTTTTTTCCCCGAGCATTTCGATCAGGACGCTAAGAATCTGGCCCAAGTGGAAGTCGACCCGGTGACGAAGGTGCCGTATTGCAAAACGACGCTGGTAAACGTGGAACGGTTAACACGTGACACGTGACACGTGACGGCGTGATGGGGGACGCGCAATATGCGACAGATCACGCCGGCCGTGTCGCGCGCCATACAATTCCGGAGGAATTGTGGTTGAAACGAGCCTGAAGCTGGCGATCGCTCTGACACAAATTGTTGCCGTGATGGGCGTGGTCCTGCTCACGGTCATGCTGCTGACCCTACTCGAGCGAAAGGTGCTCGGCTGGATGCAGGACCGGATGGGCCCGATGGAAGTCGGCCCGTACGGCATCCTCCAGCCGATCGCAGACGGGATCAAACTCTTCTTCAAGGAAGACATCGTTCCCGCCGGCGCGAACAAATTTCTCTTCAGCGTGGCCCCGATTCTCGCGCTAGTTCCGGCCTTGATCGGGTTCGCTGTAGTACCGTTCGGTCCGAACCAGACGGTGGAACTGTTCGGCGTGCAGTTCAAACCGTTCATCATCAGCGATATCAACATCGGGATCCTCTATATCCTAGCGTTCGCATCGATCGGGGCCTATGGAATCATCCTCGGCGGATGGGCATCCAACAGCAAGTATTCGCTACTCGGGGGCCTACGATCTGCCGCTCAGGTCATCAGTTACGAGCTGAACGTAGGCTTGGCGATTGTCGGCGTGCTGCTCTTGGCCGGCTCATTGAGTCTCGTCAAGATCACGGAGGCCCAGGCTGGCGGCTTCTGGAACTGGTTCGTCTTTGCGCCGCCGTTCCCGCAAATCTTCGCGTTCGTCGTGTACATCATCTCCGCAGTAGCTGAGACCAACCGCTTGCCGTTCGATCTGCCGGAAGCCGAGAGCGAACTGGTGGCGGGGTTTTTTACCGAATACAGCGGCATGCGCTTCGCATTCTACTTTCTCGCCGAATACGCCAACATGATCCTGGTGTCCTGCATTGCTGCGGCGTTGTTCCTCGGGGGCTGGAATGCGCCCTATCCGGATACGATCCTGGCCCGGATCGGTTTAGAGCGTATTGCCTGGATAGAGAACGTGGGCTGGTTCACCGTCAAAGTGTATTTTTTCCTGTTTCTGTTTTTCTGGCTGCGGGCTACGCTGCCTCGCCTGCGCTATGATCAACTGATGCGGTTCGGGTGGAAGGTGATGCTGCCGATCGCCCTGGGCAACATCCTGGTCACGTCGATCGCGGCGTACCTGTTCCCGGTGAAGTAAGACGGTCTATCCGGTTTGTCTGGTTTCTCTGATTGTTTCTCGACAGTTCGCTCACATGAACCAACGACCCAACCAAACAAAACAAACCGGACAAGCATGAAGTTCAAAACCTGGCTCAAGACGATCACCTTCTACGAGATTCTGGTAGGCATGAAGGCCACGTTGATCCATTTGCTGCGCTACCGGCCGATTACCCTCCAATATCCGCATGAGAAACGCACCTTGCCGGAGAGCTATCGTGGTATGCTTGCGTTGCTGCGCTACGACGACGGTACGGAGAAGTGTGTCGGGTGCGATCTCTGCGAAGCAGCCTGCCCTTCCCGGGTAATCCGGGTGGTCAGCGGTGAAGTGCCGGGCGAACCCACCAAGCGATACGCGAAAGAATATTACATGGACATGACGCGCTGCCTGTTTTGCGGCCTGTGCGTCGACGCCTGTCCGGTGGACGCGCTGGGCATGACCCGCGAATACGAGTGGGCGGTGTACGACAAACGTCAACTCCTTCTGAACAAGGAGCAACTCCTCGCCCTCGGCGATCGCTCATTCCCCGTGCGGGAAAAGCGGCTAGAGCTGCAACACCCGAATGTGGCGTTCTTCAACGTCGCATTTAAGCACGTGCCGCCGAAACCAACGTGAGCCAACTCTCCTGCCCGCGCTGTGAGGTCACCACACAGAGGCGAATGGGGCGGAAGCGGTCCGGCGCATTGACTTCCGGACCGTGTTTGACTGGAGGCTGTATCCGTTGAATCAGTTTTTCTTTTTTTATTTCGCCGGCATCATCGCGCTGACCTCGGTCCTCGTCGTCGCGCTGCGCAATCCTGTCTACAGCGCCATCTCTCTTCTGATCATGTTCTTTCACGTCGCGGGCCTCTATGTCACCTTGCATGCGGAGTTTCTTGCCGCCGTGCAAGTCATCGTGTACGCCGGCGCGATTCTCGTGCTCTATCTCTTCGTCGTCATGTTGTTGAACGTCAAGCGCGAGGATCGCTACCATGCGCAATTGCCGGTCGCAGCCGTGCTGGGGTTGACGTTTCTGACAACGGTGCTACTCGCAGCGGTCCACCTTCGCGACGCCGGCATTCCCGCGGAGATGGCTGACGGCGTCGCCGGAACACCTGGGAACACGGAAACAATCGGCCGGGCGCTGTATTCGACGTATCTGTTCCCGTTCGAGGTAGCTTCGCTTATCCTGCTGGTCGCCATGATCGGCGCGATCGTCCTCGCGAAGCGGGACCTGTTCGAGAGGCGCGAGCCGTGAAGCGTCACGCGTCACTCGCGAGACGAGATATCGGAGCTTCGTGATGATTCCTCTTTCCTATTACGTGATCCTCAGCGCCTTCGTGTTCATCACCGGCGTGGTGGGCGTGCTGATCCGGCGGAATCTCATCATCATTTTGCTGTCCGTGGAGCTGATGCTGAACGCCACGAACATCAACTTCGTGGCCTTCTCGCATTATCTCCAGAGCGCGGCGGGCCAGGTGTTCGTCTTTTTTGCGCTGACAGTCGCAGCGGCCGAAGTCGCCGTCGGCCTGGCGATCGTCATCGCCCTCTACCGCTTTAAGTCGAGCATCAACGTGGACGAGTTTCAGTTATTAAAATGGTGAAGAGGTCATTGGTCAACGGCAAGGAACCGAACTCCGGCGTCCAGGGCATCGTTTTTATTGTTGGCCAATGACTCTTGACCATTGACCCATTACCTATGCTCTACATCCTGATCCCGCTCCTTCCCTTCGCCGCGTTCCTGGTGCTCGGTCTGGCGGGTCCCTGGATCAGGGAACGCGCGCACCTCGTGGCCGTGCCGGCCGTGCTCGGCTCGCTTGTGCTTTCCCTCATTGCCTTCATGAACGCGGCCGAAGGCGACCGGATTTCGGTTCCACTGTACACCTGGATCGCCTCGGGCGACCTGGAAGTCCGCCTGGGCCTGTTCATCGACCGGCTGACCGCCGCCATGCTGTTGCTCGTGACAATCGTCAGCTCGCTGGTGCACGTGTACACCATCGGCTACATGCACGGCGAGAAGGGATACGCGCGCTTTTTCGCCTACATCGCCCTCTTCACCTTCTCCATGTTGATGCTGGTGATGGCCGACAACCTCCTCCAATTGTTCGTCTTCTGGGAGGCGGTTGGGTTGTGCTCCTATCTGCTCATCGGCCACTGGTATGAGCGGCCTGTCGCGTGCGCCGCCGCGACGAAGGCCTTTATCGTGAACCGGGTCGGCGACTTCGGGTTTCTGCTCGGGCTCCTGGTGATCGTCTACAATTTCGGCTCGTTGGACTATCGGCAGGTATTCGCTCAGGCAGGGGGCTTCGCTAGCGATACGATGAACCTGCTCCGTCCGTTCGGGGGAACGTGGGAAGTCTCCACGCTCACCGTGATCTGTCTGCTGTTGTTCGCCGGTGCGGTCGGGAAATCGGCGCAGGTTCCGCTGCACGTCTGGCTCCCCGACGCGATGGAAGGCCCGACGCCGATCTCAGCCCTGATCCATGCGGCCACGATGGTGACCGCCGGCGTGTTCATGGTCGCCAGGCTGGCGCCGCTGTATCACCTCTCGCCTGTCGCCATGGACGTGGTGGCGGTGGTCGGGGCCCTCACGATGGTCCTCGGCGCGACCATCGCGTTGACGCAGACCGATATCAAACGGGTCGTCGCCTATTCGACCGTGAGCCAGCTCGGTTACATGATGATGGCCTGCGGGCTGGGCGCCTATGCGGCCGGGATCTATCACCTCCTCACGCACGGCGCGTTCAAGGCGCTCCTCTTCCTGGGCTGCGGCTCGGTGATCATCGCGCTGCATCACGAACAGGACATGCGGCGCATGGGTGGGCTCAAAGACAAGCTGCCGATCACCTACTGGACCTTCGTGATCGGCTCTCTGGCGTTGGCCGGCTTTCCGTTGACCGCCGGCTTCTTCAGCAAGGACGCATTGTTGTTGGCGTCGTGGTCGTCGGGGACGTTGGGCCAAGTGCTTACCGTCTTCGGGCTGTTTACGGCGCTTTTGACCGCATTCTATAGTTTCCGTCTCGTTTTCGTGACGTTCTGGGGCCAGTCGCGTGTCGATCCCCACCTGATCGGCTGTATCCATGAACCGTCCAAGACAATGACGGTGCCCTTGCTCATTCTCGCCGCACTTAGCGTGATCACCGGCTACTTGGGCATTCCGGAATTTTTGGCCCCGGTCTTTCCCGGTGGCGCAGAGGCTGGCCATCACGCCGGAGCCGCCGCGAGCGGCATTATGGCCGTGGCGATGCTGATGGCGCTGACCGGCATGGCGGCGGCCTACTATGTCTATGTGAAAGAGCCCGGGCTGCCGGACCGGCTGGTCGCGCGCTGGCAGCTGGCCTATCGGCTCTCGGCCAACAAATGGTACGTAGATGAACTCTACGACGCGACCGTCGTGCGCCCTACCTTCTCGCTCGCCGACGGCCTGTGGAAACAGGTGGATGTTGCGATCATCGACGGCGCAGTAAACGGGGTCGCGCGCGCGATCGCCTGGGGCGGATGGTTGTTGCGCCTGATCCAAAGCGGGCAGACCCAACATTACGCGCTGGGGATGGCGGCCGGCGCGGTGCTGCTATTGGCAGTGTTCCTCTTTTTTTGACGGCCGGATGGCGAATGACCAAGGAACGGCAGTGTCCGGCGAAAGCGCGATTGCACGCCGTCGGCTCTCAGCACGAACCGGTTAGCTCTTCGGTGACCGGATGAGCGAAGCAAATCTCCAGAGCACGTTCCCCTGGTTGACGGTCCTGGTGTTCCTCCCCCTCGTCGGCGCCGTGCTCGTGTGCCTCGTCAAGGAGACCGCAGTCCGCTGGACCGCGTTAGCGGCGACGGTCGCCGACTTGCTGGTGGCGCTGCCTATCTGGTTTCAGTTCGATCCCGCCGTGCCGGGCATGCAGTTCACCGAGCATGCCGCCTGGATTGCGTCCCCTGCGATCAGTTATCGGCTGGGCGTGGACGGCATCAGCCTGCCGCTGGTGCTCATGACTGCCCTCTTGATGCCGCTCTGCGTGCTCGCCTCCTGGCGGGCGATCGACACCCGGGTCCGCAGCTTCATGGCCATCATGCTGGTCATGGAGGCGGCGATGCAGGGGGTTTTCGTCGCGCTCGACTTCGTGCTGTTCTACGTATTCTGGGAAGCGATGCTGATCCCGATGTATCTCCTGATCGGTGTGTGGGGCGGCCCGAACCGGCTGTACGCGGCCATCAAATTTTTCCTCTACACCTTGGCCGGTAGCGTCTTGTTGCTGGTCGCGATCATCCTTCTCTATTTTCAGGGCGGCCGCACGTTCGACATCCTCTCGCTCAGTCGGCAGCCTTATGACGCATCGTTTCAGACTTGGCTGTTCCTCGCCTTTTTCGCCGCCTTTGCGGTCAAGGTGCCAATGGTTCCGTTTCACACCTGGCTGCCCGACGCCCACGTCGAAGCCCCCACCGCCGGCAGCGTGATTCTGGCCAGCGTCCTGCTGAAGATGGGCGCGTACGGTTTCCTGCGCTTTTCGCTTCCCATGCTGCCGGATGCGACGGCGACATTCACACCGCTCATGATCGCGCTTTCCATCACGGCGATCATCTACGGCGCCTACATGGCGTTGGCACAGGCCGACCTGAAGAAGCTCATCGCCTATTCCAGCGTCAGTCACATGGGGTTCGTCACGCTCGGCATCTTCGCCCTGAACCACCAGGGCGTCGAGGGCGCGGTGCTACAGATGGTCAACCACGGTATCACGACTGGCGCGTTGTTCTTGTGCGTCGGCGCTATCTACGAGCGGACGCACAGCCGGATGATCGCGGATAACGTGGGACTGGCTGGCCCCATGCCGCGTTACGCGACCCTGCTGGTGATCTTCGCACTCTCGTCGCTGGGCCTGCCGGGCACAAACAGCTTCGTTGGCGAATTTCTCGTCCTCGTTGGAGCCTTCCTTTGGAACAAGATCGCAGCCGGTCTGGCTGCGCTCGGCGTCATTCTGGCCGCAGTCTATATGCTGTGGATGGTCCAGCGCGTGGCGTTCGGCGTACCGGCCGATCGCCACTCCGGCCGACTGGTCGATCTGAACCCGCGCGAGACGGCCGCTTTCGCGCCGTTGGTCGCACTGGTGTTCTGGATCGGCGTATTCCCGAGCCCCCTCCTCACGAGAATGCACGCCAGCGTCAATGAACTGGTTGAACGCGCTGCGACGAGGGACCAGGGACCAGAGGCGAGAGTCAACTGGAATAATGACCGGGAGCCGCACGATGCCGCCCTCCCCCTCGCCTCTCGCCTCGCCCCTCATGCCTGGGAGAATCATCCATGACGCTTCTTCCTGGCGACCTCACGGCGATTCTCCCTGAACTGGTCGTCGTTGCGGCGGCCTGTCTTGTGCTCGGGCTGGACCCGATCACCCCTGCGTCGAAGAAAGACGCACTGGCGTGGCTGAGCCTCGGCTCTCTGGCGATTTGTCTGGGCTTCACCGCCTCCCAAATGGGCAGTCGGACATCCGCGTTCAGCAACCTGGTGATCATCGATCCATATGCCTGCTTTTGGAAGCTGCTGTTGTACCTGGTGACGGGGCTGACCATTCTGCTGTCGTTCGCCTACCTCAAGGAGGAGCGTTTGCACCTCGGCGAATACTACGGCTTCATCCTGCTGGCGCTGTCGGGCATGATGGTCATGGTGTCGGCTGCTGATCTCCTCACCATCTATCTCGGCACCGAACTGATGTCGCTGTCGCTGTACGTCCTGACCGGGCTCAAACGATCCGAGCCTCGGTCACTCGAAGCTTCGGCCAAATATTTCGTGTTGGGCGCCTTTTCCTCAGGCCTCTTGCTGTACGGCATTTCGTTGCTGTTCGGCGCGGCGGGAAGCACGGGACTCTCCGTCATCGCCGGTGCCGTGGCGGCGAGGGGACTCGACGACCCGGTCCTCTCATTGGCAATGGTCCTATTAGCGGTCGGGTTCGGCTTCAAGCTCGCCGTGGTGCCGTTCCACATGTGGACACCGGATGTGTATGAAGGCGCGCCAACTTCAGTCACCGCCTTCATGGCCGTAGCCTCCAAGGCGGCCAGCTTCGGCGCATTTCTCCGGGTGTTCGTGGAAGGGCTGGGCGGGCTCAAAGCAAACTGGCAGCCGCTGTTCCTGGCGGTGTGCCTCCTCACAATGGTGCTCGGTAACGTGGTGGCGATCGTTCAGACCAACATCAAGCGCATGCTCGCGTACTCGAGCATCGCGCATGCCGGCTATGCCCTGATCGGCCTGGTCGCGGCCGGGCAGGCGGCCAACGGTGGCGGCGCCACCGGCCTGGCCAGCGTCATGCTCTATCTCGCCGTGTACGCCTTCATGACCCTGGGCGCTTTTACGGTCGTCGCCATGTTGCGGAAGGGGGGGCTTGAGGGCGAGGACATTGAGGATTTCACCGGCTTGGCCAAGCGGCAGCCAGCGGCGGCGCTGCTCATGCTGATCTTTATGGTCTCGCTTGCCGGCATCCCTCCGACGGCCGGTTTTATCGGGAAATTCTACCTGTTCATGGCGGCGGTGGATGGCGGCCTGACCTGGCTGGCTGTGGTTGCCCTGCTGTTCGCCGCCGTGTCAGCCTACTATTATTTGCGCGTGGTGATGGTCATGTACATGCGGGAGCCTGAGCCTGGCTTCGCCCCGCAGCCTCGCCTGGCGACCTCGCCGGCGCTGTCGATCGTGCTGGCCTGCGCGGTCGCCGGCGTCCTGCTCTTGGGTCTGTTCCCCAACCCTCTCGTCTCACTGACCGCCCAGGCCGTGCTCGTCTTGAAATAACCGTCCCGTGCGCGTCTTGCCCCGATTCGGGCACACGCAGCGCCATCGTGATACGCTCGGAGCATCAACGCAGAGGCCTTCTCGGCCTTCTTCTCCCTGCAGACTGCCCTCAAAGAGCATGCGGTCTTTGTCGGCACTCCTTCGGTGACAGAGACACTCGGTGGGATCGTGAGAAATGGCAATGGTTCGGGCTGGGTTACGGACAGAGTCTCGGCGGGAGGGTGGTCAATTGGGTGCAGACTTGTTATCTGCTACCTCCCCGACAAGACCATGAGCGCAGCGATCGTCCTAGTCGTCCTGAAGTACGGCTATCTGTTCGTCGAGCGGAAAGTGGTCTACCGCGGGAGGCCGGGTGACGAGCGGGGCCTTCCGCTCGTTCGTGGGCTGCGGGATGCGCCTTCGTTCGCCATGCCGCTCACATCCAAGTCCTACGGCGGACACGGGTTTCGGCCGCTCTGGTGCGCCCGGGGTCATGATGATCGGAGGCGACGTCGCGTACTGCACCGCGCCCAGCGTCATTCGAAGGCATTGAAACCGATCAACCGCGAACCCTCGGACGAATTCTACCGGCGGCTGACCTTCGCGACGTCGATCGCCAGTTTGCTGTTCGCGCCCTTCCTCCCTCTCTTGCTGGTGGGTTTCTACCACCGGGTCGCCATCGCCTTCTTCTGCGTCGTTTACGGCTTTATGCTCGCCGTCCATCTCGTGCGTGTAGCGCTCGCGCACAGCCTCTCGGCTGCGCGAGCGGATGACCGACTGTGAAAAGAGGGACAAAGGGAGAGCTTTGCTCTAACTTTGGAAGCCGCGCAGTTGCAAATACCGGGCGACCGCGGAGCGCGTAACCAAGCCGACCAGTCGTCCCTCATCGACCACCACCAATCGGTCCTCACCCGCGTGAATCATCCGTTCCAGCGCCTGAATGACGGAACAATCGGGCGTCACCGCCATGTTCGGCGTCCAGGGTCGCATCACGTCCTGCACCCGTCGCCACACCCACAGCGAAGTCGGCACGGCCCGGATTTCACGAACCGTGACCATGCCGACGGGGCGATCCTCCCGCACCACCGGAAACCCGCCGTAGCCATAGCGCAAGAACCAACCATTGACGGCGTCTTCCACCGTCAGCCCCGGATCGATCGTCGTCACGGCGCGGACCATGAGGTCCCGCACGGCAACAGAGGAGAGCACCGCCTTCAGCGCCGCTTGCCGGCGACTGCCGCGTGCGGCCGCGAACAGAAACGCGCCAATCAGGACGATCCACCCGCCGTTCGTCACGAGTGGGCCTGGTAATGCGCCGGTCAGCGCGGCAAAGACCACCAGACCGCCAAGGAGCGCCAACAAGCCCCCGAACCACAATCCGGCTAGCGAAGCTTGACTGGTGGCACGATAGAAATCCTTGGTCCACGCCCATAGGCCGGCCCGTAGCACCCGTCCTCCATCCAGCGGAAATCCGGGGATCAAATTGAACACCCCGAGCAGGATGTTGGTTTGCCCCACCATCACAGCGAGAACCAGAAGACCCTGGAATCGACCGGTACCGGGTGCGGATTCGGCCAGGGAGACCAGTCCGAAGCACAGCCCGCCCAGCAGGAAACTCACAAGCGGTCCTGCGATCGCAATGAGAAACTCAGCCCGCGGTCCCGGTGGTTCCCGACGCATCTGGGCAACCCCGCCGAACATGAACAGCGTAATCTGCCCGATGGGAATACGATAGCGCAGGGCGACATAGGAATGGCCCAGCTCATGGAGTAGGACCGATGCGAAGAGCAGCACAGCGGACACGCCGCCCATCGCCCAATACCGCGCGGTGGAGTGCCCGGGTAAGACCGAGGGCAGATAGCCGGTGGCCAGTGTCCAGGTCACAAACAGAAAGACAAGAAACCAGGAGCCGTGAACTTTGATCGGAATACCGAGGATCCGACCTATTTGCCACTCCGATCCTTTCATGAGGCAGCGCCGTGCCTACTGTATCGGCCCAATTCCATCGAATCTGCACCTTAACAACCGGACTCCTCAACCGTCAACCAGGTTCAACCGCTCAAGTCCAGCGCAGTCGTTCCGATAAAGACAAGAGATCAAAAACACGTGGCCGGTCCACCGATGTCGTCGTCTGCCCCCTCGACGGGAGCATCGGTCTCGGCCATCTGAGAGGGAGAAAGGGCAAGCGCAGTGATGAATGAGGTGATAGCAGTCGAGAAAAGCTACGGCCGGTGTTGCGTCAATCCCCGGTTCATTGACCGGTTCTATGAGATTTTTCTTGCAAGCCACCCATCGATCAGGCCGATGTTTGCCCACACGGACATGACAAAGCAAAAGGTGTTGCTTCGACAAGGACTTGCTATGATGATCATGCACGCGGCCGGCAAACCGTTTGGTACCGTCGCGCTGGATCGGATTGGAGATAGCCATGGGCCGAAGAAGCTCAACATTCCTGCCTCGCTCTATCAGTATTGGATCGAGAGCCTGATGACGGCCATCAAAGAATGCGATCTTGAGTTCAGTGCCGAACTCGACCGATCATGGCGCAAGATCCTGCAGACCGGCGTGGACCATATCATCGCACGCGGGATGCAGCCGTAACGCTTTGGGGGCGACTTTTCACCAGGCTGCTGGAGGCCAGCAGCCTCCAGCTTGTTTTGTCCCAATACATAGTCCTTCCTGACCGTGGACAATACCTGCGCGTCTCCCAATCCCACCTGACCACGGTTTTCGTCTTGTTCGGATGCGGCCAGGCCGGCCTCCCCCCACCCCAGTGCTGACTGTGCGACAGCCTGACTCGGCAGCACCGCTTCGGGTATACTCACCCCATGCCAGGTAACCGTGGACCGTGTGTGAGCTTGGCCGTCGGTCTCTCAGTGTTGCTGGGTTTTGCGTGGATGATCGTGCCCGGACAGGCGGACGTGATCAAGTCCGGGCCGCCCGAGTGTAAGGCCGTCGCTTTGACCTTCGATCTTTGCCCGGTGCGAGGCGGGATCGGCTACGATGCGGAGCTGATCAAGTATCTGGTATCCAACCGGATTCCCGCCACCTTCTTTCTGTCCGGGAAGTGGATGGTCAAGCATGAGCCTGAAGTGCAAGCACTGTTAAACGTGCCATTCTTCGAAATCGGGACACATGGGCATGTGCACGCGCACCTGCCCATGCAGAGTGAAGGGGAGCAACGCCAAGAAATTCTCGGGCCGGTCACGCTGCTCCGGACGAAGTACGGTCGGGACGCATCCTTATTCAGACCGCCTTACGGGGAATTCGACGAGCGCACCGTGGACCTCGTGAGATCCCTGGGGCTTCGGCTGATCCTATGGAGCGTCGAGTCCGGCGATCCGGACCCGCAACTGACGCGCGAGCAGATCTTGGCGCGGCTCACGGCCAGGACCAAACCCGGCAGTGTGATCGTCTTTCATGCCAACGGCAAAGGCAAGCACACACGCACCGTAGTCGAGGACCTGGTACAGGTTTTGTTGCCCGACCGCGGGCTGGCCCCGGTCACTGTCTCGGAGCTTCTCGCATGTGTGAACCACCCCCCGCAGCCACACCAGTGATCCGCGTGTTTCACCCGAAGGATCGGGAGCCGGTCGTTCGCTTTCTCAGCGATTCCGATCCCTGGAAGCAGCTGAATTATACGGCAGCCGATTGGAACCGTATTTTCACACCGCTGCCGCAGGGCCGCGACGGGTATGTCATCGAACTGGACGGAGCCGTCGCAGGAATAGCGTTGGTCCGCCAGAAGTTCCTCATGGGGGACTATCTGGAGTTGCTCGCCGTCGCCCCGTGGGCGCAAGGTCGGGGCTTGGGAGCCGCGCTGCTGGCTCACCTGGAACGAATCATCTTCGCCCGCACGAAGAACATCTTTGTCTGCGTATCCGACTTCAATGAGAATGCGCGGCGGTTTTATCGGAAACACGGCTACCAGGAGATCGGCCCCATGCCGAATTTCCTGATCCCCGGGTCGGCGGAGATTTTGCTGCGCAAGACGGTGGGGCCGGCGAGAACAGCCGGGTAATGCGTCAATCGTCATGCCTCAACGGTGAGAAGCGGAAGGGAAGGGTTATCGGCCTTCTTGCAAGCTACGCTTCGTGAGGGAACGATGAAAGTCAAAAAACTGCTGCACACCCGCATGCGCGTCAGCGACATGGATGAGACGATCAAATTCTATACGGATGTGCTGGGGCTTGAAGTCCTGGAGCGGACCACGTCGCCGCGCGGCTCGCACCTGGCGTTTCTCAAGGTGCCCAACAGCGAGGAACTGATCGAGCTGTGCAGCTTTCCGCCGAGCGGCCCGGTCAAGGTCCAGGAGGATTTGGTCCACCTGGCGTTCGAAGTCGACGACCTGGATGAGACGATCCGTGCCCTTGAAGCCAAGCAGGTCAAGATCACCGAGGGCCCGACCAGGACTTCCTCCGGCAGCCGCTTCATTTTTATCGACGCTCCCGACGGCTACGAGATCGAATTGATCGAACGGTCGCCGGGCACGGCGATCGGGTAACATCGGTCGAGAGCTCGCCGCTCATGGCAAGCAACGAAGAGATAATCGCACGCAAGCGAACCATGGATCTGCTCGCGAGCCCTTCGACCGAGTTCACGCCCGTCGGCGTCTGCGATTCGCCCGTGCACGCGGTGAGCTGTTCGCTATCGGCTACCCAGCCAAGGAGAGATCCGTATGAAAAATGCCTTCTACCGAGGCCACGGTCTCGGCAACGATTACCTCGTCATGGACCCGAAAGACCTGTCGTTCAAGCTCACGCCCGCCAACATCCGGGCGATCTGCGACCGCCACTGGGGCCTCGGTAGCGACGGCATTCTGGCGCCCGTTCCCTCTAAGAACGCCGACTTCGGCCTGCGCATCTTTAACCCCGACGGCAGCGAGGCGGAGAAATCCGGCAACGGCCTGCGTATCTTCGCCCGCTATCTCTATGCGACTGGCCGCGTCCGCCGGAAAACGTTCACCGTGGACACCAAAGGTGGACGGGTTGCGGTGGAACTGCATCTGGATCGATACGGAGAGGCCAGCGCCGTGACGGTCGAGATGGGACGGGCCTCCTTCGCCCCCGATGCGCTCCCGTGCAAACTGGCTGTGGACGAGGTGATTGACCAACCGATCACGGTGGCCGGACAGCAACTTCGCTTTACGGGTGTCAGCGTCGGCAATCCGCATTGCGTCGTCTTCAAGCCGAAAGGCGCGGAGTGGACCACAGACGAACTCCGCCTTCTCGGTCCGGAACTCGAAAACCACCCGCTGTTTCCCAAAAGGACCAACGTCCAGCTTGCCGTGCCAACCGGTCCGCGGAGCATCTTCATCCTAATCTGGGAGCGAGGTGCGGGCGAGACTCAAGCCTCCGGGTCCTCTTCCTGCGCCGCCGCTAGCGCGGCCGTGCGGTTGGGCTTGGTACGAAGCCCGGTCACCGTCAACATGCCGGGCGGCGCCTTGCGCATCGACGTAGCCAAGGACTTCTCTCTCACCATGAAGGGCCCCGTCGCGGAAGTGGCACGGGGCACCCTAAGCCCGGCCTTTGTGCGGGGATTGCGGTAAACAAGCTTCGAGCCTTCTCCCCTCGGCGATCACCCGCGGCCGAGTTGCTGCCGCTCCCTCTAGGCCGTACAATGAGTTGGCACCGCGGGACTGGTGCTGAACGAGTCCTGGGGGTGACCGTCGAGAGCTCAAGGCTTGCCACCCGATGTCTCCGGAGCTTCAATCCAAACTCGACCACCTTCCCCAACAGCCGGGCGTGTACCTCTTCAAGAACGCCGGGGGCGAGATCCTGTACATCGGCAAGGCCAGCGTACTGGCCGACCGGGTGCGGTCGTACTTCCAGCGCGGGGCGGATCGCACGCCGAAGACGACCATCCTGGTCAGTCAGGTTGCGGACGTCGAAACAATCGTCACCCGATCGGAACTCGAAGCCCTCATCCTGGAAAGCAATCTCATCAAACGCCACCGTCCCCGATTCAACGTCGTGCTTCGGGATGACAAGCAGTATCCCTACCTCCGCTTGCCGGTCAAGGAGGACTTCCCACGTCTGTCGATCGTCCGCCGCGTCCAAAAAGACGGCGCCCTCTACTATGGCCCCTATACACCGGCCGGTGCATTGCGCGAGACCTTGAAGGTCATCCGCAAGGTGTTCCCCCTCGCCACGTGCGAGATCGAGATCGACGGCAAGGCCGAGCGTGCCTGCATCGAGTTCGAGATCAAGCGCTGTATGGCACCTTGCATCGGCAACCAGACCCGCGACGAGTATCACCGGATCGTCAAGCAGGTCCGCCAATTCTTGGAAGGGCGCGACACCGAACTGTTGGAAGACTTGCGGGCGCACATGCATGCGGCGGCCGAGCGGGAAGAATTCGAAGAGGCCGCGCGGCTGCGCGACCGGATCTTCAAGATCGAGCGGACGCTGGAGAAGCAGCGCATCACGCAGACCTCTTCAACGGACCAGGACGTCCTCGGGCTGGCGCGGCGAGGGGCGGCGGTCGATCTGCAAATGCTGTTCGTGCGCGGCGGCTTGCTGATCGGGAGGAAGGATTTTTTCTGGACTGAGGCGGCGGAGGCCAGCGACGAGGAACTCGTGCGGTCGACCATCGAGCAATTTTACAACAAAGACGGTCTCCCGCCGAAAGAGTTGCTGGTCCCGACGACGTTGGCTGATGCGTCGCTGATCGAGCGGTGGCTGTCCGAGAAAAAAGGCGAACCGGTTCGGGTACTCGCGCCAGAGCGAGGCAAGAAGCATCAGTTGGTGCAACTCGCGGAGGAAAATGCGGCTGCCGCGCTCGCCGACCATCTCCGCGACGAGGAGGCCGATCGCCTGGCGACGGAAGAACTGAAACGCCTGCTTCGCCTCGACAAGGTCCCGCGCCGCATCGAAGGGTTCGACATCTCGAACACAATGGGCGACCAGTCGGTCGCCTCGCTCGTCGTGTGGGAAGACGGCCAGGCGAAGAAGTCGGACTACCGGAAGTTCCGCATTCGGACCGTCGCGGGCGCGAACGACTTCGCCAGCATACAGGAAGCGGTGATGCGGCGGTATGGCGAGGCCGAGGATCTGCCGCTCCCGGACCTGGTGTTAATCGACGGCGGGCTGGGCCAACTCACCGCCGCGATGGAGGGTCTGAAACGAGTCGGGTGCGCGGCACTGCCCCTCATTGGTTTGGCCAAGGCCCGTGGCGAGAAAGCGGAACGCGTGTTTCTCCCCGGCCGCAAAAACCCCATCGTGCTCGACCCCTCTTCGCCCGCCACGCACCTGCTCCAGCGTATCCGCGACGAAGCGCACCGATTCGCTCTCACCTATCATCGCAAACTCCGGGGAAAGGCCCTGGTCGCCTCGCGCCTCGACCAGATCCGCGGGATCGGCGAAAACCGGCGGAATGCCCTGCTCAAGTCTTTCAGAGATTTGGACGCCATCGCGCAGGCGACCGACGAAGAATTAAAACAGGCGGGCATCGACAGCAAGACTGCGGCCGAGATTCGCAAGGCGCTGTCCAAAGCTTAACCACTTGTTGACCGCCGCCAACCTTCCTTCAATTCTTCCCAGCGAGCGATCTCCCGCCACAAGGAGGGCAACGCTTGCGGCAAAGAAGGCGAACCCCTATACTGAGGGTGTTCGTGGAGGAGGCTCGCGCAACCCTCCGCTCCCCAGTGTGACTGTGAACGACCGCCCGGGCTCGGGTCTTCGGTTTAAGGGAGGGTAACCGATGGTGCAATCCAGAACTCCTTTCCCCGCCAGACTCTTTGCCGACTTCACCAAACGTGAACTCCAGGACTTTCTCGAAATCTTCCACTGTTCTATCGAGGCCGAAACCAACGAAGACGTAGTCAATGTGCTACGCCTTCTCCAAAAACTTGTCCCCTGCTCGCACATCATCGGCGGTCTGGTGCGCGTCGACCAGATGGGACGGGTGAAAGAATTCGCGAACGTGCTCAATGTCAGCTACCCCAACGAGTGGCTCCACCGATACGCCAGGAACGGCTATGCGCAAATCGATCCGGTTCTGAATTCTCTCCTGACCAGTCTGGAGACCCAGGTGTGGGAGCATACGTATCAGAACGTGACCTCCACCAAGCAAAAAGAGTTCATCGAAGATGCGCAATCGTTTGGGTTAGTCAACGGCATCACGACTGGCTCCCTTGAAGCCCGGCGCGGCTTGGCGAGCTTTTTTTCCTTCGCTGGCGGCGGATCCAGCGATAACCGGCGCTACGTGGGTATCCTGGAATATGTCATCCGCCACCTACACCACGCCTTGGTGAAGAACGCCCCCAACCCTGCCTACAACCGCGTAAACGGCCTTTCCTCTCGCGAACTGGCGGTGCTCAATTGGATGAAGGACGGGAAGACCAACTGGGAAATCGCCCGCATTCTGGGGATCACCGAACGTACCGTTCGCTTCCATATCGAAAGCATTTTCATCAAGCTTGATGTGACTTCAAGAACCCAGGCGGTCGCCATGGCCATTGAAAGCGGCGTCTTGACGACCTCGTGACTGCCACTTTTCCGTTCTGCGGTTCGAGACGTCTCTCAGGCCTTTACTAATTCTCCGCCGACCGAGACCGCTTCCTCTGCCTTGACTTCGACTGCCTGAGGCTCGGCCGCCTCGCCATGAACTTCCGCGTTGTCCAGCGTTGTAATCCACCGCAGGAACTCCGGTTGTTTCCGAGCATTTTCATCCCGGAACTGGTCCCAGTCCAGCATCGCCGCCACAGAAAGTGCGCCAGCCGGCGGGAGCGCCACGGCCGGGCCGATCGGTTCGCAGGGAAAGCCGATCGCACGGAGCACGCGGAGAAACCGCTTCTCGACGACCATGTAGAGGTATCGGACATCATTAAAGAACGACCACTGATACACACCTTTGAACAATGCCAGCATCATACGGGACGAAAGTCCCTTCTCGTGAAGGTCTGGATCCACAGTCAGTCGCGTGATTTCCACCGTATCCGGCTCTTTCCGCACACGATATCCAGGAAGCAAACAAGGTCGGAACTCCGATTCCAACATGAAGGGCCCTGGCGGTGCGAGGAGACGGAACAAACCTGCTAGGGCCCCATCGCCCATGAACAGACCGACCGATATGGCCCAGGCATCATATGCATCCACTTCCAACTCGAGGGGCGAGGCTGGCACCCATTGCAACCGGTCGACAAACACTTTATGACGCAGCCGATAGGCTTCCACAAGGTCTTGTTGCTCCCTGAGCGTTTTGACCAGGAACCGTCCCTCATAAAACGCGATCGTCCTCCATCGCTCCATGGCCGCCTCCCTTCTTTTGCGCAAGAACCCAGGACAGGGAAAGCGTCATGGCCGAAATCCCATTTTTTGTCACCTGGTAGAATCGCCAGGTGTTCCAGGTGGTTTCCTTTGGCCTGCTGGGGGAGAGGCTGCCCGTTTTTACCCTTAGGGCCTCATGAGTCGGAGGGCTTCATGGACAGAGGTAGCAGCAAGCCCCTTCGTGTGCCCATCGTGGACGATCATGACATCGCTGTCATCGGTGGGGCCGCCTCCACAACAGAGGCGATCGAGGAAATCGTTCGGTTTGGACCCGACGTTGTCCTCATGGACGTGCGTTGAAGACAACGCATCGGCATTGAGGCCTGCCGGCGAAAAATCCGTCGCGAAACCCACGTGTTGATGCCCTCCGCTTTGACCGAGGAGGGCCATGCCCGGAGGCCATGCAGGCCGGCACCCACGGCTAGCGTTCCCAGTTTGCAAGCAGCGCAGCCCTGAGAAGCGCCGTGTGGGCAATCACGACAGGCCGGACGATGTTCGAGAGGACGGTCGCCGTGCAAGGAACGACAATGCGCCCTGTGTAGGCCGTGAAATCCAGGACCAGCCCGGAGCGCCTGACCGTGCACGAACTGCATGTCCTCACGCTGGTTGCGGAAGGGAAGACCAACAAGAAAGTCGCGGCCGCGCTGAACCGGAGCGAGAAAACCGTCAAGAACTCTCTCGCTAATATTTACGACAAACTCAACACCTCGCGCCGGGCCCAAACCGCCCCCTTTATGCGAGAGGCATGGGCCCCGTCTGTCATGATCCGTACCAAGGCATCGATGGCGCCGGCCCTGCGGCACCGGCAAACCTCGATGCCGTCACCATTTCGCCGGGCGCCTCGCTGGTCTGAGGCGCCCGGCCCCTTCAGTTGTTCCGTCAGCGCATGCGATGGCCTTGCGGTGGTGCCCGTCAACGACGGGATCACCAAAGCGAATTGACAGTTGGCGGTCGGCTCACTAGGATACGCCCCGTAAACGGAATTTAAGCCGATGGACGCTCGCTCGAACGTCGAGACCGTTGATCCTGCCATCCGTCACCCCGTGCAGCAAGCGCGATTTGCCGATCAGCAAGGAGACCGTATGGCCAACGTGACGCATTCCCCACATTCACCGGCTACCGCCACGACCTCCACCGCGCCGGCCACAGCCATTGCCGGCCGCGTCGAGCGCGGATTCGAGGTCATCGTGTTCGCCAGCCGGTGGATTCAGGCACCGCTCTATGCCGGCCTGATCGTGGCCGAGCTGCTCTATGCCTACAAGTTCCTCGCCGAGCTATGGGAGATGATCCACAACATCCACGAGTTGACGGAGACGATTTTCATGCTCGGCGTCCTCTCTCTCGTCGACATCACGATGGTGGCCAACCTGCTCACCATGGTCGTGATCGGCGGCTACGCAACGTTTGTCAGCAAGCTCGACCTGGAAGGGCACCGGGACCGGCCGGACTGGCTCAGCCACGTGGACCCGGGTACGATCAAAGTCAAATTGGCGGCTTCCCTCATCGGCATCTCCAGCATTCATCTCTTGAAGGCTTTCGTGAACGTGAGCAACGTGTCGCCCGAACACATCAAATGGCAGATCTTCATCCACATGACATTCCTGGGCTCCGCCATCCTGTTGGCTTGGACCGACAAGCTGATGCTGAAGGATCGTAAGCACTGAGCCGCCGAAGGAGCCGGATTTCCGCTTGCTGAAGATCAAGGACGACTGTCACGCCGCCTTGCCGATGAAAGCCGCGCAGAAGATCGCGGTGAAATACCGGCATCTGCGCGTGGATGTCATCGGGGCGGGACATGGGCCCGCGCCGCACCCGGGCCGAAAGGGAATGCTATGAGTGCACCGTCCGGCACGCGAGGCCCGTTCAGGTTGAGCCAGGTCCTCGCGGAAGCATATGAGGATCTCCACGACTGGCGCGTGGACTTTCCACAGAAGATGGGAGAACTCGAACGGCTGAAGGACATCTCCCGTTGCATCCATGCCCTTGCGCACGGGCGAGCAGCCCTCGGTTTGTCCGGCGGCGGGCACATTGGAAGCTCTGGCCGCTATACGAGTGTGGATGCCGACAGACGGGACAGCGCGCTCCTGTACCCCAATCCGTCTCTCACCGGCGATGAACCCGCAAGGCATTCCCGCACGCAACGACAGCCGACCAATTCTTCGATGAATCGCAGTTCGAGTCCTATCAGCGCTGAGGCCAACATCTTGTCGAGGCGGTTTTCGGCCAGGTGACCGCCCAACCAGGCGAAGGGCTCAGTCCGTCTTTGCCCCTTTCCGTTCCGACCGGAAGGCCTGACCGCTTGTCTTCTCCGAACTCAGTCGGATTCCGCGCAACTACTGCCACGCGGGCGTCCTGCGGCCATCCTGATCGACCCAATGCGGCACCCAGGCAAGGGCGACGAGACGGACGACGATGTTGGTCTTGGAGGGTCGGAGCGCGATGGTCTCGAGCGGTTCGGTCAGCGGATCGATCTTGGACAGCAAGATGTCCGTTTCCTTCTGAAACTGCATCTCCAAGTCGGCAAGTTGCTTGCGGATCGCCTCGATGTTTTCCTCTGCACGGGCGACGTCGTGGGCCTCCTTGATTGACCGGCCGACACCCCGCGCTGCGGTCGTGGCCTTGCCCAACGTGGTGGCGCTGATTGCCTTCCGGCCGAGGAATGCAGCCAGCAACGTCGCGCCGAACGAGATCGCCGTCTGCAGATGTTGCGCCTTGGCCTGCTCGGCTTCCCGTGCCTTCGCCTGCTCGGCGCGACGCAGACGTTCCTGCAATGCGGCCATCTTCGGTCCATACTTGCGCCGAAGTTGCTCCATCACCTGATCCCGCCGTTCATGCGCCAGCTGGTGCAGCCGGATGCGAAAATCTCGCTCCGACTCGCCGGGCTTGGACACCTCCTTCAACGCCGGGCTCCTGAACAACTCGACCTTCCACGTGCGGTAGAGCCAGTTGGCAAAATCTTTGCTCCACAGGTCGAAGCTCTTCCTGTCGATGACCGGAGAAGGAAGCGGTTCATACCGCGCTGGGTCCTGCGGAACTCGTTCAAGATCAGCCACTGCCACGTCGGCCTCGACCGCAGTATCCCAGTCCACCGCCACGGGCGCATCGGTCACCGGGGCGAGGAAGACGCAATCCTGGGCAACATCGACGCCCGCCTTCGCATCGGCCACCCGGATCTGCGCCGCCCCCAGCAAGCGTGGCCGGTACACCAGTTCAGCGCCTGTCGGGCGGGAACCGCGGACAGGGATGAACCATTGCGGAACGTCGGGCGTGAGAACGGGTCGAGCAGCAAGGAGCGAGGATCTCAAGACAACCGAGGGGCCGTCAACTTCTGCCCTGAGATTTCCCGCCTCTTGCCCCGTGCCTCGCACCGCCGCTTGCTTATAGGGGTTCATCAGTTTTTTGATTTGATCACGGGTGAGCGGGCCACGCAAATAAGAGAGCGTCCAGCGCGTTTCGAACACGACCGGTGCGTCCTCGTGGACGTTGTGCATCAGGAAGATCCGGCTGCCCAGCCCAGCCACCAGTTGCTCCATCTGATGCCGATCGAAGCGCCGGCCGACGCCGGCCGACGCGCCTTCAAGCCCTTCCAACACGCGCGCCTTGTCCCGTTCGGTCTGCAAGCGGCCGATGAACCAGGTGCCAGTATTCGCCAGGCCCTTGTAATCGAGATCGACCGGGTTTTGGGTGGCGAGCACGACCCCGAGGCCGAACGCGCGGGCCTGCTTCAGCAAGGTGAGGAGCGGTTGCTTAGAAGGCGGGTTAGCGACGGGCGGGAAGTAGCCGAAGATCTCGTCCATATAGAGGATGGCGCGGAGGCTCGTCGTGCCCGCCTGGGAGCGGACCCACCCCAGCGTCTGGCTCAGCAGCAGCGTAACGAAAAACATGCGTTCGGCATCGCTCAAATGGGCGATCGAGAAGATCGCAATCCGAGGCTTGCCTTCCGCTGTGTAGAGCATCCGGCCAATGTCCAACGCCTCGCCTTCCAGCCACACCGAAAAACCCGGCGCAGCAAGCAGATTGTTGAGTTGCATGGCGAGCGCGAACCGGTCCTTCGCAGGATAGAACGATTCCAGATCGAGCATGCCTACGCGAGAGACCGGTGGGGTTTGAATCTGGCGGATCAGCGTCGCGAGGTCCAGGTCCTGCCCCTGCTTCCACGCCGTCTCCAGGATGGTCGAGAGAAGGATGTGCTCACGGCTCTTGATCGGATCGGCCTCGATGCCCAGAAGGCCCAGTAAACCGGTTGTCGTCGTGCCGATCCGCTCGCGCAGCGCCTCGACGTCCTCGAGCACCGCACGCGACGGCGCGGCGAAGGACTGCACGATTGACACCGGCAGGCCCGCAGTGCTCCCCGGCGTGTAAATAACGAACTCGGCGGCGTCGCGCAAACGCTGGATGCGGGTGCCGTCCTGCCCCCACTCGGCCAAGCCCTTCTTCCACCACTCCGCCTGTTGCTGGGCGTACTCCGGCAGTGACAGTCCTTTCTTCCGCGCATCGTCTTCATTGATCCACGGCTCGAAGTCCTCCCCGCGGAGTTGCGGGAAAGTCAACAGCAGATTCCCCAAATCCCCTTTGGGATCGATCGCGATGGTCGGAATGCCGTCGATCGCCGCTTCTTCAAGTAAGGCGAGACAGAGACCGGTCTTGCCGCTTCCGGTCATGCCCACGCAGACCGCATGGGTGACCAGATCTTTCGAGTCGTAGAGCAGCCAGCCTGGCTTGGGCTTCTTTTTGACCGGGTCGTAGGGGCGTCCAAGATAAAAGACGCCAAGCTGTTCGAAATCCTGCATTGCGCTGGTACGGAAAATAGGCCGGAGGCTGGACCTACCCCCGGCATCCTCGGCTCACCTCTCTCTATGACTCCATGGACTCCAATGGGAGTCCAATGCAGCATAGGTACGTCAACTGCCCGGGCACCTCCACCGCGAATATCGAGACGGCCGGTTCATCGCCTACCGCGAACGGCGGGCGATTGGGTTCTCCCAGCGCAACCCCGGGAAGCGGACAAAATCGGCATCAGTGGAAACCAGCCGAAGAAAACTCAGGAGACTCAGCCAGGGCAACCCGACCGGAGCGGCCCCATTGAGTCACGCATCCAGCCAGGCTCGTGCGGCCTCGTGTTGCGGCACGGACGACACGTGGGCGTACACTAGCAGATTCGCATCGATCAGGATCACCGAACGGCAGCGTCCTCCGCGACGGCAAGCACTTCCGCAACCTCGTCGATGCCGCCGATCGCGCAGCGTCCGACGGCTGTCGTGTGGTATGGCTTCCGCGGCCCTGCCGGTGTCGCCAGATGCTTCAACCCCTGCCTCAGGGCCTCGTTGATCAGCTCCTTCAGCTTCGCCTCCTTGCGAATCTTCCGCACCTGGCGAAGCTGAGCCGCCACATCCTTGTCCAGCGTTCACGTCGTTCTCATGCATCAAAAGCATAAATGTCGTGACGCCACGATGTCAAACTCGTGGTTCACCTTCCAATCCCCGCTTCTCGGAGCACCTGCCCCGTGTGTGATCGCTTCGACCGGGCCACCTCCAGCGGCGTTCCTTCAGCCACGATCTCGCCGCCGCAGTCGCCGCCTTCCGGCCCGAGGTCGATGATCCAGTCGGCGTTCTTGATCACGTCCAGATTGTGTTCGATGACCACGACTGTATTGCCAGCTTCGACCAACCGGTTGAGCACGTCGAGCAGGCGCTGGATGTCAGCGAAATGCAGGCCGGTGGTCGGTTCGTCCAGGATGTACAGGGTACGGCCCGTGGCGCGTTTGGACAATTCGCGCGAGAGCTTCACCCGCTGCGCTTCCCCGCCGGAAAGGGTCGTGGCGGACTGGCCGAGTTTAATGTAGTGCAGCCCCACGTCGTGCAACGTCTGCAGTTTCGCCTTGATCGGCGGGATGTGTTCAAAAAATTCCAGCGCCTCGTCCACCGTCATGTTCAGGATGTCGGCGATGCTGCGACCCTTATAGTGGATATCCAGCGTCTCCCGGTTGTAGCGCTGGCCCTTGCAGACCTCGCACGTCACATAGATGTCCGGCAGGAAGTGCATCTCGATCTTGATGAGGCCGTCCCCCTGGCAGGCTTCGCAGCGGCCGCCCTTCACGTTGAAGCTGTAACGGCCGGGCTTGTACCCGCGGACACGCGACTCCGGGAGGTTCGAGAACACATCGCGGATGAACGTGAACAGGCCTGTGTAGGTCGCCGGGTTCGAGCGCGGCGTCCGGCCGATCGGGGACTGGTCGATGTCGATCACTTTGTCGAGCGCCTCGGCGCCCAGGAGTTCCTTGCAGCCGTCGATCTTCGGCTTTCCCTCACCCCGCCCTTTCCAGGGCCCCCATGGCTCGTTGGGATGCGATTGGCGCGAGTGAGCGGAGTGAGGAGCAGGGTGTTGCCTGAGCAGTTGGGAGAGCGAATGGAATAACACCTCCAGCACCAACGTGCTTTTCCCCGAGCCGGAGACGCCAGTAACGCAGGTGAACAGGCCGAGCGGGAAACGGGCCGTGATCCCCTTGAGATTGTGCTTGCGCGCCCCTACAACTGTGAGAAAGCCCTTGGGTTTGCGCTCCCGACGTGGAAGCGTCACCGCGAGGTCGCCGCGGAGGTAGCGGCCGGTGAGGGACTCTGGATTCGCCATGACCTCGGCGGGCGTCCCTTGGGCAATGATCCGGCCGCCGTGCGCACCGGCCCCGGGTCCCAGATCCAGGATGTGATCTGCCGCCCGCATGGTTTCCGCATCATGTTCGACGACGATAACCGTGTTGCCCAGGTCACGCAGGCGCAGGAGCGTCTCGAGCAACCGCCGGTTGTCCCGCTGGTGCAACCCGATGGACGGCTCGTCGAGAATGTAGAGGACGCCGACCAATCCGGAACCGATCTGGGTCGCCAGCCGAATTCGCTGCCCCTCGCCGCCCGACAACGTCGCCGCCGGCCGGTCCAGCGTCAGATAATCGAGCCCGACATTAACCAGGAAGCCGAGCCGTTCACGGATCTCTTTCAGAATGCGCTGGGCGATTAACGTCTCACGTTCCGTCAACGTGAGCGACTCAAAGAAGTCCGCCGCCGCGCGGACGGAGAGTTGCGACACGTCCGCGATCGATCGGCGGGCGATCTTGACGGACAGGCTTTCCGGTTTCAGTCGCGCGCCTTTGCAAACGGAGCACCGGTCGAGCAGGGTGAAATCCTCGTCCTCGGGACAGCCCGGCGTCATTGCGTAGCCAATCCCGTCGCAGGCCGGACAGGCCCCGTGCGGACTGTTGAACGAAAAGATGCGGGGCGTGATTTCGGGGTAGCTCACGCCGCAGCGGATGCACGCCAGCTTCTCGCTGTACAGGGACATCTTCCCGTCTTCGGTCAGCACCCCCACCAGGCCGTCGGTCAGCTTGAGCGAGGTTTCGACCGAATCGGCTAGCCGTCGCACCAGCGCCTCGCCGGATTTCATGACCAGCCGATCGACGATGATCTCGATCGTGTGCTTTTTCTGTTTGTCGAGCACGATGTCCTCGCCGAGATCCACGATGCGGCCATCGATCCGCGCCCGTACGTACCCGGCTCGCCGCATGTCGAGCAGTTCCTTTCGGTATTCGCCTTTCCGCCCGCGGACAATGGGCGCCAGGATCTGGAACTTGGTCCCCTCGGGCAGCTCCCGGATCGCATCGACCATCTGTTGTACGGTCTGTGCGGTGATTTCCTCACCGCAGTGGAAACAGAAGGGATGACCGACCCTGGCAAACAACAGCCGGAGATAGTCGTAAATTTCTGTGACGGTGCCGACGGTGGAGCGGGGGTTGTGGCTCGTGCTCTTCTGCTCGATGGCGATGGCCGGCGAGAGCCCTTCGATCGAATCCACGTCGGGCTTCCCCATCTGTTCGAGGAACTGCCGGGCATAGGCCGAGAGCGACTCGACGTAGCGGCGCTGTCCCTCAGCGTAGATCGTGTCGAAGGCGAGGGAAGATTTGCCGGAGCCGCTCAAGCCCGTGATGACGACGAGCTGGTCGCGCGGAATCTCGAGATCGAGGTTTTTGAGATTATGCTCGCGCGCGCCGCGAATAATGATGGAGCCGGACATGCCACACTCCGAAGGTGGCCGGATTATACCAGGGCCGGGAGGCGCCGAGGGAAGGACGATCCCGGGGCTCCCCGCCGCCGACAATCGCCGGGCGAACGGCACCGCCCCGGCGGGAGAGAGCCCTCGTCACGGAAGAGGGCTCCGCGATCCGCGCAGGCCCAGCACTCCTCGGGCACAGGGCCATCACTCCTACGATCCTCGACCCGCCGGTCCTGCATCGCAGGGGACGGGGGATCTAGCCCGCAGACCGGCTGGGGCTCCTTGCCCCTTGCGGCTCGGCCGACCAGAAAGAAGCTGCGGGCCAGTCGGGGAACAGGCTGCGGGAGTGGCAGTAGTTTCCCGCAAGGGGTGTTTGACACGGTTTCCGTAAATGACGACAATGGCAACAATTTTGGCTGGACAGGGCTCAGGTGATTGTCAGGGTAGGCCACAAGCCTCAGAGTTTCTCTCGCAGCCCACTTAAGACGGCAGATCGGAAGGTGAAGGAGCAAATGGCATACTACTTGGACCTCTTTTCACCGGACACGTACGAGGCGTTCGCGCGCTCGGACCGGACCGTTTCTGGATTTCGGATGCGACAACGCAACGTTGCTCGGCGGATCAAGGCCGGTGACAAGTTCATTTGCTACATGACCAAGCTCTCGCGATGGATCGGGCTCTTGGAAGTACTCGACGGCCCCTTCGTGGACGAGACGCCGATTTTTTACCCTGATAACGATCCCTTCATCCTTCGTTTCCACGTTCGGCCGCTGGTCTGGCTTTCTGTGGAGAAAGCCGTCCCGATTCACGACGACCGCGTATGGAACCAGCTCTCCTTCACCCGCGGGCAGTCCAAGCGCTCATCGAGCTGGACTGGCACGCTGCGTGGAAGCCTTGTCCAGCTCGACGACGCGGATGGTTTTTTTCTCGAAAGTCTCATCCGAGACCAAGTGGACGGCGGCGCAACCTATCCTGTGGACCCGAACGAGTTTCGGAAGCTTGTAACCCACCGTGTGCGTCGGGTGGACAAGGATGTCACGGTCACAGTCCCTGAAGGAATCGAGATGGAGGAAAAAGAAGCCAGCCAGCCCGAGGTTCGGGAGTCTGTGAAGATCCAAGCGCTGCTGGCCGAGATAGGCTCGCGGATGGGCATGCGGATTTGGGTTCCCCCAAGCGACCGGGCCGCTGTGCTCGCCGAGTGGACAGGCGATCATTCACCGCTGTTGGAGCGACTGCCTCTGAACTACGATGAGACGACATTAAGAACGATCGAGCAGATAGACATTCTTTGGCTGAAGGGCAGAGCGATCAAGCGGGCGTTCGAGGTCGAGCACACCACTTCTGTCTATTCGGGCATTCTTCGGATGGCAGACCTCCTGGCTCTCCAGCCAAACATGGACATTCGGCTCCATATCGTCGCCCCAATCAGCCGTCGCGACAAAGTCTTCCAGGAACTCCTCCGGCCGGTGTTCTCGCTGCTTGAGCGCGGGCCACTGTCCGAAATCTGCACCTACCTGTCCTACGACAGCGTGCGTGAGCTCGCCGAACAGAAGCACCTCTCCCACCTGTCGGACAGTGTGATAGAGGAGTATGAGGAATTGGCCGAAACGTAACCTGCCGTCTAACAACACCATCCAGCGAACAGCGCCGCGCGCCGCCGCTGGACCGGAGCGTTAGCCTCCCGAACCAGCGCGTGACATGAGGGAGAGGAAAGATTTGATGGCACGAAAGAGGAAGACAGACACCAAGCGAGCGATCGAATCCTACGAGCACCGGGACAAAGAGCGCGTCAACAACCCGCCCGTGGGCCTGGTGACGCCGGAGACCGACCCGGACGCCGGTCAGAAGAAAAAGCGCTACGCTTACGACCCGCACCTGGACCCGCAACTGGTGTGGGCGGGCAAGGCCGACACACCTCCTTCGAGGTGCCCACGGTCTCGCTCCACGTTCACGAGCGGATCGAGCCGCGCACGATCCTGGAAGCGGTGCGCAAGCGCAATGGGGAACCCGCGCGGCAGCCTTCGCTCTTCGAGATGGAGGACCGGCCGCTCCGCGAGGCTATCGAGTTCTACCAGCACAAGCACGGCTGGACCAACCGCTTAATCGCTGGCGATTCGCTCCTGGTGATGAACTCGCTGTTGGAAAAGGAAGGCCTGGCCGGCAAGGTGCAGATGATCTACATGGACCCGCCTTACGGCATCAGGTACGGCTCCAACTTCCAGCCCTTCGTCAACAAGCGCGACGTGAAGGACGGCAAGGACGAAGACCTAACCTGCGAACCCGAGCAGATCCGCGCCTTCCGCGACACCTGGGAACTGGGCATCCATTCGTACCTCACCTACCTGCGTGACCGGCTGCTGCTGGCGCGGGAACTCCTGACCGAGAGCGGAAGCATTTTCGTGCAGATCGGCGATGAGAACGTGCATCGCGTGCGCTGTTTGATGGATGAGGTGTTTGGAGTCTCGAACTTCTGTGCAGTCATCGCATTCGCGAAGACAACCAGCCAGACCTCGGAACTGCTTGCCCCGGTCTTTGACTACGTCATCTGGTACGCGCGAGATCGGAACCTTGTGAAGTACCGAGGGCTGTTCAAGCGTCGGCCACGCGATGCAGCCATAACTTCCACCTATCGCAAGGCAGAGGAGGCGGACCACACTATCCGCAATCTATTAGCGGAGGAGAGGGATAACCCAAACCTGTTGCCCTCAAATGCACGGCTGATGTGCTTTGGCGATATGGTGTCGCAATCGGGAAGCGAGGCTACTACCAAACCTTTCGTGTGGAAGGGTGAGACTTACCGACCTCGTTCTGGCGGCTGGAAAACGAGCATTGACGGGCTTGAGAAACTCGCGCAAGCTGATCGACTTGGTGCCAGCGGGCGCACGTTGTTGTATAAGCGGTACTTTGACGACTTTCCTTTCGTTGCTTATGGGAACCTTTGGGAGGACACGCAGCTCGGCGGATATTTGCGCGGCGAGGAAAAAGTCTACGTCGTGCAAACCCCATTAAAGGCGATCGAGCGCTGCCTCCTGATGACCACCGACCCCGGCGACCTGGTGTTCGACCCGACCTGCGGCAGCGGCACCACGGCCTACGTGGCCGAGCAGTGGGGCCGGCGCTGGATCACCTGCGATACCTCCCGCGTGGCGCTCACCCTCGCCCGTCAGCGGCTGATGACTGCTGTCTTCGATTACTACGAACTGGCGCACCCGGAAGAGGGTGTTGGCTCCGGCTTCAAGTACAAGACCGTGCCGCACGTCACGCTCAAATCCATCGCCAACAACCCGGAGATTGACGGCATCTACGCGCGCATGCATCCGGCCATCGAAAGAGCCTTGGCCGACCTCAACGCCGCGCTCAAAGGCCAGAAGGTGAAGTTCCAGGTCAGCACTGGAGGGCGTGCCGGGCAGTTTGTGGACTTCGCCGCGCCAAAAAACGCCACCTTCACCATGCCCAGCGGCCAGGTGGTCAAGGTCAACGAACTTTTGGAATGGGAAGTGCCGTTCGAGTTCCCCGACGACTGGCCCGAATCGGCGCGCAAGCCCTTCGAAGCCTTCCACGCCGCCCGCCGGGCGATGCAAAAGGCCATGGACGAGGCCATTGCCCGCCACGCGCCCCAGGAGACGCTCTACGACCAGCCCTTCGTGGACCGCAAGAAGGTGCGTGTGACGGGGCCGTTCACCGTGGAAGCCGTGCCGGCGGCTGCGGTCAAGTCGCCGGGGGAGATTCTGGAAGAGAAGCCACAGCCCGCTGATGCCTCTCTCGCCCGCTCCGGCGAAACCCTACGTCAGGCCGAATGGCGGGACGAACTCCTGCGCTGTGGCATCCGGGGCAAGAATGGGCAATACCTTCGCTTCAGTCGGCTGGAGCCTTTACCCGGCTGCCGCTGGCTGCACGCCGACGGCGAAACCCGGCCCAGCGACGAAGGCGCAGACCGGGTATGCGAGGCCGACCCGGCGTCCAGTCCCATGCGCGTCGTGGTGTCGTTCGGTCCCGAACATGCACCGCTGGAACAGCGCCAAGTCCAGCGCGCCTGGGAAGAGGCGCAGCAACTTGTGCCCAGGCCCAAACTGCTCGTCTTCGCGGCCTTTCAGTTCGATCCCGAAGCCGCCAAAGACATTGACGAGATGAAGCCGGAACTGGCCGGCATGCAGTTCCTGAAGGTCCAGATGAACGCCGACCTCCTGACCGACGACCTCAAGAAGAAGCGCGCCAGCAACGAGTCGTTCTGGCTCATCGGCCAGCCTGACATCCAGGTGGAGCGTATCGCGAAGGGCGAAAACAAGGACAAATATCGCGTCTCGGTACACGGTTTCGACTACTACAACACCAAGACCGGGCAAATCGAATCGGGTGGCAGCGATAAGATCGCCGTCTGGATGCTCGACACCGACTACGACGGCCGGAGCCTCTACCCGCGCCAGGTCTTCTTCCCGATGGCCGGCGACAACGAGGGCTGGGCGAAACTCGCGCGCAACCTCAAGGCGGAGATTGATGAAGAGTTGATCGAGGCCTACCGGGGTACGGTGTCGCTCCCCTTCGAACCGGGCACGCACAAGCGCATCGCGGTCAAGATCGTGGACGACCGAGGGATCGAGAGCCTGAAGGTGATGGCCCTTCCAGAATGAGGCAGCATGGATTACGTTCTGACAGAACACGCGCGGGACGCGATGGAGAAGCGGCAGATTCGCGTCGCGTGGATGGAACACGTCTTGACCCAGCCGGAGGTGACCCAAGCTGATCGGGTGGACCCGGACCTAGAACATCGCCTGGCACGAATCCCTGAGTTCGGCAATCGGGTGTTACGGGTGATCATTAACAGCAAGAGAATGCCGCCCCTTGTCGTGACGGCCTTCTTTGACCGAAGGAGGACGATTCCATGAAACTGAAAGTGGACCAACAAGCCGATGCGCTGTATCTCACCCTGACTGAAGCGCCGGCGAGCCGTTCGGAGGAAGTCTCGCCGGGCATCATCGTGGATTACGACGACCACGATCGTGTGGTCGGCATCGAAATGCTCTATCTTTCCAAACGTGCACCGTCAGTTGATGTACGGCGGCTGCTGTTTGAGTCGGTGCCCCAGGCAGGTTGACGGAAGACAGACATGGCCCGCACCACCATTGACCGCCTCATCATCAACTCGCCCCATGAGGAGCCCACGCGACACTGGCGTTATGACCGAAAGACCCGCACCTTCGATCTGGTTGAAGATCGCCGCCCGGCGGGTTATGTGGTAGCGACACCCGGTTCACGGTCTTTTGACGACCCCGGCATCTTCGTTCCGATTCCGCTGGTCAATCAAATCCGCCCGCGCGTGAAGGCGTGGCGCGAGGCAGGTTATCCCGGCGTGACCGCCATCACGAAGCGCCTCCTGGAGCACTGGCGCGATCCCGAACGAGACAACCGCTTGTTCTTCTGTCAATTGGAGGCGGTGGAAACGCTTCTCTGGCTTACGGAAGCGCCTCCCGCCGAGCGGGTAGGCATCGAGATTTCCGGCGACGGCGGAGACTTCGTCCGGCAGTGCTGCAAGATGGCCACTGGCACGGGCAAGACCGTCGTGATGGCAATGGTGATCGCCTGGCACATCCTGAACAAGGTTGCCAACCCACAGGACGCACGCTTCTCAAAGCACGTACTGGTGATCGCGCCGGGGCTCACGGTGAAGAAGCGGCTGGCGGTGTTGGAGCCGGCTCGAGCCGACAACTACTACGAAGCCTTCAACATCGTCCCCTCGGCCCTGTTCGACCAGTTACGGCAGGGCAAGGTCTTGGTGCGCAACTGGCACGCTCTGGCCTGGGAAAGCGAGGAACAGATCAAGAGACGGCGCAGTGTGGACAAGCGCGGGGCCAAGAGCGACGAGGCCTACACGCGCGAGGTCCTGGGGGAGATGGCGGGGGCCCGCAATATCCTGGTCATCAACGACGAGGCGCATCATGCTTGGCGCGTCAACTGGGAGGCTGAAGGCAAGTACCTGCGCCAACGTGATCTCAAAGACAGCGCCGAGGAAGCCACGGTGTGGATCGATGGCCTGGATAGGTTGCACCGCACGCGGGGCATTCTCAAGTGCTACGACTTCTCCGCCACACCCTTCACCCCTTCGGGCAAGCAAAGTGGTGAGGAGGTGCTCTTCGGCTGGATCGTGAGCGACTTCGGCCTGAACGACGCCATCGAGTCAGGTCTGGTCAAGACCCCTCGCGTAGTGGTGCGGGACGATGCCATCCCGGACGCCAGGACGTATATGTCGCGGCTCTACCACATCTACAACGACCCGGAGGTCAAGGACGACCTGAACCGCCGTGCCAACCCCGAGGAACCTCTGCCCGACCTGGTGCTCAACGCCTACTACTTGTTGGGCTACGACTGGCGGGAGACGTGGAAAAAATGGCAGGAGGCCAACACACCGACGCCACCCGTGATGATCACCGTCTGCAATCGCACCGAGACGGCGGCGCGGGTGAAGCATGCCTTCGATACGAAACGCATCCACATCGACGAGCTGTGCGACCCCGAGCGCATCCTGCATATTGACTCGAAGGTGCTCGAGGAAGCAGAGGCGCAGGAAGAACCCACCGGGTCTGTTGAGACGCCGGTCGAGAAGGCTGAGGAAGAAGAGCAAGGCGAGAATAATGGTCCGGTGGAACGTAAACTGACCAAGGCCGAGCAGGCAGAACTTCTTCGCCAGACGGTGGACACGGTGGGCAAGCCCGGACAGCCAGGCGAAAAAATTCAGAACGTGATCGCCGTCGGGATGCTGTCCGAGGGGTGGGACGCCAAGACCGTGACCCACATCATGGGGCTGCGGGCCTTCACCAGCCAGTTGCTCTGCGAACAGGTCGTTGGACGGGGCTTGAGGCGGGTTTCCTACGAGGTGAATCGCGAAACAGGGCTGTTCGAGCCGGAGTACGTCAACATCTTTGGTGTGCCGTTTACCTTCCTGCCGCACGAAGGCAGGGAAGACGGTCCACCGCCACCCCCCACGCCCAAAACGGCGGTCGAACCCGATCCTGCCAAGGCGGAGTTCGAAATCCGTTGGCCGAACGTGGTGCGCATCGAGCGCATCTATCAACCTGTGCTGACGGTAGATTGGTCGAGGGTACCTCTGCTGGAGCTGGATGCGGCACAGACGGCCCAGGTGGCGGAGTTGGCGCCGATCCTCGAAGGCAGGCCCGACGTGACAAAGATCAGTCGGATCGAACTGGAGCGACTTGCCCGGGAGTTCCGCACCCAGCGCATCATCTTCGAGACCGCGCGGGATGTGTGCGATCAAATGAAGCAGACCTGGCAAGGCAGCCGCGAGGTCTTGCTGGCGCAGCTCATACGGATCGTTGAGCAATTCATCCGCTCGGACCGGATCACGATTAACCCTCCGCTCTTCTACCAGGACGAACTCCGCCGTAGGTTGATCATCACGCTCAACATGTCCCGCGTCGTCCAGCATGTCTGCGACGCGGTGCGGCAGGAGAACACCGAACGGCTTGCGCCGGTGTTCGACCGCGACCGTCCCATCCGCTCCACTGGTGACATGCGCACCTGGTACACGGGCAAGCCATGCGCGCGAACGCGCAAGTCGCACATCAACGTCTGCGTGTACGACAGCACCTGGGAGGCCTCCGACTCCTTCGTGCTGGACGAGAGCGACACGGTGGCCGCCTGGGTCAAGAACGACCATCTCGGCTTCGAGGTGCTCTACGTCTATCGCGGAGTCGTGCGGAAGTATCGCCCCGATTTTCTGTTGCGGCTGAAAACCGGGGATTTCTTGGTGCTGGAAACGAAAGGTGAGGATACGGAACAGGACCAGGTGAAGCGCCGCTATTTGGACGAATGGACGCAGGCGGTGAACGCGCACGGGGGCTTTGGCCGTTGGCGATGGACGGTGGTGAAACACCCTGGCGAGATTCGGGACGTGCTCATGCAAGACGAGAAAGCGAGGACGGGAGGCGAAAACAACACCATCCAGCAAACGGCACTGCGCGCTGCCGCTGATGCTTGACGTAAGGCTCTTTCCCGAGACTCCAGCATGCGTCGCGCCGGCAGCCACCCACTACAATTCCCGGCACCGTCACCCCGTCCATGACCGCTCTTCCGGGCCGCTCTTCAGAGGCGAAGGGCAGGCCGGCTTGACACCGCCGTCAACCGGGTGTTACCAGGGTCCACGATGTTGAAAACCCAGGACCCGCCCACCGCACGAGAAACTGGCATTGCGCCCACAGCCATTTCGACTTGGTCGGGCCAGGCTCGCGAACAGGCCGTGCAGCGGATGTTCACGGCCATCGCCGGCCGGTACGATCTCAACAACACGCTGTTGAGCTTCGGGCTGCATCACCGGTGGAAGCGGATCGCAGCCTCGTATGTGCCGACCGTCGACAACGGTCGTGCAGTCGATATCGGCGCCGGCACCGCCGACTTGGCGCTGCTAATCGAACGCCGCATGGGCTCCAAGGGCTACGTCGTGGCGACGGACCTCAACGACGCCATGCTCCGGGAAGGCGCAAGAAAGGTCGCTCGCCGTGGCTTGAGTCGTCGCATTCCTTGTCTCCGCGCCAACGCAGAGGACTTGGGCTTCAAGGACGAGAGTGTCGACGCCGTCACAGCCGGTTTCTGCGTGCGGAACGTCGGCAACCTGCAGCGAGCGCTTAGTGAGATTCATCGCGTGCTCAAGCCGGGCGGCCGGTTCGTGTGCCTGGAGTTTTCTCTGCCAGTGCGGCCGTGGCTGCTGCGGCTCTATGATTGGTACTCGTTCTGGCTCTTGCCACGCATCGGGACGCTGGTCGCACATGACAAGACCGGGGTGTATCACTATTTGCCGGCATCGATCCGTACCTTTCCGAATCAGGAACAGTTCAGCGCGCTGTTGCGGGAAGCAGGGTTCCGGCAGGTGGACTATCGCAACCTGAGCGGCGGGATTGTTGCGATCCACATCGCCACGAAGTAGCGAATTATGAATGCTGAATGATGAACTTGCGCGACCGACAGAATCGGCAATTCAGAATTCCTAATTCATAATTCAGAATTCTATGACCTCCATCCTCTACGTCTTCCTGCCTTGCAAAAAGGTCTATCCCATCGGGGTGGCTTACCTGGCGGATTTTATCCATCGGCGGAAGCCGGAGGTGCGGCAGCGTATCCTGGACCTGTCGCTCTATCCAGAGAAAGAGCGGCGGCGCGTGCTGCGCGACGCGGTCTCGGCCTTTCGGCCGGACCTTGTTTGCTTTTCTTGGCGCGACATTCAGATCTTTTCCCCACACGAAGGCGACGCCTCGCTGGAGCATGCCTTCAATTTTTATTTCGCCAGCAATCCGCTCAAGCGGATCGTGGCCTCTGTCGAGGGCCTGAAGCAGCTCTACCGGTATTACCGCCATATCCGTGCGAACCTGTCGTACCCGTGGCTGATTCGACGGGAATTTCCGAAGACGCAGATCATGATCGGCGGCGGCGCCTTCACCGCTTTCGCCGACCAGCTCATCGAGAAGCTGCCGGAAGGGACCATTGGCATCCTCGGCGAAGGCGAGGACGCCCTTCTCAGGGTGGTCGAGGGGCAACCGCTCGACGGTGAGCGTTATATCATCCGTGACGGCAAGAACATCTTGAAGGGCGAGCAGCGCGCCCCGGTCCTGTTGGACGCCCTGACGGTCGATCTCCCCTATTTGACCTCGATCTTCCCACAGTACTCCGACTACCTCAGCGAGGCGATCGGCGTGCAGACCAAGCGGGGCTGCCCCTACGACTGCGCCTTTTGCCTGTATCCCTATATCGAGGGCAAGCGGGTGCGCTATCGGCCACCGGAGATGGTCGTGCGGGACATCTCGCAGCACTACCATCAATGGGGCGCCCGCCGATTCTGGTTCACGGATGCCCAATTCATCACGGGCAAAGAAGCCTACCCACAATGCACAGAGATCCTGGAGCGGATCATCAAGGAGCAATTGGAGATCGAATGGTCAGGCTACATCCGAACCTCGCTGATTACCCCGGACCTTGCCAAGCTCATGGTCCGTTCAGGAGTGGGGGACCTGGAAGTCGCCATCACTTCCGGCTCCCAGGAAGTCCTCAACAACCTGCACATGGGCTTCAAGCTGGAACGCCTCTATGATGGCTGCCGGTACCTAGCCGAAGCGGGGTTCAAGGGCAAGATCATCCTGAATTACTCGCTGAATTCTCCCAAGGAAACCGAGGAAACTCTGCTGCAAAGCATCGAGTCGTACAAGGTGGTGGCCTCGATCCTGGGAGAAGACCGGGTCTTCCCGCTGATGTTCTTTCTGGGCATTCAACCGAATACCGAGCTGGAACACCGACTCCTGGAAGAGGGCTATTTGTCCGCTGGGTACAACCCCCTCAGGCTCACCCCGACCAGCATCCGGAAACTCTTATATAACCCCGCGCCGCTCAATAAGCTGATCGCCAAGGCTTGCCTGGCCGCATGGGAAAGAAAACATGGGAGTCGCGACCCCCGAGCCTGGACTGGCTCCCTCTCTCAGGCTCAGTCCACTGCCAAGTACGCGGATAGCACCCTCATCCGCGGCATCGAAGGCCACTCCGGCCGCGATGCACTTCTGACCCTCGAAGAAATCCTCCGCGCGCGCAAGTCACCCCAGACCACACCCCCTTCCGAGAAGAAACCCGCTCTGACCTCTGCGGACTAGCGGTTTCCGTTTACGCATTCCTCCCTCTATTTACCGCAACGGGTGGGTAGCACCCCCTGGGAGCCCCAGACCGGTTGTACTCGACGGGCAACGGGCGCCCTTGCAGCATGGTCTCCGGAGACCCACCAGGCAGATGTAGGCGGAGTGCAAGGACGGACCAGTTGGGTGGCCGCAGGACCCGCGCCTTCTCTGATATGTCCCTTGCAATCCCCGCAAGGCCGGTGCTATCATGCCTGCTCATTTCGGCTCAGGACCATTTTTGTTTGGATTTTCTTGGGATTACAGTCTCCGGGCCGATGGGTTCCTGAAGGAGGCGTCTCGATGTACAAGACGATCTATATCCCGGTCGACAATTCGGACCATTCTAATATGGCTGTTGACCTCGGGATTCAGCTCGCCAAGACCTTCGGCTCCAAGATCGTAGGCAGCCACGTCTACGCGGCCAAGATGCACGATAAGCGGTTCAAGCAGATGGAGGCCGGCCTTCCCGAGGAATATCACGACGAAAAAGAGCTGGACCGGCAGCGGCAGATCCACGACTCCTTGATCACCCGCGGATTGCAGATCATCACCGACTCCTACCTGGATTACGTTGAAAAGAAATGCTCTGAAGCCAACTTGCCCCTGGAACGGCGCTCCCTGGAGGGCCGAAACTGGAAGGTCCTGGCGGAAGACATCAATACCAACGGCTATGACCTGGTCGTCATGGGGGCGCTGGGGATTGGGGCGGTCAAGGACAGCGTCATCGGCAGCAACACCGAGCGGCTTGCCCGCCGCATCCGTAATTCCGACCTGCTCATCGTCAGGCAGACGCAGCCCATGACGGGCGGGAAGATCGTCGTGGCAGTGGACGGCAGTCCGTACTCCTTTGGCGGGCTCATGACCGGCATCGCGTTGGGCAAGGCACTGAACAAACCAGTCGAAGCCATCTCGGCCTTCGATCCTTATTTCCACTACGCCGCCTTTCACAGCATCGCCGGGGTGTTGAACGAAGAAGCTGGCAAGGTGTTTCGCTTCAAAGAGCAGGAAAAGCTCCACGAGGAAATCATCGACAGTGGCCTCGCCAAGATTTACCAGTCTCATTTGGATATCTCGCGCGAGCTGGCGCAGGCCGAGCAGACCGATCTTAAGACCACCTTACTGGACGGCAAGGCCTTCGAAAAGATCATCCAGTACGTCCGCAAGGATATTCCCTGGCTCCTCATCGTTGGCCGGATCGGCGTCCACAGCGACGACGACATGGACATCGGCAGTAACACCGAGAACCTCCTGCGCAGCGCTCCCTGCAATATCCTGATTTCCAACCGCAAGTATGTGCCCCCAATCGACACCCAGGCTGAGTACACAATCGCCTGGACTGAAGAGGCCCTGCGCCGGATGGAGAAGATTCCTATCTTCGCCCGCGGGGTGGCCAAGACCGCCATCCACCGCTATGCGATCGAAAAGGGCCACACCATCATCAGCAACTCGGTGGTGGACGCCGCCGTCGGCCACATCCTGCCGAAGGGGGCCATGGAGGCGATGAAGGCACTCGGGGCCGGTCTCGAAGCCGCTGGGATCGACCGAAACAAGATGCAGGCGGACGACGAGGTGGCAAAGGATCTCATGGGCTCCACCCTGAGCGGCATGATGACCGAGATCGTGCAGGAGAAGCCGAAAGTCAGCGCTGGCACGCAGGCCTACCTGGACCGGATGAGTCAGAACTATTTCGTCTGCGACGGCTGCGGCTATATCGGCAAGGGCGACATGCCGGTCAAATGCCCGGTCTGCGGCGCGACCGGCGATCGCTTCAAGCAGGTGGACAAGAGCATTTTCGAGGCCGCGGCCAAGGCCGAAGGCGGGCTGGAAACCGATGTGGCGTACGACGACGTGCCGATGCAATGGACCAAGGACGCCAAGGAAGCCATCCGAGCAATACCAGCCGGGTTCCAACGCCGCCGTGCGAAGGCGAAGATCGAGAAGAGCGCCCGTAAACTCGGCATGACAACGATCACGCTCGAGTTCGCTGCCCCGATGATCAAGGAAGCCGCGGCGGAGGGCTATACGCCCATCTTCGCCAACAAGGGCACCGGCACGGCCCCGTCCGCGGAAGCCAAGCTTGCAGCAGTCTCCGAAACCCGAGAGTCTGGCCCGGTGAAGAACGACAACGGCAATGGAACCAGCCGCACAGAGCCAGCCTCGCCGTACACGTGGACGCCCGAGGCCCAGGCCAGGCTGGAACGGGCGCCCGAGGGGTTCATGCGCGATTGCACCCGCGCGTTAATCCAAAGGCACGCCGATAAGATCGGAACGACCGTGATCACGCTCGAAGTTGCCAACGAAGGAATCGAACAGGCCAAGGGCCTCATGCAAGAGGCGATGCAGACCGGCAACCTAAAGGACATCATCGCCAACCTCACTGGCAAACCTACTTCGTAGATTTGCCAATCGAAATGTTGAATTCTGAAATGAGTGGCAGGAAAAAGGGCGGCGCGAGAGCTCGAAGTTGACGTTGCGGCACTCGCAATGCATTCCGGAATTCAGAATTCATAATTCAACATTCAGAATTATCAAGGTAATGGGCAAGTCGCTGCCGATCATCAATGGCCCGCAACACCTCGCGGGGATGCTTGGATCGCTCGGAGAGCGAATCACGCGGTATGTGGCCGGCCCCAGTTCCGCGGAAGCGCCGCGCGACGGCCGGACTGTGGATGATTTCAAGCCCTACCTCGTCGCGCTCAATCTCACGAAACGCTGTAACCTCAAGTGCGCGCACTGCTATCTCGACGCCACCACCAAAGCCGGCGGTGGCTCCGATGAGCTGACCACCGAGGAGTGTTTCCGGCTCATCGGCCAGATTGCCGAGGTCAACAACGGCTGCCTGCTCGTCATCACGGGAGGGGAACCGCTCACCCGTCCCGATATCCTGGACATCGCCCGGCACGCGGTGAAGCTCGGCTTCATGGTCGTCTTCGGTACCAACGGCATGCTGATCAACGACCGGATGGCGAAGGAACTGGTGGAGATCGGCGTGATGGGCGTCGGGATCAGCATCGATTCGCTCGATCCAGAAAAGCACGATCGGTTCCGAGGCCTACCCGGCGCATGGAAAGGCGCGGTGGCGGGGATCGAGGCCTGCAAGCGGAACGGGCTGCAATTTCAAATCCATTTCAGCGTCCAGCCCATGAACTACAAAGAGCTGCCGGACGTCATCGAATGGGCGCACGCTCTCGGTGCCAAGGTACTGAACGTCTTCTTCATGGTGTGCACCGGTCGCGGCGAAGAACTGACGGACATCACCCCGGCCCAATATGAGGAAGTGCTGGGTTACCTGGTCGACTGCCAAGACAAGTACAAGGACATGCTTGTGCGGGCCCGCTGCGCCCCCCACTTCAAGCGGCTGGCCTACGAAAAAGATCCCCACTCCCCCATCACCAAGGCAACCGGCTATATGGGCGGCGGATGTCTGGCCGGCACCAACTACGCCCGCGTGACTCCGAACGGCGAGCTTACGCCCTGTCCGTACATGCCGCTCTCGGCCGGCAATGTCCGCCAGCACAGCTTCGTGGACCTCTGGGAGAAATCTGAAATCTTCGACTCGTTCCGGTACCCCCACCTCAAAGGCAAGTGCGGGGATTGCGAGTACAGTGAGATCTGCGGCGGGTGCCGCGCACGACCCTACGTGGACCACGGCGACTGGCTTGACGAGGATCAGTGGTGTCTCTACACGCCAAAGGGGGGCGAGAAGGTGCGCGTTGCCTTCAACACGCCGGAGGAGACGGCAGTCCAGTGGGACGAAGCAGCGCAGACCAGGCTCAACCGCATTCCCTACTTCCTGCGCGCCATGGTGAAGAAGGGCGTCGAACGCCACGCCCGGGAGCAGGGCATCCCGGTCGTCACCGTCGAGCTGATGGAAGACCTGCGGAAAAAACGGTTCGGGAACGACGCACCCGTCTTCAAATTCTAAATTCTTGAATTCTGAATGTGGAATTGCGGGTGCTGAGCCGCGAGTCGTGAATTCATAATTCAGCATTCTTCATTCAGAATTTCCCTAGAAGATGGACGCACTGCAAAGCCTCCTCACCGACATCAATCAGCTCATCCCCATCATCAACCATTGGTTTCACCTTCTGTCCGCCGTTATCTGGATCGGCGGGCTGGCCTTTCTCGTCATGGCCGTGACGCCGGGTCTCAAGAAGACGGTCCCCAAGGAATACATCAAGCCCATTACCGACGCGTTCTACAAGCAGTACAAGAAAGTCGCGGGCACGTTGCTGGTTGTCCTGTTGTTCACCGGCGGCATTAATCTGCACTACGTCAATCAACTGCTGTTGTCGCAAACGGGCGAAGCCGTCAATCACCATGCCAAGTATCTGACGGTGTTCTTCATCAAGCTTTTTCTCGTCCTCTGTCTCTTGACCCTTTTCCTCTACACCGTCATCTTCTCCAACCCTGGTGCCGAAGCCGAGGAAGACGACAAGGAAGAGGGCTATGAAGCGATCCCCTACCAGCGAGCGGCTCTCTGGATCGGCTTCTTCATCATCCTCTGCGCCGCCGCCATGAAGCACCTGCACCAGTAAGCGGGGGACGCATCGGTCTGGCTTGGCTTGCATTTTCGCCGACGGCCCGATACGCTCCCGCGCAGATTCGCAATCTGGTCCGAGCCGTCCCTGTCCCCCAGGCACATTCGGTCAAACTCACCGTCAAAGACTACATGCTGTTCCCCAACGATGGGAAGCGCCATGAACTGATTGACGGGGTCCATTACGTGACCTCTTCGCCGATTACCAGATACCAGATTACATCATCGAACCCGCATCGGATGTTGCGCGCTTTCGTACAGGAAAAGAAAAATGGGGCGGGGCTTGACCGCTCCGTTCGACGTCATCGTGTCGGACGTCGATGTCCTCCAACCGGACCTGCTGTTCATCTCATCGGCCCGGGCTTCGATCTTGACTGAAGCCATTGTTCATGGCGCGCCCGATCTGGTGAGAGAGAGCGTCTCCGAGAGCACAAGGAAGGTCGATGAGATCACCAAGCGGAAGCGCTACGAACACTTCGGTGTTCAGGAAGGCGGGGTCGTCGACCCGGTGTGAAGACGGTCAAAGACTATCGGATGACTGACACAGGCTAGGCGCGGGCGGCCGAGCTGACCAACGAATCCAAGGATTGCCTCACGATGCCTCCCTTTCTCGGACAGCAACTGTCTCTGGCCGAGATCATTGGATAACGAAGCCGGTCCTGCACAGCCTCTTTCCTGAACCCGCCAGCTTTCAGCTCTCAGATCTCTCCTTCTCCTTGTCTCGTGCCCCTTGCCTAGCCATTTTTTTTCAAGCCTGTCAGGGAAGCCGAAGGCTCACCGGAACTGTATCTATCTAGATAACCCCGGTTATTGGATTCGATACGGTCCATCGGCCCGTCAGGTCTGCTCTCTTTCCGCCGCTGTGCCTTTCGAACGAGCCCATCCTTTTGCAAAATCAACGCATTCTTGCCTGACGGCAGCATGTCAGGTTTTGCGGACGCGATGGCACGGTGGTTGCTCAATCCCCCAGGCGTGTAATTCAGCAAGGGGATAAGGCCTGATCGCTGACGGCGGAGAGTTCTCTTTAAACCGGGAGGGACACCATCATGGACATCGCCTGGGGAATCGCAATGGCAGGGTTTGCACTGTTTGGGATGCTGGCAGTCTGGATCGCGGTCGAGACGATGGAGGATGGGACCTCTGAGACCGCCTCGATGCAGAGTCCCCATGCTCCGGCCAGCATCGCCGAGCGGCCGGCCGAATTGAAGAAGGCAGCGTGACGTGGAGTCCCTCCGGCGGGGCGCGGAGCCGGCCGATTGCTCGTCGGTTGCAAGTAGACAACCGCGAGCCCAAGGGAAATCTCTGGACCTGTGCCCATCCAGAGTAACACGGTTGCCTCAACGCTCACGCCATCGGGCCGCGACCCTCCCATCACGATGGGTCGCGGCCCACTCTTCTTAGGGAGCCGATAGCTGATAGCCGGTAGCTGTTGAGAGCCGATCACTGATGGCTGAGAGCTAACAACCAATAGCTGAAGGCTGAGAGCCAACAGCAGGATGAGGAGGGACTACTCCCGCTCAGAACGAACGGACGCTTCGCACGCAGGGCCGACGCACGAAGCGTGCCCGCGAGTCAACAGGGGTTCGCCGGCGGGACCGATCAGAATCCGCGAAGTCTCCGCGGAGGGGAGGCCGTTCGAGGCCGCCAAGGGGTGCCCATTTCGGAGCCACAGCCGGCCCTCTGGGTCCTTCGAAAGCGACAGCCGGTCGCCATAGAAGAAGGTGGCCTCCGGTAGGACCGTCAGCAACACGCCACTCGGCTCAGCAGGCGGCGAGGCCATGTCGGACAGAGCGGTGCATCCAGACGCGAAAGCGACGATCAACAAAACAAGCAAGGATAAAGGGTTACGCCACATACCGATCCTCCTGAAAATTGGTGCTGGTCCCCTGTTGGTCCAACTGTCGGGAGATGAAAGAGAGAGCCACGTAAGTAAGTGTAGCAGGCGGTAAAAAATGCGCCGGCAGAAGGAACCAGGGACGAAGCCAGGAGGCCAGGGGAAGGGAGAGGGCAAGGAGAGGGGAAAAACGGTGGGGAGAGCTGATGTCGACGACAGCAGGCCGGTCCAGCCCCTCCCCACGAAGCTGACCGGCAAGGCCAAGCGGGAGATTCTCAAGGCGCTGAACGCAGAGACCCTCCCTCCGCCGGACGTCATCTATCTGCTGCTGTACTGGAAAGTTGGAGTGGCAATGGGAACCGCCCCCCCTTCTGCCCAAGAGAAAGCGGATCGTCTCTCTGGTTCGAGCGGGTAGCTCACAGGACGAGGCGGCGAGAGACCTCATCGAGCGAAAGGAACCGATCCGGACGCCGCCTTGGTATCAAGTCTCGGCCAAGACGGAAAAGAAGATCGTTTTGGCTCTGGCGGCGGAAATCGCACTGAGACCGGGCGGGGCCCTGGACCGCTTTATCGAGGGAAGACCAGTAGTCCGCATGATTCATGGGGTTCGTCTGAATACCGGCTTCAATGTTCCAGGATTGAACAGGAAGAACACCGAGGTGTTTCTTCAATCGCGACTTATGAATAGGCCCAGCGACTTGCACTGAGCGTAGCTGGTCGTTCGTAAGCCGGTGACCTCCGGTTGATCCGGAAGCGGGATGCGGAGCGGATCAGGTTGCGAGGTAATGGGAAGCACCAGCACATCGGGACAGAGATCGTTGATGGCATGGATACTGACCATGAGCGCAGGTCGGGTGTTGGAACGGCGTGGCTGAGGAACTCGACCGTCCAGATGCCCCCGCGGTTGATTCGTACTATTGATCCCGCTCCATCGTGCGGGGCCACGCCTCGTGTTCCTCATGGGCCAAAGGAGAGTCGTGATGCTGGGCCAACGCCCGGCGAAGATTCAGGTCCTCTGAAGCGGTCTGGAATCGCCGCAAGATCTTTTCCAGTTTCTCTTTCATACAACCCCCTCCATCAGGAGGATTCGCGGTAGGCTCCCACGAGAGGATAGGTGAGGAGAGTGTCAAGGGTGAAGCCATGAGGACAGGGCACCTCAATCGATGTTCTTGCCCCGTTGGGGAGAGGATACCTCCGGTGCTCCTGGCCTCTCGCTGCAGAGAGCACCGACTTGCTGTCTCCCCTCGGCAGGCGAGGGAAGAGCCTTCGTTTCTTGAGCCCCCTTCCCTGAAGGGAGAGGAGAAGGGTGAGAGGGGATTGCACGCAGGGGCTTCACGAGCCTGGCGGCTCAGCCGCAGGCCTGCGTAAGGAGTGAAACAGAAGCTGACCGCTGAGAGCTGATGGATCCTGTACCATGCCCAGCGCGGCACCAGGAGCACCGACAACGCATGCGTCGTGTGAATCATTCAAGCACGCGAGACGAACGTGAGAGAACCGAGTCGGGATTATGGAACGGCGGAACACGGGTTGTGGGAAGCGGGCAAGTCAACGCCGCACTCTGCCACAGTGCACCGGCGAAAACAAGGCCGGATCCCCATTCGGCCCTGACATATACCCCTAAAGGGGTATTGCTAAAAATCTGACAGAAGCCTAGCTAAGGGGCACCGGCGGGAGGAGTTGAGTCACCCTCGCGATCCTGACAAAGGGAATCGCACTGAGAGGAGCCGCAAAGCGGTTGGCATGTATGGCTCATCACGCTTCCCGAAAAAGTCACCGTCCTCATCTTGATCCTCTTGATCCTCTTCCTTGGGCTTCCGAAGCAGAGACGGGAAACACTGCCGGGGCAAAGGTCCTCTCCACCCCCCATGAGGCCCAACCGAAGCTCGCGGTAACTGTAAACCGACCGAAAACCTTTCTTTTCACGGCGTGTCTTTTTCTGGCCGGAGCAGACTCCGGGTGCAGTTTTCTCCAATGGCCCGCAGAAGAAGAGAAGCTGGATGCTAACCAGGCCTATTGGTTTCACTATGAAGCCTCCAGGCGGGGCGGCTTTCTCGTCATGGCCGACAATAGTGCGAGCGGGCCAAAGGTAAAGATGTGCGCGGAACCCCCGCCGGACGTGGCCCTTTCACGAACGGTCGATCTCATGGCGAAGGTCGCCTACAAAGGAGCGTCCGGGGAGCTTCAGGGCAAGCTTGCTGAACAATTGGCTCAGCTCGCGGGCCGTTCAGAGAACGTCCTCATCCTGCGAGAGTCCCTGTTTCGACTCTGCGAATTGTCCATAAATTCTGGCCTTGGCCCCGATGACCTTAAGGCTCTCTACAAGGCGGTCATTGAGGCGGTGACGGAACTCGCCACGACCGAAGCGACTCGAGCCCGCGCGGACCTAACCAAGGCAAAGACCGAAGGTGCGAACTTTGTTAAAGGACTAAATATATCGGACGAAGAAAAGCAGAAATATATCCAGCAATTTCTATCACCGTAGACCGTACGACACCCGTGGCAAGCTGCTGACGGGACAGAGAAAAGCTTTCAGATCCGTTTGAAGTGATCCTTGTTGCGATTGTAACGGTTCCTGACATTTGTCTTTCACACAGTAGGGATATGAGCACGTGAGAATCCAGAGTCTTGGTGGCCGAATCTGTGGGAGCGGGCTGCCGCTGCTGCCGTTTGCGCTCATGATAGCGGCATGCACCGTCAAGCTCATCAGTGACTACGACGAGGCGCTCGATAGGGCCGCCTCAGATCTTCAGATCAAGGTGGAAGCTTTCCTGGTAAAGATGCAAGCAAGCGCGGGCACGCCGGACGGGGAGTACGCGAAAAACTCGACGTTTTACGATGAGGTCAAGGTCGCCCTGAGCGCCATGCGCCTGCGCGCCGAAGCTACTCCCAAGAATGAGCTCACCGTGGAGCAGATCGGCCTGCTGGAGAAAAATTTGGAGAACCTGCGACAACTTCACGAGAGCGCCGGCCCTGCCGGTCTCTCGAAGACCGTAGTGGCGACGACGCGGACGCTCCTGAATACCCAATTCAAGGCGATTCTGACACTCGAGTTAGCGAAAAAGCGCGGGCAGAGATAAAGGACCCGCAATGTCACGGCGGACACTGAGAGGCCGCGCTCGGCCGCACACGGCTGGCAGAGCCGGGAGCAGACCATGCCGACCATCGATGCAGAACAAATGGCAAAGGACATGTTGGCAGCGGCGCTCGGTGTCTTGAAGGACAAGGGTCCCGGTGTCAAGACGTACGCTGAATCCGAGTTCAAAAAACTCAGCGAGACCTTTGTGACGATCCAGAAGGCCAAGCTGAGCGGCGAGATCACGGAGGATCAGGCACGCCTGCTTCTGGACATGCAGAAGAACGCGACGCGGGCCGTGATGTTGACTGTCGAAGGCTTGGGTATCGTGACCGTCGAGCAAGCCATCAATGCGGCGCTGGCTGTCGTACGGGACACAGTGAACGCGGCAATTGGCTGGACATTGTTGTGATGACCAGGCTGATGACAGTGCCGAAGGCCAGCTTGCTAGGCCTGAACAGGTAACTCCTTGAAAGGATTTCATTATGAGCAAAGCCTGCTATCGCAAACTTCACAGATACAAATATCAACTTGTCGAGGACTATACCTTGAACGTGGGGATTCAAGACTACGAGATCAATCATGATTACATGCAGCTCAAGAAAGACGGGACTCTCACGATACGGAAACATTACGCTTGGGACGGGCCAAGCGGTTTTTCAATCGATACGCGCACGTTCATGCGGGGATCACTTGTGCACGATGCGCTCTACCAGTTAATGAGGTTAGGTCTGTTGGACAGGGCGCACAGAGAGCGCGCAGACAATCTGTTGCAAGAAATCTGTGAGGCTGATGGCATGTGGAAGTTTAGAGCGTGGTACGTCCGCAAGATGGTGAGATGGTTTGGCGCTAAATATGCGGACCCTGGCAATGAACGAAAGGATCAGATTATCTGTGTTCCCCAAAACTGAGAAGAAGGCGGACAGACCTCGGCCACGCCAGAAAGGTGTGCTCGGGATTCGCTACACGCGAAAGAGATGTCCTCTCTCGAGGAGCTGGATCCGCTTGTTCGTCGAGGTAGAGGATCACTCGGAAAAGAAGGGAGTGCTCCATGGACATCGCGACACGCGGAGCGTTTGGTGCATTCCTGGCCCTGTTGTTCATAGTTGGACTGCAAGCTTGGCTCGTCAAGCGGGCGAAACAACAAGCTCAGGCTCAGAAGGTCCAGCGGACGGTCAGCTTCTGGGATTTGATCATAACGAGCGAGGACGAGAAGTACAGCCTGTCTAGGTTCCAGTTGTACCTGTGGTTCGTTGTGATCTTTGTGTCCTATGCCGGGGTCAGTTTCGCAGTGGGAAAGCTGCTCGAATTGTCAGAGGGTTTGGATGTCCTGCTCGGAATCAACGTGGGTGCCGCCGTAGCCTCCAGCGCGATTGCGACGAAGGTAAAAGGACTGTCACCCAAGTCAGACCAGGCCGCTCCGAATTTCGTCGCAGACATGTTCTTCGAGGCCCCTGGCAGCCTTGATCTCCCGAGGACGCAGATGTTCGCCTGGACAATCATCATCGCCCTTGGCTACGTGATGGTCCTGGTCGAGTCGTTTATCGAGGGCAAACCGACGCTGCCCAATGTCCCCATGAGCTTAGCAGCGCTCATGGGGATCAGTCACGGCGCCTATCTCGGCGCGAAGGCCGTCAAGTGACGATCCTTGGAGAGACTGGAAAACAACCTTCTAGGGAACAGTCCGGGTTTTCAGACCTTCAGGAAATTGGAGATCAAGAAGGCCCCCTGACCCGTTAGTTGGGACGCTGGGGCTCAAGGCTAGCGCACATGATTGGTGAAAGGCCCCCAGGCTAGCTCATCAATTGATTGATTGCCGCAATCTAACTAAGGTGCATCTAGAATGAGGCATGACATGATTGCCCGTTTTTCAATCCAATCTTCATGGCTTTGTGCTTGAATCACGGTGGGATCGACCATCTTGGCTCCCTTAACCCCATGAGGAGGCCAGGCCGTGAAGCAAATAGCCTTTCTTCCGTTGCTCGCCTTTCTGCTGATCCCCAGCCTTGCGTGGCCGGAGGAGCCAGACTCCAGCGGTGGCAAAGTGGATCAGCCAGGCAAAGAGGAGGCTGCCAAGCCAACCCCCGGGGGAGGCGGCACGCCAGGAGGGAGGACGCCAATCGTCAGAGCGGCTCAGCTGGCAGTATGCGGGTTCCCCCCCAACCTCGAGAAAGTAGGTGACGTCCTCGTCGTCTTCATCCTTGCCGTCCTGTTTGAGGAGGCGCTTCGCCTGCTATTCAACTGGAAGCTCTTCCTCGAACGCTCGGACGGCAAGGGATGGGAAAGCCCCCTGACCATCGGGCAGGCCTTTCTGAAATACGACCTGGATATTGTGAGGCTTTGCTCGTCGTGCTTGGGCGGCAGGGAGTTCCCACGAGCGTCGGCGCACAGATTATAACTGCCCCCCTCTGCGCTGGAGGGGAGCTCAGGAGTTCTGGAGACTGGAGATTTTCAGGAATTCGAGCTGCTTACGAAAAGGAGCAGCAGGAGAAGAAAGAAGAATTCGGCTAAAAGACGAACCGGTAGGCCGGTGACCCGTTTTGAGCCCCGGATAGGGCAAGAGAGAGATTGGGAACTTGATGCCAAAGACAGATGACCTGTAAGAACGGGCAGCGAATGCGCTGCCGCTCCTGAAGCGGATACGGATACCAAGGCTAGTTATCATCAAAGTATTGGTAGCTGCGATCGAGAAATGGCAGACACGGGGAGAATGGGAGTCCATGATCGGTGAGAACATGGCGCAATGGTGAGACAATGCCGAATCGCATTGAAGGGAATCACACTGGGAAGAGCCAGATTGTCGACGTCAGCTAAGCAGCAAGTTCCATATGGCGGTTAGCACGTTCGCAAAGACATTACAAGATAGTGCTGGGCGTATCATGACACTTGATCCATCCCGTCTGCTCCTCAGTCTGAAACAGCCCTTTAATCAAACTACACGTCACTGGCGCCGCACGGCACTCGAAGAGGTCGCCAAGTTGCTACACGGAACTGGGCTTGAGCTGGAAGCAGAACATTATGGCGGCGGCGGTAGTGCGGTTCATCCCCGAGAGATGATCAACCATACGGAGCGCAGGTTCTGGGTGCGCGCTCAGGATGGGTCCTGCATCACAAGCAAGTCATTCCAGGCACTGGAGAAGAAAAAGAACAACTGGCTCGAATGGTATGCACCGGTATATCGCCTGTCGAATACCCATAGGCGCAGCGGCCTTGTATGCCCCCTCCCCGACGTGTTGGTCGTCCCAACCAAGCTCGTGAGAGATACATATGTCTGCAACCAGCAAGCTGCCTCTCAAAGGCTCGCCCACTATACACTGGAAAGAACGCAAGAAGACGAACACGAGCAGGAGGGCCTCGATCTCAAGAATGACTACCGCTGCTACAAGGTGAAGGAGCCGAATCGGCGAAATAGCTATCAGATCAGCCAAGATCTTCAGAAATGCGAAACGAAGTGGGGAGGCCGAGCTTCGTTCGCTTTGATGCCCATGATTGATCCTAGAGCCCAGTTTCCCAATGGCCCACCGAATGACGAATACTATCCAGCGCAGTGGAATCTGGCCAAGATCAATGCCGAAGGTGCGTGGCGAATTACCCGAGGGATCCCAGACATTATTGTCGCTGTCATCGACGATGGGTGCGATTTCAGCCATCCGGAATTTGCTCGAGACAATCAAGTGCGTGCAGCTCTAGTCAATGGTGCTACCTATGATGCAGACGGACAAGTTGCGAACGGTACAGGCGACTCACAGAACTTCCCCTCCCAGACTCACGGAACTGAATGTGCGGGAATCATCGGAGCACAGATCAACAATGGCAATGCCAGCGGCATGGGGGGAACTATCGCTGGGCTGGCACCGGGCTGCAGAATTCTCCCGATCCGATTGCAAGGAGGAATGAGGCCCGACCTATTGGGGGCCGCGATCAAGTTCGCGGCGACATACCAACAAGGTCAGGCGAAAGTTAAGGTCATCAGCATTAGTCTTGCGAGCCCTGCATACAAGTCAGATGAAGTTGCAGAAGCCCTTGCCTTAGCCCACAGAAAGGGCGTCGTTGTCTGCTGCGCGAGCGGGAACGAGAACGGCAGTGCGTTGGAATACCCCGCCGCGTATGCGCGTGAAAATGTAATTGATCAACCGCGGGTTAACTCGGTGATCGCCTGCGGAGCCTGTAACAACGACAATGAGCGCTGTGACGACTGGGGTAGCGGTGCAGGATCCAATTTTGGAGAAGGACTCTCGGTCGTTGCTCCAGGCGACCAGATATTCACTCTCACGAACGATGACGGCAGACCCGGCGGCCGATGCATTTTCAATTTCGGGGGAACTTCGGCTGCAGCTCCCCATGTTGCAGGGCTGGCGGCGCTGTTGTTCAGCCTGGACAATACCCTTACGACCGATGAGGTTCTAGACATCATCGAACAAACAGCCCAGCAAATTAACGACAGACAACAGGACCCTCGAAACCTCTACGATTACGATACTCATCCAAAGGTGAGTAGGCACAGAGGCAAAGGGTGGAATGAACAAGTCGGGTATGGACTCATCGATGTGAGTGCAGCAGTTCAGCGGGTAAACACCCGAGTGGTAGGGCGCGGGGGCGGATCGGGCACAGGAAGCAGTAGCCCACCACCTTAAGCGAGGCAAGAGGAACGGTTGTGGTAGCAGTTCATCCTTAGCGAGGAGGATCTCATGAAGATCAGGGACCAGTTCCTGCTTCAGTTCTCACTGGCGGTCTGTTTCATGTTTCCATTCCTGGCTCACGCCGCAAGCGGCCTCACTGTTGTCATCAACGGACAGGAGATCCCAGGCACTTGTACCGCTGGTAACTGCGAAGTGGACCTCTCCGCCGCTGGCCCTTATGCCGGCGTTGAAATTACCGGGAACAGTGGAACGCCTAAAGTCAAAGCCATAGAGGGTGATCCTGAAACCTTGGTGCTGGAAAAGGCTACAATCAAGGCGTTACAGGTTACGGAACATGTCATCACGTTCTGGGCAACCTTTGCACAACCGCCGGTCACAAACTCGGCAGCGAGCCCGCCTGTGAGGGTGAAATATGATCGGACAGCGGACGGCAGCATGATGCGCGGTACAAGCGCGGCAAAGAACGACAAGTTCACCATCAATGGATGGGTGGATGATCTCACTGATAGTTCGGAAGCGTTCACAGTTGATCCGACTCAATACAAGCTGGTCACCTGCCTAACCCCGACATGTCCAGCTTCATATGGGACCTTCAGTCTCGCCACAAGTCTTGAAAGAACCACTGGTTTCACAGGCGATCGGGTCCTCAAGATCGAAATCAAATTCGACGCAAAATACGTCAACGACAAGCTGAATGTAACTAGCGTGCAGTTGGTTGGAAGCACCCAAACGGCAGGGCCCAAGGTGCCACCCTCAATTGGTGCGTATGATGCCTTCGTTGAAGAATATATTATCCAGAGAGAGAAGGAAAGGGCGCAAAAGAACAAGTAGGTACTTGGAGCCGATAGGGTGTCTTACAGGATTGAAGGGCTAAGTAACTTGCGGAGGGTCGAGACGCTCGATTTGTATCGAGCCAGATAGGCGCGCGTATCTCTGGCTTGATCCACCTCTCTAAAAGTTGTCGAAATCTCTGATAGCACACACTAAGCTTAGTGGATACTCAACCGCATTCTGTTGCTTGGCAGTCGGTATGATCGCTGCACCCTATGAGTCGGGCAAAATCAGGCTCCCGAAGAAGCCCACTGGAGGAGTGCTCATGTGGGGGAAAGAAGGTGTTGACCGGGTTCCTAGTGCCCCCCGCTTTTGCTTGACCCTCATCCTCATGGCCCTCTTCCTCTTCTTTTTCCCGCTCGGTACAAGCAGTATTCAAGCCCAGGTGACCACAATTAGGCCTGATAGCACTCTTCCCACTCCAACGACGGTCAACCAGGCTGGCAATGTCTTCAACATCAACGGGGGCACCGTCAGGGGGCCCCTTCAATTTCACAGCTTCGATACGTTTTCGTTGGGCGCAGGTCATACCGCCAGTTTCAATGGCCCGAGCGGGATTACAAATATTCTCAGCCGAGTCACTGGCATAGATACCGGACTCAAGCCCTCCCTGATCGACGGCGCCATTCAAACCACGATTCCAGGCGCCAATTTGTTCTTCATGAATCCAGCGGGGATTGTCTTTGGCCCCAATGCGACGCTGAATGTTGGGGGCGCAGTCAGTTTCACGACAGCAAACTACATCCGCCTGTTCGATGGCGTAAATAGCGCCAACTTCTATGCCAACCCAGCCTATGACACAACGACCACCGCTGGCCGCGTCAGCATTCTGTCCGCAGCGCCACTGGTAGATTTCGGGTTCGTCACTCCCGCCGCGTTCGGATTCCTCGGTGCCGATCCCGCCCCCATCACTGTCCGGGGCAGCACCTTTTCAGTGCCCGTCGGCCAGCTACTCACCTTGGCTGGGGGGAATATTGCAATCGCATCAGACCCCGAGACCGGCACGCCAGCGATGGTCACGGCGCCAGCCGGAGAAATCCGCTTGGCCAGCGTCGCCTCACCAGGTGAAATCCTCCTCTCGAACTTGCAGACTGGGCCTAACCTCAACGGACAGTCATTCTCAACCATGGGCACTGTCACGCTATCGGACGGCGCCTTCCTCGATGTCAGTGACAACGCATTTGAGGCAGGAGGGATTGGGGGGACGATCCGAATCCGCGGCGGACAGTTAATCATGGAGAGTGCCCTTGTGTTTTCAGCTACTCAGGGCGATGTGAACGGTGCGACGACAGCGGTGGATATTCAGGTGACCGGAGATGTATCGCTCGACAATTATAGTGCGATCGCGTCTCAGACATCGGGACAAGGCCGGGCAGGAGAGATCATCATCAACGCACACAATGTCGAAGTCGCAGGCGCCTCTACCATCGTGGCATTTGCCGATGGGGATGGCCGAGCAGGAGACATCTCCATTACGGCGTCAGGATCAGTTTCCGTTCACGGGACGGATGGCCTGGGTAACTTCAGCAACATTGAAAGCACGACAAGCGGAACCACTCGTGTCCTCCGTGCCGGTGACGGCGGATCGATCAATATTGCGGCACCGTTAGTATCCGTCGAAGATCAAGGGATCATCCGAACTAGGACCAGTTCAGAGGGGCAGGCGGGGAATATGGTGCTCGCCGTCGACAATTTAGATCTTAGGAGCGGCGGAGTGATTGAGTCACAAGCGGCCGGAGGAGGAGCGACTGGCTCCATCTCAATAGCCGCAACCGGTCAGGTTTCCATAACGGGTGTGCCGGGCGCATCACCTGCAAATCAAACACAGCTGAATGTGAGGAACACTGCCAGTGGCGAAACCGGTGGTTTATCGGTCCAGGCGAGGAACCTCATCATCACCGATGAGGCGACAATCGACACCCAGAATATGGCGACGACGCAGAGACTGGAGCTTGCTGCTACGGATTCTCTCACGATTACCAATGGAGTAAAGATTTCACATCGGAATCAGACGAGTGATGCAGGGGTAGGGGCCGCCGAGCTATCTGCGTCGAACATCATCATTTCTGGTAACGTTGAAATTAGTTCGAGCACCATCGCACAAGGCAATGCCGGGGACCTAACTCTCATTGGTAAGAATATTACCGTTTCGGACAACAGCAACATATTGAGCAGGACCATAAATCAATCCGGAAACGGGGGCCGATTGACAATTCGTGCAGACGACTCAGCCACTGTCACCAGTGGCTCCATAATTTCAGCGAGCGCGCTCAACCCGGGTACGGGGTCTGCTGGTCCTATCGAAATCACTGGTTCAAAGGTCTCCTTATCTGGCCCCGGAACGAAGGTGCTCAGCGAGACAGCTGCTCAAGGCAACGGCGGCCCCATCACCATCAGGGCTAATCAGGTCTCGATCACCGACGGCGCGGTGGTCTCGGCCAGCAGCACCGGGTCCGGTGCGGCGGGCACCGTGACCATCGAAGGCACGGCGAGTCCGGCTGAGTCCATCGTGATCAGCGGCTCCGGCAGCGGGGTCTTCACCACCACCTCGGGCACTGGCGCGGGCGGGGACATGTTCCTCCATGCTAACTCGGTCACACTGCAGAACGGCGGGACGCTATCGGCCAAGACATCCGGCACGGCCGCCTCGGCCACCGGCGGCACGATTGGCATCACCGCTACGGACTCGGTGAGCCTGACGGGCGGCGCCTCGATCACAGCCAGCAGCACCGGGCCGGCGAATGCCGGGAACATCGCCATCGACGCCGGCAACTCGTTCTTCATGCAGGACAGTTCGGTCACGACCGAGGCTAAGCAGGCGAGTGGCGGGGATATCTCGGTCCAGGCAACTTCACTCTTTCGGATGATCAACAGCAAGATGACGGCGTCGGTGCAGCAGGGTTCCCAGACAATCGGCGGGAACATCACGATCGATCCGGAGTTCGTGATCCTCCAGAACCAGAGCCAGATCCTCGCCACCGCTGTGGAAGGTACGGGTGGCAATATCCTGATCGTGACCCCGGTGTTTCTTGCGGACCAGACAAGCGTGGTGGATGCCTCCTCCCAGTTCGGCCGGAGCGGGACGGTGACGATCCAGTCGCCCACCTCGCAATTAGCTGGGACGTTGGCGACGCTACCGCAGTCGGTGCGGCAAGCAGCGGCTCTCAACACGGTACGCTGCGCGGCGCAGATGGGCGGTCAGGCGAGCAGCTTCGTCGTGGCGGGGCGGGACACCCTGCCGGCGGAGCCGGGCGGGTGGATGATGAGTGCGCTCGCGACGGCGAGCGCAGGCGAGGCGCTCAGGGCGAGGGACGAGGGGGAGCGTGGTCTGTCTGGTCCAGGTCGAACAGGAACGCCCTCTTACCAGACGGACCCAATAGACCAAACAGACCCACCTCCCATTCTCTCGTTGCGGCGGATGACGCCGGGTGGGTTCTTGACCCAGATGTTTGCAGTTGATTGGACGGCAGGCTGTGGATCATGACCGGTTGCGCGGGTGAACTGGCGCATACGTCACCTGCCCCGGAGGAGAAGATCCCCTCACCCCAACCCTCTCCATCACCTGTTGTGGCATGGCGAAGAGCAACGGGTAGCCGGAAGAGAGGGACGAGGAGGGTTCCATCCCCCTTGCCCCCTCCCACATGGGGGCGAGGGGGAAGATTGATAGCGCGAGGACTAGAACTCGTCATGCTGGCGACAGTGGCAACTTCGACAGCCTTCGCTCAGGTGCTGCCGCCGATCTTTGATCCGACGGGCCGGTCAGGCGAGCCGCCGGCGCCGCTAAAAAAAGAATTCAAGCCGCCGACGCCGCCGCCCAAGCCCGCCTTGCCGCCGGTGCCGGTCCCGCCAGAGGGCGGCATCGAAAAGCAGTTGCCCAAGATTCGCGTGTTCGTCCACGACATCCATGTTGTCGGCAGCACGGTGTTCTCCGATGCCGAAATTGACGAAGTCGTGGCTCCGTTCCGGAATCGGATGCTAGCCACGGAAGATCTGGAGAAGCTCCGCCTAGCGTTGACCTTGATGTACGTGAACAAGGGCTACATCACCTCCGGCGCGATCATCCCGGATCAGGACGTGACGTTCGGTGTCATCACCTACCAGATCATCGAAGGGAAATTGACCCGCATCGACGTGGAAGGGAACGAGTGGTTCCGGACATCCTATCTCCGCGATCGGGTTGCGCGCGGTGTGACGACCCCGGTGACCCTGGCGCCGCTTCAGGAGCGCTTGCAACTGCTCCAGCAGGATCCGCGCATCCAGCGGATCAATGCGGAACTGCGCCCGGGCGACCAACGGGGGGAGAGCGTGTTGCACCTGCGGGTGACGGAAGCGAGCCCCTTCAAGGCCTGGCTGGAATTCAACAACTTTCAGACGCCGGTGGTGGGCGCGGAACGGGGGCTTGGCACCGTGGCGCATCACAATCTGACCGGCAACGGCGATCCGTTTAGCTTCACGTACGGGCGGTCGCGCGGGGTTGATCCGATCATCGACACGTTCTATACGCTGCCTTTGAATCGGTATGACACGACGTTCACGGCCTCCTACCGGCGCAACGACTTCCTCGTCGTCGAAGCGCCATTCCGGCCGTTGAACCTGCGGGTGCAGGCCGAGATCATCGGCTTCACCTTGCGGCATCCAGTAGTCCGGACGTTGTCCGACGAATTCGCCGTCGCGATCGTCGGCGAACGCCTGTATAACAAGGTCACCTCGATCTTCGACATTCCCGGCGTCCCCTCGCTCTTCATTCCCGGCTCGTCGCCGACCGGTGTCAATACCGTGAGCGCGTTGCGCTTCGTCCAAGAGTGGACGCACCGCACGACGAATTCCGTCTTTGCGGCGCGGTCACGGTTTACGGTCGGCATCGATGTGCTAGAAGCGACGATCAATCACGGCCCCCTGCCCGACAGCCAATATTTCGCCTGGCTCGGTCAGATGCAGGGCGTCCGGCGCTTCGACGACTGGTGGGGTTTGCAACTCCTCGGCCGGATGGACCTCCAAGTGGCAAACGATCGACTGTTCCCGCTGGAGCAGGTGCCCGTGGGCGGGCGGTTCAGCGTGCGCGGGTACCGCGAGAATACCCTGGTGCGCGACAACGCGTACCTGGCTTCAGTGGAAGCACGGTGGCCGCTGTGGCGTTCAGCGGCCGGCGAGGACCGCCTGCAGTTCGCGCAGTTCATTGATGTCGGACGCGCCTGGAACGCAAAGGGTGGGACGCCGGCCCCCGAAACCCTGGCCAGCGTCGGGCTTGGAGTCCGGTGGATGATTCTGCCACAGGACCGCGCGCGGTTTGAGGTCTATTGGGGCGTGCCGTTGAATCATGTTGAGACCCAGGGGGGCAACCTGCAGGATCACGGGATTCATCTGCAGTTCGTCGTGCAGGCGCTATGAAAGCAACCGGCACGAGGCAAGAGGCCAGAGGCAATGGATTTGGAGCACCATTCATGAAGCAGTGGCACCTGCGAGGCTCTCCATGGTTCGTCATATGTTCGCCGCTCTCCTCCTTTTCATGACCGTCCTCGCCGTCGCTTTCCCCGCGTTGGCCGCCGTCCCCGGGCCGACACCGCCCGAAGTTTTGATGCAGCAGGGCGCGCAGGCGTTTTCGCGCGGCGCGTTCGATCAGGCGCTGGCCGTATGGAAAGAGGCGGCCCGGCTCTACGAACGGGACGAGCGCGTCAAGGAACAGAGCCAGGCGTTGGTCCATGCCGCGCAGGCCGAGCAGGCGATTGGACAACTCAAGCCGGCGCTTCAACACCTGGAGTTGGCGCTGAGCCTGGCCGAGCAGGCCGGCGATCCCGAGTGGTTTGGGGTCGTGCTGGACGGCCTGGGCAAAGCCTACTTCGCGAACCGGCAGCCCGAGGCCGCCGTGCATCACTTGACCCAGGCCTTGGAGATCGCGAGGCAGCAGCAGGCTCGCGGTCTCACCGCCGCCGTGCTGAACGACCTCGGCATCGTTCGCTCCGCCTATCAGCAGTACGCCGACGCGCTGGCGGCCTTTACCGAGAGCGATCTGTTGGCCCAAGGCACCAATCAGCCGGCGCTTGCGATTCGGGCGCGGCTCAACGCGGCGCGCGTCGCGCTCCAGTTGAAACGCCACCAGGACGCGCGGCTCTGGTTGGATCAGGTGTACGATCAACTGAGGGACCGTCCGGCCTCGCACGACAAGGCGGCCGCGCTCATCACGCTCGGCTTGCTGTACCACGACCTACGCAGCGCGTTCCCGGACCTGAGCGATCCGCTCCTCCTGCGGGCGGCGGCGGTGTTGCAGGACGCGGCCGGGGTGGCGGAACAGATGGGTGACGTCCGGACACTGTCCTATGCCTGGGGGCACCTTGGTCATCTCTATGAGACGGAACATCGCTACGACGACGCACTGACTTTGACGCGGCAGGCGGTCTTCGCAGCCCAATCGGCCGGCGCCCCGGAATCGCTTTATCGCTGGCAGTGGCAGACCGGCCGCCTGCTCGCGGCGTTGGGCAAACTGGATGAAGCCATCGCGGCTTACCGCAGCGCGACGGCCACCCTGCAACCGATCCGTCCGGAGGTGGCGACCGCCTCGCAAGAGGCCGGGTCGCCAGGGCAGGGCTCCGTTCGTCCGCTCTTTTTCGAGTTCGCGGATCTGTTGTTGCAACGGGCCGCGTTGACCGAAGAGGGCCCTGCCTCCCAAGGCTATCTCAAGGCCGCGCGGGACGCGGTGGAGGCCTCTAGGGCCGCCGAGCTGCGGGACTATTTCCGCGACGAGTGCGTCGACGCATTGCAGGCGCACACGACCACGCTGGATGCCATTTCCAAGACCACTGCGGTGCTGTACCCGATCATCTTTGCCGATCGGACCGAGTTGCTGGTGAGCCTGCCGACCGGGTTGAAGCGGGTGACCGTCCCGGTTCCTTCGATGACGCTGACACAGGAAGTCCGGACTTTCCGGCGCCTGTTGGAGAAACGGACCACGCGCGAGTACCTGCCCCACGCGCAGCAGCTCTATGAATGGTTGCTCCGTCCGCTTGACGCGGACTTGAAGGCCTTCGCGATCGACACACTGGTCGTGGTGCCAGACGGTCCGCTCCGGACGATCCCCCTCGCCGCCCTGCACGACGGCGCCGATTTCGTGATCAAGCGTTTCGCCATCGCCACCACGCCGGGTCTCAACCTGACCGATCCGCGCCCCCTCAACCGGGATCGGCTGAAGATGCTGGCCGGCGGCCTCACCCAAGCCACGCAAGGCTTTCCGCCCCTGCCGCACGTGACCATCGAGCTGCAGACGATTCGCACGTTGTACGGCGGCGAGCAACTGGTCAACAAGCAGTTCCTCGTCACCGGCCTGGAAAAGGCATTGAAGGAGAAGCCGCTGTCCGTGCTCCACATCGCCTCGCACGGTCGATTCGAGAAAGACGTGGCGCACTCCTTCGTCCTGACCTATGACGACAAGCTGACGATGAGCAAGCTGGATCAGTACGTGGGACTCTTCCGGTTTCGGCAGGACCCGCTGGAGCTGCTGACGTTGAGCGCCTGTGAGACCGCGGCCGGCGACGACCGGGCCGCATTGGGCCTGGCGGGCGTGGCGATCAAGGCCGGCGCCCGAAGCGCGCTTGCCACTTTGTGGTCCATCAACGACGAAGCTTCGTCCACGTTGGTGGTCGAGTTCTACAAGCAACTCCGCGATCCGGCTGCCTCCAAGGCCGTGGCGCTCCAGCGCGCCCAACTGAAACTGCTGGGCGATCCCGTGTATCAACATCCGGCGTATTGGTCGCCGTTCCTGTTACTGAACAACTGGCTGTAATGGGTTGAGCCCCCTATAGCTCCGAGCGAGCGAACATGCTAGACTCTCGGCATTCCTGCCGCAAGACATGGCCGGTTCTTGGAGGATCCATGCGTTTCCTTCCGATCCTGGCGGCCGTCGCTCTCGTCCTCGACTTCGGAACCCCGCAACCGGGGCTCGCCATCGACACCGAACCAAAGGTCCCAACCGAACAGATTCAGGGCGACACGAAGCTCATCGAGCCGACGATGCCGGTCTATAAGCCGCGCAAGGGCAGCGCGCTTCGAGGCCGGGTGGATGGAGGCTTCCGCGGAGGAGAGAAAGGCGAACCGGTCGTCAAGGTCCTCGCTCCGGCCGACCATATCGGCTTCACCATTCGCAAATCGCCGGCCTTGTATTGGTACCTGTCCCAGATAACCACCTATCCAATCGAGTTCACATTGGTGGACAACCGCCACTACCAGCCGGAGCTACAGGTGTCGCTGAAGCCTCCACCCTGTCCCGGCATCCAGATGGTGGGGCTTGCCGACTACAACGAGGCGCTGGAAGAAGCGGTGCAGTATTGGTGGCACATTGCCGTGATCATCGACCCGGAATCGCGGTCGAAAGACATTCACGCGGCCGGCGCCATTGAACGCATTCCTTATCTGGACGCAATCGTCGAGGGCAGGACCAAGTGCAAAGATCCGCTGGACGTTTTCTGTCTGTACGTGGAGTCCGGCCTCTGGTATGACGCCATCCAGGTGATCTCCGACTTGATCACCGCCCATCCGAAGGACCGCGTCCTGCGCCTCATGCGCGCGTCTCTGCTGGAGCAGGTCGGGCTGAACGACGTCGCTGAATACGACCGTATGCAGAACGGCACGCCGTGTCCGGCGCGCAAAGTTGAGACGGACGAGACGACCGCATTTGTGCAACGGTGAGGCGATGAACCCTCTAAGGCCGGCCATACGCTGGCTGGCGGCATGCAGCCTGGGGCTCTCCAGTCTGGCATTCAGCGACGTCGCCTCCCCCGCGGCGGAATTCCAGCACATCCGCGAGGCGGATTCGCTGGCTCCGCTGTACAAGCCCCGCGAGCGCGCCACGCCCCGCGCGCGTATCTTCAGTCCGACGCGCGGAATCGACGCCGAGGCGCCACGGGCGCTGGCTCTGGTGCCGGATCACATCGGCTTCACCGTTGCCGTGCAACCGACCCTCTACTGGTATCTGTCAAAGACGACATCTCTGCCCATCACCTTTACCTTGATCGACACGCGGGTCATCAAGCCGCTGTTCCACGTGACGCTCGCTTCTCCCCGACGCGCAGGGCTGCAAGTGATCCGGCTGAAGGACTACGGCATCGCGCTGGAAGAACACGTGCAGTACCGTTGGTTCGTCTCTCTAGTTCCCGATCCCAACTCGCCGGCGCGCGATATTGTCACGGGCGGGGTGATCGAGCGCGTGGGGAACCATGAGACCACCTGCAGAATGGCGGTCGCGGCCTCTCTGGAGGCAGCCCAGTGTTACGCGGAGGAGGGTTTGTGGTACGACCTGCTCGCCGCGATTTCCGACCTCATTGCGGCGTCGCCCCAGGATCGGTCCCTTCGCCGAATCCGTGCCTCGTTCCTGCAGCAGGCCGACTTGCCGGAAGTCGCCGACTGGGACTTGCGCCAAGGTGGAAGTGAGTAAGTGAGGATGAGTACATTGCCCGAGGGCTTTCCCGTTGTTCTCTTGGGCGCTGTTCTCCTGGTCTGTGCACTCGCGCCCGGTCCGCCCAGGTTCGGCACCGCTCCTGCATCGGCCGAGTCGGCTGTTACACAACTTCACAAGCCTGTGGCGCCTTCCGAACGGCCCATGCCGACCTACAAGCCGAGGAAAGAGAGCGTTCCGCGTGCGAGAATCGGCGGGGCGGCGCGCGGCGGCGAGCCTGGGGATCCGGCGTTGGTGGCATTGGTTCCCGACCATGTGGGCCTGACCCTGAAAAGCGATCCCTCCCTGTGTTGGTTCCTCTCACAAGCCACGACGCAGCCGCTGACCCTCACAATCCTGGATTCCCACGCGATCAAACCGATCCTCGAAGCGACGTTGCCCTCCCCCGGCCGTCCGGGGCTCCAGTGCGTGCATCTCAAAGATTACGGCGTCACGTTGAAGGAACGGGAGCAATACCGGTGGTTCGTCACATTGGTGCTCGATCCGGACAACCCCTCGCGCGATATCGTGAGCGGCGGCATGATCGAACGGATCCCATTCAGCGAAGGATGCGCCTTGGGGCTGCCCTGTTCCTGGACCTGCGAGTTGGACACGGTGTATCAGTATGCGGAGAGCGGACTCTGGTACGACGCGATTGCCTGCCTGTACGAATTGATTCAGGCTACTCCCGATGATCCGCTGCTACAGAAGCTGCTCGATCATCTCTTGACCCAATCCGATATACATCTCCCGCCTATACGTCGCGCGGGATAATCACGGCATCGTTTCGCGTTCGTTATCCGTTTAGATACGCGGCCGCATCGCCTTTGATACACTGCGGCCAGCCATCACCGGCCGGGCTGCCTTTGTCCGGCCTTCCAGCGTTCCTCCACGCAGTTGAAAAACGAGGAATTCCTTCGTGGCACTCGATGACGTGCTGTCTAGGGACAGTATGGCATGGGTGTTGCTATCTTTCGTCGCGAGTAGAGCCGAGCAAGCCGCTGGTAGCTAGTCACTGTCGGTTACTTGCGACCGGCTCTCCAGCACTGTTTCTCAAACCTTTCTTCGGGAGGGGAAGAGGAGACCCAAGAAGGAGGCCACGCCATGGACTGGGAAATTGTCACCTGGGGATTACTCATCGGAATAGCTGGCATGGTGTGGCTGATGGTCCTCGCCACATGGAGCGAAGAGCCAGTCCGCACCCGCACGGCTAAGGCCCATTTTGATGCTGAGGGCGTAGATGAGCCCGTTGCACAAGAACCGAAGACTGGTCCTCCATTGGTCGAGCGACGCTCCCATGCGGCCTGATCCCGGCCGCCACCGCTCGCCGACGGTTTCATGGTAGTCCCATGCAGCCCGATGTAACGAACCACGGAACGCCCAAGGCAGGGCAGGTGAGAAAAGCCAGGCTGTTCATGAAGCCGGAGAGGCGGCGACTCACGCTGAACCTGCCTGCCGACCTCTTGGAGCGGCTCCGTAATACGGTCTATTGGACACCCGGCCTGACGATGGCGAAACTGGTGGCGGATGCCATCAGCGATGCGCTGGACCGTCTGGAACGCCGCAACGGCGAACCCTTCCCCAAGCGCATGGAAGAACTCAAGCCCGGTCGCCCCAAGGCCGTGTGGAAACCTGTATCTGAACCAATACGCCCCCGTATCCAGACCGATAACCCTACTTCACATCTCTAAGCCGAGTTTGCCCCAGCTCACTCGGTTTATTGCCGCAAGTTCTTGGTTTTTCAATCGTTCCTTACGCCACAGCCCAACTCCAGCCATCGAAGAAATAAGCATGCATTTTGCGAAGGGTCATGACCACCTGCTCCCTCGTTGCGCCGGGTTGCCCCTAGCTCCTGCGCTTATCCGCATTCTCCCCGCAGGAGGGAAGGCCGACATAGACGGCTCATTGCATCCGCCAAAGCAATGGACACCCCGAGCAGGCCGGAATAAGGGGGGCGGAGGCGTGCTGGACGCGGATCGCTGAATGCTGAGTGCTCGCTGCCGAGTGTTGCGTGATGAATCGTGAGCGAAGCATGAAACATGTGGAGCGAGGCCGCCTGAATACCGCGGCGAGAACCACAGGGCTTCCATCAGACCAGATGAAACGACACATGGCGGCGGATCGCCTGGAAGTCGGACTCGTTGCAGATGGTCACGGCCGCAGCAATACTGCACACCGACAGAGCGATCAATACGTCGAAGACCGAGGCGCGCAATTGGTTCGCGTCGTAGGGCTGACGTTTCCGTACGGCGCTCAGAATCTCTGCAGCCTGTATCCAGTGCGACTCAATCGGTGTGAAGAGAGGAAACGTGAAGCGACCGGTACGGCAAATCTCGATGGAAACCGGGGTGTCGAAGATGGCGAACGGAGTGGTTCTTGAAGGCATCCGGCCCCCTGGCATGCTGTAATCGTGAATCACCAATCGTGGTGGTCTTGGAGCCGAGCGCTTTCATCGCTCGCTTCAACTGTTCCGGATTCAGCCCGCAGACACCTGAATGAAAGCCATAGCGACCTCCTGTGTCCGCCAGGGTCAAGCGAGTGGCACAAGGGAAACTCTGAACGTGGAATGTGGAATGGGTTGAGTGCCTGTTGACTTCCCCTTCTCTCTCTTCCGCGAGGGAGAAGGCCGGGATGAGGGGAGCACACGGATCTATGTGCTGATGGCTGAACGCTGAGAGCTGGAAACTGAACACGGCGTGCTGAGTCGGGAGGCTCGGCACATGACTAGACCACGACGAGAGGGCCATCCGTTCTGGGCCGCGGTCCTCACCGCGGGCCTGACGGCTGCAGGGGTGGTTGAGGCTCAAGAAACGGAGCGGCCTGCGGAGGGCCTACTGGCCGCCGGGAGCGAAGAAATCAAGTTCTTGCAAGAAGAGACCGTGAGCATCGCGTCGCGCTACGAACAGCCGATCTCAGAGGCAGCGTCAAATGTCTATGTGATCACGGATGAGGACATTCGGCAGTCCGGCGCGACGGACCTCCCGACCATCTTGCGCCGCATTCCCGGTCTCGAGGTCATCCAGATGAGCGGAGCTGATTTCAACGTCAGCGCGCGCGGAGACAACCAGACCATCGCCAACAAGCTGTTGGTCATGGTGGATGGGCGATCGATCTTCATCGACTCGCAAGCTTCAGTGTATTGGAAGGCGATCCCCGTCACCTTGCCGGAAATCAAACGGATCGAGGTGCTCAAAGGCCCGGCTTCCGCCGTGTACGGCTTCAACGCCTTCGACGGCATCATTAATATCATCACCAAGTCGCCAGAGGAAATAAAAGGGACCACACTCCAATTCGGGGGCGGGGAACTCGGCACGATCTCAAGCGCGGCGATTCACGCCGGCACGATCGGCAAGCTCGGCTACCGCTTGTCCGTCGGACGAGATCAGAACCAGCAGTGGCGGAATCGCGACGCCTTGGCCTTTCGTGATCACAAGTTCAATATCCAGACAGAATACGCATTGTCGGGTGTATCGAAGCTGGTCGTCTCAGGCGGCCTCGTGGATGTGAATCGGCTGGACGGGCAGATCACCCGTACGGTGATACTCAAAGATCGGCCGGCGCTCAGCTACGCCCAGGTGGGCTACGAGCGACCAGATTTGTTCGTGCGTGCATTTTGGAACGGATACGACACGACGGCGGATGTGAACACTCATCCGCTCTTGGCTCCTTTCCTACAGTCTACGGATCGAAGCGGAAGCCCGGTCGCCGTGTTTCGTGGGAACACCTTCAATATTGAAGCACAACATTCCCTGAACCTCGCCGCTGCGAACAGGCTGACATACGGCTTCAACTATCGGCACAATAGCTTATCGAGCAATTTCATTGACCGCTTCAGTCGGGAGGATCGGTTTGGCGTGTACTTGCAGGACGAATGGAGGCCGGTCCAGACACTCGCCGTGGTGGCGGGAGCACGGTACGACCTCGATACCTTCATCCATGCGACCATCAGCCCGCGTTTGGCCTTGCTCTACACACCGGCTCCCGATCATACATTCCGAGTGACGATGTCGGTCGCGTATCGTCCCCCGACGCTCTTTGAAACCCATGCCGAGCATCAAAGCCAGATCACGGGTTCTCCGACACCGGCTCAGATCCGAGGATCCACAGGCCTGAATCCCGAGCGGATTGTTTCCTATGAAGTTGGCTATCAAGGCTGGTTCTTCAAGCACCGGCTCCGGACCCGGCTCAGCCTGTTTTTCAACCACATCTCTGATCTGATCGAGTTTAAGTCCGTTGGGTCGGTCGTTACCCCGGGCAATAGCGGAGAAGCCGACATTTATGGCGGCGAGGCTGGCGTCGAGTTCCTGGCCACCCGCTGGCTGACGGGCTTCGCAAACTATGCTTATCAAGAGCTCGGCCAGACCTTTACGGACACCGATCGGCGGGGCGCGCCCCGTTTCAAGATTAATGCGGGGCTCCGGGGAGAGTGGGAAAGTGGACTCTCTGGCGAGATCGCACTCCATCATGTCGGGGCAGCGACCTATCCGGTGCACGCGGCGTTTGTCCAGTTTGCGCCCTTCGGCGGCTTCACGCCGCCGAACCCCCGCGTCGGCAGCTACAATCTCCTGAACCTCCGCGCCGGCTATAAGTTCTGGCAGCAGAAGGCAGCAGCCGGCTATCTGCGCGAAGCGGAGGTCGCGGTCTCCGCGTTCAATGCGCTGAACGACAAGCACCGCGAACATCCCCTGGGAGATGAGATCGGCAGCCGGGTGATGGGATGGCTTACCCTGAAATTTTGAATGAAGAGCGTCGCTTTTGCTTTACGGATCGCCAAGCTGAGCCACGCCTCCAGCTTGATTGGAAAGAATTGATTCATTGATTCTGTCTGGGCAACTCATTTGCTCTGGCACTTTGATCGCGGCGAACATTGAGGGAGCCATGGCCGCACAGAGTAAAAGCGATTGTCTTGCGAAGATGTCCATTGCCATGAAAGAAGCGCGCGAAACCCATTAGTGGTTACGAATGGTTTGCGAATCCGGCCTGGCGAATAGTCTGGGAGTCACCACGTTGCTTCAGGAGTGCCGGGAGCTTATGAATCTCCTCAGCCGTATCACGTTGACGACCCGTCAGAACCTCCGGTCGAACACGCGCGCTTCTTCTCCCGATGTCAAGAATTGTCATTGCAGATTTCTAATTCCCAACTTCCAGCGGAGCTTTCCTCATTCCACATTCCTCATCCCACATTGGGATAGTGGAGGTTGCCATGACCACCGCTGAACACCGCATCCTCATCGTCGACGATGAAGAAGACATCGTGTTGACCCTCCAGGACCTCTTGGAGCACGACGGGTACCAAGTGGATTTCGTCGGCACCTGCACGGAAGCCATCGCCCGCGCCACCGAACGCCATTACAACGCGGTGTTGCTCGACCTGACGCTGCCCGACGGCGACGGGCTCGCCGTGTTGAAGGCGCTGCAGGCGCGTGACTCGACACTGCCGGTTATCGTCCTGACCGCGGATGTTTCGACGGATCGGCGAGTCGATTTGCGGACCCAAGGCGCCTTCGATTATCTGACCAAGCCCTATAACCGCGACGAGCTGCGCGCCACGCTGCGCAAGGCGGTCGGGGTCAAGGCCCTGGCCGTGAAGGCAGCCCGGGTAGAGCTCGCTCTGAGCGAGAGCGAGGAACGGTTTCGTTCGTTGGTTGAGTCGGCGACGGATGCCATCATCGTCGCCGACCATCGCGGCCACATCGTGTCCTGGAACCAAGCCGCGTCAACACTGTTCGGGTACACCGAAGAGGAGGTGCTTGGGAAACCGTTGACCTTGCTCATGCCCGCACGTTACCACGCGGCTCATCAGAAGGGTATCCAGCGTTTGCAGTCCACAGGCGAAGCTCACCTCATCGGACGGATCGTTGAGTTGGAGGGCTTGCGCAAAGACGGCGTCGAGTTTCCGCTGGAGCTGTCCCTGGCGACGTGGCGCACGAAGAGCGGTGCGTTCTTCAGCGGTATCATCCGCGACGTCTCTGAGCGCAAACGGATCCATGCGGCGCTTGCCGCGAGTGAAGAGCGGTTCCGCTCCCTAGTCTCCAACATTCCCGGCGCCGTCTATCGCTGCGCCTGTGATCCCGATTGGACCATGGAGTTCCTGAGCAACGCCATTGAAGACCTGTGCGGCTATCCCGCGTCGGATTTCCTCGGCAATCGCGTGCGGTCCTACGCCAGCGTGATCCACCCGGACGATCGGACAACGGTCGAGCGGAAAGTTCTCGAGGCCGTCGCGCGCAGGCAGCCCTATGTCATCGAATATCGATTGCTTCGCAAAGACGGCGAGATTTGTTGGGTCTACGAAAAGGGCCAGGCGGTGTTCGACCGGAGCGGGCAGGTCCTGTGGCTCGAGGGGGTTGTCGTGGACATCACGGACCGCAAACGTGCAGAGGATGCGCAGCGGGAAAGCGAGGAGCGATTCCGCCAGTTAGCCGAACAGATCAAAGAAGTTTTTTGGCTCAGCGATCCCGATAAGAACCAGATCTTCTATGTGAGTCCTGCTTACGAACTGATCTGGGGCCGACCCTGCGAGACGCTCTACGCGTCCCCGCGTTCCTGGCTGGACGCCATTCACCCAGACGATCGGAGCCGCATCCTTCACGCGGTGCTGACCAAGCAAGTCGGCGGGGAGTACGATGAGGAGTATCGGATCATCCGCCCGGACGGATCGGAACGATGGATCCGGGACCGTGCTTTTCCCATCCATGACGCGGCCGGCCAGGTATATCGGATCGCCGGGATCGCCGAGGACATCACCGCGCGCAAGCGCATCGAGGACGCCTTACGTGAGAAGGAAGAAAGGCTGGAGCTGGCCGTCAGCGGCTCTACCGACGGTCTCTGGGACGGCCGCCCCCTACCCGGTGAACACTGGTCCTCCCCGCGCACGCCTGTCTGGTATTCGCCGCGGCTCAAGCACATGCTGGGGTACGCCGATGACGAGTTCCCCAACGTGCTGGAGAGTTGGACGTCGCGGTTGCATCCGGAGGACAAGGACCGCGTCTTTGCCGCGCTAGCCGCGCACATCGAGCGAAGGGATCCGTACGACGTGGAATACCGCCTGCTGACCAAGCAGGGCGAATACCGCTGGTTCCGGGCCAGAGGGCAGGCGATCTGGGACGAGGCGGGAAATCTTGTGCGCATGGCGGGCTCGCTACAATGCATCACGGACCGCAAACGCGCGGAGGAGGCCCTGCGCGCGAGCGAGGATCGGCTGCGGCTGGCGCTTCGCGCTGCAGACCTGGGTGTGTGGGATTGGGATCTCCGCTCGGGCCGCGTGTATTGGTCCGAAACCACAGAGGCGTTTTTCGGCCTCTCTGCCGGTTCGTTTTCCGGCACGCATGCCGCTTATCTGGATCTCATCTATCTCGCGGATCGGGGCGCCGTGCTGCACGCCATCCAGGACGCCATCGAGGGGCGAGCAGCATGTGAGTTCGAACATCGGGTGATCCAACCGGACGGATCGCTGCATTGGCTGGCCTGGTCGGGTCAGGTGATCCGGGATGCAGACGGGGCCGCAATCCGCGTGCTCGGGACGGTGCGTGACGTGACAGCGCTCAAGCAACGTGCGGGAATGTTGTGAAGAAAGGCTATCAGTTATCAGCTATCAGAGGAAGCTGAGGACTGTGGCAAACAACTAACGGCTATTTTCGAGCCGGGCCGTGAGGAGCCCAGCCTGGTGAACGAACGCATTCTCGGCAAGATCATCGTGTGCGCCTGCCTGCTGATGATCGGCCAAGCCACCGACTTGGTTCCTGCTCCTGCCGCAGCCGCCGAAATCGCCATCCTCAAGTCGTCCAACATCAAAGCGTACAACGACGCCGTCGATGGCTTCAAAGCCGCGGCACCGAACGGCTCGACTTTCAGGGAATACGATCTGGACGGCAGCCTGGACCAAGGTCGCAAGCTCGCGAGGAGAATCCGCGCATCGGACGCCATGTTGGTCCTGGCCGTCGGCTTGAAAGCGGCGATGGCTGCCAAACTGGAAATCGTCGATACCCCGGTCATTTATGTGATGGTGCTCGACCCCTCGAAGCACGACCTGACAGCGCCCAACATGACCGGCATCCTTTTGGAAGTCCCGATTGGGAAGCAGTTCAGCACTATCCGGTCACTCCTGCCCGGCCTAAAGCGCATTGGCGTCCTGTATGACCCGACCAAGACCTCGGCCACCATTGAAGAGGCCCACCGCCAGGCCACGGCGTTCGGCTTCGATCTGGTTGCCGCCCAAGTGGCGAGTGAAAAGGACGTGCCGACCTCGCTCCGGAGCCTACTGCCAACGGTCGGGGCGCTGTGGCTGGTGCCGGACTCAACGGTCTTGACCGACGAGTCGCTTCGGTACATCCTGAACACAGCTCTGGATCAGAGAGTCCCGGTGCTCGGCTTCTCACCGGAGTTCGTCCGAAGCGGCGCCCTGCTCAGCATCTCGGTGGATTATGGCGATATTGGCCGTCAGGCGGGCGGCTTGGCCCGGAGAATTCTGGAAGGACGGGTCACCCTGCCGCTCAAGGCCGTTCCGGCCGACCGGATTAAGATAGCTCTTAACCTGAAAACGGCGCGGTTCCTGGGCATCAACATTCCCAAGGAGATCGAAGCCCGCGCCGATGAACTCTATTGAGCGCCGAACGCTGAGGCAGCCGATGGATCGCTATCCGCATCACCGTTTCGTCAGCCTGCGGACGAAGTTCGTGGCGCTCTCCAGCCTGATCATCGTGGCGATCACCTCGAGCGTGAGCTGGTATTTCGTCCAGGACAAGCGCGCAGCGATGATCGAGCGGTTGACCGACTTGGGCACCGTGCTGATTAAAAATTTGGAACACACAGCCCGCTTTGCCATCATCAGCGAAGACCGGCCGACGCTGGAGACGTACGCGGACGGCGTCATGGAAGTGGACGAGGTCATGTACGTGGTGATCACAGGCTCGGACGGCACCGTCCTGGCGGCCAAGAGCAAGGGGCATCTTTCGGGCAGGCCGGATTTCTCCCGCTCTGCCGACTGGCCGCTGTATCCGGATCCGTCTGTCACAAGTCACCCGCACGTGACCCCTCCGCTCCTGCCACGGATCACGCATCTGCGGGATCGGGACGGGGACTCATTCTACGACTTCGCCCTGCCGGTCGTGCTCTCCAGTCGGGGAAAGTTACACTCCGACGCGTTGGCCTTGCAGTCGGAGGAAAGCCAGAATCCGAAACAGGGCGAGCCGAAGGAGCTGGTCTATGGCGTGATTCGGATCGGCCTGAGCGCGCAGAAACTCCAGCGCGCCCTGACCGACCTCATCAAGAACGTCATATTGATCACGTTGGCGATTATCGCCACCGGCATTGTGGGGACGCTCCTGCTCACCATGCGGATCATTACGCCGCTGCACAGCCTGGCGAGGATGGCGCGGCAGGTGGCCGAGGGGGATCTGACCATCTCTCTCACGCCCACCACTCGAGACGAAGTCGGCCTGCTTACGCAGTCGTTCAATCAGATGATGCAGTCGCTAAAGGAGCGAGACCAGGCGATCTCGGCTAATCTGGAAACCATCCGGCGCCAGGTGAACCAGTTGACCACGCTGAACCAAGCCAGCGCGGTCATCGCCTCGACGCTCGACCTCGACAAACTGCTGACGACCGTCCTGCAACTGCTGATCGAAAACCTGGGCTTTGTGCGCACGATCCTGATGCTCTACGACAGCAAACGGGGGATTGCCTACGTGGGGCGCGTCGCGGGGGTGCCGCCCGACATGGAACGGCAAACTCGATCCCTGGAAATTCGGGTGCAGGACGACGGGAGCCTCGACGCGGATCTGCTGCTGCATGGGAAGCCTGTGCTCGCGCTCGACATCGAAACGGTGGCGCAGCGCATGCATCCCTCGATGTTGGAGTTCGTCCGGGAGATCGGCGTCATCTCGTTCGTCGCGGTGCCGCTTTGCAGCCAGCAGCGCTCTCTGGGCTACCTGGCAGCGGATCGGGGCGGCTCCCGCTGCGTGCAGGAGGACCTCGAACTGTTGATGACGGTCGCTCGTCACGTCGCGGTGGCGCTCGACAACGCCCACACCTACCTCGAACTGGATCTGCTCACGCAGACGCTCGAAAAGCGCGTGCAGGAACGGACGCAGGAATTACAACGCATCAACGATCGGCTGGAAGAAGAATATCAACGGCGGATGAAGCTCATGCGGGCGATCATGCACGACATGCGGACGCCCTTGACCTCGATCACGGGGTTCGTCGACAACATGTTGGACCTCATTGCCGGTCCCCTGACTGAACGACAGGTGGGATACCTGAAGCGGGCCAAAAATAATCTCACGAAGCTCAAGGACCTCACCGAGCAGCTTCCCCCGGTGATCAATCCGGTGCTGCGGCCGGAGCAGTTGGTGCTCGGTGTCCACTCCATGTTCGACATTGTGGCGGACGTGGCCGACAATCAGCGGGTGACGGCCGACAAGAAAGGGGTGGCCCTGCATATCACCCGAGCGGGCGATCTCCCCCCGCTTAGAGTCGATCGGAACAAGGTTGAACGGGTGATCATGAATCTCGTTAACAATGCCATCAAATTCACTCCTCCCGGCGGCGAGGTGCACATCCGATGTCTCGTCCGTGACGACGGCTTCCTGGAAACCTGCATCGCCGACACCGGATGCGGGATTCCTGAAGAGGAAATCCCCAAGCTGTTCGAAGAGACGGTCAAGCTGAAATCCCCGCTCCCGGACGAGCAGGGCTCGCACCTTGGCTTGCCGATCTGCAAGCAATTCGTCGAATTGCACGGCGGGCAGATTTGGGTGGAGAGCCGGCTTGGCGAAGGTAGCCGTTTCTTCTTTACGCTTCCGCTTGAACGACAGGCGACATAATTCAGCCGTCAGTTTTACCGCGTCTTTCCCTTCTCCCCAATGTCCTCATTCACCATCTCCCAAGGGTGTATCCCTTCCGATACCGTCTCGTATTGCATTCGATACCCGCGGATCCGCTGGTCTCAGAACAAACCCCGTATTCTCCACAACTCGATGCCCTCTTTCTTTATTGAATCAAGGGGTTTCTGTCGAGCTCCTCGGCGAGCGGAATCCCCCGCCATGGCACGGCGGTTGCTTCATTACTTTTGTGATGCCCACTGAACTGGCGATGATTGCATACCCTGAGCACGAGCACAGGCACTCTGGCATGTCCGCTCCCGCCGTCCTCATCGTGGATGACAATCCCGACATCCGCGATTCGCTCAGCGACATGTTGATCCATGAAGGGTACGCCGTGGAGAGCGTCGGGCACGGCGCCGAGGCCATCCGGCTTGTCAAACAGAAGCGTTACGGAGCGGCCATCCTCGACATGCAACTCCCCGACCTGGACGGCTTGTCGGTGCTCAAGGTTTTCACGGAACTGGACCCCAATCTGCCCATCGTCGTCATCACGGCGCACGGCACAATGGAGAACCGATCGGGCTCGTTGACACGCGGCGCGTTCGCCTATCTGACCAAGCCATACGACTCCGCAGAGGTCAAGTCCATTCTCCGGCGGGCATTCTCCGTCAAAGGCCTCGAAGTGCGGGCCGCGCACGTGGAGCAGGCGTTGCACGACAGCGAGGCCCGATTTCGCACATTGGTCGAATCCGCCACCGACGCCATCGTGCTCGCCGATCACCGGGGGCACATCGTCTCCTGGAACCGGGCAGCGGAACGGCTGTTTGGCTATTCCAGGCTGGAAGCGCTGGGCCAGCCGCTGACGATCCTCATGCCCCTGCGTTATCGTCAGTTGCATGAGGCGGCCCTGGCGAGACTGGGCAGCACCGGCCAATCCTCCCTAGTCGGCAAAACTCTGGAGTTCACGGGTCTCACGAAATCCGGACAGGAGTTCCCGCTGGAACTGTCGCTCGCGTCGTGGACCACGCAGGACGGCACCTACTACAGCGGCATTATCCGCGATATCAGCGAGCGGAAGCGGGCCGAGGACGCGCTGCGCCGGCTCAGCCGCCACAACCAGCTCTTGCTGAACTCGGCCGGCGACGGCATCTATGGTCTCGATCTCGATGGACGCACCACGTTCGTAAATCCCGCCGCGGCCCGTATGCTGGGCTGGGACATTGCTGACCTGATCGGCCAGCCCATCCATGACCTGATTCACCATTCACGCTCCGACGGCACTCTCTACCCGCGGGAGGCTTGTCCCATCTACGCTGCGCTCAAAGACGGCGCCGTCCATCAGGTGCACAACGAGATTTTCTGGAGAAAGGACGGTACCCGCTTTCCGGTCGAGTACGTGAGCACGCCCGTCCACGAGGACGGTATGCTCGTCGGTGCCGTCGTGGTGTTCAGAGACATCACTGAGCGCAAGCGGGTCGAGAGCCTTCAGCAGACACAGCTCGCAGTCAGCCACGTGCTCGCGGCGGCAGAGACCCTCGAGGACGCAGCTCCACAGATTTTGAAGGCAGTCGGCGACACGACCGGATGGGAAATGGGGATCCTGTGGCGGGTTGATGAGGACGCCCACGCGCTGCGGTGCGAAACGATCTGGCAGAAGCCAGACGCCGGCCTGGACGAATTTGCGGCGCTTAGTCGGGCGACCGCACTGCCGTCCGGCATTGGGTTGCCGGGCCGTGTGTGGATGAGCGGAGACGCGGCCTGGATTCTCGACGTGCTCGAAGATCCGAACTTCCCGCGGGCGCCAGCAGCCGCTCGCGCCGGCCTGCACGCCGCGTTCGCTTTTCCCATCCGGATGGGCGGGCACATCCATGGGGTCATCGAGTTCTTCAGCCGCACCGTGCGCGAGCCGGACAGCACGTTGCTCAAAATGATGGCCGACATCGGCTTGAAGATCGGTCAATTCATCGAGCGGAAACAGACCGCCCAGGCGCTGGTGCGGGCGTACGAAGAGACCGAGAAGATTCTCGCCAGCCTTCCAGCCGCTATTCTAATCGTCGATGGTCGACAGGAGATCGTGTACGCCAACGTGCTGGCCGTGCAGTATTTCAGTGGGCGGGGAAGCCCGCCGCTGGTTCGGCGCCGATTGCATGACGCGCTCAAGCTTCCACCGCCTGCCCGCGCACGACTCGATCGCGAGCTGGCCGCCGTGAGCGCAGGTGCGTTGCGGCCAGCGGATCCGGAGTTCGAAGTCGAGAAGCGCGTGTATCAGTACCGGTTGTTTCCCTTGATGTTGCGCGCCGGCGAGCCACCGCGGACCGGCATGGTCATCTGGGATGTCACCGAGCAAAAGCAACTGCAGGATCAGTTGCTCCAGACCGAAAAGCTGGCCAGCCTCGGCACGATGGTCTCCGGCATGGCCCACGAAATCAACAACCCGACACAGGCCATTCTGGGCATGGCCGAATTGCTTCTCGAAGAGCGGGATTCGGAGCGCGTCCGGGAATACGCTTCCGATATCATCGGCTATGCCAAGCACGTCTCGGAGGTCGTGCGCGACTTCGCCAGTTACGCCCGGTCGGCGTCGCGAGACGGCGAATGCGAAGTGGACCTCCACGAGCGGTTGGCCGAGGCGGTCAAAATGGTGCGCCGCGGGCCGCACTTCGGGTACGTCGAGGTCGTGACGGCTTTTGATCCTGTCCCGCTGTTCCGCGCCCGCAAAGCGGAGATCGACCAGCTTTTCATCAATCTGATCAGCAACGCCGTCCAGGCGATGAACGGCCGTGGGCGCTTGACCCTGTCCACAGCGGTCGAACAGGAGCAGATCGTCGCCCGCATTGAGGACACCGGGTGCGGCATCCCGAAGACAATGCTGCGCAAAATTTTCGATCCGTTTTTCACCACCAAAGAGCCGGGGAAAGGCACAGGTTTGGGACTAAGTATCGTATACCGCATTGTCGCCAAATATGGGGGGACGCTCGGCGTCGAGAGCGAAGAAGGAAAAGGCACCCAATTCATCATCCGGTTTCCGCTCCATGGCGGGTAACGGCGAGCAGCGCATAGCCGAGAGCGAACCATTTGAGGCTGTTCGCCAGACAAGGAGGGGGTATGCTCACGCAGTTGGAGAGTTCACGGGCTGAACGGCTCGGCCGCGTTCTGATCGTCGACGACGAGGCATCGGTCCGGAAGCCGATCACCCTGTCGCTCCAGAAGGCGGGCTATGAAGTCGTCGAAGCAGAAAACGGTGCGCAGGCCATTACGGCGTTGAACACGGGGGACAACCCGCTCTTGGTTGACGCGATTCTGTGCGACATCCGCATGCCCAAGATCAACGGGATCGACGCGATCGCCTATTTTCGGTCGCACTATCCCTCCATCCCGGTAATCGTCCTGACTGGGTATCCGGACGTCGAGCTCGCCGTGTCGCTGATGAAGGCAGGGGTACGGGACTATTTAGTCAAACCGGTCACGAAAGACAACCTGCTCCAGGTGGTCCAGCATGCGGTCGAGCAGCACGTGCTGTTCAAAGACCAGTTCGTCGCGTAACGCTTGTGGCCCGCAAACGCTTCCCCACCCGGCAAGAAGGAGGGTCTCGGGCAGGGAGGAATTTCATGGCTTGAACCCCCTTCACCGGCTATGTGCTAAGAACTGCGTGCGGTTCGCTGCTTGCTTTTCCCGGCGAAGACGGTCCGCAGTCCGAAATACCCAAAGGCGTCTTTCAGGTTGGAATAAATCCGTTTGAACGGGCCCATCTCCGGGTTCGTCACATACTCCATCGTCAGGACGATCCGCTCCTCGCCCTCGGCCAGTGGCGTGACCGCGTGCCAGAGCTTGTCTCCGTTGAAGATCACCAGGTCGCCGGGTTCAGTCTTGAGCTCGAGGTACCGGGAGGCTTTGGTTGAATCGCCTTTGTACAACTCGCAGACAAGCCGGCAATGGTCGGACCGATCAACCAGGCCCATCAGGATCGTGTACCGTGCGCCTTTATAATAGGATGTGTCGTAATGAAATCCGATGTGATCGCCGGGTTCCGTGTAGTAGTAGATGGCGCAGGAATGAGGATCACTCTCCGGACAGAGTCTCACCCTGGTATCGACCAGCCGGTTAAGAAAATCCATGAACGCAGGTGAGCGGTACAGCTCGAGAAAACGTGGCGCCTTTTCGATGACCGTGTAATAACTGACACTCCCCCCTTTCTTGTGGCCCGGGATGTAATTGCGATTCAACTCCGGTTTGACGGACCGGGCCTGTGGCACCAGGAGTTCTTCGACCACCGTCCGAGGCAGGAACTCCCTGAGATAGACGAATTCGTTCTGATCCCAGTATTCGTGCTTCACCCGCTCGAAATCGAGCGCCGCCACCGCCTGCTCGACGGCTTCCGCCACACTAATGGGAGTTGTCATTGTCTACCCTCGTGCGTCTCATTCTCTGCTCCCTGATCGACTGACAATCGGCGGCGTATCTCATCGACCGTCTCTCGCAAATCGCGCAAGGCAGCCCTCCTAACGCCGAGCGACGCCTCACGATGCACGCAGTACACGCCCACTCACGGCGGGCTCAGCGTCGGCGCCTTGACCACTTCGACGCCGGGCGGAACCTGGAACTCAAACAGCCCATCCTTCAGGCCCGTGTTCGCCTTCAGCCCGTTGAATTCAAAGGTTACGATGTTCCCGCTGATTTCGTGTAAGGCGAGGCTTTTGATGAAATAGGTCTTCGGTTGAACCTCCATGACGATCCGGTCCAGCGTGCGGACCGCTTCCGAGTCCCGCCGTTTGGGCCGCAGTGTGACGAGCGGGAGCCCTCCCGCACCGCGAGCTTGGCCGGGCGTCGGTTCGATGTCGAACTGTTCCTCCAGCTTGGCTGCTCCCTGTAGCAGTTCGAGCGGCGCCTTCGAGGCTGCCATCTGCGTCAACTTGCCAACCAGCACCTGCTTGTGCTCGGGCACGTACATTTTCACGTCGTCGAGGTTGACGTAAATTTCCTCGATGGACGGCTCCATGTACTCCCATCGCAACCGTCCCGGCTTCTTGAGATACACCCGGCCGGAGGACGTAATCGGCGTGGCAAAGCCCTCGATCCTGGTTTTCTGCGCAAAGTCAGCCTGCAGGTCTTTCGTCTGCTCATACCGCGCCTGCACCTTCTTCACGACTTCTCTGACTTCCCTGAGCGCCTTGCTCTCACTCCCCTCCTCCGCCCCACGGGCCGGTAGAACCGCCCAAAAGGAAAAGGCTAGCAAGCAAGACACAACGCTCACGAGACCGCGGTAGCGTGGAGCGCAAGGGAGCGGAGAAGCTGGGACCAGACCACATCGACTGAAAGTGATAGGGGTTGCGTCGCGAACGGCGTGGCCGCTCGGGCTCCGCACTGGCCGACCTGATGCGGTGCGCCTTAGCGGACGGCGAGCCCTGTTCGAAATTCCGTTTAAGCAGAGTTTTAACCAGAACAAGTTGCACAGCCGTGCCAACAGGAGGCCTCGTGCAGTCGAGCCGGAGCGCCTGAACAGATGAGCCCCCCTCACTCCACGACCTTGGCACATTTTGCCCAAACCACTGCTCAAACTTCTTCTTCTCCCACCGGCCCTCGCCGCACTATGACTTCACGTCGCCCATCCCGCGCCGGCGCGCTCACCAACCCTTCCTGCTCCATCCGTTCGATCATCCGCGCGGCCCGAGGATACCCGACACGCAGCCGCCGCTGGATCAACGAAGCCGACGCCTGGCCGGAGGAGAGCACGATTTCTTTGGCCCGCTCGTACACTTCATCCTGCTGCTCTTCCTGGACCGCTTCTTCTTGGCGTAGCGCCTGCAGTTCTTCGCTGTAGGTCGGCGCGGCCTGTTTCTTGACGAACTCGACCACGCGGCGCACGTCATCGTCGGCTACAAAAGAACCGTGGAGGCGGGTAATCCGTCCGGTGCCGGAGGCAAGGTACAGCATGTCGCCTTTTCCCAGCAGTGCCTCCGCCCCGTTCGCATCGAGGATGGTCCGCGAGTCGGTCTTCGAGGACACCTGGAAGGCGATCCGTGCCGGAAAGTTGGCCTTGATCAGCCCCGTGATCACATCGACCGAGGGGCGCTGGGTCGCCAGGACCAGATGAATGCCGGCCGCGCGGGCCATCTGTGCCAACCGCGCGATCTTGTCTTCCACATCCTTGGGTGCCACCATCATCAGATCCGCCAGTTCATCGATCATGACAACGATGTACGGCAACGGCTCCGGCGGTGTCTGCGTCGGCCCGGTCGTACTCCCCTCAGGAGCCGTGCTCTCACCGGCGGACAGCCTCTCTTCGTCAGACAGAAAGCGGATCGGCAATTCGGTCTGCTCCGGAGCACCAGCCGACTTGCCATCCGGCAGCACGCCGTGGGCCACAGCGACCCGGCGGTTGTACGCGTCGATGTTGCGCACCCCTGCTTCAGCTAACAGTTTGTAGCGCCGTTCCATCTCCTGCACCACCCAACCAAGTCCGCGGGCCGCCGATTTGGGATCGGTGATCACAGGCCGCAGCAGATGGGGAATGCCGTCGTAGGCCTGCAACTCCAGCATCTTCGGATCGATCAGGAGCAGCTTGACTTCGTCCGGCCGGGCGGAAAACAAGATGCTCAGCAGCATGGTGTTCAAGCTGACGCTCTTGCCGGCTCCCGTCGCACCAGCGACCAGGAGATGCGGCATGGCTTTCAGATCGGCAGTGACGGGCACCCCGAAAATGTCCTTACCCAGCGCCAAGGTCAGCTTGGACCGCGATCGCCTGAAGGCATCGCTCGTCACCACCTCCTTGAACGAGACAGTCTCCCGGTAGCGGTTCGGCACCTCGATCCCGACCACCGATTTGCCCGGCAAGGGCGCAACGATCCGTAAGCTCATCGCTTTCAGGGCCAGAGCCAGATCGTCGGCGAGGTTCACGATGCGGGCGACCTTGACGCCGGGTGCCGGCTCGAATTCGTACATCGTCACCACTGGCCCGGGATGGACTTCCGTAACCTTGCCCTCGATGCCGAAACTCAAGAGCGCGCGCGTCAACACCTCGGACTGGGTTTTCAGCTCCTCCTCGGTCATGCGCGCCAACGGACCGGAAGGATCGCTCAAGAGTTCGTTCGGATCCGGCAGGACGTAGCCGCTGGAGAGACCCCTTGGCGGCGTCACTTCGGTCTCCGGATCCGGCTCTTCTGCAGGCTTGGGGGTTGGCTTGGCGCTGGTGCGAATGCGCGGCGGCTCCGGCATCGCCGGCAGTTCGAGCTCCCCTTCCTCATCCCGTTCGTCGACCGCAGCGGACCGGTTCGTCCGCGCGGTCTTGGACCTAGCTCTCCGGCCCGCGGACCGTGCGGGTATCAGCGCCGACACCGCTTCGTTTACGGACGCCCACCACTCAGGTACGCGCTGGGACAGGCCCACAAGCGAAATCGGCACGACACCCAGTAACGACACCACCAGACCGGCCAGGACGATGATATGAGCACCGGTGCTGGCGAAATACGTTCGCAAGCCATCAGCGATGAACCGGCCGCACACGCCGCCCGCCATCCCACGGAAGATCAACCCGCTCGACAACGTCGGCACGCCGACGACTTCCAGATGGAACAAGCTGCTCACTAGCAAGAGAAATGCGAGCGAGCTGACCGCGCCGCGTGTCGTAACTCCCCGCCAGCCCTGCGTGAAGCAGCGGATGCCCGACAAGCCCAACGCGAATGGAAAGAGGTAGGCGGCGGCACCGAGGCCGTAAAACAGCGCAGCCGCCAGCCAGGCGCCGGCCGTTCCGATAAGATTCTGCGGGGGCTTATGGACGGACGATCCCGCTCCGCCAGACTGAACATCCCCGGGCACGAAGGAGACGAGACTCAGCAGCGTCAGGAGACTCAGCGCGATGAGCAGGACGCCAATTACCTCGCGCTGGAGATAAGAAGAACGGGAGGAGGCACTGCGGGCGTCACCGCGCTTTGCCGTGGTGGATACCCCCATAGTCGGGCGGATGGTAACACCTTGCCCGACAGGGGGCAAGAGGCGACACACCGACGGCACACATTCCGAATGAGGAAGTAGAACGAGGAAATGACGAGGATCACGTGATGACTCCGGGTCCTGAGTTCCACATTCATACTGCAAACTTCCTACTTCCCAATTCCCTTGCCGCCCAACGCGCGGGCGAGCGCGACGTACTCATCGAGGGAAAGGGTCTCCGCGCGACGAGCGGGGTCGATCGCACACTGCTCCAGCGCGCGAGTGATCGGTTCTTGCGGTATCCCTTCATCCCGGAGCGAATTGAGCAGCGTCTTGCGCCGATGAGCGAAGGCGGCCCTGACGAGCCGAGAGAACTGGGCTTCCTCCGCCTGGTCCAGAGGGCCGGCTGGTCTCATCACGAAACTGACCACGGCGGAGGCGACATCCGGACGTGGGCGGAAACACTCGGCCGACACGACAAAGGCCGGTCGCACGTCGGCAGCGTAGCGGGCCAGCACGGACAAGACGCCATAAGTTCTCGTCCCTGGCTGGGCGATCAGCCGTTCGGCTACCTCGGCCTGCAGCATCAGCGTCATGCGAGCAATCCGGTCGCGGGCCTCGAGAAGCCGGAACAGCAGTGGGGTCGAAACATAGTAGGGCAGATTGGCCACGACGACCGTTCGCAGTGGCAGCGACTCGTACGGAAATTCCAACGCATCCCCCAACCGCAGATCAAGGTTGGCATATCCCCGCAAGGTCGCCTTGAGATAGGCGTGGAGCTTCGGATCAATCTCGACGGCAATGACCTGCCCGGCCGCCTCGCAGAGCAAGGTTGTCAGAATCCCCCGCCCCGGTCCGATCTCCAGCACCGTCTCATCGGCCCGCAAGGCGGCCAGCGAAACGATTTTGCGGGCGATGTTCTGATCAACCAAGAAGTGCTGGCCCAGGCGTTTGAGAGCCGGTGGGAGAGGAGGTGTCATGCGCATGAACCCAGGAGCCATATCCTCATGCGCCACCGCCCGGCAGCGCCCTGCTCTTCACATCCTTGACGAGGGCCAGCAGGACATTGCGGTAGAATTCGACCTCGTCGTTGAACTCTTCCAGCAGATCATAGGTAAAGGACGGCCCCGGCTGCTTTGCAGCAAACTGCTGCGCGTCTTTCTGGCCGAGATATTGTGCGATCAAGGGCACCGTCTTGCCTTTCCATTTCACGATGCGCTCTTTCCCCGCGACTGCATTCAAGTCCTCCGCCGTTTGCTTCGAAATCTCTTCCAGTTCTTTGAGCTGCCGCTCAAGCATGGTCAGCGCCGCTCTGAGCTGATCGGCCATGACTTCACTCCCCTTGACGTTGACGCGTGACAATCATCGCGCTGGGCCAGCTTATTGGCTGGTTTCCGATCCAAACCACCGTGATTTCCTCCGCACTGCCAGTGTGGCGGCCAGCTTCACGGCTTCCAGCAGGCTGCCGTGATCGGCTACCCCTTTCCCCGCAATGTCATAGGCTGTCCCGTGATCGACTGAGGTGCGGATGATCGGAAGCCCCACCGTCACATTCACGCACTTTCCGAATGCCACCAGCTTCAGCGGGATCAACCCTTGATCGTGGTACATGGCCACGATGCCGTCGTAGTCTCCGCGGACCGCCTTTCCAAACAGGGTATCGGCCGGCAACGGATCGCTGGCCAGGATACCAGCCCGCCGAGCCCGTCGCACCGCCGGCCTGATACTGCGTGCCTCCTCATCGCCGAACAAGCCACCCTCACCGGCATGGGGATTCAACGCTGCGACGCCGATCTTGGGCTTGCGGACGCCGAAATACTCTCGCAACCCCTTGTTGGCGAGACGGATCGCCTTCTCGATGCGCTCAGGCGTGAGCGCGGCGGAGAGATCGCGCACGGCCACATGGGTCGTGGCGAACATGATTTTGAGCGGCCCGCCGACGATCATCATACCCACTTCCTTACTGTGGGTGAGATCGGCCAACAGTTCGGTGTGGCCAGGATAGTGCCAACCGGCCAAGTTGATTGCTTCCTTATTGATCGGCGCCGTCACGATGCCGTCGATGCACCCCGCTTGGGCCAACGCGACTGCTTTCCGGATGAACATCACGGCTGCGGCGCCGGTCTCGGCACTGGCCTGGCCCATCCGGTATCGGCTCAGCGGTTTCGTTAACGGATCCAATACGGCAACCTGCCCCAGACGCCCCAACGGTTGCTCATGCCCCGAAAGCGCGACCGTGTTCAACGGCAGCTTGAGCCACTGGATTGTCCGCGCCATCACTGGCAATGACCCAATCACGAGGGGCCGGCACAGGCGATACAATTCACGCCTGGCCAGCGCCTTCGCGATTACCTCGGGCCCGATCCCCGCCGGATCGCCCATAGTAATGCCGAGCAGCGGGCGCCTGTCATGGTGGGGCCTCGATTTCACCATCGCACTCTTCCCCAATTGATCGCGTCTTCTGGACGAGATTTATTTTTCTCGTTGGCTTGGTTTGACCGGAAACCACGAGTCTAAAAACCCACCCACATGCACCTAATACACCCAACGAACCCCACACACACCACTCACCCGCTTACCTTCCGTACAGGTACACCGTATACCCGATATACAGCAGCGCGCTGGCCCCTAACAACCAGGGCCGCCAGTGGCCGCCCCACAGCATTTGCCCCAAGTTGAACACGACCGCCGCTATTGCCAGCAGCATGGCGATGAGCGCCGATGGCGCCAACACCCAGTCCGTCCCGATCAGGCCCACGGACACCGGAAACGTCCCTTGAAATACCATCGCCCCGGTGACGTTGCCGACGGCCAGTCGGTCTTTCTTGCGGTAGAGCCAGAGAAAACTATTGGACATCTCCGGCAGCTCAGTGGCCAACGGCGCGATCAATAGCGCCAACAATAGCGGCGAGACATTCAACTCGACGGCAATGGACTTCGCTGCGGTCACGAACAGATGCGCCCCGGCGGCCAATCCGGTCAGCCCCACCACGCCTTGCAGGGCGATCACGGCATAGGCAGGCTTGGCCGCCCGTCGCGCGAAGATCAACGGTTCGATCTCGGCCCCTCCTTCGCCCTCCTCCGGAACCGCAAATTTGATCTTCATATAATAGAGGTACATGCCCACCAGCAGCAGCGCGGCCGCATAGTGCAGCGGCCAGGACGGTACGTAGGCGCAGACGACGGCTACTCCGTAGCCGAACAAGAAAAATTGGAGATCCACCCGCACTTCCCGATAATCCAGCTTGAAGGACGCCGTCCGCTTTCCGAGGCTGGCGTAGAGCAGCAGCAGGCCGGCCAGGATGGGCAATACGAGGGTGCTCAGCATGAACGGCGCGCCCAGGATCGCACCCAGGCCGACTTCGGTCCGCTCCTGGCCGTCCCCAAAGAAGATGGCGATGATCGGGATAGAGGTCTCCGGCAAGGTGGTCCCCACAGCGGCGAAGATGCTCCCCACCGCGCCTTCCGAGACTTTCAGGCGTTTGCCAAGCCATTCGATTCCGTTGGTAAAGAGCGCGCAGCCGCCTAATGTGACGACGACCGAGAGCACACCCAATGCAACATAGGCCAGGACGGTCAAGCGCGCCCCCGCAATGAGACGTGAAGTGCAAGGCATGAAGCGTGAAGCGACAAATCGCAGAGGCCACACGTTTTGCTTTTCATCTTTCCCTCCTTATCCCTTTTCATCCTTCTCCTTTGCTTTTTCGGTTGCCCTCATCTTTCGGTACGCCTGCATCGCCTCTTCCAACACTTCCCGCACCGGCCGGCCCGTCTGTTCGGCGATCCGCTTGCAGTCGAGATACTCCGGCGCCGCTTTCGTCAGACCGGGCTCGATGTCCGCCACCTTGATCCTGACCACTCCGCCGGGCGTCCGGACAGCCACGAACCGGCGCGTCAGCACGCGGCGCGTGATATCTTGGACGCGCACGCCGAGCGCCGAGGTCTCGCGGAAGATCACCTCGATCACTGCCTCGGCATCCTCGCGGGCCGCAACCGCGGCCAGCACGATGCCGGGACGCCCCCTCTTCATGATGACCGGCGTAAGCGTCACGTCCAAGGCACCGGCATCGAACAATCGCTCGATCACCGCCTCATAGGCCTGAGGGTTCAGATCGTCCAGATTGGTCTCGGCCTGCACGACGAAGTCGGTCAAGCCCACCCTGGCCGCCGACACATCGCCGAGAAAAACGCGTAGGACGTTCGGCCACTCGGGCGGGTCGGACGTCCCGGCGCCATATCCGATCGCCGACGGACGGATGAGCGGCAACGGGCCATAGTCCTCGACCAACGTGCGCAGCAACGCCATGCCGGTAGGCGTCGTCAACTCCTGCTGCGGCCCTGCGCTGTAAACCGGCACACCGGCCGCCAGCGCCGCCACCGCTGGCCCCGGGACCGGCAAGCGGCCATGTGCGGTCTCGATCATGCCCGCGCCCAGATTCACGGCCGAAGCAGTGACCCGCTTCACGCCCAACAGATGGCATCCGAGGAGTGTTCCTGTCACATCCACGAGCGAATCCATCACTCCTAATTCATGAAACTCGACATCCGCGGGCTTGACGCGATGCGCGATCCCCTCGGCTTTCGCCAATCGATCAAACACCTCGCGACTACGTTCCTTGACCGATGGAGGCAAGGCGCTGGCGGACAGCACCCGCTGGATACGCGAGAGCGACAGCGGGGAGCCGAACCCCCGGTGAATCACCACGTCCACCTTGGTGGCGCGGAGCCCGCCCCGGAGGACCCGCTTTGCCGCCAAGCTAAACCCGCCGACCCGCAGTGCCTTTAGCCCCTTTTCGAGTTCTTTCACAGACAGACCGGCGTCCACCAACGCGCCAAGGATCATGTCCCCGCTGACGCCGGAGAAACAATCGAAATGCAGATGACGTGGCACACCCGCCTCACATCGCCGTATCCGCGCGGCCATCTTACCGGAGCGCTTTGCGCACGGCAATGTCGAGGCCCTGTCAGACTCCAGACACGCTCTCTTCGCACGATTGACAGTCCCGCCGCGCTGTGCTATCCCCCCTCTGCGTTTTTGTCCCGACGCCGGGAACCGGCCTGATTGGATGCCAAGGCCGCGATGGGTTTGTTTGTCTTGTCACCGCTATTTCGCCACGCTTTCTGCCGCGGTCTCGTGGTCCTTTTGCTCGGATGCGCGGTCCTCGTCGGCGCCGATGAGAGTTCGGCTAGGGCCAAGCGCAAGCCCATTCCGCAAAAGGAACCAGACCTCAAAATCGTCCGCGTCGCCGTCAATCCCGTGCCCTATTCCCCGGCCGACGGACCTTTGGTATTCACGGTGACTGTCGATCTGCCCAAAGACCTCGATGGCGCGCAATTACTGGAAGTGTCGTCCCTCGTCAGTTCGCCCTCCAAGACCTCGCTGCGATTTCTGTCCACCAGGCAGCCGGTCGAGCCACAGCACCGCTCGGGCAGCCTGGATCAGAGCGATCCGCCTCCACGCATCTCCGTGACATTGAAATGGGATGGAACCGATCACACCAAACAGATCGTCGCGACCGGCTCCTACCACTATGAAATCCGTGCCAAGCTGCTGACGGTGGGCGAGAAAGGTCCTCGGACGTCGATGACGTCCTGGCCGAAGCGGGGCATGGTGGAAGTGAAGTGACGGTCGGTAGGCCGCAGAGGAAGCAGCACGGCTCTGCTCTTATCTCTCTCCGCTTTTCGCGTCCTTTCCGCCCGTGTGGCCCAGGACATTGATTCGATGGGCCAGGCAGCCGGCGCCGAAGCCGTTGTCGATGTTCATCACGCCGACGCCGGCCGCGCAGGAATTGAGCATCGTGAGTAACGCCGCGATCCCTCCAAAACTCGCCCCATAGCCCCGGCTGGTGGGAACCGCAATGACCGGCCGGTCCACGAGTCCGCCGACGACGCTCGGCAGCACTCCGTCCATTCCCGCCACGACGATGATCACACGCGCGCGCAGCAGTCGATCGTGCCGATCCAACACCCGGTGCAGGCCGGCGACCCCGACGTCGTAGATCGTTTCGACGTAACTGCCCATGACTTCGGCCGTCACCCTTGCTTCTTCCGCCACCGGGATGTCGGCAGTTCCAGCCGTGATCACGAGCACATCGCCCGCGAGGGCCCGTGTCGCGTTCCGGATGGTGACCACGCGCGCCAGTTCGTGATAGACCGCACGACGGTCGAGGCGTCGTAACGCCTGGGCCACAGCCGGCTCCACCCTCGTCGCCATGACCGGTCCGCCTTTCTTGAGTAAGCCCCGCGCGATCGCCACGACCTGCTGGGTGGTCTTGCCTTCACAGAAGATGACCTCCGGGAACCCCTGCCTGATCGACCGATGATGATCCACCGAGGCAAACCCGAGATCCTCGTACGGCAGGGTGCGGAGCCGCTCGATGGCTGCGTCGATCCCCGTCTTGCCCCTTTTGACCTCGTGGAGCAATCGTCTCAGCGAATCAGCGTTCATCACAGGAAGTCGTGTATCTGGTTCATCTCGTTGGTTTCATTCCGCCGTCTTGCACATCCGATAAACGAGTTCAACCCCATCAGACAACGTGCTGTTATTCTCGTTCCGCTTTCGCGCCCCGCTCCATTAAATCAGCAACCGCCTGACGGCAGGGCTTGCCTTCGAACAACACAGCGTTCACTTCCCGCACGATAGGCATTTCGATTCCATACCGCTCCGCCAGGCCCAATGCCGCGCGCGCGGTGCGCACGCCTTCCGCCACGGCGTGCATGCTGCGCAAAATGCTCTCCAGCTTCTCGCCTTTCCCCAACTGCACGCCCACCGTGCGGTTCCGGCTGAGAGGTCCTGTACAGGTAAGCACCAAATCCCCCACTCCGGAGAGACCATAGAACGTGCGCGGGTCCGCCCCCATAGCCACGCCCAGTCGAACCATCTCCACGAGCCCGCGCGTCACCAAGGCCGCCCGCGCATTGTGGCCCAGCTCCAGGCCATCCACCACGCCGGCCGCGATCGCTATCACGTTCTTGAGCGCTCCGCCAAGCTGGACACCGAGCAGATCATGGTCGATATAGACCCGAAAGGTCGGCGACATCAGCAGCGCTTGATAGACCTTGACCGTCTCTTCACGATGCCCGGCCAGGCAGACCGCCGTCGGCTGCCCGCGACTGACCTCGGCCGCAAAGCTTGGTCCGGACAGGACCATCAGTTCGCGGGTCGGCCCGGGCAGCACCTCGGTTATGACATCGGTCATGACTTTGAGCGTGTCTTCTTCGATGCCTTTCGTGGCGCTGATGATTGGCGTAGAGTCGGGCACGAACGGCGCCATGCGGCGCAACACCGTCCTAGCGACATGGGACGGCACCGCGAACACGATGGCCTCGGCCCCGCGGACGGCCTCATCCAACGCGTGGGTCGCCGTGACGCCTCCGGGCAGCTCGACGCCGGGCAAGAAAAACGTGTTCTCGTGCTTCGTCCTGATCGCCTCGACCACTTCCCGCTCGTACGCCCACAGCCGGACGGAGGCACCCTTCTGCGCCAGATGCCGCGCCAGCGCCGTTCCCCACGCACCGGCACCGACAACGCCGATCGCGGGCGCGGTTCCGGATTCCTGTACGCCAGTCGTCACGAGTCAGGCCTCCCAGATGTCGAATGGAAGACGAACGATCAACGTCGCGCGGATTATAGGAATGGGCTGTAAAGGCTGTCAACGAAGCTGATCCACTTGCCGGGTCGGCTCACCGGAGATGGGCAGGGCAATTCCTTAGGTCAGAAAACGCTGACAGAACGGAACAGTGACGGACCTGAGATGTCCACTCATGTGCACGCATTGGGCAGCTTGTCCGAAGCCAGTACCTGCCAAGAATGGGAAATGATTGGGGAAGAGCAGATTTTCCATCAGAGGCTCGGATGGCATAGGGCTTGCTCAACTCCATTCGGCTCCAGTATGGAGGGTTCCAGTCTTCATCTCACGGCACAGACGGACGAGAAGGCCCTTGAGAAGGAACGATTGCTCTCCCTAATGACAGGAAAACGCGGGGTTTACGTCATGGTCACGCAGTGCCGTCAGCAGACCCGATGGCTTCCGATTGGGCTGGTCATGCTTGTCGCGTCCGCCCTTCTTCCCTCGCTTGCGTATGGGGAAGCCTACATCGCTGGCCAATTTGGGGTCACCTTTCCGCAGAGCCTGAGCGACGGTAAAATCACCTCTCCAGGCTTTGCAGTCCTTTCGATCTCAGACCAGGCTTTGAAAAGCTCCCTCATGGGCGGAGTGAAGTTGGGGTTCTATCTTCCTCAAATCCGTTGGTTCGGATTCGAGACAGAGGTCTTCTATACGACCCCTCATATCAAGCAACAACCCATCACGTTCAAGGGACCTGGTGGAAGCGCCACCGCCAACTTTCAGGGGCTCTATAACCGAGTGATCACATGGGCACCCGTCAATATGATGTTCCGATACCATAAGACTCGTCTCCAGCCCTACGTTGGCATCGGTCCCGGCATTTTCTTCGCCCGCATCAAGGACCCGTCCGTCACGTCGGGAGACAATACGCAATCGAGCAACTGGAGAATCGGGGTGAACGCGGAGGCTGGTCTTCGGTATTACATCACAAGGCACTGGACCCTGTTCGGCGAATACAAATTTAACTATGCCCGTTTCGACTACAAAGACACGCCCAATCTGTTCGGCTTCAAAGCCGACTACATGGCCCATATCGTCGCTCTCGGCCTGAGCTACCACTTCTGATCCCGTTCTGTTTGTCCCTGCCTCTTCTTCCCCACCGGGGCGTGAGATTACGGCGGGCAGTCTGGCGATTCAACATCTGTTCTGTGTAAGCTGTGAGCCGTCACTCTTGAGGCAGGGACTCGATGAAGACCTGCGGCTCCTGCGGCCATCAGCTTCCCGAAATCAGCCGGTTCTGTACCCAGTGTGGCGCGTCGCTCGACGGCTCGCCTGCCGCGGGCACCTCCTCGTCGCCTGTGCCCGTCAAAGAAGAGCTGAATATTCAGATCCTCTACGTCATGGTGGCGTTGCTGCTCCTCGCACTTGTGTTTCCGCCGTGGGAAACTCCGCCGAGCCGGCCGCCCGAATTCCTGGGCTTCCACTTCATTTTCTTCCCACCCGAACCCGAAGCCATCGTGAGCCGCCTGTTGATGACGATTGAACTCGTCACCATTGCGATCGCGGGGCTGTATTTCTCTTGGGTTTTTAGAAAAAGAGCATAGGCTAGAGGCACGAGACGAGTGGCTGGGGGCGTGAAGTGCTTTCCGCACCCTCTAGCCTGTCTTCAGTCCAAGGCAAGCGTCAGGCACTTCGCCGCGCCGCCGGACTTCATGAATTCGTCGAGAGGAACGGGGTGAGGTTCGTAGCCACGGTCGCGAAGGAGCGCCATCGTCTCCGGACAACCGGCCGGCAACACGACGTGCTTGCCGACGCACACGGCGTTACAGGCGAATTTCAATGCTTCCCCTTCCGGCACGACAAGCCTGCGTTCCGGCGCGATCCGCTCGGCGATCGCCGCCTGGCCGTACCGATCGAATGCGGGCGGATAATAGAGCAACTCGCCGCCGCTTAAGGGACAAAAGCAGGTGTCGAGGTGATAGAATCGACTGTCAATGAGTTCCACGGGAATAATTTCCCGCCCAAAGATCTCACTTAGGCGGCAATAGCAACGGATGTCCGACCGTTGCCGGTAGCCGCCGAACCAACCGTCGGGAAAGCCCAGCAGATCCCCCGCGCCTTCGAAATAGAGGCCCTGCTCCAGCGTGATGACTTCGTAACCGTGCTCGCGGAACCACGCCTCGAAATGCGGCTCCTCGCGTTGTCGTTCGGGGTGCCGGAATCGGCTGGGTACCGCCCGCTTGCCGAGCACGACTCCCGCATTGGCGGTAAACACGAGGTCCGGGAGGCCGGGCACCGGCGTCATCCGTTCGAGGGTGGCACCGGCGTCTTTCTCCAGCACCGCCATCAGCTCGTGCCATTGCCGGTAGGCCCGCTCGCCGTCCACCGCGTTGGTCCGGCGCATCCAAGGATTGATCTCATACTCGATTCGGAAATAATCCGGAGGGCATACCAAAAGCCGGCTCATCGGTTATCACCCTACCTCGTTCATCTTTATCCTGCCGCCTCACGCCTAGCCCTGCGTGTGACAAGGCGGATAGCTCCCACCGGAGAGCCCATCTCCGTGGCAATCGGAAAAGCGCAACGGGTACCGGCTGGTCGGTGACAGGACCCGCATTTTCGCAACAGGCTACCCCTTCCACCCCAACTCCCGTGCCAGTTCCCGCAGGAACGACGCAGCATCCATCACCAGCCCGACAGCTTGAAAACTGCCGCGGTCGGCCAGCTTCGTCGGCACCGCCGGATTCACATCCACGCAGACTGTTGGGACTGTGGCAGGAAGGAGATTGCCCGTCGCCACGGCGTGCAGTGTGGAGGCGACCAAAAGCGCTAGGCCCACACCTGGGATCGCCGCCCGCATCGCGGCCTGGGCAGCAACCGAGTCGGTGATCACCCCGGGCAGCGGGCCGTCGTCCCGAATCGAACCCGCCATGACGACCTGGACGCCTTGTCTCACGCAGGCCGCCATGATCCCGCTCGTGATGACGCCCGACTCCACTGCCGCCTTGATACTGCCAATCGCGCGAATGCGGTTGATGGTCCGCAGATGGTGTTCGTGCCCGTGCGGCACCGCCCGGCCGGCCGACAATGCGTAGCCGAGGGCCGTGCCGAAGAGATGCGCTTCCATGTCGTGCGCCGGAAGCGCGTTGCCGCAAAAGAGCACATGGATGAACCCCGACTCGATCAGCCACGTCAGCGCGTCACGACCACCCGCATGGACAATCGCCGGCCCTCCGGCGAGCAAGACCTTGCATCCCTCGCGGCCGTTCCTCATGCCCTCGCGCAACGTCTCCATCCGCCGCGCCACATCACGGATGATATGGCCATGCGGCCGCTCCGCCGAGACCTGCGACTCCATGAAGCTGAACACATCGCGTTCTTTCGGCCGCGCGAGCGGAATGACCCGCACACCCTCACGTCCCGTGACGATGAGGTCCCCCTTCTTCACGTCAGCCATCGGGACCGCGCGGGCCCACGTCCGATTGGCATCGACCTGGATCGCCACGTCCATCTCGATAGCCTCCACGTCGACCCACACGCCGCGCAGGCGAACCTGCGTGGGCAAGTGCGTCGTGGCGTAGAAGGTCTCGGGGAGAATCCCGTCGGCCGGCGCCGGCTCCAGCGTGCAATCGGATTCCCGCTCCACCGACGCACCATGCGGCTGGATCGCCTCGAGAATCTCGGTCAACAACCTCGCAGACGGCGCCTTGACCAGAATCCTTGCACAGGAGGGCTCCTCGCGCGTCTTGCCGATCCGGACTTCTTCGAGATCAAAGGTCCCGCCCATCATCAGGATCGTGTCCAGCACCTTGGCCAGAATCAGCGAATCGATGATATGGCCGTGTAAGACTACTGTCTCTTGGAAATTGGCCATACGGATCACCTTCTTGAGTGTAGGCTATGGGTGAGAGGTCATCGCTGGTTATCCCACTTTCATTAATTCTCTCAACACATTGGTGGCGTAGGCACCGGGTGGCAGCGCGAACGAAAGGAGGAGATCGCCGTCCTTTAGCGACCAATCCAGATCGATCAACTTGACCCGCAATGGCCGGCGCTCGCCGCGGAACCCGCAGGCTTTCGCTGCCTCGACGAGCGCCTCCGGAGTCGTACCCTCCGCCTCGATCACGGCGCGCTCGATGGCGCCCGGTTCGTCCGACGCCCAGGGTGCTCGAGAGCCAAAGAGCGGCCCTGTCGGGCTGATCTCGAAGCGATCCGCCCGGGGTTGCTCCGCCTCGACGTCTACAACTGGAAAGCAAGCGCCGTTGTCAAGCTTCATCGCCCAGTCGCCCACCATGACGCGATCGAGCCGATCAAGCCGGCGGGCCAGCACCCGATTGAAGAGATACGATTGATAGGCATGCAGGTACCAGAGACACTTGGAGCGACTCATCTTGGCCCGCCGCGCACGGTCGGTCAGCAGAGCGGCGCCCAGTCGGTGGTTGAGGCCGGCCTTGCCTTGCCGCTGCGGGCCGAAGTAATTCGGCACGCCGCGGCGGACCAGTTCCTCCAATACTAACGGCACGGTCGTTTCAGCGTGGGGGCGGACGCCACGAATGACGAGCCGAAAGGTGTTGCCAGCATGATGTCCGGTCCGCAACCGATTTCGATGACGGCCGAGCACCTCCACCGAAAGCAGGTGCTCATCCGGCCTGATCCGTGCCACCTGCTCTGGCGTGACGCCATGGATCGACACCATCTGGGTCGTGATGGCCCTGGCATCCTTGAGGCCCGCGACACCGATCGCCCGCGCTTTGACGCCGAGCACGGAGGAGAATCGCAACACGAGCTCAGGGGTGGACAGGCCGCGCTTGGTCACGCGGAGGTAAAGATGCTCGCCTTCACCGCAGGGGAGATACAGCGGCCGTTCCTCGACGCGGAAATCCTCCGGCGTCATCCGGATCCGTCCGCCAATACCAGGCTGAGTCCTCGTCAAATAGGGCAAATCGCTCTGACTTTCGATGGTGCTTGTCATACTCTTCTCACCTGCACGGAACCGATCGCGCCGGGATGTTCCAGAGTTCCCCGCCAATCGTGAGCAGTTCGGTGGTATACTCTGAGCAGGCCGTTCGCCACAATCGGTCACCCGGCCGACCCTCATGTTCCGAGTATCAACCACCGCGTACCGTTCAGCGGTCATCCTACCACTGGCGCTGCATCTCGGGATACTTGCCCTGACCACCTCTTCGGCCTGGGCCGAGGATGTGTTCGTCCTGTTCACCCAGCATATCCGGCGCCAGGTCACCATCGACAAGCAGGCTTTCGCCATCGCCAGCACCTGCACCCAGTGGTTTTACCAGCGCAAGCACCGGAAGCCGACGCCGCCTCCGGTACAAGGAGTGGCCTGGCGGCGCGAGACGGCGTCTCCAACGGTCCCCAGTGGCCGCACGTTCTCGCCAGCCGACTGTGAGAGTCGCTATCCTGGCGGGTTGGGATCGGTGCGTGAAGACTTTAGCCGCACTCAATCTTCCTTGTCCCTGAGCCTCACATTTTACGAATTCGCTCTGGTCGGCGACCGAGATGACGACGGGCACTACAGCACGACCGAACTGCAGGATGTGCTCCACTCACTCGAGCTTACCTTCGACCCCGCGTCGACCTCGGCCGCGCATGCGGCGGCGCTGACTGCGGCGTTCGACACGCTCCACAAGGCAGGGGGAATGGAACGGCTTATGGCCAGCATGGGGGTCCTCTACGACAACGGCTATCGTTTGAGTGCGTCCGATCAAGCCGCGTTGAACCAGGTGATGGAATGACGACGCGGTTGAGGCGCTGGCAAGAGCGGGCACGGCTGTTCATCGGCCACGTGGTCAGCCGTCCTTCGCACCATCTCTTCAACCTCGTCCCGCAATGGGAAATCGGTCTGGCCGAGGCACAGGTTTCGCGGCTGACCGTTGCTCACAGCCCCCTCGCGGGCCGACGTGCCGTGCAGATCAGCGATCTCCACCTCGACCGCTATCGACCGCGTCATGACTCGATTGTCCGGACGATCGCCGGCTTGCGGCCCGACTGGATCTTCATCACCGGCGACCTGCTGAACGTGCCGGACGGCCTCCCGCACCTGTTCCGCTTTCTGTCCCAACTCAGAGCGGTGGCTCCTGTGTATATGACGCTGGGCAACCACGACCATTACAGCGGCGTCCCGGTCGACCGGTTCGCCGAATTGGCGGACCGGCACAAACTCTCACTGCTGGTTAATCAGACCGCCTTCGTGGCCGCAGGATCAGGGGAGCTGGCCATCGTCGGCGTAGACGATCCTTCCCTGCACCGAGCCAACCTGCGGTGTCTGCCTCCTCCATCCAAGGGGCGCTTTATTCTCCTGCTGGCGCACGCGCCCAACATTCTGGATCAGATCCAGCCTCATCACCGGATCGATCTGGCCTTGTGCGGACACAGTCACGGAGGACAGTGGCGGGTGCCGCTCATCCCCCCTGTCTGGCTCCCGCCAGGTTGCAACGGCCACCTGCACGGTGTGTATGTGCGGAACGGCCTCCGCCTTTACGTCAACCGCGGCCTTGGCTGGTCTGTCCTCCCGGCCCGCTGGAACTGCCCGCCCGAAATCCTCCTCCTCGAATGGACCAGCGGGAAAGCAGAATATTGAGGTTCAGGTCATGCGCTCCAGCGCCTCCCGCGCCCGGCTTCGCACCGTCTGATCCCAGTCCTCTTTCATCACCTCGGCCAGTTTCTCTTTGGCCTCCACCGCGCGCAGCCGTCCTAATCCCAACGCCGCACAGCTCCGCACGTACGCATGGTCGTCCTCCAGTGCCTTGAGGAGCAGGGGAACCACCGACTTGTCCTGCAGAACACCGAGATGGCTCGCCGCCATCCCGCGGATCCTATGCTGCTTGTCACCGACCGCCTTCCGCAGGGTGGTGACGAAGAGCTCCTTTAACGCCGGCGCCACGGGCTCCAGCCCTTCCAGTCGATACTCATTGGCTTCGACCATGGCGAAGGCCAAGTCGAGGCGTTTCTCCGGCGACATCTCGCGCTGGAAAGCCGCCATGAGGCGTTCCCGCTCGCGTCGCCGGCGTCGCCGCCGCAAGATTGGGCGAATCATCGCCCACAGAGCCGCCGCGAGGATCAGCCCCAGCAGCGTGAGGGGAACGGCCTGCTCGACCAAGAGATCCTGCGTCTCGGGAGAAAGCCGCTTCCAGATCCAGGCGAGGGCGACGACCGCTCCGACAACGATCAAAATCGCCGTGAGGTTCGCTTGGCCGGCTTGGCTGCGCAGACTCATAACGCTGCATCATAGGAAGGCGCCACCGATCGCGTCAACGCGCCACCGAGTCCTCTTGACAACTATACTAACTAGAACTATCATGGTGCCAGTCGTGGAGTTTCCCGATCTCAAAGACGATCCCTACCTCAAAGTGGTGCGCCCGCTGGTCGAAGCCTACCTGGCCTTTTGGCGAGCCGACAACCGCCATATCCGTTCCCTGCGACTGACGCCGTCCCAATTCGACGTGATCGCCACGCTCGGCGACACGGACGGCATGACCTGCTCGGAGCTCAGCGCAGCCACCTTGACCACCAAAGGCACGCTGACCGGCGTCCTCGACCGGCTGGAGGCCAAAGGCTTGATCCGAAGAGATGAGGTGGCCGGCGATCGTCGCTGCATCAGGATTCGGTTGACTGACAAAGGCGATGCACTGTTCCGCAAAGCGTTCGCCGCGCATATCGCCTTTTTGCGGCCGTATTTCGAACGAGCCTTGACCCAAAAGGAAGCGGACCAGTTGTGCAGGCTGTTGGTGCGCATCAGAGACAGCTTCGAACAGGACGGGCGATGAGGTCTCAGCGGCCCATCGTCCGTTTCCATGGGAGTCAATGATGGAAAAACCTGCGGACACCGCGCATCCGATCCACGACTTGCTCAAGCGTCGCTGGAGTCCACGCGCGTTCTCTGACAAACCGGTCGAACCGGAGACTCTGTGCAGTGTGTTGGAAGCCGCCCGTTGGGCGCCCTCGTGCTTCAACGACCAGCCCTGGTATTTCCTGGTTGCGACGAAGCAGGACCGGTCGGACTACGATCGCATGCTGGGGTGTCTGAACGAGGGCAACGCTGTCTGGGCGAGGCACGCCCCCGTGCTGATGGTGTCGGTGGCACGGACGACGTTTCAGGACGACGGCGGACCAAACCGGCATGCGTTACACGACGTCGGACAAGCCGTCGCTAGCCTGACTCTGCAGGCCACCGCGCTCGGCCTGTTCGTGCATCAGATGGCGGGCTTTTCCCCGGAGAAGGTGCGGCAGGCGTACGCCGTGCCGGAGGGGTTCGAGCCAGTCGCGGCGATTGCGCTCGGCTATCCCGGCGATTTAGCTGTGCTGCCCGAGAAGCTCCGCCAGCGCGAAGTGGCCCCGCGCAGCAGAAGGCCGCTGGAAGACTTCGTTTTTTCCGGACAGTGGGGCCGCACGGCTCCGCTGGTGTCGAGGTCCTGATGCGCCTGACGATTCTCGGCAGCGGCACGAATGTCCACCCCAAGCGGGCCGCCGCGGGCTATCTCGTGCGGACCGACCAGATGCTGCTCCTCGATTTCGGCCCTCGCACGTTGAGCAATCTGATGAAGAGCAGAGTCGACCGTCATCGGATCACGCACGTACTGTTTTCCCATTTGCACGCCGACCATTTCTCCGATTTCATCACCTTTTTCTTCGACGCCGTGATCCACTCCAAGCTCGTCGGCCCTCGACCAGACCTTTCGATCATCGGGCCGCGCGGGACCGCCCGCTTATTCCGGACGGTCTTCGCCACGTTTCCGAGCTTCGACTCACCGCGCTTTCGTGTCAAGATCAAGGAAGTCGCCGATCGCGGGTTTATGATCGGAGAGACCCGCATCACCCCGGGAACGGTGCTCCATGTCCCCGGCCTTCACTGCGTCGGCTACCGTATCGAGCATGGCGGCAAAACGCTGGCCTATTCCGGCGACTCTCAGTATTGTGAGAATCTCGTCCGCCTCTGTCGGGAGGCCGACGTGGCCGTGCTCGACTGCTCCTTTCCAGCGAACCGGCCAGGGCCTGGTCATATGCATGCCGGCGACTGCGGCCGGGTCGCTCGCGATGCGGGACTCGACCGGCTGATTCTCTCGCACTTCTACCCGATCGCTGAACGGTTCGACATTAGGCGACAGGCTGGGCGTTACTTTCGAGGAACTATCCTGATGGGGAAGGATCTGTTGTCAGTGACGGTGTGAACGGAGAAGCCGGTCCACACTCCAGGATCTCCACGAAGCGGGACAACCTAGCCTTCTTCAACGGGTCGTCGAGCTTGCTGTAGATCGCGAGCAGGTTTTTGAGCATCCGGATCAGCATAGCACGCGGCGGACTTTTCTCGAGATACCGTTCGTCGAACCCATATCCGGCTTCGGCCAGAAAGCGCGCGCAGTTCCGTTCCGTCAGCAGGACGCCCCCGTTGAAACAGTCCACGAACACCTTATAGCGGTCCGATTCGTACTTGACGAGAAAGTGTCCCGGCATGCCGATGCCATAAACCGGCAGCCCCAGACGCCTGCCGACGAACAAGTAGACGGCGGAGAGACTGATGGGAATGCCGGTCCGACGATCCAGCACGCGGTTCAGATAACTGTTCTCGACCTCGTAGTAGTTCCTGGTGTTGCCGCGGAATCCCTGCTCTACAAACAAATAGCGGTTCAACGTCTTGACGGTTTCTTCACCCGAGGCGCGAAGCCCGATCCGGTCGCGCACTTCCCTGGCCATCTCATCCAACTGGCGGGTATAGGCCCCGACGTCCAACGTCGGATAGGCATACCTTGCAATCAGAAACGCGCCGACCTCCAGGTCGATCCGGTCCTCGGGCTGCGCCGCCAATTCCCGCAACTCGCTCTCTAGCCGCCTCCCGCGGATCTCTTCCAGAATCCGCGCGATCCGCTCAGCCATCTCCGGCTGTTCAATCTCGGCCTCCTGTAGCAGCGGGATGGCACAGGGTCCAAGATCGATCAGCTTGCCGCTGATCATCTTCACGATCCGCTCGTCCTCGTCAGACAGCAGCCGGATCAACGCCCGAATCTGACTTTCGCCTATCGCCATCGGACGAGAGCGTCTCTCATCGGCAACGGGGTATTGCGGGAGAACTCCTCCGGCCCTTGCAGGAGAGCACTGCTTCGGCCTCTGGCTGCTGTCCATTTCCGTGCTTCACGCCCGACCTATCCCATCGCCTTGCGAAATGCGCGTGCGCCGCCGTACAGGCACAGCGCGTCGAACACCGCCATGACACCCAGAACCATCGCGACCTTCGGCAGTGCCTCTGCCCAGCCGGACAGAATCAGTGGGCGAACCGCCTCGATAGCCCAGGTCATCGGATTGAACCGCGCCAGGAAGCTCATCCACGCCGGCATAGCCGACAACGGGACGAGGGCCGAACTCAAAAAAATCATCGGCAGCGAAAGAAACCCCAGGACGGAGAAGAAGTCACCATGACTTTTCACCGAAAAGGCCATTGCCATCGAGATAGCCGTCAGCCCGACCCCAAACAACATGCCGATCAACAGGATGACCGCCACACCGAGCAGACCGGTCGCCGGCCGGACCCCGAACAGAAACGCGACGCCCAGAATGACCAAGATCTGTAAGGACGTGACGCTCATCACGAAGAGGAACCGGCTTAGGATGATGGAACTCCGGCGGATGGGCGTGGACATGAGCCGTTCGAGAAACCCGTTCTCTTTGTCGAAGAGCAAGTCAACGCCGCCCGCCAACCCGTTGTTCAGCACTGTCATCACGACCACGCCGGCGGCCAGGAAACTGATGTAGGTCGGTGCCTGCACCACCTGGGTGTCGGCTGCCCGTTGGAAGAGGTTGCCGAAGAAAATCAGCCAAAACAGCATAGGTTGGACGAGCGTGAACAGCATGCTGAACCTCTCGCGGCTCAATCGCCGTACCCACCGGAGCGTCAGCGCGCTGATTTCCTGCCAATAGTCTCGCATAGCTTCACCCCTGAGGAATGAGAAATTAGAAAATTTAGAAATGAGGAGTGGTCACAAAATACGCTCCACTTCCATTGATCCACGCTGCTGAACAATTCCCCATTTCACATTCCGCATTCCTCATTTTCCCACGGGGAACTCTTCCCGAATCGCGTGCCCGGTGTGAGCGACGAACACGTCGTCCAGCCGCGGACGGTGGTAGTCAATGAACTCGATCCCACAGTTCAGCCGATTCGCGGCATCGAGAATCGCCGGCAGGGCCTTCTCCGGCGACTCCACCCGGATATCGAGCCCCTTCGGCGTCGTGCTCACAGCCCGAATGGACGGCAGCCCTTTCAAGGCGGCGGCCAACAGCTCAGACCGGTCCGTCTCCTTCACCGTCAGCGACACGATGTCGCCGCCTAGGCCAACCTTCAGTTCCGTCGGCGAGCCCAGCGCCTTGATCCGCCCGCCGTCGATGATTGCCAGCCGGTCGCAGAGCTGATCAGCCTCGTCCAAATAGTTGGTCGTCATCACCACCGTCAGGCCCCGCTCGCGGAGCCCGCGCACATAGTCCCAGATGCGCAGCCGGCTTTGCACATCCAGGCCCAGCGTGGGCTCGTCCAAAAAAAGAATCTTCGGATCCGGCAACAGGCCGCAGGCGATGTCCAGTTTCCGCTTCATCCCTCCGGAATAGGTCTTGACGAGCCGGTCCGCATGACGTTCCAATTCCACCAGCCGCAGCAACTCGTCGATCCGGCGGCGGGCTTCGCCTTTCGGCAAGTGGTAGAGATTGGCGAGGAGGTCCAGATGTTCGCGGCCCGTGAGAAATCGGTCGATCGCCCGTTCCTGCGGCACATACCCGATCAGCCGGCGCACCCGCTCCGGCTCGCGCGCCACGTCGTACCCCCACACGTGGGCGAAACCCGACGTCGGCCGCAGCAAGCCGATCAGAATCCGCAGCGTCGTGCTCTTGCCGGCACCGTTGGGGCCCAGCAAGCCGAAGATCTCGCCCTGGAAGACCTGAAAGGACAGATCCTCGATGGCCTTCACACCATCATAGTCCTTGCCCAGTCGGGACACCTCGATGGCGACTGCTCGTTCCATCAGCTCCAGCCCTTTACTTCATCCCGTTCGTAGACTTTGAACTGGATCAGATCGATGAGCCGCCGAGCCTGCTGCTGAAGCGAGTCCGCCTCCAGGAGAAATTGTTTCTCCAGGGGAGTGCAGTCGAGATGGGTCGAGAGGGTGTTCACGAGGACGTCGTCGCTCACGTCCTCGCGGAAGAAGTGCTGCCAAGAGGGATGATCCTCGTCCGCGTGAAGACAGTCTTCGAACACCTCGATCAAATAGGCCCGCACCGCCGGATCGAGCGCCGACTCTGGCTTCCGCGGCTTCAGCGCGATCGCCGCTTCCCGATAACTCTTCTCGTGGAACTCCTGCCGCACCTCGAACCGTTCCAACCCCTGCAACAGAATATTCGATCGGCCGTCTGGCAAGGATTGGATGCCAATGAGGCGACCGACACATCCGAGCTGGAAGATGGGAGGATTGCCGTCGTAATTCGCTTCCCACCCCTCCTTGAGCAAGGCCATCCCGATGCACTGGCCTCCGGCAGCCGCGTCAGCGACCATCTGGCGATAGCGCGGTTCGAAGATATGGAGCGGCAGGTACGTTTTCGGGAAGAAGACCACGTTGGGCAGCGCGAACACCGGGATGCGTTCCGGAATCTGAAATGACGCCGGTTTTTCGCGGGGGTCGCGGCTGTGATGTTCACGCTCTCGATCAGTTTGCATGCTTCACGATAGCCGATGCTCTCGGAAGTTGTCAACCGCGCGTCCGGATCGCGTCGGCACCGCAGACTACGACAAAACCCTCATCGATACAGGCGATTTGCACGACGAGGAACGGAGTGTTATAAGCCATGTCGTTATGCGCAGCCGATCTTCCACAGTGACGGCGGTGCTGGCTGGCGCTCTGCTGTTGGCACCTGTTTCTCCAGCCGCCCGCGACGGCGACGCGACGGGAGGCGGGTTCCGTCTTGCCCTGCCGGGCTACCAGTACCGCTTTCCGCAGGACCATGGATCGCACGACACGTTCCGGACGGAATGGTGGTATTACACCGGTCATCTCACCGCCCGGAGCGGCCGGCGCTTTGGCTTTCAATTGACATTCTTCCGGCGCGGGGTCGCGCCGGAACGCATCGAGACCGAGCCGTCCCGCTGGACGATTCACCATCTGTACCTGGCCCACTTCGCGCTCTCCGACCTGGACAATGGCCGGTTTTATATGAGCGAGAAGATCAGTCGATCCGGATTGGGTAAAGCTGGCGCGGACGCCGACCGCCTCCGCGTGTGGATTGATCGGTGGAGCGTCGAAGGGTTAGCCGGGGACCCCGATCGCCATCACCTACGCGCAGCCGCCGACGGCTTTGCCGTGGATTTGACGGTCACCGCCCTCAAACCGCCGGTCGTGCACGGCATGGACGGCGTAAGCCGCAAAGGCAGCCGTCGAGGTCAGGCATCCCATTACTACTCACTCACGCGGCTGGCAACCGAAGGGCGCGTGACGGTCCGCGGGGAACAACTCGAGGTCATTGGCACGAGCTGGATGGACCATGAGTTCGGTTCCGCAGACCTCGACCGCGACGTGGTTGGCTGGGACTGGTTCAGTCTTCAGCTCAGCGACAACAGCGAGCTGATGATCTATCGGCTGCGGCGCGCCGACGGGTCTGCCGATCCGGCCTCCAGCGGCACGCTGATCCTCGCCGACGGGCAATCGCGGCATCTGCCCGGCAACTCCTTGCGGTTGGAGCCGCTCACCTACTGGACCAGTCCGGCGAGCGGGGCGCGTTATCCGCAACGCTGGCGGCTGTCCTGCGCCGCACCGCAGTTCTCGCTCGAGGTGACCCCGTTGCTGGCGGATCAGGAACTGCGCACCAGCCGGAGCACCCAGGTGACCTACTGGGAGGGGGCCGTTCAGGCAGTGGGGACGTGGCACGGCGCGGCCGTGTCGGGCCAGGGCTATGTGGAAATGACCGGGTACGCGGAGCGCATCACACAACGCCTGTAAGCGCGCCGCGCTCACAGCGGGTCAATCGTCGTTGCCGCTCGGAGGCAGCCGTTTGCCTTGACATCTTCGAAATCGAGTCCCTAGAATTTGTTTTTTGCTATTCCAACAGGAGCTTCACCGCCATGCGCGACGAGATCGTGATCGTGGGCGGCGGGCTTGCCGGCTCCGAAGCGGCTTGGCAAGCGGCCAACCGCGGAGCTCGGGTCACGCTCTATGAGATGCGGCCCAAGGAGTTTACGAAAGCCCACAAAACCGGATGGCTCGCTGAGCTCGTCTGCTCCAACTCGCTGGGCTCCGGCGATATCCTGAGCGCGCCCGGCATCCTGAAGGAAGAAATGCGTCGGCTCAATTCGTTGATTGTCCGCGCCGCCGACGAATCGCGCGTGCCGGCGGGCTCGGCGCTGGCGGTGGACCGGGAGATGTTCGCTCGCAAGGTCACGGAGGCACTGGAAGGGCATCCCAACGTGCGGATCATCCGAGAGGAGGTTGCCGCCATCCCGGCCGACTGCGTGTGCATCATCGCAACCGGTCCGTTGACCTCAGACCGCCTGTCGCAGGCGATTGCCGACTTGACCCATGCCAAGCATCTGTACTTCTACGACGCGATCTCGCCCATTATCGACGCCGACTCGATCAACATGGATGTGGTGTTCCGGGCTTCGCGGTACGACAAGGGCGGGGATGATTACCTGAACTGTCCAATGGACGAGGAGACATACAACAAATTCTACGAAGCGCTACGGAGCGCTGAAACGGTCCAACCCAAGGATTTCGAGAAGATCCCCTATTTCGAAGGCTGCATCCCCATCGAGGTCATGGCGGAGCGAGGGCGTCAGACCATGCAGTTCGGTCCGCTCAAGCCAGTGGGCTTGGAAGATCCACGGACCGGCACACGCCCCTATGCAGTCGTGCAGCTTCGCGCGGAAAACGCCCACGGGACGTGTTACAACATGGTGGGGTTCCAAACCAAGTTGACCTATCCGGAGCAGAAGCGGGTGTTCCGCATGATCCCGGGCTTGGAGAACGCGGAATTTCTTCGGTACGGCAGCCTGCACCGCAATACGTTTATCAACTCGCCGTTGTTGCTCCGGCAGACCTTGCAGCTCAAGGCACGCGGCACGGTGTTTTTCGCGGGCCAGATCGTCGGCGTGGAAGGATACACGGAATCGGCGGCGATGGGTGGCTTGGCCGGCATCAATGCCGCCCGCGGCCTGGCCGGGCTTCCCCTGGTGACACCGCCGCCGACCACGGCACATGGCAGCCTGCTCTCGTACATCACCACGTGCGATCCGCGACATTTCCAGCCGATCAACACGAATTTTGGGCTGTTTCCGCCCCTGCCGAGCCGGATTCGAGACAAGGAACACAAACGGCACCTCATCGGCCGACGCGCGCTAGAGGATCTCGAGGCATGGAAGATGCAATCCGGGCTTTCGTGACGTTTCTCGACGCCGAGCAGGGAGCGTCCCCCGAGACCATTCGCGGCTACCAGGCCGATCTTCGTCAGTTCCAGGCATTTCTGAAAGCTTCCGGGCAGGTGAACGCTGACTGCCGGCCCGGCGCGATCGATGCCGCCATGATCCGGTGCTATTTGGCGTGGCTGGATCGGAAAGGAAAGAAAAAAAGCTCGTTGGCGCGGAAGCTGGCAACGCTCCGGAGCTTCTATCGCTTCCTGCTCAGAGAAGGACAGGTCACGCAGAATCCTGCCGAACACATCCGAACACCCAAGCAACCCAAGCCATTGCCTCGCACGCTGACCAAGGAGGACGCAGAAGTCCTCATGGAACTGCCGAGGGTTGGTACGCCGTTGGCGCACCGCGACCGGGCCATCCTGGAAACGTTGTACTCGACCGGCGCCCGCGTGAGCGAATTGGTCGGGATGAATGTGGACGATCTGGATGCCGCCGAGGGACTGGTTCGGCTGCGAGGCAAGGGTCGCAAGGAGCGAATCGTGCCGATCGGGGACCTGGCAATCGAGGCCATCAAGGAGTACCACGAGGCGCTCTCTCGCCATCCGTCCCCGGGACTGGGGACCCGTGGCCTCCCCAAGAACAACGGATGCTCGCGACGGAACGCAACAGGTACCCCGCAGCACACAGAGCATGGCCAACCCGTGTTCCGCAATGCCCGCGGCGGCCGACTCACTGCTCGCAGCGTCGCCCGGATTGTGGCGAAATATTCCCGCCTCCTGCCCGGCGGACGCATCAGCCCGCACACCCTTCGCCACTCGTTCGCGACCCATCTGTTGGACGAAGGGGCGGACTTGCGCGCGATCCAGGAAATGCTGGGCCACGCGTCGCTTAACACGACCCAGAAGTACACCCACCTGGCGCCGAGCCAGCTCATGGCGGTATATGATAAGGCGCATCCCCGAGCAAGGCTGCAAGCCCCCGTTCAGGGGAAAGAGATCGCCGGATAGTCATGACAGTTCGGGCTACCACGATTCTGTGCGTACGACGAGACGGCAACGTCGCCATGGGTTGCGACGGGCAGGTGACCGTCGGCACCACCGTGTTGAAGCACAATGCGAAAAAACTCCGGCGCATGCACCATGACCAGGTCCTGGCCGGCTTCGCCGGCGCCACCGCCGACGCCTTTACGTTGTTCGAAAAATTCGAGGCCAAGCTGGAAGAATATCGGGGCAACTTGACCCGGGCGGCCGTGGAGCTGGCGAAAGACTGGCGCACCGATCGGATTCTCCGGCGCTTGGAAGCGCTGCTCGCCGTCGCCGACCTAGACCATTCGTTCGTGATCTCCGGCACCGGTGATGTAGTGGAACCGGAAGACGGCGTCCTAGCGATCGGATCCGGCGGGCCTTATGCGCTGGCGGCCGCACGTGCGTTGCTCGGCCATTCCGCCTTGGATGCACGCCGGATCGTCGAAGAATCCTTGGCCATCGCCGGTGGTATCGATATTTACACCAACCAGCAGATCCTGATCGAAGAACTCAAACGATGAGTTCCGCGGCGTCATGATGGCGGACCAACAGCCGGCCCTTCCCAATCTCGACAACCTCACACCTCGGCAGATCGTCGAAGAACTGGACCGCTATGTGATCGGTCAGCGCGACGCCAAACGCATGGTCGCCATTGCGCTACGCAACCGCTGGCGGCGGCAACAGTTGCCGCCCGATCTGCGCGACGAGGTCATGCCGAAGAACATCATCATGATCGGCCCGACCGGCGTCGGCAAAACGGAGATCGCACGCCGGCTAGCCAAGCTGGCGCAGGCGCCGTTCTTGAAAGTCGAAGCGTCGAAGTTTACAGAGGTCGGATACGTCGGGCGGGACGTGGAGGCCATCATTCGGGATCTCACGGAGCTCGCCGTCAACATGGTCAAGGCGAAACACCTGGAAGACGTGCAACACAAGGCGGAGCAGCTCGCGGAGGAGCGGTTGCTCGATCTGCTGTTGCCTCCCCTTACGCCACGGCCCGGCCTTTTCGAAGAAGCAGAGCGGCCTGGCGCCGTGCAGCCGACCACAGAATCCTACGAGACCACCCGCTCAAAGCTGCGCTTGCAATTGCGGGACGGCAAACTCGATCACCGCTCCGTCGAACTGGAAGTCAAGGACCGGGCGCTACCGATTGGCGTGATCTCGAACGTCAGCGGCCTAGAGGAGCTGGAAAGCAGCCTGCGCGAGATGTTGGGCGGGATGTTCCAGGGCAAAAAGAAAAAGCGCGTGATGAAAGTGCCAGAGGCGCTGCGACATCTCACCCAGGAGGAAGCGCAGAAGCTCATCGACATGGACGAGGTCGTGCGCGAGGCGATCGCCAAGGTCGAACAGACCGGAATTGTCTTCCTGGACGAAATCGATAAAATCGCCGGGCGCGAGCGAGGCATCGGCCCAGACGTGTCGCGGGAGGGAGTACAGCGCGACCTGCTGCCGATCGTCGAAGGGTCGACCGTGAACACGAAGTACGGCCCGGTCCGGACGGACCACATTCTGTTCATTGCCGCTGGGGCGTTCCACGTCGCCAAGCCCTCGGACCTGATTCCCGAATTACAGGGCCGATTCCCTCTTCGGGTGGAATTGAGCCCGCTGACCAAAGAGGACTTCATCCGGATCCTGACCGAGCCCAAGGGTGCGCTAGTCCGGCAATACCAAGCGCTCCTCGCGACCGAGGGGATTACCTTGGATTTCACCAAAGACGGCTTGGAGGAAATTGCCGAGACGGCTGTCCAGGTGAATGACCGGACGGAAAACATCGGGGCACGCCGGCTGTTCACGATCATGGAACGGCTGCTGGAAGAGGTGTCATTCGAAGGACCGGAGTGGCCCGACAAGAAGGTCGTCATCGACGCCCAGTACGTCAAGGATCGTCTGCGCGACATTGTGAAGGCTCAGGATCTGAGCCGGTTTATTTTATAGGCGAGACTGGCGTGACAGGCGCCCGGGGCGAAACGGGGTGTGGAGCCTCTCGCGGCTGGAACCAGCAATGAACAAACTCATCAAAAAGGCCAACATTCTCGTCGAGGCTTTGCCATACATCCGCACGTTCGCCGGCAAGACCATCGTGATCAAGTATGGCGGCAAGGCCATGACGGAGGATGCGCTGAAAGACCGCTTCGCGCTGGACGTGGTCCTGCTCAAGTACGTGGGTCTCAGCCCGGTCGTCGTGCACGGAGGCGGACCGCAGATCAACAAGATGCTGGACACGCTGGGGTTGGAAGCCAAATTCCGGCACGGCGTGCGGATCACCGACCGGGCGACAATGGACATTGTGGAGATGGTGTTGGGGGGCAAGATCAACAAAGAGATTGTCGCGCTCATCAATCAACACGGCGGCCGAGCCATCGGGCTGACCGGCAAGGACGGCGATCTCATCCACGCCAAGCCACTGACCGTGAAAGCCTGGGCAGAAAGTATCGGAACGGAACACGAGGGCTCGCCGGATGAGGACTTCGGTCTGGTGGGCGACATTCAATCGGTCAATCCGCGCGTCATTGAAAGACTCCAGCAGGACCATTTCATCCCGGTCATCGCGCCAATCGGGACCGACCGCGCCGGTAACACATACAACATCAACGCGGACCTGGTGGCCGGAGCGATAGCGGCAGCGCTCAAGGCGGAAAAGCTGTTAGTGCTGACCGACGTCAAGGGCATCCGCGACGCAAAGGGCCGTCACGTCTCCACCCTCTCGCGCAAAGACATGCAGCGGATGGTGAAGAAAGGCGCGATCGGCGAGGGCATGTTGCCTAAAGTCCATGCCTGTCTGATGGCGCTCGACGGGGGTGTCCGCAAGGCGCACATCATCGACGGCCGCATGCCCCACGCAATTCTCCTCGAAGTGTTTACGGACAAAGGCATCGGGACAGAAATCGTCTCGTAGGCGACCGCCAAGCGCCAGGTCCTTGCCGCGACATGTCCGACTCAATCGCTTGGCTGACCGCTCATCTCCAGGCCCTCGTCGGCGAGCGTCATCCCCAGACTTCGCCGGCCGCGCTGCGCCAAGCCGAACAGTACCTCCGAGACCAGTTCACCGCATTGGGTTTCGAAGTCGCCATGCATGAGTTCGAGGCGCCCGGCGGGACGTATCGGAACGTGATCGCAACGTGTCCGCCACTGCCAGCGTCGGCCAGGAACACACCGCCGCTTATCCTCGCGGCCCACTTCGACACGGTACCCGACTCGCCCGGAGCTGACGACAACGCGAGCGGCCTGGCGGTGCTGCTCGAAGTCGCCCGCCGCCTTCGGGAGATCCCACATGACCGACCTGTTCGATTCATCGCCTTCAATCTGGAAGAGCAAGATCTGCCTGCTGGGAGGCAGGGCCTGCTAGGGAGCCTGGCCTATGCCGCCCATCTAAGAGCGACCGGCCAGACCGTGCTCGGCGCGATCGTGTTGGAATGCATCGGCTATGCCCGCTCCGAGGAAGGGACACAGCAGACCCCGCCTGGCGTTCCGATCGCCGTGCCATCGAGGGGCAATTTTTTGGGTCTTGTCGGCAATGCCGCCTCGGCGGCCCTCACTGCCGCTGTCGAGCAAGCCGCCAAGCGGCATGTGCCAGTGGTGTCGCTAGTGGTCCCCGGCAATGGCGAACTGGTCCCCGACACCAGGCGCAGTGACCACACCGCTTTTTGGGAACAGGGGTACCCCGCCGTCATGCTCACCGATACCGCCAACTTCCGAAACCCGCACTACCATCAGCCTAGTGACACGATCGACACCTTGAACCTGGACTTCATGGCCTCTGTCACCGAGGCTGTTACCGCCATCGCCGTGACCCTCGCGGGCCAATCAGGTCCTTACATTTTCAAGTCACCGGCCGGGCCCCTTTCGTAAAAAAGTCGTAAGAAAGGGGTCGGGAGTCTTTTCTTGACTTTTGATGAGCGAAAAGGAGTCGCTTTCTTTTGGTATCTTGTGTCATACGACACGCCATGGGGAGACGTCTCTCTTCCACAACACGCCGGATCACCGCCCACCTCTTCGACCGACTGGATTACCAGAAGCTCGGCCCCATCTACTGTTACGAAGGAGGCGAAGAATTCTGGCGAGCGAAACGCGCCCCCTGCCAGCGACTGGGGCTCCGACTGGCCGAGGCCCTTGCCAGGAGGCTCCGCCGCGGTGGACGGAGCCTTTATGTCGGAGCGGGTGTCGCGGAGCTGCCCTGTCTCGTAGCCGAAGCCTATGACCTCGATCGCCAGGTCGAGCCCTATAATCTCCGCTGCACGGAAGTAGCTCTCCTCAACCGTGCCTGTCGCGGAACATCTATCACGTTTCACGCAACGCCGGCGCAAGAGGCCAAGGGGCTTTTCGACCATCTCTGGATCGTGAGTGTGCTGAACGATCCGGAGCGTTTTCCCGACCTCTCAGCCCTGTCTTATGGGAATGCCAACCCAGTCACCTTTCATCCGGCTCGATTCGACCGCCAGCGCCGCACGGTGCGTTCCCTCGTCCATTGCTGTCTGGTTAAACTGAGCCTGCCCGGGCTCGTCACCACCTCGATCGAAGAAGCCGTCTGGATCGCTGAGTGGTGCCACCGGCACGGAATCCCCTATCGCGTGGAACGCCGCTGCTACCCCACTGCCTTGGTCGGAGATCCTGTGTGCTTTCTTTGGATTGGATAGGCTACAGCGGGGTCGGGAGTCGTGTTGTCGACGTACGGATCGGTTAGGATGAACCATCACTGGCGACGTGGTCTGCCAGAAATAGGCGGCGGGCCAATAGGCAGATCGACCGCCAGAATGGTAGTGTGTTCTCACGGGTGGTGGTTGATACGGTTTCCGTGAGTGGCGAGAGCTTCGAGGGCGATGGCGCAACAGGCCTAAGGGACTGTCGGAATAGGTTCCCGGCATTCAGCTCCCTAGCGCAGCTCACTGAATAGTCCAGGCGGAAGAACCCTGCGGGAGGTGCAAGCCCGGTGGGGTACTCAAAGCTGAGCCCCACCACTTCGACAGGACCATCAAACCGATCGGCGAACTGCGCACCATCATTCTGGCTAAGCCAGATCACCCGAACTCCATGCAGGATGCTTGTATCGCCTTCTGCCCTCGATACCTCAGCAAGTGTCCATCGCTGCGGGAAGTCCAGTTGGCGCTTCAAGATGCAGAGCGTCTCGACTTCCGCGCTCGTCCTCAAGACATCCCGTCGGCATGCGCCAGACCGCGCGAAGGGGCGAATCCGCTCTTCGCTGCACAATTAAGTAAGCATCTAGCGGGCTGACCTCGTACTGATCGATGGGAAGTAAGCAAGGGAAAGTAGAATGTTCCCTTTTCTGTGTCCGGTGTCGGTTGAGGGCAAGCGGTGCGTCATATTCTGGTTCAGCACGCTGAAATGGGGTCGGGAGTCGTTTCCCCGGCCAGGTGGCTTAGCACTCCATCAGAAACGGGGCAGAAACGGGGGGATGTGAGTTGAAGAGGGATCTGGCGATATGGCATACCTTCCCAAGACATGCCCTCTTCACCTATCCCACTGGTTGGTGATCCCGTGGGGGTTATGCATCCTGGAACACGTTCCCTGAAAGAACACAGTGCAAAACCACTAGACGATGAAACCCGTCGGCCTCGAGGGAGGGGTCATGTAGGTGCGGGCATACCGCACATAGTTCGCGGCCGATTCCTTGATCCAGGCCAGTTCCTCGTCCGTGACTGGCCGTTTGACCCGGGCCGGGGACCCAAGCACGAGACTCTTGGGCGGAATGACCGTCTGTTCCGTCACGAGGGCACCGGCCCCGACCACCGAATCCTCCCCAATGACCGCCCCATCCATGATGATGGCGCCCATCCCCACCAGCACGCGGTCTTTGATCGTACACCCATGGAGCACCACGTGGTGCCCGACCGTCACGTCGCTCCCGATCACGAGCGGCGCCGTGTCGTGCGTCACGTGCAGCAGCGAGAGATCCTGGATATTGGTCCGGTCCCCGATGCGGATGTAGTTCACGTCGCCCCGGATCACAGCATGGAACCAGACGCTACACTCCTCGCCCATCACCACGTCGCCGATCACGACGGCCGTCTCTTCGATGAAACAGGAGGGGCCGATCTTCGGGAGAATCCCCTGAAAGGCGCGAATCATGCCGCCATGCTACCGGCGGCGATTTGCCGAATCAAGCGCCAAGCGTCCATGGGAGGTGCTAGTTCACTGTGTCAATTGGCGAAGGAGAATATGGGAGCGAAGAAACGGGATCTGGAGTCTGTTGTGGTGTGGCGCGATCAGGGAAAGCCCAGACCCAGCAAAGCGGCCACCGTCATGCGTTTGGCCTTTCGTTCCGCAAAAGCCCCCTCGACCTCTTTAGGGCCCTACCCTTTGGACCGCGTCACAGTGCCTCTCGCTCTTGTCCAACTCTCGTTGACACCCCTGCTGATCATTCCGTAGACTGCCTCCATGTCTGTGCCCCTCATCATGCCGCGCCGCGCAAAGCGCTTCAAGCTGGCCACTCCGCCCAGCCACACGGCCACCATTGGCTTCGTCAATTTGGGCTGCTCGAAGAATCAAGTGGATGCCGAGATCATGCTCGGCACGCTCGTTGAAGAGGGATTTCGACTCACCGGCAATCCCAAAGAAGCCGAAGTCGTCATCATCAACACCTGCGGCTTCATCGAGGAGGCCAAGCAGGAATCCATCAACGCCATCATTGAGCACGGCGAGCTGAAGCAATCGGGTCGCTGCCGTCTCCTCATTGCCGCCGGCTGTCTGGCACAACGGTACCAAGGAGAACTGCTCAAACAGATGCCCGAACTGGACGCAGTCGTCGGCACCGGCGAGGTCGGCCGGATCGCCGACATCTGCCGGTCGCTGCTCGCGCCGAGGAAACGCCGGCGACAGGTCTTCGTCAGCCAGCCCCCGTTCTTGTACGACGAGCTGGCGCCGCGCATCCGCCTGGGCCATCCCCATTCGGCTTACGTGAAGATCGCCGAAGGATGTAACCGGAACTGTGCCTTTTGCGCCATCCCGCTCATGCGCGGCAAGCAGCGGAGCCGGTCAGTCGAGTCCATCGTGGCCGAGGCCCGCCGCCTGGCCGATGAAGGGGTGAAGGAACTCAACCTCATCTCGCAGGACACCATCAACTACGGGGTGGACTTAGGGCTTCGACATGGTTTGACCGCGCTCCTCCGTGAGTTGGTCAAGGTCAACGGTCTCCGCTGGATCAGGCCGTTCTATCTCTACCCCCAGCAGGTCACAGATGAGTTGCTCGATCTCTACGCCGGCGAGGCGAAGATCGCCAAGTACATCGACATGCCGCTCCAGCACATCAACGATTCCGTGCTCAAGGCCATGCACCGGCTGGGCGATCGAGCGTCGATCGAGCGGCTGATCGAGCGCATCCGAACCAGAATTCCCGGCGTTACGTTCCGCACCGCGTTCATCGTGGGGTTTCCCGGGGAAACGGACGCGGCGTTCGCCGAACTCAAGGCCTTCGTCGAAGAAGCCGCCTTCGACCGGGTAGCTGTCTTTCTGTATTCTGATGAAGAAGACACGCCCGCCATGAGCTTACCCAACCACGTGGACCGGTCCCTCATGGAAGAACGCCGCAACGAACTCCTAGCCGTGCAGGAGACCATCGCCACGGCGAAGAGCCGCGAGAAGATCGGAGCTGTGCTGGACGTGTTGGTCGATGGCCCCTCGGAGGAGCATGAGTGGGTCCTTGAAGGCCGCCATGAGGGATTGGCGCCAGAGATCGACGGAGTAGTCTATCTGAGCCAGGCCGACGATGATTCATCCGCTTCTCCCACCAAGAACACTCGGAACGGCCACTTGCCAACGCCCGGTGACTTCGTCACCGTCAGGATCATCGATGCAACCACCTACGACTTGGTCGGGGAACTCGTTACCTAGCGGCAAGACCATTGTGGGAAATTTGGCGGCAGCTGATGCATCCGTGGGCTCTTCGTTTTTGACCAACAAGGTCCCGCAAGGAACACTGGGAGCCGAAAGACGACTGAAGAGTTACTGGCTCCCCGACAGCAACTCGCAAACAGGGATAGTCAACCGGTTCCCCAGCCTTTTCACCACATGGAGAACGATCATGTGTTGAAGAAGATCGCCGCGTAAAACAACCTCATCGGATGCTCGGTATTGAAGGTAAGCGCCCGTAGGGTGGTTCCCGCACTTTGAGGCTGTCCGGTTTGGAGCACCGATCAGGCGCTTCTTCGTCGATCAGGTCGTCATGAACGGCGGCTTCCGCGAATGCCAGAAACGACTCCCGACCCCGTCTGGGATTGTCGACCCCGCTGTGGGGATTGGTAGGGCTCGGCTGAGGAGATTCTTCCCTAGAGTATTCAGCATAATGCCTTGACCTTGTGAACAAAGTAAGGCAAAGTCCTGGCTCTAGGCCTTCACAAGCCGTGAGGGACCGATGCAGGACATCCTCATCACGTTGTGCGGGCTGACCCCGCAAGTCGTCACGGAAACGCTCTGGGCGCTCCACTACTGCACGCCGCCCATTCATCCCGCCGAAGTCTGGATCCTGACCACCCAGGAAGGGGCGAAGGTCTGCCGGACCAAGCTGCTGGGCCAGTCTGGGGCACTTGCCCGCTTCGTGCACCACTATCGTCCGACACCCGTGCCTCGCTGCCCCGTTTCGCAGATCATCGTGCTCAAGGGAGCCAATGGCCGTCCGCTGTCCGATGTCCGCACGGCCCAGGACAACCAGGCCGTTGCGGATCAGCTTGCCGCGTTCATCCGGCAACAGACTGACCGATCCGATGTCCGACTCCACTGCTCGGTGGCCGGCGGCCGCAAGACGATGGGCGTGCTACTGGCCAGTGCACTGCAATTGTTTGGCCGGGCAGAGGACCGGCTGTATCATGTGCTCGTGCCGCCGGAATTCGAGTCGCTCGATGGCTTTTTCTTTCCCCCCTCCCCTCCGCAATGGCTGATCGGGCGGGACGGGCGGCGCCTCAACACCAAACAGGCCCGCATCGAACTGGCAGAGCTGCCCTATGTGCGCCTGCGCGGGCTCCTGCCGGCTCAACCTCGCCGGATCATCGGCTCCTTCAGCGCAACCGTCGAGACCGCGAACCAGCGGCTCCGCGTGTTGCAGGACCCGGAACCAGTCCGGCTCGCCACACGAGACGGCGCGATGCACATCGGCAACCGGCTCGTGAAGCTCCCGCCAACCCAGATGGCGCTCTATCGGGCGCTCGCCCGCACCAAGCTCGATCATTGCACCCGCCCCGAGCTCCCCACCTGCGGCGACTGCACCGAGTGTTATATGACCTTTACGAAATCCACCTGGGAGACCACCCGGTACGTGCTGACCGAACGAGCCGGACATCCGGTGCTGGAAGAGGCCAGCGACCAGAGGGATATTGCGAACCAATTCCGCTCGCTCGTCAGCAAGCTGAATAACAGGCTGGATAGCGCCGTGGGACTTGCCGGCGCCGAGAACCCCTATCGCGTGCGCTCGGCCGGACCAAAAGGTGAGACAGCCTATGGCCTGGCGATCGACAAAACCAAGCTGATGATCGAGTAAGCGACGGGCCTTGCACGGCACCGCGCCTCAACCAGCAACGTTTCTGGTCTGGACCCCAAACCTGCTCGGCTGATACAACGATATCCGTCAACACGACCACCATAATGACTCGAGAAGAAAGCTCATGATCCTCATCAACACCGTCGGCACCTCGGTGCTCTCGGCATGGAAAGACCTGGGTACGGCCTACGATGACGCACATCGCCAGAGACTCGTGGACGCGTTGAGCCATCTTTCCGACACCGACCGGCGGCTGGGGGCGGAATTGACCTCGATCCGGTCGTTGGGCGAGCAGGGCGTGATCGCACCGGGCGATCACTTGGTGTTCCTCGTCTCGGACACCCGCGAGGGGAGCTTCGTGGGACAGGCCCTGGTCGAGGTCGTCCAGGGGCGAGGGTTCACCGCCGAATGCCGGACCGTGCACAAGCTCCAGGGCGAGGACCCCAAGGCCTTCGCGCAAGGGCTGCGCAATCTGGTGAAGGACATCGCCGCCCTCTATCGCAAAGCCCGCGAGACCCAGCAGCCGGTCGCCATCAACGCCACTGGCGGCTACAAGGCCCAGATTTCCTTCGCCGGCTTGATCGGCCAAGTCTTCGGCGTGCCCGTGTACTATCAATTCGAATCGTTCCCCTCGGCTATCGAACTGCCGGCGCTCCCCGTGGATTTCGCCTTCGATCAGTGGCTCGCCTATCGCCACGTCCTGGACGCGCTCGATGAGGGCGAAGCGGGGGAGTTGCTCCGGGCCGATGATCCGCGCCTCAAGACGCTGCCGGACCGTCTCAAGGTCCTCGTGGAGACAAGCCAAGGTCTGGCTACCTTGAGCCCCCTGGGCACGCTCTACCACGAAGGCTTTCGCGACCGGTTCCAGGCCCAGTCACAGTCGCTACTGCCCAAGGCGTCAGGGCTCTTGCCGGCGGAGAAGAAAGTGAGCTACGAAGATGGCAACCCCGGCAGGCACCGCGGGCTGGCCGAGTGGCTGGATCGGATCCGGCAAGTGCCCTACGTGACCCGAATCCAAACCTTCTACTACAACCCGCGCCTGCCGGGCCGCTCGACCGTGGAGCCGGACCAGGCCCATGGTGACCGGGTGATCGCCATCTACGCCACCCACGACGCCACCACGAAGGCCTACGTGTTCCTGTCCGAGAACGACTCGCGGAAAGCCCAGGCCGCCGCGGCGGACCTGGCGGAAAGGATTCGATGAACGAGCCCACCATTCAGTGCCCGACCTGCGGGGCCGCCATTCCGCTGACTGAAGCCCTGGTGGCCCAAGTCCGCGCTGCTGTTGAGACGGACCTCAAACGCACCTACGAAGCCCAGATCCAGTCGGCGATCAAACAGGCCGAGGCGCGCGCGCGAGCGCAGAGCGAGCAGGACCTCAGGCTCCTCCGCGAACAACTCGCCGAGCAAGAGCGGAAAACCCGCCAGGCGCAAGAAGCCGAACTCGCCCTCCGCAGGGAGAAAGCGGCCCTGGAGGCGCGCGCCCGCGAACTGGACCTCGAGGTGGCTCGCCGGGTGGATGCGGAGAAGCAGAAGCTCGAAGAACACATCCGCGCGCACGCGGCCGAAGAACAGGCGCTCAAGCTCAAGGAAAAGGACAAACAGATCGAAGACCTCAAGGCCCTGCTCGAAGAAGCCCGCCGCAAGAGCGAACAAGGGTCTCAAGAACGCCAGGGCGAAGTGCTCGAGTTAGATCTCGAGGCGGCGCTCGCCCGGGCCTTTCCTCAGGACGAGATCCGACCGGTGCCCAAAGGGCTGCGCGGTGCCGACCTCATCCAGACCGTGCGCGACAGCGGCCTCCGTCCCTGTGGAACCATCATCTGGGAGACCAAGAACACCAAGAACTGGAGCCCAAGCTGGCTCACGAAGCTCAAAGACGACCAGCGGGCCGCAGGCGCGAGCGTCGCGGTTCTGGTCTCTGTGACCTTGCCCGACGACGTGCGAACCTTCGGCTTGGTGGACGGCGTGTGGGTGGCAAGCCTCCCCTGCTACCTGCCGTTGGCCGTCGCACTGCGCGAGCACTTGCTGCATGTCGCCTTCGCCCAGGCGGCTGCCCAAGGCATGAGCGACAAAATGGAAGCCTTGTACCGGTACCTCTCCGGGGACGAGTTCCGCCACCGGGTGCAGGCGTTGATTGAGACGTTCACCGCGATGAAGGACCAACTGATGAGAGAGCGCCGGGCAATGGAAAAGCTCTGGGCGGAACGGGACAAACAGATTGAGCGGATCATGACAAACACCGTGGGCCTGTACGGCGCGATCCGAGGGGTGATCGGAGGGCAGTTGCCGGAGATGCCCGCGCTGGACCTCGAAGCCTTGCCCAAACCCGAGGACCCGGCATGAGCCCATCTCGACTGCCCGACAACCGACAGCCGCACTACCGGGAGACGGACGTCGCGCGGCTCGATCCCACACCCATCGGTGCATCATCGCTGAGCGGCTCATGGAGAAGACCCCGCCGGAGACCGTCCGGCTGGCTGCTGGCCCATGTGCCGCCAGACGTGCTGTGCGCCAGGGTGCGGACCGGTCGGTGGGCGATCGCTCGACCAGTGGTGGCAAACCATGGCCTCTGAGCCGCCCCGTGTTCCCGCTCGACAGAGCCGGGCGAAATCAGTAAAACAAGCTCGCGACCAACAGGCTCCGTAAGGCCAGCACGCCATGGCCCCGATGAACGTCTCTACTTACACCCTGCGCTTCTTCCTCCCAGCCTTTCCGGGCGACGCCGCGCAGACCGGCCGGTGGCGCATGCCGGCTGCGACCGGACATGTGAAGAGCAGCGAGAGGCTTCTGCCATGAGCACGGTGTTGGAACAGAGTTGCCGCGTGGCCCTGGCGGCCCTCTGCCACGATCTTGGCAAATTCGCCCAACGGGCTCGGATCCCCGAGGCCGACGAGCAAGCCGACGATGGCACCTCACGGCTCGACCGGAACGTGCCCCTGTACTGTCCGCAATTTCGCGAGCGACACACCCATCTCCACGCCGCCTACACGGCCATCGCGTTCGACCTCGTGGCGAAACACTGCCCGGAACTCGTCGGCGAGGACCTCGCCCCCTTCGCCCCGTGGCGCGACAAGAACGCCGATGATTCCCTTATCAACGCCGCGGCCAAACACCACCGCCCGGAGACGTTTCTCCAATGGGTCATCGCGACGGCCGATCGCCTGGCGTCGGGCTTTGAGCGGGAACAGTTTGCCGCCTACAACGAATCGGAGGAGGGCACCGAGACGAAGAGCACGCCGTACACCGCGCGGCTCCTCACCTTATTCGAGCCGATTCGCCTGGATCGAGCTCCCGACGAGACCCCACCGCTCTGGCGCTACCGGCTGAAGCCCCTCTCGCCGGCATCCATCTTCCCCGTCAAGGCGGAGGGCTATGAGCCAAGCGACGACGCGGTCGGCCAGCAGGAATATCGCGCCCTCTGGGCGGCCTTTCTCGACGGGCTCACCCGTATCCCCTCGTCGCATCGTCGGTCGCTCCCTCTCTGGCTCGATCATTTTGAAAGCTGCTGGCTCACCTACACCCATGCGATTCCCTCGGCGACCGCCTTTGGCGTGAAACCCGATGTCTCGCTCTACGACCATTCAAAGGCCGTGGCGGCCCTGGCCGTCGCACTGTGGCGGTGGCACCATGACCAGGGCCATGCGGGCGAGTGGGCGCGCGAGCGATTACGGCTCATGTGGGACCGGCAGCGACGAGGCCAGCCGGAAGCCGAGGAGGTGTGGAATGAGCCGACGTTCCTGCTCATTCAAGGCGACTTCTGGGGCATTCAAGACTTCATCTTTGCCACCGGCGGCGAAACCCAACGGCAGGCGGCCAAGCTGCTCCGCGGCCGCTCGTTCTATGTCTCGCTTTTGACGGAGTGCGCGGCATTGAAGGTCCTTGAGGTATTGGACCTGCCCCCAACGAGCCAGGTCGTCAATGCCGCGGGCAAGTTCTTGATCGTGGCGCCAAACGCTCCGGACATCGAGGGGAAATTGCGAACCGTCCAGCGAGAGCTGAACCAGTGGTTCCTCGACCACACGTTCGGGCAGTCGGGCATCGGGCTGGCCTGGCTGCCCGCGGCCGCGTCGGAGTTTTGCAGGGGAGAGCAGGACGAGAGCCCGTTTCGCGATCTGATGAAGCGGCTGTTCGAGCAATTGGAAACCGCCAAGCTCCAACGGTTCGACCTGTGCCAGGCTGATGCTCCCCCAGCCGTCCTGAGCGGATTCCTCGACCGGTTCGATCGGAACAAAGGCGTCTGCAGCGTGGATGGTCGTTCACCGGCGACCGTGCGATTGCCGGGCGAGCAGGTCTGGGTCAGCACACTGGCCCGCGATCAGGTCGAGACGGGGCAATGCCTCACCACGATGGAGCGCCTGTTGCTGACGCGGAGCCCCCTGCATCACCACACACTGAGCCTTCCGCTCTTTGGCTACTGGGTCACCTTCACGGCCGACGAAGACCTCACCGGGCGCTTCGGGCAAGAAGCGGAATCCGACAACTTGGTCCGAGCGTGGGACTTCTCTCTCCCCAAAGCCGAGGACGAACCGCTCTGGAAGGGCTATGCCCGGCGCCACATCAACGCCTATATCGCCCGCTTCGGCACCTTGACCGACTATGACCGCGACCGCTACCGCATCACGAAGGGCGCGGAGGAGCCGGAGCCGCACGAGGCCAAGCCCCTCGATTACCTCGGGATGGACGACCGCGAGCGCATTCGTGACGCCCCCGGCCGGTATCGCTGGATCGGCGTCGAAGCCCTCACGACCCTCAAGGGTGACGTGGACAACCTGGGGCTCATGTTTCGGAAGGGCCTGAGCCAACCCACCTTTGCCAAGCTGGCCTCCCTGTCGCGCCAGATGAATGCCTTTTTCGCCATCTGGCTGCCCTGGTGCTGCGCAAAGCAGTTTCGGAACACCTACACCGTCTTTGCCGGAGGCGACGATTTCTTCCTCATCGGTCCCTGGTACAGCACAATGAAGCTTGCGAACCACATGAGCACCTCGTTCCGCCATTATGTGGCTCACAATCCCGAGCTGCATTTCTCGGCCGGCCTCTCCATGACCAAGCCAGGTCTGCCCATTCGCGAACTGGCCCGACTGGCCGAGGAGGCCTTAGATCGCTCCAAAGGGAGGGAGCGGAAAGCCGACGACGGCACGGTCCTGCGCAAGAATGCCGTGACCTGTTTTGGGCAGACGGTGGGATGGAACGAGTACAGCGACCTGGTGACCCACCGTGTCGCCGCATTGAACAAGCTGGTCGGTCAACATGAGCTGAGCCGTGGCTATCTCTACGCCTGTTTGCGCTGGGCGGACATGGAAGGGCGCCTGCGCGATGCGTCGCGTCCGCTGGCGGAACGAGTGCGACAGGCGCTCTGGCACTCACAATTCGCCTCTCGCACGAGGCGGCTCGTCGAAGCCAAGATTCGATCGGGCAAGCCACGATTCGAACTCGAGCACCGGCGCCAAGAGCTCCAGAAGACCTTGGCGTTAGAAATCGCAGACAATGGCATCGCGAAATACGGGGCGGCCTACAAGATCGCCCTGTGTACCCATCTGTATCGACAACGAAGCTGAAAGAGGAAAGAGAGGGGAACCATGACCGAACAGACGGCACCGCAACCATCGGCACCACACCCACCTCGGTCGGGCAGCGGTCGGCACGAGCAAAGAACTCCGCCACCCAGACCCTCGTTCGACCCTCGGCACATTCGGTTCACCCCCCCACTGGACCTCGAGCTCTTTAACAGCATTGCCGACACGGCGGCCAGAGCGGTCGCGGCCAACAGGGCGATGAATCGGCCGAGCCAGCTTCGGCGGTTCTATGATGAACTCATGCTCTGGGAATCCAAGGTCGCGAGACAACCGGACAAGTTCAACGAGTACCTGCCGTTCATCCGCATGATCAATGCCAAGGTGGCCTATGCCCATGGGCGCCGCTTGGTGGACACCACCTTCCTCAACCTGATGCAGCACACCCTCGGCCAGGTCACGGATAAACCGGACACCCTCACCACCTGCAAACTGTTCTGGGAAGCCTTCCTGGGCTTCTACAAGAGGCATCGACCGAACGACTAAACAGACGAAGGAGACGACCATGCAACTGACAGCGATTCGCACGTTCCAGGGCGTGTTGCGACTCGTCACGGGTCTGCACATCGGCTCGGGCAACGCCGAGATGCACATCGGCGGCACAGACAATCCAGTGATTAAACATCCCAAGACCCAAGAGCCCTACATCCCTGGTTCCTCGCTCAAGGGGAAGATGCGGAGCCTCTTGGAATGGCGCTGGGGGTTTGTCGCCCATACCGACGGGAAGCCGTTGGGCTTTCACCACCTCGGTCACATCCCCGAGGCCGAGCGCTCCCAGGCAGAAACGTTGCTCAAGCTGTTTGGCGGGGCCCCCGAGGGCGCGGGGCGCGATCACGCACTGGTGGAGCGAATCGGCCCCACGCGCCTCGCGTTTTGGGATTGCCCGCTCACCCATGATTGGGTCGAGGAGATGAATCGCCTCAATCTCTTGCTCACGGAAACCAAAATGGAAAACATGATCGACCGTATTTGCGGCGTGGCGGAACACCCGCGCAACACCGAGCGGGTGCCAGCCGGCGCGACGTTCGACTTTCGTCTCACGCTCCGCGTCCATGACCACGAAGATCTCCTGCCAATGGTCTTCGAGGGGCTCAAACTCTTGGAACTCACCGGCCTCGGGGGCTCGGTCTCACGGGGGTACGGCAAGATCGAGTTCGTCTCGTTGACCCTCGACGGACAGGATATCCGCGATCGGCTCCAGGTCGGCGACCTGGTCTCTGCCGGCTGATAGGTTCTGTGATGCGGACGGTGCGAGTTCGCCTCCTCCCCCAGTCAGCCTTCGGCACGGTGCCGTGGGGTGACACGTTCTTCGGGCAGCTCTGCTGGGCCATTCGCAATCGGTTCGGCGAGGAGCGCCTGACCACCTTGCTCGAGGGCTATACGCAGGGGGCCCCATTCCTGGTCGTGTCCGATGCGCTGCCCTCGGGCTACCTGCCGAAACCGCGCCTCCCAGCCCATCTGTTCCTCCTGCCCGAGGAGACTGACCGGAAAGAACTCACCAAGCGCCGATGGCTACCGGTCGAGTCAGTCCGCGAGCCGGTCTCCCACTGGGTCCGGTACAGTGTGGCTGAGACTGACCTCCCCGGCGGATGGTATGAGCCCCACCTTCAGCCCCACAACAGCATCAACCGCCAAACCGGGACCACCGGCGTGGACCTGTTTGCGCCCTACGTGATGGAGCAATACTGGTTCGGGAGGAAGGTCAGCCGCAACGGTCGCGGAGCCGTGACTGTGGGCCCCCTCGATCTCTATTGCCTCGTGGACGACAGCCGCCCCGAGGGCCTCACGGTGGACGAGCTACGCCAAACCCTCTCGGATATCGGTGAACTGGGCTTTGGCCGCGACGCCAGCATCGGGCTCGGTCGCTTTACGGTCGAGGCCCTTGATGAGCAGCCGCTCCCGGCGCAGGAACAGGCCAACGCCTATCTGACTCTCGCCCCCTGTGCGCCGCAGGGTCTCCCGTGGCAGGCCGAGCGCTGTTTCTATCGAGTCTTCACCCGCTTCGGCCGGCATGGCGACGTGGGGGTGCACTCTGGTCATCCGTTTAAAACGCCCGTGCTGCTCACCGTCGCGGGGTCGGTCTTCACACCGGTCACCTTTGCCCCTCGGCCGTTCATCGGCCAAGGATTGGGGGGCGATAGCTCCCTGTCCAAGAGCATGCCGAAGACCGTGCAGCAGGGCTATGCACCGGTCGTGGCGATACGGCTGCACGACGGCTGATCACCGGGGGAGACACGGAAGGAGTGACGACACGGGATTCGCGATGAACACCTGGACGGCTTATCGACTCTTTTTGACCCCCCTCTCGCCCATCCACATCGGAACCGGCTTCGATTACGAGCCAACCAACTACGTGATCGAGGGGGAAGCCCTGCATGAATTCGATGCCACGACCCTCGCCGACGTCCTGTCGGCGAGCGATCGGGCCGCACTGGCCCGCATCGTGGAAGGCCATCCTGACGACACGATGTTGCGCAAGGTTCAACAGTTCTTCTACGAGCGCCGCGTGCAACTGGCCGCGGTGGCGCACCATCGCATCCCGGTTCCACCTGGGGTCGCCACGCTTTACCAGCAACGGGTGGGGCAGATCGCCCAACACGAAGGGCGCGGGCGACGGATCATGCATCAACTGGCCATCAGCAGAACCGCATCGGTCCCGCTCACGACGCTCCCCCTCTTGCCAGGTTCGTCGCAAAAGGGCGCCATCCGAACCGCGCTCTTGGACCTTGTCAACCAGGGGGCACCGCCGCTCCCACACGAACACGAGGGGCTCCACGAATTCCAAGGGCGCCTGTTCCGCTACGCCGAGCCCCGCGAAGGTGGAGGGATGCGCATGAAACTCGAACGGGACCCGATGCGCCTCATCCAGTTGACTGACGCCACCTGGCAAGCCAACGCTGGCCTGCCGGCCACAGAGATCGCCTTCGCGGTCAATCGAGAGAAAGCCTCCGGAAGAGGACAGACGGACCAGCCACGTGCCACCAGAGGTGACAGTGGCCCGCCGCAGATGCTGGAATGTATCCCACCATGGCGGTATCGGTCGTTCGTGGGGCGGCTGATCATCCAGTCGGTGGATCACCTCCCGCACACGTCCCAGCTCCCTGCTCAAGACCTGCGGTTTACGATGCGGCAGATCGCCCAGGCGTGCAACCGATTCTACCGGCCGATTCTCGAAGGAGAACTCGCGCTGCTCCGCGATCGGAATTGCCTCGACCCTGAGTGGGGCCAGGTGATCGAGCTCGTGATCAACGGCGACCTTCTCCAGCAACAGGCCGCCTTTCTCCTCCGTGTCGGCCGGCACAGTGGAGCGGAATCCGTGACGCTCAACGGGGTCCGGAGGATTCGGATCCTCCGGGGTCGTGGGCAAGGGCCCTCAGTCGCTCCCGAGGCGACGACCATCTGGTTGGCGGCAAGAGAACGGGATCAAACCTCCGGATTGATGCCCTTTGGCTGGATGCTGGTTGAGTTTTGCCCCATCGAACAGGAGTCACCCGCCGTTTGGGCTCCATTGAAACAGATCTGCGATCGGCGGCTGGCCCCCGCGCGCAAGTGGGCCGACCACGTGCGGGCCCTAGAAGGGGAGTGGCGGCGCAAGGGACTCGTTTCTTCCGAACACGCAACACGACGCCCCACGCTCGCCTCGTCAAGGCCCTCGTGCCCATGGGTCGACGACAAACTGGCCGAACTCTGTAGCAAGCCCGGGATCAAACCCGACGACGCGCTTCGCGGGCCAGGCTTGGCCGAGGCGGTGCGGGCGATTGAGGACCCCACCCTCCGCGCGCAGGCCGTGGCTGATATCGTGGCGCGGTGGAAGGAGAAGGGCTGGTGGGACCACGCAACGGGCGGGGCCACGAAAAAAGCCAAGGCGATCTACGACGACCTCTTGAACGAGCCGATGTCATCGCCATGACCGGTCGCCTCAAGGAGAAAAGCGATTAGGCCGCCGCTGAGAACAGGCTTGAGAGGGAGACTCCACCGCCACCCATGCTCATTCACGTCGCCATCGTGTCGGACCAGTTACTGCCGACGGTGATTCCGTGTTTGATGCACCGACCGGGGCGCGTGGTGCTGGTCGCCTCCCAGCCCATGGCGGCCCAAGCCGCTCGGCTGCGGCGGCTGCTCCAAGCCGAGGGATGCACCGTCGACATTCGAGACAAGGCGCCGGATGCGGGGCTGGACCGCATCCGTGCCTACGCAGCGAAGCTGGCCGATGAACTGGCTGCCGGATCGGCCGGCGACCAGGTGGTGTTCAATGCCACAGGCGGCAATAAGCTGATGACCCTGGGGTTCGTCGAAGTCTTTCGGAGCCGGGCAGATCGGATCATCTATACCGACACGGCCCATGCGCGGATCGAGGGGATCTTCGACCGGCACGAGGCCGAGCCACAGCCTGAGCCAATGCCCGACGTGCTCGATGTCCCGCGCTATCTCGCCGTGCAGGGGTTCCGGTATCAAGGCAGCGTGACGGACGAGACCGACTGGCTGGCGCGCGTAGAATCCCGCCGCCAGGTGGCCGAGGACCTAGCGCAGCACGCGGCACGCCACACTGGACTGATCGGGCTGATGAACCGGCTGGCGCACCAGGCACTGGATGACAAGGGCCGCGAGCTGGTTCATCCAGTGCAGGAGCTGAAAGAGGAATTGCGAGGCGAGTGGCGGACGACGTTCGAGCGCTTCACGCGAGCCGGCTTGGTGCAATGGGTGGGGAATCGCGGCGTGCGGTTCCCGGACGTGGAGTCGGCCCGTTTCCTCGGCGGGGGGTGGCTGGAGGAATACGCCTTCATGGCGGCACGTGAGGCCGGACTGTTCGATGTGCGAATGGGAGTGAGGGGAGTGTGGGAAGGCGCGGAATCGGCTCGCAATGAGTTCGATGTGTTGGCCTGTCACCGCAACCGGCTGTTGTTCATCGAGTGCAAGACCTTGCGGTTCAAGAAAGATGAGAACGACAACGACCTTGCGTACAAGGTGACAAGTCTGGGTGAGGACGTGCGCGGACTGCTCGGTGACACCTGGGTGGTCGCCGCGCAGGAGCCGACGAAGGCCTTGTGCGACCGCGCCAGGCAGTTCGAATTTCAGCTCATCGGACCGAGGCTATTGGGAAGCTTGAAGGGCCTGTGCGATCGTTGGAAACAGGGACGGGCTGATGCATGAGGGGATACGCAAACTAAGTTCCAGTGCATCAGAGAGAAATCTTGCGCATCCGGTCGTCGAAGCATACGATTTGCCGTGGGCTTGTGAGGGGGAGCGATGGGACTCCGACCTGAAGAAAACGGGATTAAGACCGCGGCCAACAATCCGACTTTTCTGTACGATATCTGATGGGATTCCGATCCGAAGAACAGCCGACACGACAGGCACGAGTGACCCTAACCGGGCGTGTGGGAAGGAGGGGGCGAGAGTCGGTCAAGAGGATGTTCGAAAATTCATCGAGGAAGGGATGGCGTTCGCGGAACGCCTGTGTGAGCAGTTCAAGAACGCGACAGAGCTTCCGCATCTCTCGGAAGCCCTTGTGCTGTCTCCCGGATTCATTTCCGTGATCGTGATCCTGCTGCTGGGGTATCTCTATGTTCGCATCGGAGGCCCACGCTGAGCGGTCTAAACGAGGCACGGCAATGCCAGGCACGCGATCGGGGTGGATGCCGCCGACCGCGCCCGCTTTGGCACGACGCTCGCGCAGGCAGTGGGGCCGTCAGGCAGCCGTGAGTTCGCTCAAAAGCTGGCCGATCGCCGCGCCCAGCGCGAGATCGGAATGGGCGCCGAAGGTCTGGCTACGAAGACGACCTTGCCCATCAATGAGGATGGTCGTGGGGGTGCCGCGCATCTGATAGGCCCGCATGGTCATGGGGAGCGGGAATCCATCCGGACTCGGCTCATCCACTCCCACGGGAAATGTGATCCGATACTCGTGCAGGAACGCCGCCAGGGCTTCCGGGCTCATCACGGCATGGTGTTCGAAGACCGTGTGCAAGCCGATGACGGACACGGGCTCCTGCTTGAAGGTCTCGGCCACGCGTTGGGCTTGCGGCAAGCCCTGCATCACGCAGCCCGGACACAGCATTTGAAAGGCGTGGAGCACCACCACGCGCCCACGCAAGTCGGCGAGCGCGAGGGGCTTCTCCACATTGAACCAGCGAACCGTTCGCCACTCGGGCGCTGGCTGCGACAGGTTCACGAGCCCGCTGCCTTGCCGTGTGCGCATACCGACGCCTCCTGTCCTTCACGCTGGCGGAGCCTCATTCCCGCGAGGCTCACCCCCCCTGTCCGACCGATCGTGGCGATGCCACGGGCTCCCGACCGCCCGACCGGCGGCGGGCGCAAGGAGCCCGCCACCCGGACGCTCCCCGTCAGAAATCACCGGCCTTGACGTAAGGATAGCTCCACAAGATCACCTGGAGCAGGCAGGATTTGACCCAGGCCTGGTACATCTTCTCGACCTCGTCAGGGGAATGGCCCTTCTTGGCGAGAAACGGCTTGAGGGTGAACGTGACGGGATAGACCAGCGCCACGAGGTACCGGAACGGCACATGGTCAGTGGCCCCGACACGATCCGTTTGGTTCTTCTTCGTTCGGTGGTGCCGAAGCCCGATTTCGTACTGGTAGTCGAGCCATTTCTGATCATATTCGGCACGTGCGGTATCCAAGATCCATTGGCCGAAGCGCTTGCGCACAGCCGTCAAGTACTCATTGATCGGCTTGCCATCGGTCCGTCCGGTGAAGGCAGCCAGCAGGTGCGGATTCGAGCCCACGAACCCGTACCAGACATCCAGGATGGCCTCGACTTGATCCTTGACGATGCCGTAGGATTGCCGCAGCGCCTTGACATCGTCGTCGGTGAACAGCACGCTTTGCTTCATCAGCTCGAAGTCGGCCGGACTCACCGGCGAGCGCGGCACGGCGGCGGTGCCATAGGTGTAGCCGGGAATCGATGAGGCTTGTGTCATGGCGTTACTCCTTTCTTCAAGTCATAAAGGGATCGGTCGCTGATGCCGGCTAGCGTGCACAACAGCCCCGCTCCGCCACAAGATCGCACCGCTCGGTACCGAGGATACCGAAACGTACCCTGGGCCAAGGCTGATCCGGCGAGGGCTTCGGCACCGGCCGAGCCACGCCCCGACGTGGCCGCGATGGTCGAGGACGTGATCGGCTGCAAGTGGACTGTTCGGCTCTTGTGGCTCTTGTCAGACGGCGTGGCCCGACCGAGCCGGTTGCTCAAGGCTTGTCCCGGCCTTTCGACCAAGGTGATGAATGAGCGGCTGCGCAAACTCACGCGCTTCGGCCTGCTCGACCGCCACGTTCACGGCGAGAAGCCGCCAGTTGTGGTCGAATATCGCCTCACTCCTTTGGGCAAGCGGTTCATGCGCATCTTGGCCGAGGTGAAGAAGCTTCAAGAGGCGCTGGATGCGGGCCTTGGTGGTTCGCCTTCGGATTGACGCTTGCGGCTGAAAAAGCACGCTCAAAAGGGGTCGGGAGTCTTTTCGCCGTCACCATCTAAAGTACTCGGAGCAGGCGGGATCCTCGCGGCAAGGAGTGCGGCGGAGCAAGGGCGTGGCAGAAGTGAGCGGAGGAGCCCATCGCACTGGCCCCAGTAACTCAGTGGAAGATCTGTCCAAGAAAGACTCCCGACCCCTTTTCCCCGCCTCTTTCCCCCGCCTTGCCTCCCCTTTTCCCCACTTTTGGCTTTTCATGGCACTCGAAGAAGCCTGTGCCCAAATCGTTGGCCAGCAACGTTTCCAAGCTGGACAAAGCCAGAAGAAATCCGTATAGAGGACTCCCAACAGCACCCTGGAGGATCGCGAACCATGGCGACGATGACGACTCATGCGTACACCCTGCGCGTTCTCACCCCGGCCTTCCTGGGCGACGCCGACCAGAACGGCCGCTGGCGCACACCGCCGATCAAACACCTGCTGCGCGAATGGTGGCGCGTGGCGTATGCCGCCGATCACGGGTTCACCGTGAAGGTGGAAGACATGCGCCATGAAGAGGGGCTCTTGTTCGGCAATGCATGGCTGGACAACGAGTACTGCAAAAGCCAGGTACGGATCAGGTTGGACAAGTGGGATGAGGGCCGCTTGAAGGGCTGGCAAGGACTAGAACAGGGGACTGTCCATCATCCCGAGGTTAGCAAAACCGGCTTCAAGGTGGGCCCCCACGCCTATCTCGGCTATGGTCCGCTTGACGGACGGGCCGGTACAAAACTGAATGAGCGGATCAAAACTGTCGTGAATGGAGGCGACTGGGCCACCCTTTCCATCGCCATGCCCGATGAATATGCTCTGCGCCTCCAACGCGCCCTGTGGCTCATGGATCGCTACGGCACCCTGGGCGGGCGCAGCCGCAACGGCTGGGGATCGTTGACCCTGACACCGATCAATGGAACGCCGAAACTCGATGGGCCGGTGCCCCTTCGAGAGTGGAAAGCCTGCCTCGACCGTGACTGGCCCCATGCCATCGGCCAGGACGAGAACGGCCCGCTCATCTGGCAGACCGCGCCCCATGACGATTGGAAGACGCTGATGAAGACACTTGCTGTCATCAAGATCGGACTGCGGACGCAGTTTGTCTTTACCACCGGGGACAACGCACCTCGGGTAGAAGAACGTCACTGGTTGAGCTATCCCGTCACCAAACATTCGGTACGAGCCTGGAACAACCTTCGCTTGCCCAACCAACTGCGCTTCAAGGTACGCCCAGACAATAAAGACCTTAAGAAGCTCGTCGGCGTCATCTTCCACATGCCGCACCTGCCGCCGCCGTCGTTCAGTCCAGATTCACCGGCGATTGAGCGCACCTGGCAAACGGTGCATGCCTTGCTCGATGAACTGTGCAAGCCGAACGGGGGGCGAGGCTACGGCATGATTTCCGATCAGACGAGGCGGAACCAGCTCAAGCCGGAGCTGGATAAAGTCGCACTCCAGCGGATCAAGGAGTAACCCATGAACAACGATACCCTCTGGCAAACCAAACTCGCCGCGCGTCTGCACGATCCGGCGGAAAAGGCGCTGGTGCTGCTGCGCGACCCGGCCGGGCACGAAGGCGGCAGTATTGTCGAGGTCGGGAAGGCGCTGGGGTTCGATACTCAATCCGTGACGCGTCGAGACGGTTCGACCGTCGAAAAACTGAAACTGACCGCAGAGATCGAGCGGATCATCGAGCAGGCCGACCACTGGGCGGCAGCGGCCGACCGGGCGCAGTTCCCGAAAGATGCCAACGAGCGGTTTGTTGATTGGGCGCGAGTGCCGTTTGCCGATGAGGGCGAATTGGTGCACCCGCTGTCGGGTGAGCGGTACGAAGTTCGAAACATCGGGCAGCAGATCCTGGCCGAGCACATCAAGGCGGTCAGCGGGGATCACTTCAAGCGATTGATCCACAACAAGCCGGACGGCTCGCCAGATTATCGGCTGACCGCCTTGGCTTTTTGGCGTTTTGGGCCGGAATTGGGGAAAGAGCTGCGAGGCATCGGCCACCTGTGGAACCTACTCCCAGCCGATACCCGCACGCCGGACCACACCATCTGGCAGCATCTGGATCTGACCTCCGCCCTCGCCGGTGCGATGGTCGGCGGCGGGCGGCCGGCGTTACTCACCGTCTCGATCGGCCCAGTGCAAGATTTCATTGCCGCAGCCCGTTCCACTTCCGACCTCTGGGCTGGCTCCCATTTTCTCTCGACGCTGGCCTGGCAGGCTATGAAGGAAGTCGCCGTCTCTTACGGGCCGGACGCCATTATCTTCCCACAGCTTCGCGGCGTGCCTCTTGTGGACCTGTGGCTGATCGAAGAAGGGGTACGGACGGATCTCTTCGCAACTGCCGCGTGGAATGACACCCACACGGATTACAACCCACTGTTCGTGGCGGCACTTCCCAACAAGTTTGTTGCGCTCGTTCCCGAGCGCGAAGCGGCTCAGCTTGCTGCGCACATTCGATCGCAGCTTCGTCAATGGGTCCTCGACGAAGCGCGGCACATGCTCGGCCGGATGCTACGAGAAATCGGCGAACAGCCGCAGGAGCAACATTGCTATCGTCAGCTTGAGGAGCAGCTCCGTGACTTTCCCGAAGTTCACTGGTCGGTGGTGCCGTGGTTCGAGGCCTCACAGGCCGAGTCCGCTCTCCGAGCGTTTTGCCCGACTGGTAAAAGACCAGCCTTTTTCGAGAGCGAGGCCTGGACGATCCTGACCCAGCCCATCGAGCCCAACCAGGGATGGCGCTTCTGGGAACCAAATGACGGAGTGCTCTATCCGGCCATTCACGAACTCGGCGAACGGACCTTGGCGGCGGCCAAGAGCGCACGGTGTTTCTCGCAGCTCGTTCAGCGAGGCTACCGCGATTCGCTCACGGGCGAGTACGAATGGCTCACGCTCGACAAGGGACAATTGACCGAGCGTTCCCCTCGCCAGCGAACGGATACCCTGTGGGCAAAGGTGGCGCGCATCAAACCCTCTTGGGCCAAACAGGGGGAACATCTGTCTGCCTTCGGCTTGATCAAGCGCCTCTGGCCGGAGCGATTCATGGAGCGCATCAAAGACAGCCGGTGGTACAAGAGCCTTGCTCACAAACCTGATCTGAGCCGCTATGTCATTTCGACCCATGTGATGGCCCTGGCCCCCTCGCTCGAACGGCTGATGACGGATGGACCAGCCTATTTACACATTGAGGACCCGGACAAACAAGAGCAAGCTCGTAAGGCCTACCAGTCACTGGAAGAACAAACGCGGACGCTCAAGCGTCCGGCGCTACCCAGGCGGTTGATGCGCCGCGAGTTGCGCGAGCGCGAGTGGTGGGAGGTGGCCACCTGTCTGCCGACGGTAATTGAGGAAGAACGAGCCCGGGTCGAAGACGAGCAAGAAGAGGCTTCGATCGCCAGAGTGGTCAGCCAAATTGAAACGGCCATCGGCCAGCCGGTCGAGCGCTACTACGGCCTCCTGCTCATGGACGGTGACCGGCTCGGCCAATGGCTTTCGGGAGAACCGGCTCTCACCTACAAACAGGTGTTTCACTCTCGCGTCACGGAAGGGCTCCGAGGCTACGGCCATGCGGACCTCCAGCGGTATCTCGACGCTCCCCGTCCTGCCTCCCCGGCCCGCCACATGGCCATTTCATCCGCTCTGAACGGATTTGCGCTCGATCTGGTGCGGCACGTAGTGGAAGACGAGTGTCTTGGCAAGGTGCTCTATGCAGGCGGGGACGATGTCATGGCCATGGTCTGTGTGCGCGACATCCTCAACACGATGGGCCTCTTGCGCCTTGCCTACTCAGGCGGCTTGTCTAACGGACAACGCATGCCAAGCCTTAGCACCAAGATGGCCTTGAAGCGTGGATTCGTCGAGTTGCCTGGCCGGCTCTACCAAACCATGGGCACCAAGGCCACGGCCTCCTGTGGGGCGGTGGTCGCCCATCACCAGGCTCCCTTAGCCATGGTGCTGCGCGAGCTGCGGGCAGCCGAAAAGCGCGCGAAAACGGACGGTGGCCGCGACGCCTTCTCGATCACCATCATCAAACGGTCTGGCGGGGCCCTGACCCTCACTGCCAAATGGGGCGAACCGCTGGAGGTGCTGCTGGGCCTGCGTGACTTCCTGGCTGAGCCGGCGGTCTCGCGTCGCGCGGTGTACAACAGCCTCGTGTGGCTAAAGGATCTGCCGCCCGCTGCCTCGGCCGACATGCTGGGCAGCCTGCTCGCCTATCAGTTCAGACGGCAAACATCCGGCGAGGAGATCTGGGAAAGACATTCTGACACGCTGTGCAGACGGATCGCTGCACTGGCCTGCGAGGAGAACAACAGGCTTGACTGGCTTGCGCGCTTCATGGGAGTGGCGGAGTTCCTTGCGCGCGAAGCACGGGCCAGAGTGACCGAACGGGAGCCGGTGACGGCAAACACAAACCGAAAGGAGTAAGCAGGGGCAATGGGCGCAACGGCAACCCGAGAGACACTGTTTATTGACCCCCTCGATGTCCTCTTCCTCCGCGGCAACAAACTCTTCGGCGATCCCGGGAGTTTCGGCGAGGCGCTCGTGCCGCCCTGGCCCTCGGTGGCGGCGGGCGCGATCCGCTCGGCGTTACTCGCGCACAAGCGGGTGGACTTGCAAGACTTTGCCAGCGGGTCCATCCAGGACCCTGAGTTGGGGACTCCTCAGCAGCCGGGAAAGTTCCGCGTCGTAGATTTCCGCCTGGCACGCCGGTTGGCCGATGGACGGGTCGAGCCCCTTTATGCCCCGCCGGCGGATCTTGTCATCCGGCGCAAGGCCGACGACCATCCCGAATGCGTGCGGATGGAGCCCAAAGCCTTGCCGGAGAGGCTGCACTCGTCAGCCGCTACGGCCCTCCATGCCGTCTTGCCGGAGCGGGAACGGTCGAAGCCCGAGAGCGGCTATTGGCTCACGCACGAGGGGTGGCAGGCGTATCTCACAGGCCGTGCCGTGGATCCCCACACACAGCTCGTCAAAAGCGGCGATCTGTGGAAGCTCGATCCCCGTGTGGGCGTGGGGCTCGATCCAGCCAAACGGAGCGCCGCCGAGGGCAAGCTCTTCACCGTGCAGGCCGTGGCGATGCGAACACGACATCACGGTAACGGATGCGACTACGACGTCGGATTCCTGGCGACGGTCGAAGGCGCAGTGATTCCCGATGGCCTGATGCTGCGCGTTGGCGGCGATGGGCGAGCAGCCCGCGCCAGCCTGGTCTCCTCGACGCCGAGCGAGCCGGATCCGGCTGAGCAGATTGTGAAGACCCGCCGGTGCCGCCTCATCCTCACGAGCCCGGGGATCTTCCCCGACGGCTGGCTGCCGACAGGTGCAACGGACTACGGCGCAGGCGACATTCGTTTCGATCTACACGGCGTCAAGGCTCGCATCGTCTGCGCCGCCGTGCCTCGCGCGGAGGTCGTGTCAGGTTGGGACCTGGCACAGTGGCGACCAAAGCCGGCGCAGCGGGTGGTGCCCACCGGAGCGGTGTATTGGCTGGATCAGCTCGAAGCGACGGCCGAGCAGCTTCGTGACCTGGTCGCGCAAGGGCTCTGGACGGATCCACCGACAGATGCCGCGCGCCTCGCCGAGGGCTTCAACCGTGTCATGTTAGCCACGTACTAGGGAGCAAACCATGTTCGAGAAAAAAGCAGTCCTCTTTCTCTACGCCGTCAGTCCCGTGCACATGGGGACGGGGCAAGCCATCGGCGTCATTGACAACCCCATTCAACGCGAACGCCACACGGGGCATCCCTGCTTTGCCGGCAGCGGCATCAAAGGAGCGGTGCGGCATGGGTTCAAGGCCATCGGGGGCGATGAGACCCTCATCACCACCCTGTTCGGGCCAGGCTCCGGCAGCACTGATCTCCACGCCGGCGCGGTGAGCTTCGGCGATGCGCAGCTCGTCGTGTTCCCCGTGCGGAGCCTCAAGGGCGGCTACGTCTATGCCACCAGCCCGCAGGCTCTCGCCCGTGCCCGTCGCCTCATGGAGGCCGTGGGGCTTTCGGTGACGTGGCCCCCTCTGCCCCCGGTCACCGAAGGGGAATGTGTCGTGGCCAATCCCACGCTCCTGTCCAAGCGGCAGATTGACGGCAAACCCACCGACGTCTTGCACCTGGAAACCTTCGAGTACACCGCGAAGGACAAGGAGAACGCGGCGGCGGTCAAAGCCATTGCCCAAGACCTCGCGCAAAAAGCCCTTCCCAGCGGCAACGGCTATGCATTCTTCCGGGAGAAACTCGCGACCGATCTCGTCCTGCTCTCCGACACCGATTTTACTTATTTCGTGCAACACGCCACGCTGGTGGAGCCCCACGTGCGCATCAACGACGAGACCGGCACCGCCGCCGACGGCGGCCTGTTCTACACCGAAAACCTGCCGCCCGAATCGCTGCTCCTCGCACCGATTCTGGCCAGTCAGGTGCGCAACGGCAGTAAGAAGGGCGACGCGGGGTTCATGGACGCGGTAAACGTCATGTTGAAGCTCACCACCGTTATTGACGGGGAACTCTTGCAACTCGGCGGCGACGCCACCACGGGCCGTGGGCTGGTGGTCGCCAAGGTGGTCAAGGTGGAGGAGGGTCGGTAATGAACGCGCAAACCCAGACCAAACAACCCCTTCAGACGCTCGAACAGCAACGCGCGCAGGATGCATGGGAAAAGGCGGCCAAGTATCAGAAAGGCCACGTCAGCTTCACGAAGGGGCTGCCAGCGCTGATCATGAATTCGGGACTCATGCAGGTGCTCGCCTTCTGCCATGAAAAGGGCGGCGAATATGAGGACATCGCCAGAGACCTGCGCCGGTGGCTCAACAAGCGCCTCAACGGGAAAAATGAGGACCCAGGCTTTGAGCGCTTCATGCAAGTGCTGCTCGAGGCGAGCCCCCGTACCTACCAGATGATCACGGCTGAGGCCTTCGCCTGGCTCAAGTGGCTCAGGCAGATGGCCAGCGCGCGTCAGGGAGGATGAGCCATGCCGATTGCCGCTGTACCAAAGTATCTCGGTCAGGAGTTCAAAGACGCCTCGCCGGGCCTGCGGTTCGGAATGTTGTTACCCATATGGACGAGCCGACAGGACCAGGAAGCGGATGTCCGGAAACGAGCCGAAGCGAAAAGTCGGGAAGGTCAGGAGGTCGCCGACTTGCTTCGAACTCAAGGAATGGACGCGACAATCAAGGTTCTCCGTGAGCGCAGACAGAAGCCCTTGCCAGGCCTCTGGGAGAAGAATGACTTTGCCGCCAAACAGGCCTGGCATTCGATCAAGTGTTTGACTAAGTCAGACCAGGACCGAATGAAACACCTGGTGCTCCGCCAATCCACACTGGGCGACACGCTGACCGCGGACCAGCGGCTTCGCCTCGAAGCCACCGCCATCGCTCCCTTCACCACTGGCCTGGGCAACGAACATCCACTGGAGAACGGCTTTGCCTTCCTGTGGCCCTATGGGCTGCCCTATCTGCCCGGCAGCGGCGTCAAAGGCGTGCTGCGGCAGGCCGCAAAGGAATTGGCCTCTGGCGTGTGGGGTGATCCCCAGGGTTGGAACGAAGACAAATGCTACGCCTTGATAATCGGAGAGGAGCCGATCCCGCTTTCTGTGATCGATGTGCTCTTCGGCCTAGAATCCCAAGAAGGCGCCCAGCAGCACGTCCGAGGTACCCTATCGTTCTGGGACGTGATCCCGCAGATCCCGGGTGACAGCCTCATGGTCGAGATCATGACGCCGCATCAAAGTCATTACTATCAGCAGACAAAGGAACGCAGAAGCGGCGACAGCGTCTCACCCCACGACTCCGGCCAGCCCACTCCGATCAGTTTTCTCACCGTGCCTCCTGGCTCGACGTTCACCTTCTTCGTGGTCTGTGACCGGCAGCACCTCGCCCGCCTGACGCAGCGCCCGAAGGCTGGCGCGCCGGACCTGCTCGGCCAGGACGAGCACGGCAAGCCGCGCTGGCAAACGCTCCTTGAAGCCGCCTTCGAGCACGCCTTCGAGTGGCTGGGCTTCGGCGCCAAGACCGCGGTGGGCTATGGGGCGATGAAACGGCGCGAGCCCCAGACCGTGGGAGCCTCTCCCCCCGTGGAGCACGCGGCCCCGGCTCCCCCTCAGCCGACATCGGCCCCTCCATCAGTATCACGCCAGGAAGAGCGGTGGGCCAACGTGACCCTCACCTACCAGAAAGGCGGCGGAGGTGTCGTGACAGTCACTCGGCCAGATGGCAAGAAGGCTGACGCCCAAGGGGAGCGGGCCCAGACGTTGATCAGGAGTTTATCGCCTGAGTTGGCCAAACGGCTGGAGAAGAAAGGTCTGATCGAGGGCCTCACCGTCCTGGTCACGATCGAAGGGAACCGGCGCACGGTCAAGGCCATCGTGCCCGATCAATCAGCGACTGCCCCAACAGGATAACGTCTAACCAAACCATGATGTCTCTTGGAGACCAAGAATGCCACTGCCTGCAAAAGCCACGGGCAAGACGGAACTGTTCATTCCGAAGAAAAGGAGCGCTCCCTGCTTGAAAAGCAGCGAGGCGCTGAGGGGGTGAAACACGACCATGCAAGTTAAGTTCCACGGTGGAAGGAGAAAATCTTGCGCAAGGGGACCTGGAACCACGCGAAAAGGGGCGAGTTGTTGGATGGGGGCGGTCCGAACCTTGACCTGATGAAAAAGGGATTAAGACGGAATACATACTCACTCTCCTCAATCAAGATACTGGTCCGAACCTTGACCTGATGAAAAAGGGATTAAGACACAGTTCGCCCTAACCCAACCCTGACTCTCTCTGTTTGCGTCCGAACCTTGACCTGATGAAAAAGGGATTAAGACAAATGACGGGCAATGGTGATTTGTCCCCTATACGTGTCCGAACCTTGACCTGATGAAAAAGGGATTAAGACTCCACTGGCGAGCACATGAAACACGGAGCACGCTCGGTCCGAACCTTGACCTGATGAAAAAGGGATTAAGACCCTGCGTGCACACGCAAATTGAGTATCTCATAATATCCTGTCCGAACCTTGACCTGATGAAAAAGGGATTAAGACCGTGACATGACATGACCTATACAAACATACATCGTTTGGTCCGAACCTTGACCTGATGAAAAAGGGATTAAGACGGCTCGGGCCTGCGTGCACTTGCAAATTGCATACTGTCCGAACCTTGACCTGATGAAAAAGGGATTAAGACTGTGCTAGGCGCTTGGCGTGGCGACCAACTCGCCACGCTGGTCCGAACCTTGACCTGATGAAAAAGGGATTAAGACCCTCACACTAATGATGTATGTTTGTATAGGTCACGTGTCCGAACCTTGACCTGATGAAAAAGGGATTAAGACACTCACCGCTCTGTTGGTTGATGATTGTGACCTGGGTCCGAACCTTGACCTGATGAAAAAGGGATTAAGACCCCCACCGGGCCTTGTCAGCCACGATCTTCCTCCGTCGCGTCCGAACCTTGACCTGATGAAAAAGGGATTAAGACACAGTTCGCCCTAAGCCAACCCTGACCTTTTCCGTTGTCCGAACCTTGACCTGATGAAAAAGGGATTAAGACTACGACCCGCGATAGTCGTACCGGCAGGCTTGATAGTCCGAACCTTGACCTGATGAAAAAGGGATTAAGACAAAAACACGCGGAGCGTCTCGGTTACCAGCGCCCCGCCGTCAGTCCGAACCTTGACCTGATGAAAAAGGGATTAAGACCTCTAGCAACGTCCGGGGGGTCGGTCTGAACTGACCCCGTCCGAACCTTGACCTGATGAAAAAGGGATTAAGACCTACTCATTCGTCTGCCAGCTTGCTGCTCGAAGCTTGGTCCGAACCTTGACCTGATGAAAAAGGGATTAAGACCGTGAGAGAAAGAGTGTATGTATATGTATATATAGTCCGAACCTTGACCTGATGAAAAAGGGATTAAGACTTGACGTGACCGTCGCCAGTTGCTCGACGCGTGTTGCTGTCCGAACCTTGACCTGATGAAAAAGGGATTAAGACAGACGTTTGACCAGAAGTAATGTTGCCTGCACATTTCGGTCCGAACCTTGACCTGATGAAAAAGGGATTAAGACCGCTTGGCGCGGCACCAACGCCACGCTGCTACCTTCGGTCCGAACCTTGACCTGATGAAAAAGGGATTAAGACCCTCGGTCAGCTAGCCAACCGGCTTAGCTGACCTTCGTCCGAACCTTGACCTGATGAAAAAGGGATTAAGACCAGGCCGGCGACGGAGCGAGCTTTCACCACCGTGTAGTCCGAACCTTGACCTGATGAAAAAGGGATTAAGACGTGATGGCACTCCGCGACAATCCGGACACATCCAGCAGCGTCCGAACCTTGACCTGATGAAAAAGGGATTAAGACCGGACACGGGCGCCCGAAGAATGGGAACTCTGGGTCGTCCGAACCTTGACCTGATGAAAAAGGGATTAAGACGCAATCTGCCGCGCAGAGAGCGCGAGCTTCGTGACCGTCCGAACCTTGACCTGATGAAAAAGGGATTAAGACGCCGCTCTCTCGGCCACAATATTTGCAATAGGAGGTGTCCGAACCTTGACCTGATGAAAAAGGGATTAAGACTGCTTGCGTTGTTGAATCGTTTCATGGTTCCCTCCCGTCCGAACCTTGACCTGATGAAAAAGGGATTAAGACTAGCTCGCCAATCCGGTCTTCCTTCCAATAGGTCCGAACCTTGACCTGATGAAAAAGGGATTAAGACTTCAAACCAAGCCCGGTCCCTGGCCTTGTCTTGCTGTCCGAACCTTGACCTGATGAAAAAGGGATTAAGACTCGAGGAGACGAGGCACGGGGTCTCCTCATCGGGCGTCCGAACCTTGACCTGATGAAAAAGGGATTAAGACCCTCCCATCTTACTCCCAATACGTTCCGCCCATGTTTCCGTCCGAACCTTGACCTGATGAAAAAGGGATTAAGACCCTCCTGGGCGTCATCAAGCCGGCCTCTTGGTGACGGTCCGAACCTTGACCTGATGAAAAAGGGATTAAGACTTGACGCGGAAGAGACGCCCTGGCGGGGCCAATTCCAGTCCGAACCTTGACCTGATGAAAAAGGGATTAAGACTAGGGAAGGGTGCGGGGAAGTATGCGCGAAATGCGCAGTCCGAACCTTGACCTGATGAAAAAGGGATTAAGACTGCACGGTCGGTTGTCATCTTTGATGCCGTTGATATGGTCCGAACCTTGACCTGATGAAAAAGGGATTAAGACCAACAGGCGGGAGAAGCCCCCACCGGAACGCGGGTCCGAACCTTGACCTGATGAAAAAGGGATTAAGACCGAATTTGGAGATTGTGTTGTCTAATTTGCTCGTCCGAACCTTGACCTGATGAAAAAGGGATTAAGACGGGGTCCGTCTGGGGCGGTCTTCCTGTCGCATGGGTGTCCGAACCTTGACCTGATGAAAAAGGGATTAAGACTATGCAACCAAGTATTTCATGGCTCCTCCTCTCAACGTCCGAACCTTGACCTGATGAAAAAGGGATTAAGACCCGGCGACCGCGTCGATGACGGCCCGCTCGTCAGTCCGAACCTTGACCTGATGAAAAAGGGATTAAGACGCGATCGTCTGTCAGCCAATAGCGGTGCAGGAGTCCGAACCTTGACCTGATGAAAAAGGGATTAAGACGTCTCCTCGTACTCGTAGGGCTCGCCGCGCCGGCGCAGTCCGAACCTTGACCTGATGAAAAAGGGATTAAGACGATCTCAACGGCCCACCGGTCTGGACGATCAGTCCATCGTCCGAACCTTGACCTGATGAAAAAGGGATTAAGACTGCGGGGTCCTCCTCTTACGTTAACCTAGGCCGAGTCCGAACCTTGACCTGATGAAAAAGGGATTAAGACTTTGCAGAAGGAGGTGGTCATTCTACCACCTCCTTTTCGTCCGAACCTTGACCTGATGAAAAAGGGATTAAGACAACCTGTATGCGATTAAGAATTTCATGGCTCCCGTCCGAACCTTGACCTGATGAAAAAGGGATTAAGACCGCCGAGCAAGGCCGGATCCATCATGTCGGGTGTCGTCCGAACCTTGACCTGATGAAAAAGGGATTAAGACGGTCAGACATGGGACTCCTCCTTGCTAACACGCCAGCCGTCCGAACCTTGACCTGATGAAAAAGGGATTAAGACAGCTCCGTTGGGTGCATGGACCAACCAGGCTCCGTGGTCCGAACCTTGACCTGATGAAAAAGGGATTAAGACCCTGGCTTGGTCTTGTTGACGCAGGGCCTCGATGACGTCCGAACCTTGACCTGATGAAAAAGGGATTAAGACGTTGAACCGCACACCGCAAGCCCCACATAATCCGACACCGTCCGAACCTTGACCTGATGAAAAAGGGATTAAGACGGCCCCGTAATGGCGATCCTCAAGCATTCTTCGGTCCGAACCTTGACCTGATGAAAAAGGGATTAAGACAGGGCAAGGGAACCAAAGAATGGCTGCCCAAGTACCGTCCGAACCTTGACCTGATGAAAAAGGGATTAAGACCCGGTAGCGGCCGGCGACCGCGGCCGCTTGGGCGGTCCGAACCTTGACCTGATGAAAAAGGGATTAAGACTGGCACTTCGTGCAGGTCTGACAAACAGCCGATCGTCCGAACCTTGACCTGATGAAAAAGGGATTAAGACAATGCTCAGGTCATCTTTCTTTGCCATGTCAAACCTGTCCGAACCTTGACCTGATGAAAAAGGGATTAAGACGTAGTGACCGGCTGCGATGACCCAGACCGACCGGGTCCGAACCTTGACCTGATGAAAAAGGGATTAAGACCTACCACCTCCTTTTCAATCCGGCGGAATTCGGGTGTCCGAACCTTGACCTGATGAAAAAGGGATTAAGACCGAAGTTGGCCGCCTGGTTCCGGTCCAGACTCGGCGTCCGAACCTTGACCTGATGAAAAAGGGATTAAGACGCCGCTCATAGCGGATGGATTTGAGGCCCTGCCGACCGTCCGAACCTTGACCTGATGAAAAAGGGATTAAGACGGGAAGTATGCGCGAAATGCGCATACTGCTGGGGAGTCCGAACCTTGACCTGATGAAAAAGGGATTAAGACGTCTCGACTCGATGAACCCGTGTCGCGGTCGGGCCGGAGTCCGAACCTTGACCTGATGAAAAAGGGATTAAGACAGACCGGTCGTTCTTTACATCTCCACACGGACTGTGCAGTCCGAACCTTGACCTGATGAAAAAGGGATTAAGACCGGACGGCCCAGGATTCCAGATAATCCGACCACGCGGTCCGAACCTTGACCTGATGAAAAAGGGATTAAGACCAGGAGGAGGTGGTCATTCCGCCACCTCCTTTTCGTCCGAACCTTGACCTGATGAAAAAGGGATTAAGACACTCTGGCGGCACCAAGACCCGATCCTGCCGTGCGTCCGAACCTTGACCTGATGAAAAAGGGATTAAGACGCGGAATTCTTGCCATTCCGCCGGAGACAGCCGCTGTCCGAACCTTGACCTGATGAAAAAGGGATTAAGACGGGATAGCTGGACACCGGTGCCAGGCCGCGGTCAGCCGTCCGAACCTTGACCTGATGAAAAAGGGATTAAGACGCAATGGACGCGAGAACGAAGCGTTTGCTCGCACGGTCCGAACCTTGACCTGATGAAAAAGGGATTAAGACTTCGCCTCCGCCTTCGCCTTCTCATCGGTAATCAGTCCGAACCTTGACCTGATGAAAAAGGGATTAAGACTGCCATTCCGCCGGGGATAGGCGCTGAGCTGACGGGTCCGAACCTTGACCTGATGAAAAAGGGATTAAGACCTTCGTGCCACCAACCATATAGCTGGTTGGGGTTTAGTCCGAACCTTGACCTGATGAAAAAGGGATTAAGACCCAGTCCCGGTTCCGGGCCTGGTCTTGCTCCCGCAGTCCGAACCTTGACCTGATGAAAAAGGGATTAAGACACCTATATGCTATCCGATACCTCATGTTATCCCCGGTCCGAACCTTGACCTGATGAAAAAGGGATTAAGACCACGATTCGGTCAATTCATCCCACCAGCCGTAGAGGTCCGAACCTTGACCTGATGAAAAAGGGATTAAGACCGGGATGATCCAATCCGACCCGTCGGGTCGGCGAGTCCGAACCTTGACCTGATGAAAAAGGGATTAAGACTCGCTATCTTAACGGCTCTCCAACTCCAGCTGGACCGTCCGAACCTTGACCTGATGAAAAAGGGATTAAGACAGACGCTGACACGCATCGAGGATGGTCGCCGTGTCCGAACCTTGACCTGATGAAAAAGGGATTAAGACCGCATCACTAGCCCAAGCCTCTGTCAACTCATCCGTCCGAACCTTGACCTGATGAAAAAGGGATTAAGACCTCTTTGGAACTTGAAACTTACCTGGAAATCCTGTCCGAACCTTGACCTGATGAAAAAGGGATTAAGACACTGTTTCCGCGCATCACCCTTGCCGTATTTCCTGGGTCCGAACCTTGACCTGATGAAAAAGGGATTAAGACAATGCCCGCTCGAACTCATCGTGATTTGGAGCTGCCGGTCCGAACCTTGACCTGATGAAAAAGGGATTAAGACACCTCGTACTCAAAAATGTGTCCGTACTTTGAAGGTCCGAACCTTGACCTGATGAAAAAGGGATTAAGACGTCGGTCTTCCAGTAGTCATAGGCGTCTTCCCGGTTCGTGGTCCGAACCTTGACCTGATGAAAAAGGGATTAAGACAGGTGGTCATTCGACCACCTCCTTGCTCAGCCGGCGGGTCCGAACCTTGACCTGATGAAAAAGGGATTAAGACCCCCCTTGCCGAAGGCCTGATCGGCCGCTTCCTGGTCCGAACCTTGACCTGATGAAAAAGGGATTAAGACCAATCGCATTGTGCACCAAGATGGACGGACCAACCCTTGTCCGAACCTTGACCTGATGAAAAAGGGATTAAGACGAACCGCCGCGCGCAAGACCCCACCCGCTCAGGAGTCCGAACCTTGACCTGATGAAAAAGGGATTAAGACAGCACAAGGTGCTGCACCAATACGCTATCGCGCTGACCGGTCCGAACCTTGACCTGATGAAAAAGGGATTAAGACGCAGCAGGCACAAGCACCCCATCACGCTTCGCCATCGTCCGAACCTTGGGGGGAACAAAAAGGGGTCGGGAGTCTTTGATTGCCCTCCTGTTTTTCCAAGAAAGGCTCCCGACCCTTTTTATAACTTTTCGCCCTTTTGGGCCCTTCTCTCAGCTTGCCGACCACCCGCCAGATTGCTACAATTTCTGCCCCAGTCACTTACTTATCAAACGCACAGGAGGCGTGTATGTCGGGAGTTCGAATGGTTATCAGTTTTCTGATGGGTGTCGGGCTGCTGATCGCAGACGGGCTCCACGCGTCGGATTCACTTCCCGATGATGGCTCGCATATTCAAATCACGGCGCCCAAGGACGGCGAGACCGTGACCTCAACGTTCGAGCTTAAGTACGAGCTACATGCCGGCTCGCAAGCCCATCACGCCCACGTGTATTTAGACGGACAGTACCAAAAAGGCTTCAAGGGTACCTTTTCCAACGTGCCCCCCGGCCCACACGAAATTAAAGTGGTTGCGGCCAACAAAGATCACAAGGTGCTACCCGCCTCGGCGACGGTGAAAGTCATTGTTAAATAACATACCAGCCTTCTTGAGTGGCTTCGCAGCGCGAGGGGTGACAGGTCCCCCATGACCCTGTCGCCCCTCCCGTTCTTCCTTTTTCTTTCCATTCCATACCAACTGCGTCCCGCCCCTACGTGACAACGTTTTTCGATCCGGGCAATGCCCAAAGGGGTCGGCAATGCCCAAAGGGGTCGGGAGTCTTTTCGTCATCACCATCTAAAGTACTCAGATAAAGTACTCAGAGCAGGCGGGATCCTCGCGGCAAGGAGTGCGGCGGAGCAAGAGTGTGGCAGAAGTGAGCGGAGAAGCCCATCGCTCTGGCCCCCAGTGACTTACGAGAAAGACTCCCGACCCCTTTTTCAGATCCCTGTTCTTCTTCGCAACGTTTCCGTGCTTGCTCTGCAATGGTGATTGCGGTATGACGGGCAGGGACCACGTGGGAGGGATACCATGGGTAAAGCCTTCGTGCAATCCGTCGGGACCGGCACGCGACCGGATCAGGACATCACCAAGCCGCTGATGTGGCATTGGCGGAAGAGCGGAGCCACGTACACCATCTGGATTGTCAGCGCCGACAGCCGAGGCAATGCGGAGCGGATGGCCCGCACCCTCGGCCTACCGCCGGAAGCGTATGACATTTGTGAAACTCCGAATCTGGATGATGTGGAGGCCACCTATCGCTCCTGTCGAGCGGCGCTGCGAGACCTCGCCCGCCGGGGATTCGCCCCGGGTGATATCGAGGTGGATTACACGAGCGGCACCAAAGCGATGACGGCCGGTCTCACCTTGGCGGCCGTGGCGCATGGATGCGGCACGCTCAGTTACATCACCGGCACCCGGTCAGGTGGGACTGTTGTCAGCGGCACAGAGCGGCTGGTGCCGATTGAGCCCCGCCGCATTTGGGCAGACGAGCAGCTGGCCCTGGTCCAGAAACTCTGTCGGGTGCAGCGGTTCGACGCGGCCTTGCACCTGCTTGCCTCTCTCAACCGGAACTGGCTGGGCGAGTACGAAAGGCGGCTCGCGGATACGCTCGAAGCGGTGGCCCGTGGGTATGGCGCATGGGATCGGTTCGACTATGCGCGGGCGGCCGGCGAGTTGGACAAGGTGCGCAGGGCCGACGTCGTCGAGGCGGAACTGTTTCGCCCTGCGGCCGAACTTCCCGCGCGGCTCATCGAGTTGAAACCTGAACGTGGTCATTCGCCGGACCGGCTGGCCGATCTGTTCAACAACGCGCGCCGGCGGCTGGATGAGGGGCGATACGACGATGCCCTGGCGCGCCTCTATCGCCTAACCGAAATGCTGGCGCAGTGGATTCTTCAGAAAGAGTTCGGCATTGACTCGGCCGCTGTCGAGATCGCTCGGGTGCCTTGCTCGCTTCGACCTGAGCTCGAAGCGATTCGGAATCAGCAAGGCATCATTCACATCGGTTTGGATTGGGACTACCGGTTGCTCAAGGAATTGGGCCACGCAGTGGGTTGCCTTTTTGATCAGGGGGAGCTTCACGGCATTGGCGTGCTGCTTAAACGCCGCAACGTGTCATTGCTCGCCCATGGCCTGGAGCCGATCGCAAAGGCCGACGTCGAGTCGCTCACGGCCAAGGTACGGAAGCTGGTTTTACTGGCCGTGCCAGATTTCGACGCGCGTTGCACTGAGCTGGAATTCCCATGGCGCCGATCGACACAGACACAGGGTTCATTCTGATCAGCGGAGAGACAACAAAGAGAAAATAGATTATGCGACGTCTCTATCTCATCGCCTACGATGTAACCGACCCGCAACGGTTGAACAAGGTGAGAAACGTCCTCAAGGCCTACAGCACCGGCGGGCAGAAATCGGTCTATGAGTGTTGGCTCACGCCCGCCGAATTGACCGAGGTGACGGAGACCTTGCGCGGCCTGATCGAGACCACAGAGGATCGCGTGCATGTCTTTGCCCTGGACGGGCGCAGCAAACCCGCCACGCTCGGCATCGCTGTGCCGCCGGCTGATCCCACGTTCTTTTATTTCGGATAAGCATCACGGGTCATCCAATGGGCGGAACGGTCTATCTGGATTGCAAGCACGCCGAGCTCCGGCTCGATGGCGGGGCGCTGGCGGTCTATGTGAACGGCGAGCGCAAGGGCATGGTGCCGCTGGCGCCCGTGGACCGGCTCGTGGTGATTGGCAATCAGCTCGTTGAAACGTCCGTGCTCCATCGTCTGGCGGAGCAAGGCGTTGCGGTCGTGTTCCTCTCCGGACGCACGCAGACCTTTCGCGGCCGCCTGGTGGGTCGCTTGCACAATCATGCGCGGTTGCGCCTGGCCCAGTACGCCGAAAGCCGCGGTCCCCTGAGCCTTCGGCTGGCAACGGAGTGGATCACGGCGAAGCTTGCCGGACAGACGGCGATGTTGCGCGAGGCCGCGGACGCACGGCCGGACCAGCGATCGCTGCTCCTGCATGCCGCCGAGAGCATCGACGAGACCCGCGCCAAGGCTGCCGAGGCCGGCAACGTCGAACGGCTACGGGGGTTGGAAGGCGGAGCCGCCGCCGCGTACTTCGCCGCGCTGCCGGCTGTGTTCCCTCCGAACCTCGGGTTTAGAGGACGGGAACGCCGGCCACCGCGCGACCCGGTCAATGCGCTGCTGTCGCTGACTTACACGTTGGTTCATTGGGAATGGGTGCGCGAATGCGAGCTGATCGGGTTGGATCCGCTGATCGGCTTCTATCATGAGGTGGACTACGGCCGCGAATCCTTAGCCTGCGACCTCCTCGAGCCGTTTCGGCCGACGGTGGATCGCTGGGTGTGGGACCTGTTCCGCACCCAGCAGTTCGCGCGACGCGACTTTGGCACGGACCAGGATCGGCCGGGCTGCTCGTTGAAGAAGAGCGCGCGCAGCCGATTCTATGCCGTCTACGAAGACTGGATTACTCCGCACCGCTCGCGCATGCGGGAAACGGTCGAGACCTTGGCGCGACGCATTCTAAGTCATGGAGAGAACGCTCTATCTCAAGGAGACGCCGGGGCTACGGGTCAGCCGTGACGGCCCCTCGCTGTGGATCGAGCGACGCCACACCGCCGGGCAACGTGTGCCGGTGCGGCTGATTCGACGCGTCCTCATCGCCGGTAACGTCGCGCTCGACACCGAGAGTCTGATGGCCTTCGCCGAACGCGGTGTCCCGATCACCCTTTTGAATCGCGAAGGCGAGCCTCTCGCAGTCGTCCTGGGATGCGCAGCGGGACTGTTCGCTCGGCGCGGACACCAGGCGGCGGCGCTGGAAGATCCCCGGCTGCGAGACCGCCTGTGCGCATGGCTGCGGGCATGGGAGCGCGGACGCCGGCTCGCCCTCGCCTCCCGCCTCGATCCGGTGACCGCGGCACGGTGGCGGCAGGAAGGCCTGCGTCCGCTAGACTATGAAAGGTGGATCACGCGACAGGCCCGCTTGCGCGGCGTCTCGCTTCGGCGGCGCGGGTTCTTTCGGGCAGCGCTCCAGACCTTGGCGTTAGAGGCGATCGTGGAGGCAGGGTGGGACCCGCACCTCGGTGCCCTGCACCGGGCCCAGCCGATGGGATTGGTGCGAGATTGCGTCGCGGCGCTGCAGTCCGATGCCGATCTCGTTTGGTTGGACAGCGGCTCGGAGATTTCAGACGCGGCCGACCCGCTGCCGCGGGCGCTGGCGGAGCTTTTTGAATCCCGCCGCCCGCGCTTGGCAATGCTGCTTCGTCGACTGCTCGACCAGTTCGCTATCATGATGTGGGAGCCGTGACCGATGCGGACACGCTATCTGGTGTGCTATGACATCGCCGACGAGGGCCGCTTGACCCGTGTGTATCGGTATCTGAAAGGCATCGGGGTGCCCGTGCAATATTCCGTTTTTCTGTGTTCGTTCGCCTGGCCGGAACTGCAAGAGGTCATGTCTCGATTGAACCACTTGATCGACGTGACAGCAGATGATGTGCGCCTCTATCCGCTTCCGTCGGGCGGCACGATCTCCGCACTCGGCTGCGGAGACCGGTTGCCGGACGGCACGACCATGGTGCTCCCGTGAGCGAGATGACTGCCCACACCGATCCGAGCCGGACTTCTCTCCCACTCTCGTTCGGACGGTTCACGATCGCGCTCAAGCCGGACGCAGCGCTGCGGCTTCCGCCGTACGCCGGTTCCATGTTCCGCGGCGCCTTTGGTCTCGCGCTCAAGCGGGTGGTCTGCGTGACGCATACGCACGAGTGCGTTCCCTGCGGGCTCAAGGATCGCTGCATCTATCCATATGTGTTCGAAACTCCGCCACCTCAGCACACACGGGTGATGCGCAAGTACCCGGTAGCTCCTCATCCCTTTGTCCTGGAACCGCCAGCCGGCGGACAGACCGTGGTTCCGGGCGAAGCGTTCGAGCTCGGCCTCACCTTATTTGGTCGTGCGCTGCGCTGGCTCCCACATTTTATTTTCACCTTCGAACGCATGGGCCGGATCGGTTTCGGGTCCCGTCGGGTGACTGCAACGGTCATTGGAGCGAACGGATGGGTGGATGGGCAATGGTGCCGAATCTATTCCGCGATGGACGGCACGCTCGCTGGAACCGAAGCCTGTGCGCAAACCGCCCGCCTGCTGCTCCACCCGCCAGCCGGCGGGGCTGACGGCCACGCCGAGACGCGGATGGAGATCGAATTCCTCACCCCCGTGCGGGTGAAGTTCGATGAGCGCCTTGCCAGGTCATTGGAGTTCCATATTCTGATCCGCGCGTTGCTTCGGCGCATTGCCCATCTCTCGTATTTCCATTGCGAGGGCGATCCGTCAGTGGTCGCGTTTCGTGAATGGATCGACCTTGCGCGTTCGGTTCGGACCGTCTCCTCCGCGCTCGTCTGGTACGACTGGACCCGCTACTCGCAGCGCCAGCAGGAGACGATGCAGCTCGGCGGATTGATCGGCCGGGTGACCTTCGAGGGACCACTCGGTCCGTTTGTGCCGCTCTTGCGGTTGGGCGAAGTAACCCATGTGGGGAAGGCGACGAGTTTTGGCTTGGGACAGTACCGCCTGCTCGGCACCGGTGCGCGCTGACTGTTTCCAGCGAGCACCCGACAGGGCGTGCATCCCGCCAGCCCCACGCGCCCCTCATGTTTACACCTTCACGCGCCGCAAGAGCGATGTGCCTCGCCGGTTGATCAAGAAGTGAGCGTGCTCGCCTTTCTTGAGGTGGGCTGGCACCTTCTCGAAGTCCTTCACAGACTTCGACCGGCTGCCGATTGATCGCGCGGATCACGTCCCCCTGCTTGAGTCCATCGATCACACGCGCACCCTTCGCTTCCTTTAATCCGAACGACTGGCTCAGATCCTGAGTCAGGTCCTGGATGCCGTAGCCCAAGTCGCCGCGGACCACCTTGCCCGTCTTAACCAAACTCTCGTACACGGGGCTTGGCCATGGTTGTCGGCGCAGCGAACCCGACGCCTTGATAGCCGCCGGGCTGCGAGACGATGGCCGTTTGACCAGGACACCTCCGGAGTGTCCCGGCTTGATGACCGCGTCGGTTTGGATGAAGTCGTCATCTCGAATGAGTGTGTTCCGCCCCGATCGGGCCATCTCCCCCTTTTTGAATCAGCGACCCGTTTTCATGCACCCGAGCCGGGCTCATGGCGGCACAGTACCCGCGTGTGATGAAAGGAGGCTTAGAGGCGGATAAAAGTTGTTAAACGTTGGACGGGGCCAGCGGCAGCACCACCGTGAACGTCGAGCCTTCACCCGGCGTGCTCTTGACCTCGATGCGGCCTTGATGGGCTTCCGTGATCCAGGCACAGATCGAGAGCCCCAATCCGGTGCCCTTCTTCGTGTGTGCCCGCGCTTCATCGGTACGGTAGAAACGATCGAAGATCAGCTTCTGCGCGTCGGGGGCGATACCGATGCCCTGGTCGATGATCGCCAGGCGGGCCTCGCCGGACTCGGTCAGGAGGCTGATCTCCACTTTGCCGCCGGGCTTGGAGTATTTGACTGCGTTGTCCACCAAGTTCAGCAGAAGCTCGCGCAGACGCAGTTCGTCGCCTAGCACGACGGCAGGCTGAACCGTCCCAAGCACGACCTCCACGTGGTATTCCTGTCCCAGGAGGCCAGCTTGCCGCGGAATGTCTTCGACCAGCGCTTCCAGCCGGACGGGCACACGTTCCATCTTGACCTCGCCCAGGTCAGCCCGCGAGAGAAACAACAGTTCTTCGACGATGCGGCTCATCCGGTCGATCTCCTCCAGGTTGCTCTCGAGGACCCTCTTGTAGTCCTCCATCGCGCGAGGCCGGCGGAGCACCAGTTCCGTTTCGCCCTTCATGACCGTCAGTGGCGTTCGTAGCTCATGCGAAGCGTCGCTGCTGAATTGGCGAATTTGACGGAACGACGCATCGAGTCGCGCGATCATATCGTTGAACGTGGCGGCGAGACGCCCAATCTCGTCCGAAGAAGAGGGCACCGTGAGGCGCTGGGTCAGGTCGCCCGCCGCGATCCGTTGGGCGGCCAGCGTGATCGTGTCCACCGGCTTCAAGGCCCGTCCCGCGAGGAACCAACCGCCGGCCAAGGACACCGCCAGCGCGACCGGGATGGTCACCAGCAGCAGGATCAGGAGGCGATGCAGCGACGCCTCGACGGATTCCAGCGAAGTGCCGACCTGAACAATATAGACCAGACTCCCCCGATAAAGAATCGGGACCGACACGAGCCGGAGGGGCGGTTCGCCAGGATATTTGGCGGACTCGAATGTGGTCTTGCCGTTGAATGCGTCCTCGAGTGCGGTCCGGCTGAGCGGGACGTCATGCCGTTGAATGTTCGGAGACCGGATAGTGATTTTGCCGGTCGGGCTGAAGATCTGAAAAAATTTGTCGATGCGGGCCAGCTCGGGGAACTGGGTCAGCAGCTCTTCTTCGTCGAGCAGCGTAAGGAACCCTCGCTGCTCCAACGAACGGACGGCGACCGTGGCCGTCTCCTCGAGCGACTGATCCACCTGGTCTTTGAGACTCCGGGCCATGACAGTGTAGAGCACGACGGCGAAGACCGTTAGGAACAGCGCCATCGCGGTGCCGTACCAAAGCGTAAGCCGGACCCGAAGCGGCATCAGTCGGCCTTCAGCATGTATCCACTGCCGCGGATGGTGTGGATGAGCTTCCGCCCTCGACCTCGGTCGATTTTGTTCCGGAGGTAATTCACGTACACGTCGATGACGTTGGTGAACGTGTCGAAGTCCTGATTCCAGACGTGCTCGGAGATCATTGGTCTGGTCAGCACGCGACCGGCGTGTCGCATGAAATATTCGAGCAGGGCATACTCCTTGAGCGTAAGGTCGATCCGCTGGCCTGCGCGGGTGACTTCGCGCGTGGCCGGATTGAGCACCAGATCATCGACCTGCAGCACCCCCGGCATTTCAGGGGCTCCGCGCCGGAGCAACGCACGGACGCGCGCGAGCAGTTCATCGATCGCGAAGGGCTTCGTCAGGTAATCGTCGGCGCCGGCATCCAGCCCCTTGACCTTCTGATCGACCTGCGACTGGGCAGTAAGGATCAGCACCGGCGCCTGGATTTTCTCTTTACGGAGCTGCTTGAGCACTTCCAGGCCGGGCAGACCCGGCAGCATGAGATCGATCACGATGAGGTCGTAGCAGCCGCTCAAGCCCAGGTCGAGGCCCTGGGCGCCGTCGGCGGAGAGATCCACCGCGTAACTCTCCTCTTCCAGCGCCCGTTTGATGAAGGAGGCGACCTTCGCTTCGTCTTCGATCACCAGGATGCGCATAACAGACCGCGTCACCAACGCGGCGCGAGCCATGCGGGACCGGCGGGTGTCTCAGCTTGCCAGAGGTGCGATTTCATGCCGCACGCCTATTTCGGCGGAAACCGCGTGATCGTCACCGGTGCATATTTGAGCGAGGGGCCGTCAGGGGTCCGGTACGCCAGTGTGTGTTTCAGCCAGTTGGCATCATCCCGCTTGGGAAAATCAGACCGGTAGTGCGCTCCGCGGCTTTCTTCGCGGGCCAGCGCCCCGGCCACGATGGTCTCCGCGATTTCCACCAGCGACTCCAGTTCCAGCGCCTGGATCAGATCGGTGTTGAAAATCCGGCCCTTATCTTGAACGTACACCCGGGATGCCCGGTCCTTCAACTCACGGATCTTCTCCCAGGCCTCCTGCATGGATTTCTGCGTCCGGAAAATACCGAGGTTCTGGTTCATCACCCGGCCCAGTTCCTCACGGACCTGCCAGGGCCGTTCCGAGCCGTGCCGGGAGAGCAGCCGGCGGATGCGGGCCTCTTCGGCTCGGAGCGTCGCGTCCAACAGCGCGCGGGGTTTGACCTGCTGGACGTACTCCGCCGCTTTGAGTCCGGCGCGACGACCGAACACGATCGTCTCCAGGAGCGAATTTCCGCCCAACCGGTTGGCGCCGTGGACGCTCACACAGGCGCACTCACCAGCGGCATAGAGCCCGGGAATCTCGGTTTCACCCCATTGATTCGTGCGGACCCCGCCCATCTGATAGTGTGCACCGGGCCTGACCGGGATCGGCGTTTCAATCGGGTCGATTCCTGCAAACTCGATGGAGAGCTCCCGAATCTGCGGCAGCCGCTCAAGGATACGCTCACGGCCGAGATGCCGCAAATCGAGCAGCACGCACCCGTCCACCCCACGGCCTTCGAGGATTTCCTGGCCAATCGCCAGGGAAACGGTGGAGCGAGTCGCCAGCTCCATCTGGTCAGGCGCGTATCTTTTCATGAACCGTTCGCCGAGCGTGTTCAGGAGATAACCTCCTTCGCCGCGCGCGCCTTCGGTGATCAGGATGCCGGTGTCTTTGAGCGTCGTGGGGTGGAACTGCACGAACTCCATGTCCTCGAGTGGCGCGCCGGCCTTGTACGCCAGAGCCATCCCGTCGCCGGTATTGATGACCGCATTCGTGCTGGTAAGGAAGACCCGGCCGCTTCCCCCCGTGGCGAGAATCACCGCCTTGGCGCCGATCGCGTGCAGTCCGCCGTGAATCAGATCCCAGGCCACCACGCCACGGCACACGCCATCTTCGACGATCAGCGACGTGACATACCATTCTTCATAGACAAAAATCTGCCGTTTCAGCAGTTGCTCGTACATCGCGTGCAGGATGGCGTGTCCCGTGCGATCGGCCGCGTAGCAGGTGCGCGGGAATCCAGCTCCTCCGAATGGACGCTGCGCGATCTTCCCCTGCTCGTTGCGGCTGAAGATGACACCCATCCGTTCCAATTCCAGAATGTCGCCGGGCGCTTCCCGGCACATGGCTTCGATCGCGTCCTGATCGCCGAGATAAAGTCCGCCTTTCACCGTGTCGAAGGCATGGGCCTCCCAGGAGTCGTTCTCGCCGATGGCCGCGTTGATGCCGCCTTGCGCGGCGACGGAGTGGCTGCGGACCGGATGGACTTTCGAGAGCACCGCGACATCGAGGTAGGAGGGCACCGCAATGGCCGCCCTCATGCCGGCCAAACCGGCGCCGACGATCAGGATGTCGTGAACTTTCATGCGTCCCGACGGGGCCTCCCCCTTTCCTCACTAATACCCGACCCTCATTCCGAAGGCAAGCGCGACAGCCGCTTGGAAAATGCCGCCAGCCATGATACTCTTCGGCTACCCTCGTGGGAGGACCGCTGCTTGATCATCAGCAGGCAATCGACAACGTTCCTGCCAACCGACACCACCCTAAGGCAACGCGCAGTGCATGACGAATCCTGATTTTCTTAAACCGACCGATACCTTTGTCCACCGCCACCTCGGGCCCACGGAGGCCGATATCCAGGAGATGTTGGCGGCGCTCGGGCTGCAGTCGCTCGACGGGCTGATCGATCAGACGGTACCCGACGATATCCGATTGCGTCGCGCGCTGGCGTTGCCCGGGCATCGCAGCGAGCAGGAGGTCCTCAACGAACTGCGCGCCATCGCGGCGCAGAATCGGGTCTTCCGCTCGCTGATCGGCATGGGCTATTACGATTGCATCACCCCTCCGGTCATTCAACGGAACATTTTGGAAAATCCCGGATGGTACACCCAGTACACACCGTATCAGGCAGAAATCGCGCAGGGTCGTCTAGAGGCGCTGGCGGTCTTCCAGACGATGATTGCCGACCTCACCGGATTGCCGCTCGCCAACGCTTCGCTGCTGGATGAGGCGACGGCGGCGGCCGAAGCGATGGCTATGTGCCTGGCGATCTCCCGCGCCGCCGGGGCTACGAAGAAAGCCTTCTTCGTAGCGCAGGACAGTCACCCGCAGACGATCGCGGTGCTGCGGACGCGCGCCGAATCCCTTGGCATCGCCCTCCAGGTTGGCACAACCTCGCGCATCGATTTTTCCGGGGAGCCGCTTTGCGGCATCCTGTTGCAGTTCCCAACTACAGACGGCTACGTGGGCGACTACAGCGATCTCGTCGCACAGGCCCACGCCGCTGGCGCGCTGGTCGTCGTCGCAACGGACCTGCTGGCCCTCACGCTCTTGCGCCCGCCAGGCGACTTTGGAGCCGATATCGCCGTCGGATCGAGCCAACGCTTCGGCGTGCCCTTGGGATTTGGCGGACCGCACGCCGCCTTTCTCGCCACGAAGGAGGACTTCAAGCGGCAACTGCCGGGACGGCTGGTCGGCGTGTCGCGGGACGCCTCGGGGAAACCCGCCTATCGGCTGGCGCTCCAGACCCGCGAACAGCACATCCGGCGCGAGCGGGCCACCAGCAACATCTGCACGGCGCAAGTGCTGCCGGCGATCATGGCTGCCATGTACGCCGTATACCATGGGCCGGACGGGCTGCGCCGGATCGCCGAGCGCGTTCACGGCTTAACCGTGGTCCTGGCCGAAGGGCTCCGTCGGCTCGGCTTCGATGTCGGCACGGAGCCGTTCTTCGACACCATCCGGATTCAACTCAGCCGCAAGCAGGCGGGACATGTGTTGGCCCGCGCCAGCGCTGCAGGGTTCAATCTGCGCTCCTACGAGGACGGTTCCCTCGGCGTGTCGCTGGACGAAGTGAGCACGCTGCAGGAAGTCCGCACGCTGATCGGTCTCTTCCTCGGACATGAGGATACGGGCTTCACCGTCGAGGAACTGGCCCAGACGGTGGATGTGCGTTTCCCACAGGCGTTGACGCGGACCACCAAGTACCTGACTCATGAGGTGTTCGCCCGCTACCACTCGGAACACGAAATGTTGCGGTACCTGCATCGTCTGCAGGCGCGGGACCTGTCCCTCGTCCACTCCATGATTCCGCTCGGCTCCTGCACCATGAAGCTCAACGCGACGGTCGAGATGTTACCGATCACCTGGCCAGAGTTTGCCCGCCTCCATCCGTTCGCACCGGCGGAGCAAAGCCGGGGTTACCAGGAATTGTTCCGCCAACTCGAAACCTGGCTGGCGGAGATCACCGGCTTCGCGGCTGTGTCGTTGCAGCCCAACGCCGGGTCGCAGGGCGAGTACGCCGGGTTGATGGTCATCCGCGCTTACCACCGCTCGCAGGGAGAAGGACACCGCGATGTCTGTCTCATTCCCGTTTCTGCGCACGGCACGAACCCGGCAAGCGCAGCCATGGCCGGGATGACGGTCGTCCCTGTTGCCTGCGATCGTCGCGGCAACGTGGACGTGGCGGATCTGGAAGCGAAGGCGGCAGAGCACCGGGATCGGCTGGCCGCTCTCATGATCACCTACCCATCGACGCACGGGGTGTTCGAGCCCGAGGTCCGGCGCATATGCCAGATCGTTCACACGCACGGCGGCCAGGTCTACTTAGACGGCGCGAACATGAATGCGCAGGTCGGGCTCTGCCGACCCGGTGACTTCGGGGCAGATGTCTGCCACCTGAACCTGCATAAGACATTCTGCATCCCACACGGTGGCGGGGGACCCGGCATGGGGCCCATCTGTGTTGCGCGTCATTTGGTTCCGTTCCTCCCGGGACACCCGGTAACCGGGCTCGGTGGTGCACAATCGATTGGTCCGGTTTCAGCCGCTCCGTATGGCAGTCCCAGCATTTTAACGATCTCCTGGGTGTACATCGCGCTGATGGGCCATGACGGACTGACCAAAGCGACGCAGATCGCCATTTTGAACGCTAACTACATGGCCAAACGCCTGGAGAAACATTACCCGGTGCTGTACACCGGCCAGCGCGGGTTCGTGGCCCATGAGTTCATTCTGGATCTGCGGCAGTTCAAGGAGAGCGCCGGCGTCGATGTGATGGATGTGGCCAAACGGCTGATGGATTACGGATTCCATGCGCCGACCGTGTCCTTTCCCGTGCCTGGCACCCTGATGATCGAGCCGACCGAAAGCGAGTCCAAAGCCGAACTGGATCGGTTCTGCGATGCGTTGATCGCCATTCGCGGAGAAATTCAGGAAATCGTGGAGGGCCGGGTGCCTCGCAACAATAACGTTCTCAAACACGCGCCGCACACCGCGCAGGCCGTGACAGCCTCGGACTGGAACCGGCCTTACAGCCGCGAGCAGGCGGCATTTCCTGCACCTTGGGTGCGGGAACACAAGTTCTGGCCCAGCGTGGGCCGTATCGACGAAGCGTACGGCGACCGGCATTTGCTGTGTACTTGCCCTCCGTTGACACAGACGTAGTCAACATGCCGCCGACGCTCGTGTCACGTCCTTTCCGCCAAGCCGACGCGGTCCTCCTCTTCCTCCTCTCGTCCAGCCTGGCGCTTGCCGCCGAGCCGCTCCACGGTTCTCCGCTGGGTGATTCGATGCAACCCTTGAGCGCTGTCGAAGTCCAGGCCGGTGAAGAGTACACAGGCGGCACGCGCATCCGAATCGGGGCGGCCGGTGTGTCCTTCGTTATCCCTCGAGATTGGTCGGGTGGGTTGCCGCCGGACTCGGCGGTGTTTATCCTGGGACCGCTGGGGAAGCCGGGGTTCGGCCTGGTGTTCTTTCTACACGACGTCTCGGTGGGAGACATCGCGGCACGCATGAGCGCCATCCAGCCCATCGCCCATGACTTGATGTTCGAGCTGACCGGCCCGGTAAAAACCATTGGCCCCCGCCTGGAAGCGGCCTATGCGGGTGGCGAGATGATCGGCCGGGCCCTGGCGTTGATGGGGCCGTCCCGTAACGGCGTTCTGTACTTCCTGGGAAGCCGGCCCGATGAAGCCGCTGTGCTCGATCGGCTGTTGGAAGAGTTGGCCGCCTCCACGGTGTTTGAGGCGGAGGGAAGCTTCGAACCTCCTGCGCCCTAATCGGACTATGGCATCTTGGATGTTGACCGGCTTGCTCCTGGCTGTGGCAACGACCGCCTGGGCAGGCGAGTTTGTCGGAACCGACGGCGCGCCGATGGTGCTGATCGCCGAGGGGCCGTTCCTCCGCGGCAGCGCCGCAGGCCAGGGCGATCCCGACGAGGAGCCGCAACGGATCCTCATGCTGAACGCCTTTTATATCGACAAGTATGAAGTCACGAACCGGCGTTACCAAGCTTTTTTGAAGGCTACCGCGCATCGCACGCCTGAACATTGCTGCGATCCCTCGTATAACGTCTGGCGTGGCACCGAGATCGATCCCTTCCTGCTGGACCATCCGGTGGTGAACGTGGACTGGTTCGATGCGGACGCCTACTGCAAGTGGGCTGGGAAACGGTTGCCGACCGAGGCCGAATGGGAAAAAGCGGCCCGGGGCCCAAAGGGCCGCCTTTATCCGTGGGGCGATGAGTGGGACCCCAAGCGGGCGAATGGGGCGTCATACTGGGCCGGAAAAGACTTCACCTCGCCGGATGAGGTTACGGCCTGGTGGGCCGATGCCGGTGCGGCACTCCTGGCAGAGAAAGGCGTGCACGGGATGCTCACCCTGGCGGTAACGGCTCTGGAGGCTGGCGCAACACCGGACGGGGTGATGCACTTGGCGGGCAATCTGTGGGAATGGGTCGCCGACTGGTACGACCCAGCCTATTACGCTGTGGCGCCTGAACGGAATCCGCCGGGGCCCGAGACCGGCCACTACAAGGTGCTCCGCGGCGGCTCATGGCTGAACCACCGTCATCTACTGCGCATGGCCGCGCGCGACGGCGCGCGGCCGACCATGCGGAACCACGGTACAGGCTTTCGCTGTGCCCAAAACCCGTGAAACGCGGGATGCGCAATACCTGCAAGGGTTGGGGAGACGTGCCGGCTAACACCCACCGCGTGATCATCGATACTGACCCGGGTGTCGATGACGCCCTGGCCATCCTGCTCGCCCTGCACTCGCCCGAACTGGAAGTGGTCGGGATCACCACCGTGTGCGGAAACGTGCGGGTCGAGCAAGCGACCAAAAATCTGTTCCGGGTACTGGCATTGGTCTCGTTTCCGTCCGGCCTGATCATTGGACAGGGAGCCGCCCAGCCGCTTCAGCAACCGCTGGAACCCGCCCCCCATGTCCATGGAGCCGATGGCCTGGGGGAACTGGACCGGATTCGCAATCCGGACGGCACGCGCCGATATCTCGATGCGGAGACGCCGCGCTCGCTCCCCAATGCGTTGACGGCCTGGCGAGAGTGTCTGCGGCGCTTTCCTGGGGAGGTAACGCTCATCACGTTAGGCCCGCTCACCAATCTCGCGCATGCGCTTGAGGCGGAGCCCGCGCTGGTGCGTGCGTTCCGCTCGGTGATTTGCATGGGCGGCGCGCTGGGCGTTCCCGGCAACGTGACGCCGGCCGCCGAATACAATTTCTACGTCGATCCGCATGCGGCGGACCGCGTGCTCCGCTCCGGTCTCCCCCTCACCTTGGTCCCGCTGGACGTCACGATGCGGGTCTCATTGACCCGAGAGCACATTGCGATGCTGACCGCGCATACGACGGACCCGGTCTGCCGATTCCTCGGTGACGCCACGGGTCCCGCGGTGGCGTTCGCCCAGCGAACCGAGGGCCGTGGAGCCTTCTACCTGCACGATCCGCTCGCAGTCGGCGTGGCCATCGATCCGAGCTTGGTGAAACGGGTGCCGCTGCGCGTCACGGTGGAAACCGAGGATCGGGTGATGCGGGGAAGAACCTTGATGGACCGGGCATCCCCGCCCACCGTGCAGGCGGCAATAGACGTGGATGCCACGCGCTTTCTGACGCTCTTTCAGACCCGATTATGCCAAAAGTGATCGTTGTCGGCTCCGCCAACGTGGACTATACGGTCGCGGTCGACCGTCTGCCTGTAGCCGGAGAAACGGTCTTGGGACGGGAGTTTTACCAATCCGTCGGCGGGAAAGGGGCGAACCAGGCCGTCGCTGCCAGAAAGGCGGGCGCGGACGTGTTCTTTCTCACCAAACTGGGCACCGACGCCAACGGCAGGTGGCTGGAGCGTCACCTGATCGCAATGGGCATTCCCGGCACGGGGTTGCTGCGCGATGCCGAAACCCCGACCGGCGTGGCGCTGATCGTGGTCGATCGCTCGGGCATGAACCAGATCGCCGTCGCACCCGGCAGCAACTGGAGGCTGACGGTCGAGGAGGTCAATCGGGCCTCCACGCTCATGGCAGGCGGCCGCGCGCTGCTGGTACAGCTCGAAGTGCCGCTACCTGTCGTGACGGCGGCACTGGCATTGGCCAAACGTCACCGCCTGATGACGATTCTCAATCCCGCGCCGGCCATTCCCCTTTCGTCGGATGTGCTCAAGTTGGTGGACGTGTTGACTCCGAACGAAGGGGAAGCCCGGGTATTGACCGGTCAGGACGATCCGGCCCACGCGGCGCAGATTCTGTTGGCGCGCGGCGTGCGGCGCGTCATCGTCACACTTGGCTCACGCGGCGCGCGGTTGAGGGACGCGAAGGCCGATCAGGCATTTCCTGCTTTTCGAGTGGAAGCGGTCGATTCGACCGGAGCCGGCGACGCGTTCAATGGCGCGTTGGCCTGTGCCTTGGCTGAAGGACGCTCCTTGGAAGACGCGATCGTGTTCGCCAACGCCGCTGGCGCGCTGACCGCCACCCGGCGCGGCGCCCAGGAGGCCCTTCCTTCGCGGCGCGAAATCGATGAACTTTGCCACACCTCGATCCCAGGGGGTCACCCAGGGGTGTAAAGACGGCCTGCGCTCGAGAACGCAATTTCTCAACAGGATGAACATCAGTTCGGATTTGATCCGCAGGACATTGCACGACACAGGCACAGCGTTCCGTCGCCCTGCGGGGCCCTCTGCGACACAGGCCCAGCTTTGCACTTCCACCCTGCAGGTGGCGATCGCGTTGGTGGTGTTTGTGCTGTCCGGCTTCGTCCCCTTGGTCGAGATTTCGCCAGGCCACACCGCTTCCCCCACTTCGGCTCGTGAGGCGGCGGGATTCCGGGAGCCCGTAGTCGAAGACCTGCGGATCGGCCAGCACTACCGGAGTGGAACCCGCGTCCGGTCTCCTTTCGCCGGCGTTTCGTTTGTTGTCCCGCCAGACTGGCGGGCCACGCTGCCCGCCGGAACCACGGTGTTCCTGGATTCCGCAACCAAGGCCGGGCTGGGCATCGTTCACATCCTAAGCGACATAAGCCCAGATGAATTGGCCGCTCGCCTCAACGAGCCCCAGATGTTCGACGTCGGGCTGATTTTGCATCCGGTCGGATCGGTGAACGTAGAAGGCTCTCGTCTCACGGCGGTCTACGCCGGCGGTGAGCACGTCGGACGCACCGTTGCTGTCCTAGGGCCGGCCCGCAACGCGATTGTCTACCAGGTAGCGGGACCGAAGGAAGAGGCGCGCTACTTTGAGCACCTGCTCGACCACCTGGCTGGCTCGACGGAATTCCTCAGCGAGGAGACGACCAAGGCGCTGAAGGGCTGGTACGGACGCCTTTCCGGCATGATGCTGACACGGAGGCTCCCGGCCGGGAATGCCGACGCCTATGTCATGCAGACTTGGCACCTCTGCCAGGATGGTCGCTACTATGTTCAGTTCCTGCGCGGACGTCTGCAAGAGACGGTCCCGCCCGACCCGGGCGAAGGAGGTGAGCAGGACACCGGTACCTGGCGCGTCGATGTGCACAATTCACAGGCCATCCTGGTCCTCACGGCGACCAACGATCTTCCAAGGCACTACCTAATCCAGTTCGATGGTGAGGCGGTGCAGTTGAATGGCGAGCGGGTGTTCCGTGAACGCAGCAGCGAGTGTCTCTGACGGGCGCGTGGGCCCTCGCACCATATGGTGTGCAACGTCACGAATCCGATCGGGCGGCGGTCTTTCCGACCTTCAGGCATTCCCCTTCCCGTACGGGGGCTCTGCCTTCGGTCACTTTGCCTTCCAGCTTTGTCAGTTGTTTGAAATCCTTCTCCGGAAGGATCGCGCGGTACTTAAACGTAATGGGGCCGTTGCGCGCGGCAACAAATCCATAGTCACTGCGGTCGAAGGCAGGCGAAAGGCCCAACATCGCAATCTGGGCCTTCCCACCGAGGGTGTAGATTTGGCCGACGGTGGTGATCGGCAACCGCCACGGATCGCCCGTGGAACAGGCGTAAACCTCTCCGTTCTGTAACCCCAGTTCAACGGTGAAGACTAGGGAGCCGACCCGTCGCTGGAAATATTCCAGCACCTTCGGGTCATTGCTGATCCGCACGGCGCGCGCCTGTAACGAAATCATCCCGACGTCGATCTCCAGCGTCGCATCCATACTTTGCCCGCCCAAGTCGCGGGCCGCCGCCTCCAGCGCCTCGCGCACGGCTGGGGTGGTCTTCAGCATCACGTCGATCGTCAGACCATACTCGCCTGACGCCAGCAGTTCCGCCCGCTTCTTGATCTCCTCCAGCGGGGTCAGTGTGACAACGAAGCCTTGGCTGAGAATCGTTTCAAACAGCCGGTCGACCACAGTCATCTGACTGTCCTGGCTGCCCGCCTGAACGCCCCTGGCCGTCACAGCACCACCGAGCAGCAGGGCGGAACACAGGACACTCACGAGCCCAAGCGGTCGTCCAATGGCGTATTGGCTGAACATCTGGCAATCCCCGATGTCAGATTCGCAATAGACGCAAAGCCGTCCAACACCCGACACCGCACGGCCATCCCCACGCGGCAGGCTATGCCGGACAAGGCTCTTGGAACACTTCCCGGTACATGCCCTTCCAAAACGCTTCCCAGGCCTCGATGGTCGATCGGGCCCCGGCGGCAACGCGGGCTACAGCCTCCGGAGTCGTCGCGGTCTTACGCACGGCGGCCAAGAGCCAGTCACTGTGGTTCTGCTCCTCCGTCACGTGTAATTTGAAAAATGCGAGGTCATCGGCCGTGAATTGCGGATACTGTTGCAGACCAGGGTAAAAGTAGCGGAACTCCGATGCGGCCGTCGTTTCCACCGCCAACTCAGCCCCCAGGGCCGCCAGATAGTCGGGTCCCATGAACAGATGATCGAGGAGCTGGAGATACGCCGCGACTTCCGGAAGTGGTTCTGTGCTATGGAGATCGGACGGCCGGATGCCCAACGCCTCACCGAACCGCTCAAGTCGCCGCACGTGCGCATGTTCGGTCGAACCGGAACCCAATTCGGAGTACAGCGTCTTGACCAGCTCGACCCGCATTGCCAGCTCGTCAATCGGCGTCCCGTACAGCAACCCTTCCAGGGACTTCACGAAGCGTTTGCAGAAGTAATAATACTGGCGGAACCACCGCAGCAATTGCTCGTGCCTCAGACGCTCATCCTTAAACCGCCGAAAGAACGGATGATCATTCACCGGATGGTGAAGGAGCGCCGTCATCAATCCATCCACGGATTGCTGCGAGATCTGCACGGCAGGCATGGTCAGTTTTCCTGTCTCAGGTGTGCGATAGTTATTACATGGCGGGTAGGGCATAGGCAAGTCCATATTGCCACAGGACCTGCATACGCCAATCTGCTGCACCAGTCACGGCATGGAAGCGCCAGGGCCGGGTGAGGATTGCTTAGTGCGCCCCCTAGCTTTGGCGCGCACCTGAGACACGAGGGCTTGGGCTTCCGCAAGAAAGTCCGTGCGCTGGTGGGCTTGGGCCAGTTCAAGCGCCTGTAAGGCCAGGTTCATCGCCTCATCGTGATGGCCCCGCGCACAGTAACTTTTGGCCAGGTTCAGACGAGCGTTCACCGCCTGGGGTTCTCGCTGAATGACTTGGCGAAGTAGGCCTTCGCCCTTTTCGACATCGCCTCCGAGCAGGGCTGGAAGCCTGACAAGCAAGGTGCCTTTGGCGGAGAGGGCATCGAGATGATCCGGGTCGAGTTCCAGCGTTCGGTCCAACTCCTTCATCATGCGCTGGAATCCGAACATTGACGTGATGCGCTCGCCGTCGATGCGGATCTGTTCGCCAAGGCTACAGAATAGGGCGAAATGCGCAGCGGCGTGTCGCTCGTCGAGTGCCACCGCACGCTCGGCCAACGCCTGACCACGCTCAAAATGGGCAAGCCGGGCGTTCCGCTCCTGGGTCAAACGGCCGAGGTCGCATTCACGCTGAGCTTGGACTGCCAGTTCGGCGGCGGACTCCGCGGCGGAGGCGACGGAGCTCAGCAGCACACCACACATAAGCACTATCGTCAGGAACAACATTGTTCGCATCATGTCGCGCTTCCCCTTTTGAACAACGGGCAGGTGGGAGTAGACGGTTTTGATTTGAAACCAGCGCCCAAACGGAGCCCGCATTTCCTCATGACAACCCGACTCACCTTCGTTCGGCAAAGCAGGTGCCATGGCCACCCCGCTTTGTCGGATTCAGAATCCTGAAGCAACATGGTGGCTTGAACGAGGCCATTGTCGTCCCTTCTCCACGCTGTTCCATTGAGGCTCGTGGCTTGTTTGTTTATCACCCGCGCACGGAACGTGCCCACGAGCAGCAACTGGTTGGCGCACGAGCGCCACCCTCAATTCGTCGAACAACGCGCGCATCCGCTGGTAAGAGTAATGGGCGTTGCGTCCGCTTGGATTGGGTAGAACGAACACCAGAGCGCCAGCGAGGCGATCCGGCTGCCAGCCAACCCGCGTGCGAGTCCTCTGCGCCTGATTCGAAGGAAGGAAACGGGAACGCTCAGGGAGCAGGAACCTGGCGAGCGTAATGCCCAGGAGCGCGACCACCGAGGGACGATATCGGCGAATCTTCGCCAAGAGCACCTTGCGCCCCGCGACGTATTCATGCGGTTTCAGCGCATCGATACCGCGGCTGGGTCTGGCGATAAGATTGGTCAGACCGAACCCCCAATCCGGAAGCTGCCAGTCGTCTTCATAGGTGAGCGGTGCCGGCACCAGCCGCGATTCGTAAAGCAACTTCCAGAAACGGTTGGAATAGCCGGCAAAGTGGTGGCCCATCGCAGCCGATCGTGCTCCGGGATTAATGCCGACGAACAAGACGCGGACCCTGGGTTTGATATAGTCAGGCAACGTGTTGGATCTTCGCTTCCCGGCACTCATCTCGGACCGCCCACTCCTCCCGCTGGGGGCCCCGCTTCGCCCGTTCCGCCAGGAGATCGGCCTGCCGCGTCGGCTCCGGCACCCGATAACCCTTACCGCAGGCCAAGGTGAGGCGAACAGCTTGTTCCAGACCGATGTTATGCCCGACAGATACGAACACGGGCCGAACACGGTCTCTGGTTCGGACCGCCGCGCCAATGACTCGGCCAGCCTTGTCCCACACGTAGGAGACGGAGGAACGAGCCGACGTAGGCTCGATATACGAGCCGAACAGCAGTGATTTCGCGCAGCCAATTACCGGTTTCTCCAGCGAGAGACCGATGTGGCACGCAAGGCCCATTCCACGCGGGTGGGCCACACCTTGCCCATCGATGAAGATCACGTCCGGTTCATGCGAAAGCCGTTCGAATGCCCGGAGCAAGGCCGGAGCTTCACGGAACGACAGCAAGCCCGGAATATAGGGAAACGAGATCCGATCCTGCAGAATCACCGTTTCCATGGGCTCCAAGCCGGGAAAGGAGAGCACTACGACCGCGGCGTATAGGCGATCGGAACTCCTGTCGTACGCGACATCCGCGCCGGCCACGGAGGTGGGTGTCGGCACCCTCCCCGAGGTCTTGACTTGTTGGCGCAGTTGGAGTTGGAGCTGTATAGCCTCCCCAGGGGTAATGTCCTTTGCATGAAGCAGCTTAACCTGCACGTCTCTACCCTTGCTGAGGTCAAGAAGAGACACCAAGTGTAACCGGAGTTGAGCTATTTTGCCACAGACTGTATGGAAGAGCAGACAGGGACCATCGTGAATCTCCGCTCTAGTGGCTTGAATTGCCAAAGATGTTTTACGCGTGTTGGCTAGGCATTTTGTTTGCTGTGAGCAAGTTCAGATTAGGTCGCCGTGACGAAGCACCGGCTGATGGGCTGATGCACCGAGTCGGCCCGGAACGACAAGGGGGCAGGTTGCTTTTCTCGCTTTCCCTTGCGAGGTTGGTTCCAGTCTCAAGTCTGAATACCCGTAAGGCATGCGAAGAAAACCGGCCTGTCCCCTTCCCTTTTTTTCGTCCTCGGAGAGGCATTGGCTTTGGCGCCCCTCTGCTCATGTGATGACGAATGGCCTGGGGCAATTTAGCCTTCTCTCCACCATTCCGCCACAGTCAAGAGCCTTCGGTCATTTCCTCCTCAAATGTGTTGCTCGTCAAACTCCGTGAGCGGCAAGGATTTCTTTGTCAGCCGTCCTACGGCATCAGCCTTGCTCATTCCAGGGGCGCTTTCCGGAAGGCATCCTGTTGAGACCGAAAGGAGGTGAGGTCGAATGAAGCGCTTTTTGATGGGCTTCCTGGCGGTCGTGATGCTGGCAGCCTTTGCAGCTCCGTCCTTCGCCGGCGAAGAGAAGAAAGAAGAGAAAAAGAAAGGCGGTAAACTCATCGAACAGATCTATGCCGACGATATGAAAAAGGGCGAGAAAAAGGACGAGAAAAAGAGTAAGTAATCGAACCGATACGGCGAGGTTGGTCCGCTCACGAGGGGTCTTCGCATTGCAGAAGACCCCTCGAGCGGCCATCCCCCATGTCTGCCGAGTCGAGATACACCGTCTGTAGTCCGACGATCGTTTTCCCGTCCCTGATCGTGCCATCCCGAATCTTCGCGATCGCCTGTCGGAGCGGCATCTCCACGACTTCCAGCACTTCGTCGCGGTCTAATTGCTGTCTGCCGGGGATGAGCCTTGTGGCCTTATAGATGTGGATGATTTCGTCCGCGAAGCCCGGGGCAGTCCAGATGCTGGCCAGTGCTTCGAGCGACAAGGCGCGATAACCGATCTCTTCTTCTAACTCGCGTGCAGCACAGTCGCGGGGATCCTCACCCGGCTGCAGTTTGCCAGCGGGAAGTTCGTAGATGAATCCTCCAGCCGCATGGCGGAATTGGCGAATGAGCACCACAGTTCCATCTTCTTTCAGCGGAACGACCGCAGCGGCACCAGGATGGCGGATCAGTTCCAATTCGACCGACGTGCCGTTGGGCAGCATTACCGTTTCCAGATTGAGCGTGAGCACTCGTCCTCTGAAAACGGTTTTCACTTGCGGCCTGTCGCCTGGTACCTCTCTCGCTTTCTCCATCACCTCTCGCCTCTATGCCCGCCTACCGCTACGGCTTGCGCTTGTAGAAGGGCGGCTGGATGACCACAGCGGGTATACTTTTGCCCCTGATGTCGATTAGAAAGGTCGAGCCGGCATTTGCACAGGCCGGCGGCACGTAACCCAGCCCGATACCCTTTTGCAGCAGGGGAGAAAAATTCCCGCTGGTGACTTCGCCGATCGGGGCACCTCCAGCCTTTGCGAGAATTTTGCATCCCCGTCGGGGCACTGCCTTTTCCACCAGCTCGAACGCGGCGAGTCGGCGCGCCGGTCCTTCGGCGTACTGTTTTGCCAACCGCTCCCGTCCCACGAAGTCGCCCTTGCCGAAACTGACCACCCACTGGACTCCGGCCTCGATCGGCGTTGTTTCTTCGCCGATGTCGTTCCCGTACAGCAAATAGGCCATCTCCAGCCGTAGCAGATCGCGGGCCCCCAGGCCGGCCGGCTTCAGACCTGCGGAACGTCCAGTCTCCAACAGAACGCGCCAGACCCGGGGCGCCGCTTCCGCCGGCAGATACAATTCATAGCCCAATTCCCCCGTATAGCCGGTCCTGGTAATCAAGCAGGGAGCGCCGCTCACCTCGGCATCTAGACAATGCCGAGGTTTGAGACTCGCCAGGCCGGTGATCCCCACTGCCTCGAGAATGGTCTTGGAGGCCGGCCCTTGAAGGGCCAGTTGTGCCAGCTCGTTGGAGCAGTCTTGCACTGTACAAGACGACGCGCCCGTCAGATGATCGCGCAACCAGGCGAGGATCTTTTCCCGATTGGACGCATTCACACAAAGCAGGAATTCGCTTTCTTTCACCCGGTACACAAAAATGTCGTCTTTGATTCCGCCGTCCGGATTGCAGAGCATCGAATAGTGGGCCTCCCCGACCGACAACCGGGCCAGGTCGTTCGTGGTCATCCGTTGCAGAAAGACGAGCGACCCGCTCCCCGCGACCCGGAGCCGACCCATGTGGCTGACGTCGAACAGACCAGCCCTACTGCGGACCGCGTGGTATTCGTCCACCACCCCGGTGTACTGGATCGGCATCTCCCAGCCAGCGAACTCCACGAGCTTCCCACCGCTGGCCCGATGCGCTTCATAGAGCGGAGTGCGATTCATGTACGTTCCGTACCCGGCATCGGGCGGAAGAGTCTGCGCCATCGCCACGGCGGGCTAGCGCAGTTCCAACAATTCCACCTCGAACGTCAGGGTCGCGTTCGGCGGGATGACGTCGCCGGCTCCGCGTGCGCCGTAACCCAAGTCCGGAGGGATGATCAGCTTGCGCTTGCCGCCGATCTTCATGCCCTGCACGCCCTCGTCCCATCCTTTGATAACACGTCCCGCACCGACGCGGAACGAAAAGGGTTCGCCGCGGTCTCGCGAGCTGTCGAATTGTTTCCCGTTTTCCAGCCAGCCGGTATAGTGCACGGTTGCAGTATCACCGAGTTCCGCCTGGCGGCCGGTGCCGATGACCAGATCCACGTACCGCAGACCGGATTCCGTGAGGATTTCGTGCCCGACCTCTTCGGCTCCAACGACCGCCGGCAGGACGAGCGCCAGCGACAGGATCAGGCTAACCCCAACCATTCTCATAAGTGCTCTTCTCCCCGATGGATCTATGGCGTTGTATACAGGCTCCCCCAGGCAAGGCGGAACAGCGCGGCGGTCACGGGTCAGGCTCGGAGAACAGCGCAACACTGGCCGTGTAGCCGTGCAAGAAATTGCCGCCGCCGACTGGTCCGATCTCACCCTGCGCGAAAAACCCGGCGATGGGGATGTCTCCCAACCGTTCGCGCAATACGGAGATATCGTGGTGCGGCCGGCCGAACAGCCCTTCTCCCCGCCCACAGCAACTGAAAAGCAGCGCCCCCAGCGGAGCTTTCCGCTGCCGTGCGCGATAGGCGGCCAATTGGAGGTGGAGGTCTTCGTGCGCCGACTCGGCGTCCCGCAGGTGAAATTGAACGGTTTGCCCCTCCTGCACTCGATCGCCGATGGCGATGGCTCCTGTGCTCTGGTCCGCACCAATGAGATTCCGAACAAGAAAATCCCCCCGCTCGAAACGATTCCGCTGTTCGTCGATCACGATGCCCAGGTGCAGGGCCCGCTGCGCAATGCGGCGTTCTTCAGTAGACATCGACGCAAGCAGTGTCCGGAGCCGCTCCAGCGCCGGAGCACCGCCCAGTTCGTGAATGATGTTCTGCTCCGCCTTGGTGACTACGTAGCGGTCCCCAATAGGACGGCATCCCTGCGAAATCACTGCCCCGAGGGACACGCACCCCGAAAGAGCGACGCCCACCAACCCGCCATCATAGACCTCACCACCGAAAACCATCCGATTCTCTCCGACGTCATGTCCTCCCCCCGCCAGTCCTCCGATGGCGATCGCCCCCGGATAGCGTTCCTTGAGCATCGCCAAGACCTCTTTCACTGGAATCGAAAAGGGATCGGCCAGCAGCACGAACACCGGCCCAGAGCCGATCGCCCGATCGTCTGGCCAATCGCCGACCGAAAGCCGGTCGAATTCCCGTGAAAATGACAGCCGCAGGGGATTGACGCGCACACCAGGAAGGCGGGCAGCCCACAGCGTCACCCCTGGGTCGGTTTCGATTTCCTCGCCGCCTCCGATCACCCCCTCCCCCGAGCATCCGAGCACCACACGGGGTCTTACCTCTTGGCGCACCGCCGCGCACAGCAACTCGGCCCGCGGCGAATGGTGGTTGGAGAAAAACAGGAACGCCACATCGGGTGGGTCGTCGCCAAGCTGTCGTCGCACCGCTTGTGCGACGGCCCGTCCGGCGGCGACCGAGTCAGGCAGGCGGGACAGAGCAGAGGCGAACCGAAGTGTCGATGTTGTGGCGAGAGTCATGGCGACGAGACCGGTCTCATGCGGCTGAAACCACGGTTCACACGTCGGGATTGACGCGGTCTCCGCGCTCCTTCACGAGCTTCTTGTAGTAGCGCCACATATAGGAATAATAGTCGTCGAGTTGCGCCAGCAGATAATGCAGTTCGGTCGGATCCTCCGTTTCCAGGGCACGGATCATCCTGGTCTTGAGAAACTCAGCAAAGCCCTCCGTTTTTTCCAAGGCCGTCAACAGCCTGAGCCCTCCGCCGATCTGATAGTCACCCATCTCGATCACTCCCACCTGCCGATGCTACGGGGAGCAGCATAGCGACGTTGCTTCTCAAAATGCAAGCAACCCGAGCGAGGGGAGCGCGCCTTATTGCGGGAGCGACAACAGCGTGCGCAGGCGGGTCAAAGAAATGGCTTCGACTCGGTGATTGTCTCGTCCGACAACGGTCCGCGCCGCCGTCAGCGCGTTCACGATAGCCTCCTCCGTGGCTTCCACCGTGGCCGTCAAGAGCGGGTTCAGATGGGTGTCCGCCAGATGGGTCATGGAGAAAGTGCGCTCTTTCGGATAGTGCGGGATGGCGTTCGCCGTCGAGAAGGCGAGCATGAAGTCGCCGCTGCCGTGCCGCGCAGTGGAGCCGGTTCTGGCTAATCCCAATGCTGCCCGTTTGGCCAAGCGGGTGAGTTGACGACTGTCGAGCGGCGCATCGGTCGCGATAATCACGATGATCGAGCCTTCGCCTCCGCCCGGCTGTTCTTCGCCCACGACGGTACCCCTCCCTAGCAGCAGACTCGATTGCCCGCCGAACGGCTTGTCCCGATCGTATAATCGGCCTACGGGAACTCCGGCGATGACCAACTCCGGACGCCGCCCGTGGTTGGCGTTGACCAGCACACCGACAGTGTAGCCTCCTTCGTCATCCGGTAACCGTCGTGAAGACGTGCCGATCCCCCCCTTGAATCCATACGATACCATGCCAGTGCCAGCTCCAACCGTGCCTTCCGCGACTGGACCGGCCGAGGCGCGGTCCAGCGCGTGGATCACATCCTGCTCGGATACATGGCGTCCCTGAATGTCGTTGAGGTAGCCGTCGTCGCATTCGGCCACCACCGGGGTCAAGGTATCGTCCGTGATCCCAATGCCGGGGTACCGCTTGATCATCCAACTGATGATGCCGTTGGCCACGCGTGGCACGTTCAGGGTGTTGGTCAGCGCGATCGGGTATTCGAGGAATCCAGACTCGGCCACCCAAGCCAGTCCCGTCATCTCCCCTGTGCCGTTGAGAACGAAGGCTCCCGCCGGAACCTTTTGCCGCCAGACATCCTCACGCGGGATGATCACCGTTACGCCCGTCCGCACCGGCCCTTCACCCGGCTTGAGCGGTCCCTCTCCCTTGATCAGGGTCACATGCCCGACTTTCACGCCAGCCACGTCGGTGATCGCATTGAGCGGACCAGGCGGGTAACGGCCGATCACGATCTGGAGATCCCGCGCCCGCACACGAGATTCCTCGGGGCCAACTTCAGAAGAAGTCTCGGCAGTCCGACCCGTGCCGGAAAGCCAACACGAGGCCAGCATCGCGACGACAAGCACCGTTGTCAGGCAGGAGAACGCAACACTGCGATGATGCCTCATCTGCCACTCCGTCGATCGTTCACCGCCGCAGTCGTCTCGAACACCTTCAGCCCGGCATCGCGAGCTTCATGCCCTCGCGGCAAAATTGATGATCCTGTTCGTCCCTTAATGAGCAGCGGTCGCGGGCAATCCGGCGATGACGCCGGCACGAAAACCGGACCGCATATCGCCCTGCGCTTTAGATCTCGTGCGACGATCCATGGTCCGGCACAACCACGTCCATGCGCGGATGCTCAGCCTTGATGGCCGCCGCCAGCGAGAACGCCTGTTTCCCTTCACCGTGCACCACAAACACTTTGGCCGGCGCCGGCTTGATCGACCGGACATAGGCCAACAGATCGTGGCGATCCGCATGGGCTGACAGGCCATTAAAGCGGACCACTTGCGCGCGCCGCGGCGTCGGCACTCCGAAGATCGGCACCACGTCCCAGCCCTCGACCAGCTTGCGTCCTAACGTATGCTCAGCCTGAAAGCCGACGATCGCGATAATGTTGGCTTCATCCTGAATAGCATGTTTGAGATGATGCAACACCCGCCCGCCCTCGCACATGCCCGACGATGCGATGATGACACAGGGCCCCTTCATTGCGTTTAACCGCTTGCTCTCCTCGACCGACGACACGTAACGGATGTAACGGGCTGCGAACGGATCGCCTTCCGCGGAAAACGTGCGGAGGGTCTCCTCATCGTAGCACTCCGGATGCTGGCGGAAAATCTCGGTCGCCTTGGCAGCCAACGGCGAATCGATATAAATGGGCACAGGATCAATGCGTCCCTCGCGAACCAATTCTTTGATCCGCATTACCAGTTCCTGCGTCCTCCCGACCGCGAACGCCGGCACGATGATCTTGCCGCGGTTCATCCTGGCCTGGGTGAGCAGTTGTTGCACTTTGGTTTTCAGCTCCTCTCCAACCTCCTCGTGGAGCCGGTCTCCATAGGTCGATTCGATGATCAGCACATCGCAGGCCGGGGGCTCTGCGGGATCCCGCAGGATCGGCATCCGCGGCCGCCCCAGATCGCCGGTAAAGAAAACGGTCGTCGTGTTTCCGCGCACCGCGTACGTGAGCCGGATGGCGGCCGAGCCAAGGATATGGCCGGCTTCGTGAAAGGAGGCGCTCATTCGCGGGCCGACCGTGATCGTGTCGCCATAGCGGATGCCTGTGAACCGCCGCGCTATCGCCCGGACATCGTCGGTACTATAGAGAGGCCTGAGGCACCGGCGCCCTTGCCGTCCTTCCTGTGCATTGACGTATGCGCAATCGCTCTCCTGCAGGCGGGCTGAATCTTCCAGCATAACCCTGGTCAGATCGCCGGTAGCGGGCGTCACGTACACGTTGCCGGCAAACCCGTGTTTCGCCAAGACGGGCAAGGCCCCGGAATGGTCGATATGGGCATGCGAGAGGAGGACCACATCCACCGCCTTGGGGTCAAACCCCAGAAAGCGATTGTGGCGGTCAGCTTCCTGGCGGCGACCTTGAAACAGGCCGCAGTCCAACAGGACGTGACAACTAGGGGTCTGGATCAAGTGCCGGCTGCCCGTCACCGATCGGGCGGCACCGTGGAAGGAAATGATCATGCCGGCCGGTCGATCTGGTGTCGGGTGGCGATCAGGTCCCAGGCCTCCCGAGCCGTCTCGGCGTAGTGAAAGAGCGCAAGGTCTTCCGGACTGACCAGGCCTTCCTCGACCAGCATCGTCCAGTTGATGAGCCGGTCCCAAAATGCGCGTCCCACCAAGACGATGGTGATGCCGCTTACCTTGCCGGTTTGGAGTAGCGTCAAAGTCTCGAACAACTCGTCCAGCGTGCCGAACCCCCCGGGAAAGGCTACCAACGCCTTGGCGCGGAGCAGGAAGTGCATCTTGCGCAGCGCGAAGTAACGGAACTGAAAGCACAGCGACGGCGTGATATACGGGTTGGGCCGCTGCTCATGCGGCAAGGTGATGTTCAGGCCGACCGATTTCCCGCCCGCGTCGGCCGCGCCACGGTTGGCCGCCTCCATAATGCCAGGGCCCCCGCCAGTGACGATCACAAAATCGCACCGCCCGTTCACCTGGCAGGTGGAAGACACCAGTCTGCCAAACTCGCGCGCTTCATCGTAGTAACGGGCGAGCGCTAGACGGCGACGGGCGACCTCGACCTCGCGTTTTGCACCTGGGTCGTTTGGCCGTGCTTTCAGGTCGGCTTCCGCACGGGTCAGGACCTCCTTTGCCCGCGCTGGTTCCATGAGTCGCGAGCTGCCGAAAACCACAATGGTGGAACTGATACCTTCTTCTCGCTGGATCAACTCGGGCTTGAGCAGCTCAAGTTGCAACCGTAAGGGACGCAACTCGTCGCGTTGGAGGAATTCTACGTCCCGATCGGCAGGAATGTATGAAGGAGAACGCAGCAGCGCTTCGGTCGTCCAGTCGGTATCGGCATCACGGGCGCTCATGCGGACAGCATTATAGCGGGACGTCAGGCATGCGGCAATCTGACGGGATGGACACCTGATGGGTCAGAAAGGCCACAGGTTGAAACGCGCATGACCGGAGTGTTTCGTGAATGCATGCTCGCGGACCACCCACCGGGCATCGAACGTGACTTCGAAGACGTCCGTTCCCAGGCCACCTGTGGAGAGGATGAAATCAGGCGAAACCGTCAGCCAAAATCGCGCCGGCCAGCCGAAGTTGACCCGTGTGTACTTGGCGTCGCGAAAATGATAGGCGACGACGGCGCCTTCGTCTAGGGCAGCCAGTTCGTCGGGAGCGCCGAGATGCTCGACGATCTCGGCGAATGTGGTCCACCCCGGGACGATGAACGCCACCTCCTCCGGACGGATCGGGTCGTTAATCGAGAGTCGCGCAACGGTCGCGAAACCGCAACCCGATAACCCTAAGGGCACGAAACACGCGACAAGGGATAAGAAATGGAGACCAAGGACCACAAGCCGAGGAGCACGACCAATTGCTTTCCCGCTGGCATAGCATTCCACCACCATGCCCTCGCCTCTTGTCCCCTTTTTACTCGCCAAACGGCCAGAACTGGAACTTCAGCCGATCCGTGCGCTTGCCGAACACCACGTCTTCGACCACCCCGTCTCGATTGAACAGAATATAGAGGTCGTCGCTCTTGATATTGACCCGCGAGAAGTTTACCAACAAGAGCAAAAGGCTCCCTGACTTGAGATCGTATCGGTAATACTGGAAGACGTCATGACCGTTGACTTGCACGAGTCGGTCGGGCGCTCCCAAGACCGCAATGACTTCGGTTCGGGTCGTGATCCCCTTTTTGATCTTTTCCACATCTTCTGGCTTGAACTCGTCGCCCAGATTACCCCTGCTAAACGCACAGCCGCTCACAATGAGCAAGCACGCGCCGACTCCCAGGCATATTTTCCGAAGCGTGATGCCGCTGTATATTGGTCGTCGAATGGACACGGAGTCTGCCTCCTCTGCCGACCGCTCCACAAAGTCTATTGCGACGCAGGAGTCGCTTGGGTTCTCTTGGGAAGCACAAAATCCTCTTCGAATACGGCATAGGCGGTGCGCGACAGCCCGACCCGTTCATACACAGTTTGCGCCACGTGATTGCCGCCGTCGACGTAGAGACGAACTCCGCATACATCGCGGCGCGCGCGGGCCTCACGGATGATCGCTTCGTGCATACGTCGGTAGACGCCCATTCGGCGCCAGGCAGGATCGACATAGACGCTCTGAATCCACCAGAACTGCGCATTCCGCCAGTCGCTCCATTCGAAGGTCACAAGGAGTTGGCCAACGATCATTGGTGGATCCCTTTCCGGGTACACCTCGGCCACGTTAAAAAAGCCTCGTTCCGGCTCCTGCAGAACGGCCAGTGTGCCCTGTCGCACCCGTTCCCGGTCCAAGATCCGGCCTTCGGTTTCAAGCGCCATCGCTGCGCTGAACAAGGCAATGGTGTCTGCATCTTCCATTCGAGCACGTCGAACGATCAGTCGATCAAGCCGTGGTGTGGTCATGCGCTCACCCTTGGATCGGCCAACCAGCCCCGTTTGGGCTTGTAGAAGCCGGCCGAAAATTCCATCTTCATGGCGTCTTCGGGCGGTAAATTGATTGGACGGACGTGCTGGCGCGGGACAAAGGCCAGATATCCGGTGAACGGATGGATGGCCGTCGGCACGAACACCATCAGCAGCTCGGTCCCCGAAACCACTTGCAGCGGCCCGGGCGCCGTTCCCATGACAAACCCTAGTGCCCAGAGCCCGTCGCGCGGAAAGGGAAAGGCCACCACGGTGCTGCGGCCGAAGCGGGATCGAAAGTTGAATAGGTCCGTCATGCCCTTCAGCGTTACATACACGCTGCGGACGAACGGAATACGCGCCAGCCAGTCTTCAGCGCACTGAAACAACCGCTCTCCCAGGACATGGGTTACGATCACGCCGCTGAGAAGAATCAGGGCAAACAACGTCAGCACGCCCAATCCAGGAACATCGCGTGCAATGCGGGTCCCCAGAAGATCGACGATCAGATCATCAAGCGCCGCGAACAGCGTAGAGAGGATCAGGAATGTCGCCCAGGCCGGGACCAACAACAGCAAGCCGGTCAGCCAGTGGCGCCACCATCTGCTGTCTCCGGTCACGAGATGCCCCCGCATACCAACGCCAGCAGTGTAGCAGATTTCACCCGACCGGATGAAACCTCAGGACGCAGAATTCGGTCAATAGTCAATCTCTTGATCTTTGCAAGAGGGTTGCGCTATGCTCTGCCCGCGCTTCACTTCTGAAACGGGACGCCCGCTTATTTGAGGCAGGTGTGAGTATGCGAGAGGCAACAGGCAAAGGGGCCAACATCGCTCCAGATCTCCTGGCCATCCTCTGCTGCCCGGAAACCAAACAGGAAGTCAGCCTGGCCGATTCGACCCTGGTCGAGAAGCTGAACGCTGCCATCGAGAGGGGAGAGCTGAAGAATAAGGCCCAAAGAGCGGTAACCGAAAAGTTGGACGGTGGCTTAGTGCGGGCCGACCGTAAGATCGTCTATCCCATCCGGGACGATATCCCCGTGATGCTGATCGAAGAAGGCATTCCACTTGACCAGCTCGCCTGACTCCACTCATCTCTCTCCCGCATCGAGTTTCTCCTGCCTTTGCTTCATCGTTGCACGTGCCCTTCCCGGAAATTTTTGAACATCCACACACAGATTCACACCGGCAGAGCCCCGATGAATGGCGAAGGGGATCTCACGATGCTGGAGAATTGCCTGAACCCGGACTCACGGCCGAAAGAGTTCTACCTCAGCGCGCTGGTTATCAGTTTTCGTCCCGGTCGATGTCCCACATTGAGCGCAGAGATACTCGTATAGGTTTCCGGCCGGCAAGACCAGCAGCAGGCGTTGCCGTGTCGGTGTGGCTTGGCGGCATTGAGGACAGTAGAGCAACGAAGCTTGAAAGGAGCCGTACTGGTCGGTCGGGCCAGTTGCGGGCGTCGCCCCGTACGGCGTTCCCGCCCATCCGGCTGAAGCCATAGATCGGCCCGGCCAAGCTTTGTTCTGCCCGCTCGACATAGTCGAACCCTTTTCTTTATCTAGAGGAGCACCGATTCGAGGTCAACAGGCGAAGCCAGCCTGTCCGCCTAGCGATTCTTTTGACGGTGCCTGACCATTTTACTAGGAGACCACGGCGGCTAGCTTTTGTCCAAGGTCGACCGGTAGCCTCGATAAAACCACCAGACGGAACGGCTGAGCTGAACAACGGCGTAGACAGCAAGGCCCATGAGCAGCCCGTAGAATCCGGCATTGCTCCATTGCCAGTGTTCTGGCGCATGCAGCACCACACCCACCGCAATATGCCCCCCGAGACCAAGAGAAATCGCAAAGATGATCCACTCTCGCGCCATGGGATTCCTGGCCCCAAAGCCTGAACCACTACCGTCGAGGAACCCAGGCAACGTCCCCCCGTCCCCGCTTGGACCCGCGCCTATGGCCTTTCTGCTACGGTGCAACCTTTGGCCGGCCGGCGTGGAAACCTATCTACCGCGAGCGCGCCCCATGCGGCACGGTCAGAAAGCCCAAGCACGTTGTCGAGGGTTACACCGCACTCTTGGCGCATTCGATCTCGGTCGCGGTAATGAGGCTGGACAGATAATCTGCCACGAAAATGAGCGCCTCTTCACGTCCGTCCGCCCGTCGGCCCTTCTCGCGGCGCTGTACCGACAGTTCATGATCCAAGTCAGATTTGACATCGGTCAACACCCGTTGCAGGGAAGAAGGCGTCAGGTTGGCGTCCATGTCCTCGAGTTCTTGGCACCGATCAAGAACCCAGTTCAGACCTTCGATCCGCCCCGCATAGTGTTCCTGTTCGGCGGTGTCGATCCTTGCCATGGTAGTGGCAAACGTCTGCGCCTCATACACTAGGTTGTAAAAGCTGGTTACAGCTCGATGCAACGTTGGATTCATACGTCTCCTCGTTTCAGACTTTAATTCATTATACATGAGAACCGGCCGGAGACAAGCGGTGTTTTGCGCGGTTAGGTGAAGAGCAAGGAATGGAATTCGTTCATGAACCCATAGTAGAGCGGAGCGAAATCCTTGAGACTCTCGGGGCTGGTTTCCTTCAGGCGCTTGAAAAAAAAGACTTGGTACCGAGGATCTAACTGTTCCAACAGCTTCCCCAACTGGGCCATGGTGTAACTGCCAGCCGGAACACTAAGGACGTAATGCACTAGCCGCTCGACGAACTGCTGCGCCACATATTCGCTCGTGATCAGGTCGTCGGGGAGCTTTCCGGTGGCTAGAAACTCATCGAACGGGACGGCCTGTGCCGCGAAGGGCACAGACGGTCGAGACTGGGTCACTCTGAGTTCCTCCGAAGCGACAATCAAGTCATGCGGCTCAGCTCATCACTGTACTGAAGCCTCTCCGTCATCGTCAAGCCTTCTACTGAAGCCTTCAATTGAAGGTGGGCCGCATGGCGAGTCCGCGCAGCAGATGCGTTCATAAGGCATGAACATACCTCGGCATCTTCCCTGGCGATCTTTTCCTCTATCACCTCTAAGCTTCGGAGTGTACGAGTGATTCGAACTCTCCTGGAGGTGGCGCTGTGCAATGGTGAGACGGCCCAAGCGGGAACGGAACCTCACATCGGGAGGGGAAGACTGTCCGCATACGCACCCGATAGAGGCCGTTCAGGGCCGATTACCACTTCGCAGGCATAGCCTGGATCGAACGGCCAGAGAAGCGTTTGGCCGGACCATGATCCCTTGACATGAATAGAACGGAAGGTTACCCCCAAACGCGCAGCTTCTGCCCGCACGGTCTCAATGCAGCCGCGGTAGGTATAGGCGCGCTTGATCAGCAGGATCGGCAGACCGGTCTGACTGTGAAAGACGATGTACTGATCACTACACGCACTCAGAAATAGCCCTAAGCCGACAAGGAGTCGTCCAATGGTCGCAGTTCGAGCCACAGAAAACACTTTCCGGTTCTTGTGCATGCAAATGGTGCGCCCGGCAGGACTTGAACCTGCGACCTGCGGGTTCGAAGCCCGACGCTCTATCCAACTGAGCTACGGGCGCACAAGGTGCCAGTGAATCACTTAGGCCGAACCTTGTCAAGGCCGCGGGGGTTTCGCTGTACCACGGGAGCGAGCAGCGCCCGACAAGCAAAACGGGCTGCCAGCAACGGCAGCCCGTTTTGATTCTCTTTCAGCTTGCTCCCAGAGCCGATCTCCTACCAGCGATCTCGGTCTCCTCGGTCTCCTCCTCCACCGCCGCTCGGATTGCCGCCGCCGCTCGGATTGCCGCCGCCGTAGGGCCGTTTCTCCTGCGGCCTGGCTTCGTTGACGACGAGCGTCCGACCGCCCAATTGACTCCCATTGAGAGCCGCAATGGCCTTTTGCGCCTCTTCCGGTGTGGACATTTCCACAAACCCGAAGCCCCGGGACTGTCCGGTGTATCGATCGGTGATCACTTTCGCGGATTGGACGGTTCCATGCTGGGAGAACAACTCCGCCAGCTGCTGCTCAGTCGTCGAATAGGGTAGACTTCCAACATACAATTTGTTCCCCATAGCAACCTCCGTCACTGCTATTGACATTGTCTTGGGAAGAAATGGAGGAGGGAGGGAGAGACTTCCTGGCGCTAATGCAACTGCACCGTCCGGTCACTCGCGCTGTCCGGCCAACTTCCTCACGCAAGGCAACATCGAATCAGGGCCACTCCACTTCGCTCTCCATCACTCGGCCCCGCAGCGATGAATTGCAACAAAAAGCATAGCACGGGCTCCCCAACAGATCAACACAGGGGGCTGCTCCCGGCTGGTTTACACCCTGGCCAAGATGCTGGTGACCACTTCCTCGACTGTTCGTCCTTCCGTCGCAATAACGTGGTCTGCAGCGGCTTGATACTTTGGGAGGCGCTGTTGCAGCACCTCCTGGATTTCCTCCGTAAAGGACTTGGTACCGGTCAGGGAGGGACGTTGAGTATCCCCACCGATGCGTCGGGCGATGGTCGGGACTTCCGCGGTCAGCCAGAACAGCGTTCCGTTTTTTTTGAGAATATCCACGTTCTGCTGGCGCAGGATCACGCCGCCGCCGGTATCGATGATCAAGCCGTCCTTTCTTCCCAGCTCCCGGCACACCTCCGACTCTAGATCTCGAAAATGTTCCCAGCCAAACTGTTGTACAATCTCGGGGATCGACAGCTTGGCCCGCTTGACAACCTCGGCGTCCGTCGAGACCAATTCTCGGCCCAGCTTGGCCGCCAGAATTTTGCCCACCGTGCTCTTGCCTGTGCCGCGATATCCGATCAGAACGATATTCATGCGAAGCGGGATACCAGCGCAGCCCGCATCACGTCGGTGGGGGCTGGTCGGTTCGTCCAGAGTTCGAACTGCGCGGCAGCCTGGTTTAGAAACATCTCCAGGCCGCGAACAGTCCGACAGCCCGCGGCCGCGGCATCCTTGAGCAGGCGCGTCTCCAGCGGGTTATACACGATGTCCAGGACGGCCAGATGGGCATGGAGCAACTCGGCCGGAACACAGCTCTCATCGCTCCGCGGGTGCATTCCGACCGGTGTGCAGTGGATCAGGACCTGCGCTTCCGGTAACAGGCGGCGGAGGGTGTCTGCACCCAGGGTCGCCTCGTGAACGCGGAGGGAAGTCTTGGCTTGAAGGTCGTAAACGAGGCCCCGTCGCTCGGCTTCGTCGATTCCCAGGATGAACAGTTCCGCCACGGCAGAGTCCGCCGCTAGCGCAAAAGCAATGGCGCGCGCCGCGCCGCCCGACCCGAGCATCACCACCCGCTGTCCCTGCAGTTCGACTCCACCGTCGCGCAGGGCCCGTAGGGCCCCTGAAGCGTCTGTGTTGTAGCCGATCAGTTTTCCGTCGTCTACCACGATGGTGTTGATGGCGCCGATCTGACGGGCCGTCGGCTCTACCTCGTCAAGGTACCGGATGGCGGACACCTTGTGCGGGATGGTCACGCTGAAGCCGCGCACATTTCCCAGTGCCCGGATGCCTCGAATCGCGTCAGCGATATTTTCCACCCGAAAGGCCAGGTACACGAAATTCAGGCCGAGCTTCTGAAAGGCCGCGTTATGAATGGCCGGGGACAGGGAGTGCTCCACTGGATTTCCGATGACCCCGCAGAGTTTGGTCTGAGCGTTGATTTCCATTTTGAAGTCGTTCGCGGCGGCCCGCCAGGTTTCGGCTTACCGCCAGTCGATTGCCGAATGATCCATTATCTCTCTTTGGCCGTCACTTATGGGGCGATGGCGTGATTCCCCGACACCCTGGATGCGTCACGCTGCCCTGATCGCCCTTTTTCAAGTCCTTAAGAACTTTAAGACCGCGTCCCGCTGTCAGCTTTCTTCACCTCAACTTTTTCCGCTTCCGGATCGACCGATAGAACGGTGCCGACGAAATCGATTCCTCAGTGGACTCAAGCCGGGCTTACCACCGCAGTAACGACGATCACCGCCCACACGGTTCAAACACGTCACGCGTCACAGCCTCGGCGTTCCTTCGCGGCCGCATCGATGCGCTCTCTTTATTAAACATAATCAATGCGCGGTTATGCCGCCGTCAATCGTGAATGTGCTGCCGGTGACCCAGGAAGCATCGTCGGACGCGAGATATAGCACCAGCTTCGCCACTTCTTCTGGTTTGCCGGGACGCGCGATAAGGTACTGGCTTAATACCTCGGCTGCTCGTGCCGGATCGCTCAGCAGGCTTTCGGCCATCGGCGTCTCGATCAGACCGGGATTCACGACGTTGCAACGAATCCCTTGCGCGGCGTAATCTACGGCGATCGCGCGGGTGAGGGCATCCAGCGCTCCCTTGGAAGCCGCGTACGCGGGCAGCATGGGAAGCCCAACCAAGCTAGCAATTGAAGAAATGTTGATGATCGTTCCACCGCCGGATTTCAGCATCTCAGGGATCGCCGCCCGGGTCATGCGGAACACCCCAGTGACGTTGACATCGAGCACCCGCTGCCAGACGGCGTCGTCTGTCTCGTGAATCTTCCTTCCGAAGTCGCCGATGCCGGCGTTGTTGACCAGAATGTCCAGTCGGCCGAACGTCCGGACCGTTTGCGCAACTGCTTCCCGCACGTGGGTTTCATCAGTCACCGATCCGGCCACGGCCAACGCTCGGCCACCCTTTTGCCCAATCTCGCCGATCACCCGCTCCAATCGATCCTTACGCCGGCCCGTGATGGTGACCGCCGCGCCTTCCTGGGCGAACAACACCGCGATCGCCTCGCCGATGCCAGCACTGCCACCCGTGACCAACGCCACCTTGCCGCGCAGTCTGCTCATCAAGTGTCCTCGTCTTTGTCGGTATGGGCGGCCCCGCTCTGGTCGTTGAGCCCCTGGGCAGTTCCGCCCGGTCGATTCATCCACAGCCCTGGCTCGACCTTGCGCGCGACCGTGATGAACCCCGAATGGGCCACCATCCGATGATCCGGGCGCACGCTCCGCCCCTGCACGGACCAAGTCCGCAGTAACGTTTCAAAGGTTTGGATTAAACCGAAGACGCCGGAGCGCTCCAACGCCTCGACGGTCCGCATGACCTGCGGCACGGTCGGGACGAAACTCAGGTAGATCCCCCCTGAACGCAAAACCTTCGCAGCGTGGGGAACAACCTGCCAGGGTTCGGGGAGGTCGAGCACGACCCGGTCGAACAGGGTTCCCCCAGATGGAACCTCGATCCCCTCGTACGCATCGGCTCTGATGATGGTAAGATTGGGAATTGCACCAAGATACCGTTCGATGTTCCCGGCAGCAGTACGAGCGAAGTCCTCACGAGCTTCGTAGCTCACCACTGTTCCGCAGGGTCCGACAGCTCGCAACAGTGCCATCGTCAATGCGCCGGAGCCGGTTCCGGCTTCGAAGACCTTTGCACCCGGATAGATGTCGGCCCACATCGTGATCATTGCCAGATCTTTGGGATAGATCACCTGGGCACCACGCGGCATCTTCAAGACGTATTCGCCAAGCGTAGGGCGTAGGGCAATCATCCGTGTGCCACGGGAAAGCGTGACGAGACTGCCGTCCGGCTTTCCGATCAGAACGTCGTGCGAGATCGTCTCGCCGCTGTGTTGAAAGACGGCACCCGCCTTCAGCGTTAGCCCATAGTGCCGTCCTTTCTTGTCGACAAGATGAATGCGCTCGCCGTCTTGCAACCAAGCCATGGCGGGCTCATTGTAGGAGACCGGTCGGGGCTTTGCAACCGAATGGCCGCCGCCATTCCTTGACAGGGTATCGGGTGGGCCGTATCATCCAAGTACATTCTTGCGCATTCCCCCTGAACGCAGATGGCTTCGTTTCCGCGCCGTGCGAGGGACTTCTCAATGAACGGTTTGAGACGCTGTCCCGCACCGTTTTTTACCGCCGGTCAATCATTGCGCCTGCTCGCCCAAGGGACGGTAAGTCTGGGACTGCTGGTTGCACTCGCCGCCAAAGCCGGAGCCGCCTCGACGGTCGTCCTGGCGACCTACGAGGGCGTGATCAATCCGGTCGCCGCCGAATACGTGCACGACGCCATCGCCTTCGCGCAGATGCAGAGCGCCTCAGCGCTGATCCTCCGCTTGGACACGCCGGGGGGCCTCGATACATCCATGCGCGTCATTATCAAGGACTTCACCGGCTCACCAATCCCGATCATCGTCTATGTGGCTCCATCCGGCGGCCGCGCGGCTTCGGCTGGCGTCTTCATCACGATGGCGGCGCATATCGCGGCGATGGCACCCGGCACGAACATCGGGGCCGCCCATCCGGTCGCGATGGGTGGCGGTGAAATGGACAAGACGATGAAGGAGAAAGTCGAGAACGATTCGGTGGCTTACATCAAGTCCATCGCTGAGCAGCGCGGTCGCAATGCGTTGTGGGCAGAGGAGGCGGTGCGCAAGAGCGTGTCGGTCACCGAAAAGGAAGCGGTGAAGCTCAAGATCGTCGACCTCGTTGCGGACGACGTGCCGACTCTGCTCAAGGCCGTGGACGGTCGGTCGGTGAATCTGGGAAGCGGAACCATCGTTCTGCGGACGAAGGATGCGGCGATAATTGAGTTTCCGATGGGCTGGCGCCTGGAGATGCTTAAGGCCCTCAGCGATCCCAACATCGCCTATCTGTTGATGACCATCGGCACTATTGGCCTCTTGGCCGAACTCTACAATCCGGGCGCGATCCTGCCCGGGATCGTTGGCGCAATCAGCCTGATCCTGGCGTTTTATTCCTTCCAATCCTTGCCGGTGAACTATGCCGGCGTCCTGCTGATCCTGTTGGGCATTGTGTTTTTCATTCTGGAAGCGACTGTCACCAGTTTCGGCTTGCTGGCCATCGGCGGCGTGATCTCCATGATTCTCGGGTCCCTCATGCTGATGAAGGCCGAAGCCCCGTTTCTCCAGATCTCTTGGACCGTCATTCTTCCCGTTGTCAGCATGGCAGCCTTGTTTACATTATTCATCGTCGGCATGGGAGTCAGGGCGATGAGACGGCAACCGCTGACTGGCCGTGAAGGGATGATCGGGTTGATCGGGGTGGCCAAGACGCCACTGGATCCAAAAGGCCAGCTTACCATCCACGGGGAACTGTGGGAAGCTATCAGCGAGCAGCCGCTTAAGCCAGGCGATCAGGCCGAAGTCACGCGCGTGGAGGGGTTGAAACTCTACGTCAAACCGGTCAGCCCAAAGAAAGAGGGGTGAGATGAACCTGCTGTTCAGTCCGTTCGCGCTGTTGGTGCTCGCGGTGATCTTGGTACTGATGGGCTTCAATGTCCTGCGGGAGTACGAGCGGGCGGTGATTTTTCGCTGGGGGCGCTTGGCGCGAGGGATCGTCGGCGGCAATGGCCCTGGAGTTGTCATCATTATTCCCTTCATCGATAAGTTGGTCCGCGTGAGCCTGCGGACCGTGACGATGGATGTTCCCCCACAAGACGTGATCACCAGAGATAACGTCACGGTCAAAGTGAACGCGGTGATCTACTTTCGTGTCGTAGAACCCCAGCGAGCCATCGTCGAAGTGGAGGATTACCTGTACGCCACTTCCATGATGGCCCAAACAACGCTCCGCAGCGTGCTCGGGCAAAGTCAGTTGGACGATTTATTGGCCAAGCGAGAAGAGATCAACGCCGAACTCCAGAGGATTATCGACCAGCAGACCGAGCCATGGGGGGTGAAAGTCACTGCCGTCGAGGTCAAGAACGTGGATTTGCCCCAGGAAATGCAACGGGCGATCGCCCGCCAAGCCGAAGCCGAACGCGAGCGACGTGCCAAGGTGATCCACGCCGAAGGCGAGTTTCAGGCGGCCCAGCGGTTGGCCGAAGCTGCCAACGTGATCAGCCAGAACCCTGCCGCCCTCCAGCTCCGTTATCTCCAGACGCTGGTTGAGATAGGCGCCGAGAAGAACTCCACCACGATCTTTCCTATTCCAATCGACATTCTGACTCCCTTTATTAAGCGAATGGAAAAGTGATTAAATATCATTAAAAATCAATGACTTATGAAATTCATTGACTATTAGCTCCTCTTCTTAGCCAGTCAGTCTTCCCGTTCACCAGGCTCACCCATCCGATGCGCCCTTTCTCTCGTAATTATTATTACCATTGAAAAGAGAGGTGGATGGGGGAATGAAAGGAACGCTTTAGATCGAATCCTTTTCTCTTCCCCTGCGCTCTAAAAATTATAGAGCGCGCAAATGACTATTCTGTTCGAACATTCGACAATCCGCCTCGCAGTTTATGTGAATTTTCTAGGTGACCTATGAAGAACGAACGAGATGAGACAGTTTTTGAGGATGATCGGCCCACTCCTGCGGCCGTGAATTTGGATCTTGAAACGGACGATTCAGAAGCCAGCGACCTGTTGGACCTGATCGAGCATGACACGGGCATCGTGACGAAGGCTTCCGAAGTTTCCGAGGAGGTCGAATCGACTGCCCCACTCGAAGGGCCAATGGTGCTGGAGTCTCTGTACTTCCGTTCATTCGGCGAGCGGCCGCTGCTGACCCGCGAAGAAGAGATTGCGCTGGCGAAACGGATCGATCAGGGAACCAGGGCTATTCGGGCGGCGCTTCGCGCCGCAGTGAAAGTAGCCTCCCGAATGCGCAAGGTGGAAAAGGTCGTGCAGGCGACACGCACCTTGCAGGTCGTGCGCCGGTTGAGCGGTCTCTCCGCAACTGCACTTGACCGGGCCGAGGCGAGCTTGGCGGTTCTGTGCGAGCAGGCCACGGGTCCGGGCAAACAGGCAGCGGCAAACCTACAGCGCTTGAACGCCCTCCGGCTGCAGGTGCGCGAAGGGCGGGCCATCCTCGAAAGCGCAAAAGATGAGCTAGTGCGCTGCAACTTGCGACTCGTTGTTGACGTAGCCAAGCATTATACGGGTCGCGGGTTAAGCCTCCTGGATTTGGTGCAGGAAGGCAACATTGGCCTCATGAAGGCGGCCGAACGGTACGAATACCGGAAAGGGTTCAAGTTCAGCACGTACGCTACATGGTGGATCAGGCAAGGCATCACCAGAGCCCTGGCAGACCAATCGCGGACGATTCGGATTCCGGTCCACCAGACCGAAGCCTCGAATCGCATGCTGCGGGTGTCGCGACGGCTCATTCAGCAATTGGGCCGTGCGCCTCGGATTGAAGAGCTGGCTCAGACGCTTGGCGTGCGTCCGGATAAACTCCATGAGACAATCCAGGCATTCCAAGAGCCCATTGCCCTTGAGTCTCCGGTGGGGGACGGAGAGACCCAGTTCGGCGAGCTTTTGCCCGATCTGCAAGCGGTGCCTCCCGATGCCCATGTTCATCGGACGGAGTTGTCCCGCGAATTGGATCGGATCCTCAGCACCCTGACGCCGAGAGAACAAACCGTCATCCGGTTGCGCTTCGGAATCGGTCAGGATGAACCCCGAACATTGGAACAGGTCGGCCAGACTCTTTCCGTCACTCGCGAGCGTATCCGGCAGATCGAGGCCAAGGCGTTAAAGAAACTCAAGACACCGGAGATCAAACAGATGTTCGCAGCGATTCGCTGACGGGCATGACACAATTGGGAGCGACGACAAAGCGGGCGAGGCAGGAGCCTCGCCCGCTTTGTGTGAGGCCAGGTCCGCTTTGACTTCGCGCAAGTTATGAGAGAATAATAAAAAATTGATTTTTCTGCACGGACGAGGCTGAAGATGGCCGTGAGAGCTCCAAATCTGCTGTGCGTGGCGTGGTGTGTGGGTCTCCTCGCGGCGACATCCGTTCCAGTCCTGGCGCAGCAAGGAGCGGACCAGCCGAACATGAAAAAAACTCTTTCCGTTCCGGCCGTCGTGGCAAAGGTACGGCCTTCGGTCGTCACGATTCTCACCCGGGGAGTCCCGCAGAACCTCCCACAACATTTCACCGCCTCCGGCTCGGGTTCGGGTATTATCATCGATGCTAGCGGATATATCCTGACCAACAACCATCTGGTCGAAGGCGTCAAAAGTCTTGTGGTCGGATTGGCAAGCGGGCGACTCACGCCAGGCCGCGTCGTAGCGCGAGATTTTCTGCTGGATCTGGCATTGATCAAAATTGCCGCGCCGGATCTGGTCCCGGCGCAGTTAAGCCAATCCTTGTCCCTAGAGATCGGCGAGACGGTCGTGGCGATAGGCAATCCCCTGGCTTTGAAAGGGGGGTCATCGGTCACGGTTGGAGTGGTCAGCGCCCTGGACCGATCAGTATTGGCGCCCAACGGGGAGACGCTCTACGACCTGATCCAAACCGATGCAGCGATCAATCCGGGCAACAGCGGCGGCCCCTTGGTTGACCTTTCTGGCCAAGTCGTTGGGATCAATGTCGCGGTTGCGCCTTCGGCACAAGCCATCAGCTATGCGATTTCGATGGAAGCAGCGTATCCGCATATTCAATCCATGCTGGTTCGCGGTTCTGTCTTTCGTCCGGACCTTGGATTTATTCCTGTCACGATCACACCCAGTATCGTGGCCAGCTTTAACCTGGACGTGGACCGAGGTATTCTGGCGGTGCAGGTCGATCCGTCCAAAGCTGGCGGCCAAGCCGGACTCCACTCGGGCGACGTGATCACCGCGGTAGACAATCATGAGATCTACAATATGGGCGATTTCTGGCACGTCTTCCTCCGTCGCGGCGAACGGGAACCGGCTCAACTGGCGGTCTATGGGAAGAATGGCCCGTTTGTCGTCTCATTGCCGCGCGCACCGTTTTTACAGGCGGCTCAGTGATGCATCTTGACCCCTCTTTGGGCAGAGCCGTTCCATACGGCTAGAGATCGCAAACAGCTACGACATGAAACGGTCAGGCCTTCTTATCCAACACGACGTGATCGCCTACGAAGCAGCGTGGGAACTCCAGAAGACATTCGTCAAGGAACGGGTGCAGGACCTCCGGCCCGATACGCTGCTTCTGCTGGAGCACTCGCCGGTCTTCACGCTTGGGCGCAGCACCAAATCCGAACACTGGGGTGGCGATGAGATGTCTCTGCGTGCCCTCGGTTGCGCTGTTTACCATGTCGAGCGGGGCGGATCGGTGACCTATCATGGTCCGGGGCAACTCGTCGGCTACCCCATCTTGCAGTTACATCGCTATTGCCCGGGACCCAGAGTCTATATCAGACTCTTGGAGGATGTCATCATAAGAACCTTGGCGGAGTGGGGCATTCAAGCGCGGCGCATTGCGAAGTTCCCTGGGGTCTGGGTCGGAGATAACCGGCCAGCAAAGATTGCAGCTTTGGGTGTGCGGATCACGCAGGGCGTGACCATGCATGGCTTCTCGCTCAATGTCACAGTGGATACAACGCCGTTCAGTTGGATTGTGCCCTGTGGCATCGAGGGGTGCGTTGTCACGTCAATGGCCGCATGGCTTGGGCGCCCGGTCGACATGGCCGCAGTCAGACAGCGAGTTGCGACTAACTTCGCCGAGGTGTTTGATATTGAATGGGACCACGTCCTTGACGGCATCGATGTGCTGGAGTTGCCAAGTCGGCGGATCTCGGGCTTGGACAAACGCAGTGAGGTTGAACAACCGGGAGAGCGCTTAGCAAGGGAGGTTCCGGGTGAACAAGTCGGTACAGGTGGCAAGGCCAACAACGAATGAGCTTGATACTCCGACCTACCGGTTAGCCGTCGCCCAGTTCGACCAGGCTGCCGAAGCGCTGAACCTAGATCCCAATTTGCGGCAACGGCTGAAGCTGCCTCAGCGCTCCTTGATCGTCAGCATTCCCGTCCGTATGGATAATGGATCCGTAGAGGTGTTTACCGGCTATCGTGTGCAGCATGATTCCTCGCGCGGTCCTTCGAAGGGCGGGATTCGTTATCACCCCGATGTGAACCTCGGCGAAGTGGCGGCGCTGGCCATGTGGATGACCTGGAAATGCGCCTTAGCTGGTCTTCCCTACGGAGGCGCGAAGGGAGGCGTCAAAGTTAATCCTAAAAAACTGTCCCGTTCCGAATTACAAAGGCTGACCCGCCGTTATGCCGCGGAAATTTTCCCGTTGATCGGTCCCGATAAAGATGTGCCGGCCCCTGATGTCGGGACCGACGCCCAGGTGATGGCCTGGATTATGGACACGTACAGCCAACAAGTCGGTTACGCCGTCCAGGGCGTCGTAACAGGGAAACCGCTTTCGATCGGCGGTAGTCTGGGCCGCGAGGAAGCCACAGGTCGCGGCGTCGTGTACGTGACTATGGAGGCACTCCGCCATTTGAAGATGGATATTGAGAAGACGACGGTCGCCATCCAAGGATTCGGCAATGTCGGTTCCAACACGGCGTTAATCATGCAGGAGGCCGGAGCGAAGGTCATTGCGGTAAGCGACGTTTCGGGAGGCATCTACAACCCCAAGGGGCTGGATATCCCGGAGTTGCTCAGGCGCTATCGGACCAATGGGCAACCCCTTCGGGACACCAAGATGGGTGACTTTCTCACCAACGAAGAGCTTCTGCAGTTGGACTGCACAGTGCTGGTGCCGGCCGCGCTGTCCGAGCAAATCACCGAAAAAAATGCAGCCAAGCTCCGCTGCCGCATTCTAGCAGAGGGGGCCAACGGTCCCACCACGTTGGAAGCGGATCGCATTCTCATCGACAAAGGTATCTTTATTATTCCTGATATCCTGGCCAACTCGGGAGGTGTGATTGTGTCCTATTTCGAGTGGGTACAGGACGCCCAACGGTTCTTCTGGAAGGCCAAGGATATCCAGGAGCGTCTGCACGAGATCATCACAGACGCGTTTCACCGCACATTGAGCTTTGCATCGGCGAAAAAAACCTCTATGCGGATGGCGGCGTTGATGAGTGGGATTGACAAGGTGGCCCAAGCACATTTACAACGCGGGCTTTATCCATAGATGAGCGTGGCGTGAGAGGGGGATAAGGCAGAGGCTCTAACTTTAACAGACACGTCTCACGCCCGTTAGGGCACGGAATGAAATACATCTTAGCGGCGATTGCTGGAGTCTGGGCGGCAGACGGTCTCTCACTGTTGGTTGCCCCCCGCCATGTCATTACTAGGGTGCGGGAAGTGTTGACTATTTCTCCTGCAGTCCTGCGATGGGAAGCTCTGGCGACCTGTTTCGGAGTCGTACTGATCGTTTCGACGAAGGAGCTGCGGTATCAGCCGCTCTGGGTCATCACCGGGGTTGTCATGATCGCCAAAGGCCTGTTCCTCGCGACCGGCCCTGAACCTTGGCGACGCCGGATCTTGGAATGGTGCCTCAGTCGAGAAGAGATCGACTATCGATGCTGGGGTATTGGTCTCTGCGCGTTGGCGCTCCTGCTGCTCAATGCATTGGGCTGGCTGGGAAACACAAATTGATAGAACGGGTGTCGATCGGCAAGGTGGGCGCGAGTTCTCTATGAAGCATGACGAAATCGCCACTCTGTGGGAAGAGCACCGGTCAGCCCAGTGGCCTCGTTTGTCGAGCCCGAACGAGGGCGAGCTCATGACATTGGATACGGTGATCAGCGGCTGTGTCGTCTATTATTTGGATACGGAGGAGGGACTGGATAGCCCCCGGGTGAATATCCTACGGGACTGCCTTGCGGATCTTAACGGGCTTCTCCCATCTCTTGCTGAAGACGTCAGCCCTTACTTCGAGCGTCTCCGGCTGCTGGCCGAGTTGCTGCTTCGCCCCTATCCGGCGGGCTGACCGCTCACCCTGCGCGAGAGGGCGGGTGTCTGCTCTGGCCCGACCATGATTCCTATGGCACCTCGACGATGTCTTTCTTCATCGGTCCGATCAAGCCAAGAGCTCCTACTGTTTCCGTTTCGGCACGTTGAATTTTAGCAGGGCGCTGACCAGATCCTTTCCTAGCGCGTCGAAGTTGGCATTAGGAATCTTCATAACGGCTGGGCGGTTTTCATATCCTGTCCTGTAGAGGTGCAGGATCCGCCGGCACCCATACAGGCTTGATTGACCAGATGCCGCTTGAGCATTTGGAATGCCTGTCATGGCAAACCGTCCGTTGTTCCGGGCGTCGCCGCTACGTTCGCGACGATCCGATCCACCACGGCCGTAATGGCTTCCTTGCTCCCGAGTCGGTCCTAAAAAGCCTTGGTCGGCTTGGAACTCCCCGCTCTTTGACCACCTAGACGGAAGGTCGTGCGGACACGGGCTGGCAAAATCCTTCGCGAGCACGCCAAACAGGTAATGCGGGACCTGGAGCAGGCATCGCAGTCGGTCCAGGAGTTGCATGGCGCGAGAAAAGTAGACTGCTCGTCGGCTCGCTATCTCTATCTCTAGTTGACTCTTATTTTTATTTTGCTCGTTGCTCGCTTCGAGCGCAAGTTCCCTGGCATTCACCTGCGGATCCAGGCACAATCACGTCCGACATTGTGGCTTCATTGCTGGCCAATCGTCGGGATCTCGGGATTTACCTGCTTCTGGTTGTTGACGATCGCTTGACGACCATTTTGTTGTTCGACGAACGGCTCGCGTTGGTCGCTCCTGCAAGTGTTTTCATCAGAAAAGCTTGCTGCAGATGAGGGCAATGGTTGCCGGCTGCTTGTACTGATGCCTGTGGATTGCTGTGCGCGTAAGATGGTCGAAGCCTAGCGAAACAAGGTCGATATTGAACCACAGGTGGTCTTGAGATGACGTCGCCCGAGTGCATTCCTGAAGCGTTGGCACAGGGAGGCTTGACGATCTTATCGGAACTCTACGTACGCCTTCACCTTCGCAGGCGGCACCTTCGCACCGTCGACCCTATCGACTCAACACCGCAGCACCTGGTGAGGTTGATCTATCCCATTACCCCCCATTACCCAACACCAGCGTCTTGCGGCGAGAGAGTTCGCCGACCTTTACGATCGATCGTGAGAGAACTACTATCCGTACCAAGGAGGAGGTAGCATCCAACGCGCTAGTTCGGTTACTAGCGGCTGAGAGGGGAGTCAGGGGCCCGCATGTGAAGAAAGAGGTGATACAGTTGGTTCTTGCAAGTCGTAGGATTGGTCGTTATAATTTTTTATCTATTAATGCTATCTGAGCTTCCTTCCGTACCGATTAGTCCTACCTCTATACGTGATCCTTGATGACCCAAGGAGGACCCAATGATCGAAAGACAGTGTGTGGTGGTGGGTTTGCTTGTTGCCTTTACCGTCGTGTGGAATCCGTCTGTTCTCTCAGCTGAGCCGTATGAGCTGAGCAAGAACGACGTCATGGATCCCAAAGCCGTTATCAGCACTGATATATCCCTGTTCGGCGTCAAATTGGGCGATCCGGAAAGCAAAGCCGTGGACATTTTGATCAACGAAAAGATACCCGGTGTCGTAGCCGAGCAAGAGGCGACGTTTATTCTCCTACGCGATCAACGCAAACCCACAGGTCCCATGGCCGGCGTACGGATACTGGACGGGAAGGTCGATCTCATTTTCATCAACAACCGTTTTGCCTACAAGACTCGGGGAATCCTCCGAAATGTCCTCAATAGTGAAAGTCCGGACGACATTCGCAAGCTGCTTGGCAAGGAAGACTACGGCGACGAAAATGTGATGGGGGCAGTTCTGAACTACGAGAAACAAGGGATCCTAGTGAATTATCTCGGGAAGGACGTCAACATTGAATTCACACTTCCGCGGTAACGACTTGTTTCTCACGCTCGGGCCGCCCGCCGCACCGATTTATGCGTATGTCACTCTGGCCGGTTTTCTCTTCGCTCAATTTCCATCCGCCGACCCCAAAGAAGTGCCGGGTTCTTCTGAGATCCCGTTTGACGCACGACACGCCCTTCTCGACTTCCGCAAACCAACCACTATTCAAGGACGGGTCCGCCTGATCGACGAGGCGGAGCAGGCGGTGTGGCTTGATTGGGAAATGCGTCTGGACGTTTCCGGTCCAAACCGGAAGGAGTGGCGGCCCATCGAAGGAGAATTCCTGCTACTTCTCTACGCGCTTGACGCAGAGCAATTCAACTGCCTCAAGCTCACTGAGGTCGGGACCCGTCTGCTTCTTGTTGTTCAGTCCGACGAAGACGGGCGCCGTCGCATTCTGGCTTACCAGGATACACGGCTGCCTCCGCAATTTCCGCTGTGAGACTACCTGAGCGTATTCGGTCCGCCATCGAGTGCGTGGAGTCCAAAACGGATCAGGCTCAACGCGGTCGTCCAACGGCGCTTGGCGTTGAGAAGCACGAGCAGGAGGTCTCTGCCGTCTTGGGAGACCTTCGCGACTAAGCATCGGCCGGCTTTGGAGGTGAATCCGGTCTTCACTCCCTCGACGCCGGGCACGGTTCCGAGGAGACGGTTGGTGTTTCGGAGCAGATAAGGCCGGTTCCCGTTAACGGGTATAATGATCTCCCGTTCCATGCGCACCAATTGCTTGAAGACCGGATGCTGGAGGGCGATCTCGCTCAGTTTGGCCAGGTCCTCGGCGGTCGAGTAGTGATCCGGCGCGTCGAATCCGCAACCGTTGTTGAAGTGCGTGTCGGTCAGGCCCAATGCGCGGGCCTTGGCGTTCATCAATAACACAAATTGTTCTTCATCCCCGCCGACATGCTCGACAGCTGCCAAGCAGGCATCGTTGGCCGACACAATCAACATCGCTTTGAGCAAATCTTCCAGCCGAAATACTTGCCCGGCCTTCAGCCCCAAGCGAATCTTGTGGGCACGCGCTGCCCGAGAGCTGACAACGACTTGATCATCCAAATTGCCATATTCCAGGATGACCAGCGCCGACATGATTTTGGTCAAACTCGCCGGCGATAGGCGCTTCGACGCTCCGAATTCATACAGAGTGCGCCCGGTGTTGAGGTCCTTGAGCAGTACGCCATGCGCGGGAATCTGACGCCAGGGCAAGGAACGCGGCGCCTTCGTTTCCCGAGCGAACTGTGGCTGCTGCATAGACGCCGGATCCGCTTCGGCAGCAGCCATCGAAACGGACTGGACCAACCACCATACGGTCAGCAATCCAATCAGCCCGCTTGTTCTCACACCGCGAAAACGGGCGTCTTTTCTGTTTTCCTTGGTCACGCAGCCCGTAGATAAGCGCATGATGCGATAATTGGCAAGGCTACAGCGTATAGTATTCCCGCACCTTGGACCCGCGGAATCCGCTCTCGAGGACTTTATGGAAAAACCGAAGCAAGTCGGCTAAATCGAGCCAAAAGCCGCAGTTCAGACAACGGGCGTACAGCCGTCGGTTGACGAGCGTGTAATGCCGCTCGATCATCATAAATCCGTTGCATTTTAGACAGTGCATGGACCTGGTGCCGACGTAAGGCGGCTGCTTATCACCGCAGCCGGTTCAGGATTAACGCAATGCAGCCGGCCAATAACCCACCGCCCAAGATCGTAATCACAAAGGACAGGTAGGCACTCGGGCCCGCTGGATACGCACCATAGAGAAGGTCTCGAACGCCCCCTTGCACCATCAGGACTGACAAGGTTGTGAGCGAGCCCATACCGAACCACCACAGAAACGTTCTCACCGGAGATCGATGATTAGCTCAGCGCGATGGAAAACCAGCCTGTCCGTAGGGAAGTCGAGCCGCACGTTAGGGGCCACTCTAACGTAGGCTTTCCACCCTGTCAAGAATCGCTCCGATTTTTCGAGCGCCGGGCACCAAAGCCATTCCGATGCCCGTTTCATCCTTGACGGTGGTCTGGTGACGCCAATGCCTTGAGACCACGATGGAGAAAGATCGAAACGGTACTGGCACCGTTGTCTGCCGTGACCAGCCCCGGTTCTTCTTCGTCCTTGGTTGTCACGTGAAACTCCGCAAGGGCAAACGGTCCCGCTTTTGTGCGATAGTTCCGCGGCGGGTACTCGAAGGTTCCATCGCCTTTGCCGAAGAGAATCGACAGATTGCTTGATTGGAGATTCACGATGGCCACGTCAGGGATATGGTCTCCGTTGAAGTCCTTCGCGAGACCAAAATTTGGACCGGCATCGGCCCCGGAATCTTTCCCATTCTGGAACGTTGCGTTGCCGTTTCCGAGGAAGATCGTAAACGTGTCCTTGTCGCCGTTGATCACCAGGAGATCCCGGATACGGTCATTGTTGAAGTCGGCGAAGCTCACGCCCAACGGACGCTTGCCAGTTCGATAATCGGTTGGATCGCGAAACGTCCCGTCGCCGTTGCCGATCCAAATAGAAACGGCGCTCGACATCGGCCCTCCGTTGGTAACTGCCAGATCGACGTGGCCATCCCCGTTGAGATCGGCGAGCGCGACCGATGTCGGGGTATCGCCGTACTCGTACTGCGGTCCCTCTTCGAATTGTCCTCCTCCTGTTCCCAAAAAGATCTTGATCTTGTCGTTCCGCAAGGCCACAACGAGGTCCGGCTTCTGATCGCCATTCAGATCGTCGCTGGCGACGGACACTGGTGTCCGGTGGACCGCATAGCGAGGTCCTTCCTGAAAAGCGCCGCCTGCGCGCCCATAATAGATCGCCACTTGATCGCTGCCGGAGCAGGCAACCGCAACATCCAGCCTCTCATCCCCATTGAAATCCCTGGCGGCCAGTGCGCGCGGCTCCTTACACATGTTGATCTGAACCTGATCTTTGAACGACCCATCGCCGTTGCCAACAAGCAACGACAGGGTATTGCCGCCAATGTTGGTGGTCATCAGATCGGTGAACCCGTCGCCATTGAAATCGGCCGGAGTGATCGATGTCGGGTTTTTCCCCACTGGATAGCTAGCGAACAGGTAAAATAAATCGGGCGGGACATAGGAATCTTGCTTGGCGCAACCGCTGAATCCCGGAAGAGCGGGAAAAATCAGCAGCCCCACAATGACAAGAAATGAACCGGGCCAGCCGATTGACTTGGCATGTCTCCCAGAGTTTCTGTCGGCACTGATCCGGGATGCTTCAGAGTACCCGTGATGTATCATCGACCCGAGGCCTTCATGGCAGAACGATGGGAGGAAGTATACAAAGCAAACCGCACTGTTCGCAACGGAGATTCCGGCACGGGCCAGACCATCGCCAGCGAGATCGTCTCGATTTCACCGGCCAGAGGGGTTGACCGCCTGGCCGTTTGAAAAATCGAAAACGGCTGCGTTAAAATGCTTCCGTACCGAGGGGGACTCATGAGTGACACAGTGCAGATTGAATTGACCATGTACGGGATCGCCGAGGTGTTGAAATGGTGTATTGACAAAAACAAGGGGCGAATTCCCGGCGTCGACACGGCTGGCTTCAAGAAGATGCAAGCCCTTTTGGCGGAAAAACCGCAGGTCAGCGATTACACCACCTTGGACCAGTTTTGGAAAAAGAAGGTCGTGCTGGAACTGACAAAAGAGGAAGTGGAAACCATTGACCGGTGTTTGTACGACCTTCCCAATATGGAGAACGTCCCGCTGCCGCAGATCCGCCATAAGTTCTGGCCGAAGCAGCCCATCACACACTGAGTTCCTTTCCTCACATCGCAACACCTTTCCCACGCAAAAACTCTGCGTGATTTCGCCCTAAAGGTACGCACCCGCTGGCCCCCTACCGTGTCCAGGCCACGGAATCGTCCGCCCCTACACGAGACAGAGTGGCTAGGCGTGTCTGACAGAAACGAGTGACGGGGTCTGTGTCGGCATCCGGATCGATACCGTCCCATAAGACAGAACGGATGTTCCATCGCACGATGGGATAGAAAATGATCGCGGGATTCATGAAGAGTACGGCTCGGGTTTCTGACAGGAGCTGATCTTCCTCTAGCCGTGTGCGAAACCGGTTGTAGACCCGACCGTACCACGTCATCGTGTCGCGGTGGCGAGCCCTCGCTTCCTCCAATTTGGTATAGGCTCGCTCCTCTCGTTCCGTCGGCGGGAGCTCATACCGTTCACCGGACCACGCGTTGACGATTGGCCCTGAGTCGAAATGCGGTGCGAACCTGTTTCTGTGAAACCGGCCTTCCTCTCGGGCTTGAATCTCCGCACGCCATTCGTGCTCCAAGCGCCGGATTTCATGATAGGCCGATAAAAACTCGGGAGTGAGACTGGCCAAGCACCGTCCTTCTCGCTCCAACGCCGTCGAGCAACTGGTCACAGCGACCCAGCACAGCCCTGCCGCCACCGCTCTCTTCAAGAAGATATGGGATCGGCACACGGACATACTGCATTGCACCCTACGCTTGTGGCGGGCTGTCTTCAAGTCGATAACAATACAGACCCGGCATAATCCCCGCTCGGGAGAACGGGCATCAACCGTTGCGCGGTGTGCAAAGAACCTTTCAGAACCAGTCTGGAACAGAGCGCGTGAGCAGTGTGAAGGGATTGGGCGGCAAAGGTGGCGCGGATTACACGTCGAGCGAACCCTCACCCTTGAGGTACTTTCTGAACCGATCCATCAATTCGGCACCCAGGGTGCCTCCTTCCGGCTTCTTAGTGGCTGGGTCGTGAAAGTGTGCGCGGATTTCCTGCAGACGTTTCTCCGCCTGTTCGTTACCCTGTAGGCGCTTGGTCTTCTGGAGCGCCGTCTCGAACGCATCGAAGGTCAGCTCGTTGTAACCGAACGACCGGATGCGCTTCACTGCCTTCATCATCGCCTGATTTCGAAACATCGTGAGATGCGCGGAATCGATCTCCTTGAGCCCCAACTTGCGTGCTCGACGCTCCGCCGCCTTACGGATGCCGCTCCGAACGAAATCCGGAGAGGCCTGAAGCCTCTTCCATGCCTCATCGGTCCAGGCGATCCGCTCCTGTGGAGAGTCCCACAACTGGACCAACGTCGTCTCGTCGATGCGGCTCAACCCTTTTTCGCGGGCCAAATCCTCGGCATCGCGCTTGAGCATATCGCTCACAAAATCCTGCGCCATCGCCGGCGCGTCCTTGATTTTCTGCTGGAGACGGACCAACGCTCCCTCTGTCCATTCGATCGGCGGCCCCTCTTGTTCCCTGACATCGCCCAAGGCCTCGACTTTTTCAAAGAGATCAACATTAACCTCGAGGTGGCCACGCTCCTGAGCAATCTCTTCGGCGATCTGCTGGATTATGTGGCGCATGAATTCCGGGACGGTCTCCAGCCGTTCACGGGCTGCGGCGGTCCAAGGGAGACGGCCTTTCGCCATTTGCTCGGCAGCAGTGGCCATTCCGGCCTCGCCCCCCATACGCCCCATCATCTGGCTCTTGAACTGTTCTAGGGTCTGCGCCGTGATTGCGGTGTAGCCCAATTCGCGCGCTTTCTTTTCCGCCAGGCGCCGAACCATTCCCCGGAGAAATGCCGGGGCGCGCTCTAGGCGTTGAAGCGCATCCTCCGTCCAGTGGATGTCGGAGGCGACGGACGGTTGCTGTGATTCGAGCGGCCCCATGGATGCTTTTCCTTTCCGTCTGGCGGTTACTTGTTGAGGAGCTCTTTCAGCTCCTTGCCGGCCTTAAAGAAGGGGACTTTCTTTGCGGGCACGGCTACTGTCGCACCGGTCTTGGGGTTGCGCCCTTCTTTCATCCGCCGCGCGCGAAGGCGAAAACTGCCAAATCCTCGGATCTCGGTTTTGTCCCCCTTTTTGAGCGAGTCGCGGATGCTGTTGAAGACCGTATTCACCACGATCTCCGCCTGTCGCTTCGTCAGTGTGGTGACTTGCTCGGAAACCCGCTCGATGATCTGTGCTTTCGTCATGACGTGCGCTCCTTCTTGACACGTGTATCCCGGTCCTAGGCTAGAACGCCATCAAGTATTTGAGACTGACCCCGGTCTGCAAATCGATCTTCGGAAGACCGCCAAACAGCCGAGATTCAAGCAGCTCCCGGATCGAGAATCGACGCCGCGGCTCCACTACCCGAGGCTCACCCTCGATTCCCGCCAGATCGGCAGCCAGCCTGATCGCATCATCCAGATCGCCCAACTCGTCGACCAGTTTCGCCTCTTTGGCCTGGCGTCCTGTAAAGATCCGTCCGTCGGCCAAGGGTTGGACCTCCGCGACATCCAACGAGCGGCCCTCGGCCACCGCTTGAATGAACTGTTGGTGGACGTCGTCCATGACAGCCTGCAGCAGCAGCCGATCTTCGTCGCTCATCTTCCGGAGCGGAGACCCGATATCCTTGAACCGGCCACTTTTGATCACGACACCCTCGACCCCGATTTTTTTCAACAGCCCTTCCACATTGGCCATCTCCATGATCACGCCGATGCTGCCGGTCAACGTGCCGGGATTGGCTATGATTCGATCGGTCGCGCAGGCGATGTAATAGCCGCCGGACGCCGCCACCGTTCCCATGGAAGCCACGATGGCCTTGTTGCTCTTGTTCCGCACCCGTTTGACCGCGTCGTAGATTTCCTGGGAAGGCACGACGCCGCCGCCGGGACTGTCGATGCGCAGGACAATCGCTTTGACGGACGGGCTGTCGCCGAATTTCTTGAGTTCCCCGACGGTAGGCTGAGCGTCCAGGATCACCCCTTCCACCCGAATCAGAGCAATCCGGTCCTCCCAGGAGAGATCCAGATCGGAGAAGATCAGACTGCTGAGAATGGTTAACCCCAGACCGATCACGATCACCCAGAGAAGCAACCGCACCGGTCGGCGACGAGGGGTCGGCTTTTCAGCAGCGTCATCGATCATACGTTGCGATCCATGTCCCGACTGCTTCGTCGGCAGGTGGACTGACGCTCTGAACGGTCAGAGCGCACCACGGCTGGCTCATCTCGTCGTCAGCTTTCAGTGGATTCGGCCTGCCCTCGCTTCCGACTTTGCTTCGCTGTCCGGCCCAGGCTTTGGTCAAGCGTGCCTTGCGCTGCGTGGAATTCGTCCATCTGTTTTCGTTCGGTGTCTAACTGGTGGTCCCGGAGGCTCAACGCGATCTTTCGCTCCTCCCGATCGACCTTGATTATCTTGGCGGTTACCTCATCTTGCAGTTTGAACTTGTCTTCCAACCGCATCTGCGGTTCGAGCGCAGCCTCGCTGATGTGAATGAGTCCTTCCACACCCCCTTCGAGCTCGATGAAAATACCGAAGTCGGCGATCTTCGTGACCTTTCCTGTAGCGGAATCGCCGACGTGGTATCGACTAGGAATGTCGACTTCCCACGGGTCTCGGGTGAGTTGCTTGTAGCCGAGTGACAGGCGTTCTTTTTCCTTGTCGATTCTGAGCACCACCGCCTCGACTTTCTGGCCTTTCTTGAAGAGCTCGGAGGGATGCTTGATATGCTTGGTCCAGGACATGTCCGAAATATGGATCAGCCCGTCGATGCCTTCTTCCAGCCCGATGAAGGCTCCGAAGTCGGTCAAGCTTTTCACCTTGCCCTCAATCCGGGTTCCCGGAGGATACTTGGCCTCGACCATATCCCAGGGATTGGGGGCCGTCTGTTTCATCCCCAAGGAGATTTTGCGGTTGGCAGGATCGACGTTGAGCACGGCCGCTTCAATTTGATCTCCCACCGAGACGATGCGCGAGGGGTGTCGAACCTCGTGCGTCCAGGACATTTCGGAGACATGCACCAGCCCCTCTACGCCAGGCTCCAGTTCCACGAACGCACCATAGTCCGTCAAGCTGACGACCTTCCCGCGCACACGCGAGCCAACCGGATACTTGGTCGCCACGTTGGTCCAAGGGTCAGCCGATTTCTGTTTCAGGCCGAGCGAAATACGGCCGGTTTCTCGATCGTATTTCAACACGGTCACTTCGACCTTGTCGCCAACGGTGAAGAGTTCGGAAGGATGGCCGACCCTTCCCCACGACATATCGGTGATGTGCAGCAACCCGTCAATGCCGCCCAGATCGATGAACGCCCCGTAGTCGGTGATGTTTTTGACCGTACCCTGAATCAGTTGCCCCTCTTTCAGGGTAGATAACGTGGTCTGCCGTTTCTTGTCCCGTGTTTCCTCCAGAAGAACGCGTCGCGAGACGACCACATTCCCGCGCCGGTGATTGATTTTGATGATCTTGAAGGGGAAGGTCTTCCCGATAAGAGAATCCAGGTCACGCACCGGATGGAGGTCGATCTGCGAGCCGGGTAGGAACGCCTTGACGCCGATGTCGACCATCATGCCGCCCTTGATCCGTGAAATGATCTTGCCCTCGACGCTCTTTTCTTCCTTGTAGAGTCGTTCCAGTTCTTCCCAAATTTTCATCTTGTCCGCCTTTTCTTTGGAAAGAACCAGATTTCCTTCGGCGTCCTCGCACTCCTCAATATAGACCTGCAATCGGTCGCCGACTTTCAGGGTCGCTAGTTCCTCGCTAGAAAACTGGTCAGTGGGAATCAGGCCCTCAGATTTGTACCCGATATCGACCACGACCTTGTCCTTGCTGATCGCCACAACCCGCCCATCGATGATGGTGCCTTCCTCAAAGTTTCGGAACGTCTCCTCGTACAATGCGGCGAGCGCAGTCCGATCCAACCGCTCTTCACTGGGCTTCGAAACCGTGTCCATGCGCGCTTCCTACATCCTCCGACCCACTGGTCGGGTGCTGATGGTTAAATGCACCGAGCCCTACTCAGCATTGTAAGACCTGGTGGCCAGGCGCCCGGCGGACGCCTGGTCTTCCTGCCGATTCTCGTGCAACCTCTCCGGCGGAGGCACTTGCCCCAGTTCCGCGATCTTCGCCATCACGGTTCGGCTGATGTGACGATAAAAGGCTTTACCGGCTAGCGGCTCCGCGCCATCCCCAAAAACGATGGGCTTGCCGTACGTGACAGTGACCGGCCGAAAACGAGGCCACCATGCGCCGACCGGCAGGGCCTCATAGGTTCCCTGGATGTACGCGGGAACGACCGGGCAACGGGTTTGCGCAACGATGACCCCGATACCCGGCCGCCCGGGACGCAACTGCCCATCCGCCGTTCGGCTCCCCTCAGGGAAAATCACCACCGCCTTTCCGGCCTTGATGAGCCTGATCGCTTTGCCAAATGCCTCGCGATCCAGCCGCCCCTGGCGCATCGGAATCCAGCCCAGCGCCTGCAGGATCGTGTTGAGCACCGGAACTGGAAACAGATCGTGCCGACCGAGAAACCAGACTCGCCGTCGGATGCCGCACCCCAACAACGGGATATCGAGAAAACTGGCGTGATTCGCCGCCACCAGAATGCCGCCCGTCCGAGGAATGTTCTCGCTGCCGATCGCCCGATACCGGAAACAGAGCCGGCCGATCGCTCTAAACACAAGCCACAGCAATCCATAGACGATTCCGCTCACAATTTGGCCGCAATCACTGCCATCATTTCGTCGACCACTTGATCGGGGTCCAGCTTCGATGTATCGATTCGGATTGCATCGGGGGCAGGAACCAGTGGAGCCAGCGCTCGCGCCTGGTCACGGGCATCTCGCCCAGATAGATCTTGACGAGTCTGCTCGAGGTGGATTCCATAGCCCGCCGCGATGAGTTCGCGATGCCGTCTAGCCGCCCGAACATCAACATCTGCCTCCAGAAAGAACTTCACATCGGCATCGGGGAAGACCGTGGTACCAACATCCCGCCCCTCCGCCACTACGGCACCAGTGGCGCCGACTTCTCGCTGAATCGGCAAAAGCCACTCCCGAACAGCGGGAATAGCAGACACGATGGAAGCGGCAGCGCTGATATCCGGGGTTCTGAGTTCGCCCGTTACATCACGGTCATCGACCAGCACTCTCATTTGTCCTTGGGTGAATTCCGTCCGAATCCGCATGGTTGGCAGGATCGAGACAACTGCAGCGGTGTTGGTCGGAGCGATGCCTGAGACCGTGACCTTCCATGCGACCGCACGGTACAGAGCGCCTGTGTCAAGGTACACATACCCTAATCGTGCCGCCAAGCGTTTGGCGGCCGTGCTCTTTCCGGCTCCCGCCGGCCCATCGATCGCGATAATCAACCGGCTTCGGCCATGCTGTGCCCCACGACCGCTCCCTCTTGCGGCTGTATTATAGTCATCAACAATGTTCAGTCAATAATTCCAACATCTTACGCTCGAAATTTGGGAAAGACGTCTCGATACACTCTGTGTCGCGAATGATGGTCGGGGAATGAGCCGCAAGACCGGCGATCGCCAGGGACATAGCCACCCGGTGGTCGCCGTGGCTGGCGCAGGCCGCACCTTGGAGTCCCTGGTTTCCATGGCTTGAGCCTAGGCCTTGGATGATCATGCCATCTGATTTTTCTGTGATCTGCACACCCATTTTCCTCAGCTCCATGGCCATGGTCGCGATGCGATCGCTCTCTTTTACTCGCAGTTCTTCTGCCCCGCTGATGATGGTTTCGCCTTGCGCGACCGCTGCGGCGACGCACAGAATCGGAAATTCATCGATAGTCTGCGGAATATCTTCCGGTCCGATCGAGATGCCGTGCAGCGCCGCGGATTTAATCCGGAGATCCGCCACGGGTTCTCCGGCTTCCTCGCGCCGGTTCGAAATTTGAATGTCCGCTCCCATGCGGGAAAGGACTTCCAGGATACCCGTCCGAGTTGGATTGACCCCGACCCCGACCACCGTCACGTCAGAATCCGGAACGATCGTCGCTCCCACGACAAAAAATGCGGCTGCTGAGAGATCGCCCGGCACCACTAAAGCATTTGCCCCACTCCACCGCAAGGACGATCGCCCCTCCACCGCGATCGTCGCGCCCTTCCGGTCCAGCGGAATGCCAAAATACCGAAACAATCGCTCCGTGTGATCGCGTGACGGCCGGGGCTCCGTCACACGGGTCGTCCCTTCGGCGAAGAGAGCGGCGAACAACAAGGCCGACTTGACCTGAGCGCTTGGCACAGGCAACTGATATTCAATGGCCTTTAAGCGGCTGCCCGTCACGGCCAACGGGGCCAATTCTCCGCCTTTGCGGCCTGCGATCGTGGCGCCCATCTCCCGCAGAGGCCTGACCACACGTCCCATCGGCCTCCGACGGACCGATTCATCGCCGGTCAGGACTGTGAAGAAATCCTGCCCCGCCAACAGTCCAGCCAAGAGTCGGATCCCGGTGCCCGAATTCCCGCAGTCGATCGGCTGGTCAGGCTCCGCCAATCCCCACAGGCCCTTGCCGTGCACGCGGAGTTGGTCTGGAGATTCATCGATCCGGACCCCCAGCGCTTGAAACGCACGCACAGTGTTCAGACAGTCTTCGCCCCGGCAATAGGCTTTGATCGTGCTCTCGCCTTCCGCCAAAGCCGACAGCATGATCGCCCGATGGGTGATGGATTTATCCCCGGGAACCGACAGGGTTCCTTTCAACGGGCGTCCGGGAATAATGGTCAACGATGACATCAGTGCTCAGCAAGGAGCGACACGAGCACGAAACGTTCTGGCAAGTCACTCTGGTCAGGCTGGCCTTGCAGAACCTTCACACATCGCTCGTCATGGGGTTGTTGAGCTGCTCTCGCACCTGCTTGGCACGTTCCAGTTCTTTTTCAATGCCCGAGCCGTCGCCTGCCTTGATAAGACGCTTGAGCTGCTCAAGGTGCTGTTCATAAACTTCGATCATGGTCACCAGGTTGTCACGGTTCCAAAGAAAGATGTCACGCCACATTTCCGGCGAGCTGGCGGCGATGCGGGTCGTATCCCGCAGACCGCCTCCCGAATGGTTGCGCAGATCCAGGTCCGGGATTAACCGCTCGCGAATCTCGGTCAAGGCGTTGACAAGCGCGAAAGCCGCCACGTGGGGCAAGTGACTGACCGCTCCCAGAATTCGGTCATGCACGAACGGGTCCATGCAGATAACGACTGCGCCGGCCGCTTCCCAGAGTTCACGGATCGATTGCAGGGCCTGCGGATCGGTGCAGCATGTCGGCGTCAGGATGCAGCGGGCCCCCTTGAACAGCGTAGCAGACCCCGCGGCCACGCCAGTCTTCTCTTTCCCAGCGATGGGATGCGCACCGACGAACCGCGCGCCTTTTGGCATCAGGCGTTCGGCTCGCTCGACCAGTGCGCCTTTCACACTGCCCACGTCCGTGACGATGGCTCCCGGCTTCAAGCAACTTGCCCAGCTCTTCAAATGCTGTTCATACATGTCAACCGGTGTGGCGAGGATCACCAGATCCGCGCCGCGGACGCCGTCTTGGGGGTCGTCGACATACCAATCAATGGCGCCGAGGTCGACGGCCGTTTTCAAGCTTTCGACATGTCGCCCGATGCCAACGACCGAGCCGGCCAATTCCTGTTGCCGGATGACCATGCCCAACGACCCGCCGATCAGCCCGACCCCGACGATGGCGACTTGTTCGAAGTGAGGAGCCCGTTCAGTCATGAGCGTTCAACCCGATAGGGACGGCTTTCAGAACAGGAACGCCGCGGCGTGTCTAGTATTCGGTTGAGCCGCTTGTGCACGACTGATGGCCCTTTCACACTTCGCGGCCGACCGCTTCCGCGATCTTTCTCACATCATGCATCAGTTCTTTGAACTTCGGCGGCTTGATGGACTCCTCTCCGTCGCACAGAGCGCATTCGGGATTGGAGTGCACCTCGATCAGCAATCCGTCCGCTCCAGCGGCGATGGCGGCTTTGGACATTGGCGCAACCAGGTTCCACTTGCCGGTGGCATGGCTGGGGTCCACGATGACCGGGAGATGGGACAGTTCCTTCAGTGTCGGGATTGCCGCTAGATCCAGTGTGTTGCGGTATTGGGTCTCGAAGGTCCTGATTCCCCGCTCGCAAAGCATCACGTTCCGGTTGCCCCGCGACATGATGTATTCGGCAGACAGCAGGAACTCTTTGATTGTCGCGGAGAGCCCCCGCTTTAACAGGACGGGCTTGTCATAAGCGCCGACCTCCTTGAGCAACTCGAAGTTCTGCATGTTCCGCGCACCGATCTGGATGATATCGGCTTTCTCCAAAAACAGCTCGATATCCCTGGTATCCAGGATCTCGCTGACGACCGGCAGACCGGTCTGTTTCTTGGCTTCCAGGAGGTAATCAAGTCCTTCGCGGCCCAACCCTTGGAACGAATAGGGGGAGGTACGCGGTTTATAGGCGCCGCCTCGTAGAATGCTCGCACCCGCCGCCTTGACTTCATGGGCGATCCCCACAGTCAGCTCCAGGCGCTCCACTGCACACGGACCAGCCATAATCGCCAGTTTCTTGCCGCCGATTTTGACGCCGTTCACGTCGATGATGGTATTGTCCTTTTTGAATTCACGGCTGACGAGTTTCCAGGGCGCCAGGATCGGCAGGACATTCTCCACGCCGGGGAGCGCAGTCAGCGGCTGATTCTGCAGAATGCGATCGTCGCCGATGACTCCGATGATAGTGCGTTCCTGCCCAGTCGAAATGTGCGCCTTGAGACCTAGCTCGCGGAGACGATCCAGGATATGGTCGATCTCTCGTTCGGTTGCTTCCGGCTTGAGTACGATGATCATGGTTGTCCTCTTACTTTCCTACTTTCCTTGACATCAAATGGCTCAGGAAATGGCTCAGGATACGACCTTCTTCAAAGCCGCCAAGAACGCGCGATTTTCCTCCGGCAGACCGATGGTGACCCGCAACATCTGCCCTTCGATGTGTCGGACGATCACTCCCTGCCGTAGCAACGCCTCAAAGACCTGTCGTCCGTCCCTGCCGACATCAAAATACAGGAAGTTTGTCTCGCTCGGCAGGGGTTGGAAGCCGAGCGCAACCAGTTCCGCGCGGACAATCTCCTTCTGTTCCTGATTCAGTGCGCGGCTCTTCGCCACGTGTTGTTCATCATCAAGCGCCGCCAGCGCGGCTCGCTGAGCCAGACTGTTTGCGTTGAACGGAGGACGGACCCGGTTGAGATAGCCAACGATTTCCGGCGGAGCGAGTCCGTAGCCGATGCGCAGCCCCGCCAGACCGTAGATCTTGGAAAACGTCCGCAAGACGACGGTGTTACAGTTCTGTCTCACATAAGCCAGACTGTCTGGAAACATCGGGCTGCGGACATATTCATAATAGGCTTCATCAAAGACCACGACGACATGGTTCGGCACCCGCGCCATCAGGGCCTCGACCTCAGCCGCATCGACCATTGTGCCAGTGGGATTGTTGGGATTGCAGATGAACAGCAGCCTGGTACGTTCCGTCACCGCGTCAGCCATTGCGGACAGGTCATGTCGCCAATCCTTGAGCGGCACGACCACCGGCACGCCGTGGGCAGCGGTAACTTCCATTCTATAGATGACAAACGTGTGGTCCGCCATCACAGCTTCGTCGCCAGGAGACAGAAAGACTCGCGCCAGCAGGCCCAGAAGTTCATCGGACCCGTTACCGAGGATGACGTGATCAGGGGTGAGCTTCCAACGCTCGGCCAACGCGCTCCGCAGCTGAAAGGCACCGCCGTCGGGATAGCGGTTTACCGTCGTGGCTGCCTCTGCCAACACAGCCAGGGCCTTGGGCGACGGGCCGATCGGGTTTTCGTTGGACGCAAGCTTGATCACTTGCGGTAGGCCCAGCTCGCGCTGCACCTCTTCCACCGGCTTGCCCGGTACGTAAGGCGATAGTGAAACGATATCGGGGTGGACGTTCAACGCCATGGTTTCATTCGCCCCATTCGTGACACATGACTCTCTCTCCCTGACCCGCCCGCTCGAAGGATGGATGCGCACATTCCCCGGCCCCGACCGACAACGGTTCCGATCGACGCTCTTTACGCATGCGCCGGGTATGAGCCCAACACCTTCATGAAGAGGCAGCGTCCCTTGACCTCTTCCAAGGCTTTTCTTACTCGATCCTCTTCCACGTGGCCTTCGATGTCCACGAAGAAAATGTATTCCCAGGCTTTGCGTCGAGACGGCCGGGACTCAATCTTCGTCATGTTGATCCCGTGCGAAGCGAACGGACGCAGCAGGTCGTACAGTGCGCCGACCCGGTCTTTCACTGAAAGCATCAGCGAGGTCTTGTCTTTTCCTGTCCGCTCCGGCGATTTCTGCGAGAGGATCAAAAACCTGGTGAAATTATTCATGTTGTCTTCGATCCGGGCCCGCACGACCTTCAACCCGTACAGCTGTCCGGCCAGTTCCGATGCGATGGCGGCGGCACTCGGTTCGTCCACACACAGCTCAGCGGCACGCGCCGTGCTGGCGACTTCCGCAACCGGCACATGCGGCAGATTGGTTTCCAGCCAGTTCCGACATTGAGCGATCGCGTGCGGATGGGAATAGATCTTTTTGATGTCCTCGATGGTTCCGGTTTTGGAAAGGAGGTGATGGGAGACTTCCTGCAGGATCTCGCCGTAAATCAGCAGATTGGAATCGATGAACATATCCAAGGTGTGATTGACTACCCCCTCGGTCGTATTTTCGATCGGCACGACGCCGAAATTCGCCCGCCCCCGTTCCACTTCGTTGAACACATCCTTGATGCCAGTGACCGGCACGTATTGAGCAGACGAGCCGAATTTCTGCATACAGGCCATATGGGTGAAGGTCGCTCGCGGGCCCAGGTAGGCCACCTTCTGCGGCCCCTCAAGCGAGAGCGATGCGGACATGATCTCGCGGTAGACCGGCCGGATCGCCTCGTTAGGAAAGGGACCCGGATTTTGACGCGTCAACCGCTCGATGATCTCTGCCTCGCGGGCCGGGGTGTGGAGATTCGCATCTTGATCCGACTGTTTCTTCAGCCTGCCAATCTCGATGACGTTCTTGGATCGCTCGTTTAGGAGACGGAGGATTTCGTCGTCAATCCGGTCAATTTCCCGGCGATAATGCTGCAGGTCTTTGTCAGCAGCCATCTTTGCTTTGCTCGGCTCCCCAGGCTCACCGATTGGATTGCCAGACCGAATCGCGGGCGATAAGGCAGGTGGGCACAGATTCCCGTCTACGACGGTGAATTATAGAGCCAAGTGGAGAATGATACAGGAAGACAACGAAGCATTGCAAGGATAGCTTGGGTGATTCGGACACTTGGTAAGCCACCCGCTCAGGAGAGCAAATCTTTCGGTTTTTTGAAGTGTTCGAAGGCTAGTCTGGTGGCCTGGCGCCCTCGAGCGGTACGCTCGAGAAATCCTGCCTGAATCAGATAAGGCTCATAGACGTCCTCCAACGTGCCTTTGTCTTCTTGAACCGCGGCAGCCAAGGATTCGACCCCGACTGGCCCCCCCCCGAACTTCTCGATGATGGTCAACAAAATCTTCCGATCCATTTCGTCAAAACCGGCAGAATCCACGCCCAACCATGCCAGCGCGTCCTGAGCTACCTGCCGGGTGATCCGGCCCTTAGCTTTGATCTGGGCATAGTCCCTCACTCGTTTGATCAGGCGGTTTACGATCCGAGGAGTGCCCCGCGCACGGCTGGCGATCTCCGCCGCTCCCGCGGCGTCGATCTCCACACCAAGTAAACTGGCCGAGCGACGGACAATCGCCTCCAACTCGACCGGTGAGTAAAATTCCAACCGATGCACCAGCCCGAACCGGTCTCGCAGGGGAGACGTGAGCGCTCCGGCGCGTGTCGTCGCGCCAACTAAAGTGAAGCGAGGCAGACCCAGTTTGACCGTGCGCGTAGAAGGCCCCTGGCCGATGACCAGATCAAGCTGAAAGTCCTCCATAGCCGGATACAGCGCCTCCTCGACCGAAGCCGGCAAACGATGGATCTCGTCAATGAACAGCACGTCGTGTTCTTGCAAGTTGCTCAGGATTGCAGCCAGATCTCCCGCGTGAGTCAGGACAAGTCCCGAGGTTGAACGGATGGACACACCCATCTCATGAGCAATGACATGCGCGATGGTGGTCTTGCCGAGGCCAGGCGGTCCATAAAAAATCGCATGGTCCAGCGCTTCTCCCCGGCGCCTGGCTGCCTCAATGCAGATGCGGAGAGACTCCTTCATCCGCTCTTGGCCGACGTATTCTTCCAGGGTGTGAGGCCGGAGCGAGGACTCTAGTCCCCTCTCCTCCTCGGTCAGACGTCCCGTCACCAGACGCTCTCCCATGGAGTCAGTGTCCAGCCCCCTCGTCAGTTTTCTTCTTGTCGGGAGCCGGGCGAGATTGGGGAGGAGGGGGGAAGGCACCATGGCCCGGTGGGGGTGTCGCCCCACAGTCCGGCGGACAGGTCAAACCGCCAATGGTCGGATCAGGGAACACAGGTTCCATGTGCTGTAATTGGCACTGACTGAGCAAGCCGCCGTCTTTGTCGCCGCACCGTGCCGGCACCGACGAGCTGCCGATCCGCACGTAACCCTCCGGACACGAGCCACAGACAGGTAGAATATTGGCGCCCAGCGGGACACACTGGACCAGGGTCGGCTCGCTGTCTTTGCAGATTTCCGGCGCGGTGGTGACGCCCGTAGTAGCGTAGCCCTCGGGACAGGTCCCGCAGGTTTTGTGAATACTTTTCGGTTCGGCGGCCTTTTCAGCACCGACGAGCCGATCGGCCCCCACCGGCCAGAGGATACTGACTAAGAGCAGTCCCCACGCAACCGCACGGCCGAGCAAACGCGTTCCTCCGCGCTGGAATCCCGCTTCGATCCCCATGTGGCTCACCCCCTTGCCAATTCTTTGAGGGCCTCTCGGATCAAGCCCGTCAGTGGAAGACCATCGCCGCAGCGGCTCCGGACCCGCTTAAGGACCTCCTTCACGTCAGCAGTTCGATACCCCAGGTTGACCAAGGCGGACAAAGCGTCCTCCTGGACCGGATCAACACGCCCCGAGATCGCATGGACGACCTTGTCCGAGACAGGAAGGAGGCGTTCCATTTTGTCTTTAAGTTCCAACGCGATCCGACCGGCCGACTTTTTCCCGATGCCGGGCACCGTGGCCAGTTTCTCCACATCGCCGGCCTGTACGGCGGAGATGAGATCAGAGACTGTCAACGCGGAGAGAACGCCGAGCGCCAGTTTGGGACCGATTCCGGAGACGCTGGTCAGGAGCACAAACGCCTCCTTTTCGACGGACGTCAGGAATCCGAAAAGCTGAATGGTGTCCTCGCGAAGATGCGTATGGATGTGAAGCGAGGTGACGGCATCCAGGTTGGGCAGCGCATAATAGGTGCTGAGCGGAACGAACACTTCGTAGCCGACACCGTGGACATCAAGCGTCACGTGGGTGGGCGCCTTGGACACTAGTCGGCCCGTCAGCGAAGCGATCATCGGATCATGTGAGGTGACATCACGCCGCGAATAATGCGGGTGGCACTACGCATGAGTGCAGACACCAGGCAAAAGAACTACAGCGCCCGCGACCAGCCGCCTCTTAACCCGCTGCGGCCACTTTCTCCATGACTTCTTCCGAAATGTCGAAGTTGGCATGAACCTTCTGGACGTCATCGTGCTCGTCCAGGATTTCCATGAGCTTAAGCATCTGCTCAGCAGACTTTTCCTCAAGCTTGATGTAGTTCTGTGGCACGAAGGTTACCTCGGCCAACGAGGTTTCGATCTTGGCGTCGGCCAAGGCTTTCTTGACTGCCTCAAACTCCTGTGGGCCGGTGATGACCTCGAAGGTCTTCTCGCCGACTTTCACATCCTCGGCGCCGGCGTCAAGCGCGACGGAGAGCAGCCGGTCCTCGTCCACTTTATCCTTCTCTACAACCAGGATCCCTTTTTTTTGGAACTGCCAGGCCACCGAGCCAGCTTCGGCCATGGTGCCGTGATTCTTCGTCAACAGGCTGCGGATCTCCGCGACCGTCCGGTTCCGGTTATCGGAGGCGATCTCGAGCAACAGAGCAGTGCCGCCCGGGCCGTACCCCTCGAGCGTAAACTCCTCGTAGGTCACGCCAGGCAACTCCCCGGTGCCCCTTTGAATGGCCTTTTTAATCGTGTCGCCCGGCATATTCGCATCCTTGGCTTTGGCGATGGCCAGCCGGAGTCGAGGGTTGCCTTCCGGATCCCCTCCCTGTCTCGCGGCGATGGTCAACTCGCGGATCAGTCTGGTGAAAATCTTGCCGCGCTTTGCGTCCTGCGCGGCCTTGTGCCGTTTGATGGTTGCCCAGTGACTATGGCCACCCATAAGACCCTCCTCTGGACCGAGAACTCCAACGCAGTCCAGGCACTACATGATTTCCCGTGTGTGTGGAACGAGGTAGAGCTAACACAGACGCAACGGAGGTGTCAACGCTGGGGACGTCCTTGTCGAATCACTCGGCGCACAAGCAGCGGCATCGGACGAACTGCGGAACAGCCGACCAGCAGAGGGGCGAAATCAATCGGTCAGCGTAGTCGCCTGGCTATCCGCATGGCGTCCACGATGCTCCAGAGCACCAACAGCACCAGGAAGGCGGTCAGGGTCAGAAGTAGGCCGAGGTTAGAGGGAACTTCATCGGCCAGCAGCGACTGTTCGAAGCGTTCCACATCGATCATGGTGAGCAGCGCACCGACGATCAACACCCCAATGAAGAAAAACGCCCCACCCTTGGCCCACTGGCCGTTGTACAACTGGCCTAACCCGGGGAACAACGCCGAGAGGAAGGCGGCGATCGCGGGGTTAACGTTCGGCTTCGGCGAACGTTCTGCTTGCATCGCTCGATCGCGCTCTGGCGAAAAGGGTTATTCCGCGTAGAGCAACAATTGCAGTCCGATCAGCAAGATCAAACCGGCCCAGGCCAGTTCCCAGGACAACCGGCCTCCTGTCTGAACGACACCCCCGCCACGTTGTTGTCCTTGCCAATTGGAGACGAGCTTGGAAGAGCCGGCGGTGATCGCCAGTAGTCCCATGACGGTGTGATGGACAGCAATCATATGGGCGGATGGATGCGCGCCGTGCTCATGCCAAAACAGCATCAACCCGCCGATGATCGCCAATGCAGGCAGCGGCACCATCCAAGCCCCATGTGCGACTCGACCGAGCCGCCGCAGCAGTTCAATCGATCCGACGCTCAACAGCAGCAGGCCGTAGGTCTTATGCTGAACAATCTCCTTATCATCGCCGAAAAAAGTTTGGGCGAAGCTCATCGACCCCACTGGCCAGGCTTCATGGTCGCTCCAGATCAAAAGAAAGCCTCCCGCCGCAGACATCGCCACTGGCAAGAGGAATCTGCTCCAGATGAGCCTGGAGCAGGCCAGCGCTTCCCGTAGTTCGCCAAGCCCAATCAGGATCACGAAGACCCCGGCTGCATGGTGATTGAACTCGGAGTAAGCCTTTCCCTCCGGCGAGCCTTCCCATCTCGGCACGCCTGGCCCCGATGTTTCGCCATGGCCATGCTCGTGGCTGTTCAGCACGACGCGAACACTCCCGGGCGACGAATCGCCGTGCCAGGAGAAGGCCGGAGCGGGAAAGACGTTGCACCCTGAGATGAGCAAGAAAAAGGCCCATCCGTACAACCGGATGAGCCCTTTGTGTCCACCCCGCCCCACGCGCCTGAGCCTCACATGAACTTCATGAACTTCTCTTTCGCTTCATCCATGACTTGTGTCGTGATCGTCGAGGTGCCACGCTCTTTCGCCAATCGTTCGATCTCCCGCTTAGCCATCGGTCGAATGAAATCTGGAATGTTCTCCAGTCGCTTTTCAGCTTCCGGGGTCCAGGCAACCCCGCCAGAATCGTTCTTGGAGTCGTCCATCACCTGAAGCGTGATGGTCTTGTATCCGTGCTTTCGCGCATAGGCCTCGACGCTGCTTTGCACCAGCGGACGCACAAACGCCGGGAGCCGCTCCAATTTGTCCTTGGCGTCAGGAGACCAGGTGAACTCGGAGGTCGCCGGAGCAGATTGCCCCTGGCTTCCCGACGACACGAGCCCCATCTGGGCCACCATCGCCGAAAACGGGCACCCGCCTGACTTGGTTTCCAACCTGCTTTGTCCGGCCGGGTTTGTCGCTGCAGTGCCGGCTGCTGCCCCGGTCTGCTGCCCGCCTTGCATCTTCTCGTTAAGCTCGTTAAGGTAAGCAGCCATTTGTCCAGCCCCGGCCCGGGCCTCTTCTTTGAGCGTGCTCCGAGTCATCTCAAACGGCTCCGCCGGCGCCATTCTGCCACCCAACTTCACCCCAAGCGAGCTCACCATCTGCGTCTCGCCGGGATTGGTCACCATGGAAAACTTGGCCCCACAGGAGGGACACCCGAAGAACACGCCCAGCGAACCTTCCGCTGGCTGTTCCACCTTCTCGAAGGTCATGTACGTTTCGCAGTTCAAGCAGACGAATCTCATTTTTCACTCCCCAGCGAGGGGGCAGGGGACTTGCGGCGAGGGATTAGGGGAACAAGACAACCACTGACCTTCGTCCTTTTCGCCACCCGCCTCGCGCCACTTGCCTTTTTTAGTTAGAGCTTTTCCGCCAACACCTTCTTGTACTCGATAAGGGTCACGACGCGTTCTGCAATCTCGCGGTATCGCTGAATCGTTGGATAGTTCTCGTCCAACAACGGCGTCCCCTTATCAAAGGTCGTGGCCAGCGTGCGATCAAACGGGATCCGGCCGAGGAATGGGACACCCAGCGCCTCGCACATCGCCGCTGTGTCACCTTCGAAGAGCTCGTGTTCGGCTCCGCAGGAAGGACAGCGGTACCGGCCCATGTTTTCCACCATCCCGAGCACTCGGATCCCCATATCGCGTGCATAGGTGACTGACTTCTGCACGACATCGGACGCCACTTCGGAAGGAGTCGTGACAACGATCGCGCCAGCGAGGTCGGGAATAAACCCGGCCATCACAGGCGGCTTGTCGGCGGCGGCCCCCGGAGGCAGATCGGTCAGGAGATAATCCAATTCACCCCACACCACATCCGCAAGGAACTCCCGGATGACGTTCATTTCCATCACACCCAGCCAGACCGGACTCAAATCCATCGGACCTTTCCACCGGACCGGCGACGCGTCGCCGAGGAAAAAATCCATCGACGCCACCTTGACGCCCAACGGCCCAACAGGAGGGACCGCACCCTCGGACGTAATCGTCAGCGACTGTCCGTGCAAGCCGAGCATCCGCGGCACGCACGGGCCGTTGAGATCCACATCGAGGAGCCCGATCCGGTATCCCAGGCGCGCCAGCGCCAGGGCCAGGTTGACCGTCGTCATGCTCTTGCCGACCCCACCCTTGCCACTCATCACGACGATTTTGTGTTTGATGCCGGCCATACGGGCCTGCACCTGCTTCATCTGTTCGGTGATCTGTTGGACCACCTTTGCGTCGTCGGAGTACTGGAGTTTACTCAGGATGGATTTGAGATCTTTCTCTTGTGCCGCAGGCATAGGCTTTTTCACCGAAACAATCGCTAGACGGTCAACCGTAACACAAGGGTTTTTAGAGAGTCAAACGTCCCCCGACAGCAAGTCGCTCAGAGCGGAAGTCGCCTCTGAACAACCTAAGGCAATTCTTTGTTGCGAGTTAGTCGCTGCTCGTTCTTGGCTGGTCGCCTGGTTTGAGCTTTTAGATCGAATACTGGAATGTCGGCCGGCTACCGATCGCGTGTGCCAGCACGCCCCGGCGCTGGAGTTCTTCGATAATGCGGCGGGCGGCCTCGTCGAAATCCTGGGGGCCGCTGAAGTGCAGATCGGTATTCGGTGGAGGCTCTTCCTCGGTCTTACTCATGTGGACGGCGATCACGGGAGCCGGATGCACCAGCGTCCGAATGGCCTGCACCGCATCCCGATAGGCGGCCCCAAAGGGATTCGTAGTAGAAACGACGATCAGGCCCGTGTCGATCAGCAGCCGCGCCACTTCACCATAGCGTCGGGCCATTTCGGTGGTAACGGTTTTGTCCGATTCCGCCAGATCGGCATCCAGACCCCGCCGGAGATTCTCGCCGTCCAGCAGATACGCATGCCGTCCTTCCGCGACCAGGAGCGCCTCCAATTTGCGAGCGAGAAAGGATTTCCCTGTATGGCGTCCGCCAGTCAATAGGACGATAGCCGCGCGATGCCCGTACCGCTGGGCCCGCTCCTCCGCGCTTACCTCGCCTTTCACCCAAGCAAAGTCGCGCCGGCGGGCTTCCTCCCGCAAGAATTCCTGTTCGTCGTGGACCAGCTCGGTGACAATGCCGCCACCGGAGATGTCATAGTGATCGACGATCACAAAGCGGCCGGTGGCCTCGAACGAGGCAGACAGGTCGAAGGCGATGGGCCACTTGGTCCGCAGGGTCAACTCGGCAACCTGGTTCTTCTCGACAGCGTGGCCGCCCTGCCGTTGATCGAGGTCCTGCGTGTCGATGATGCGATGGATGGCCGCCACCTCGCAGTCCACTTCCCGCGTGGCCAGCCGAAGCTGATACTTCCGACCGCGTTCGAGCGGCCGCCGCCCTACCCAAAACACGTTGGCTCGAAAGGCGGTGGAGACCAACGGGATATCGTCTTGATGAGACGCGATTTCGCCGCGCTCGATGAAAATCTGCTCGTCTAGCGTGATCCCGATGGACTGCCCGGCCCTCGCTTCGGTCGGCGGCGGCTCGACGCTGAAGGCTTCAATAGTCTTGACGTTGGCGGTCTTGTTGGAGGGGGAAAAGACCAGCCGGTCACCCACCTTCAGCCGGCCAGCGGTGATGCGGCCGGCGATGATCCGACGGGCATCGAATTTATAGACGTCCTGCACCGGGAACCGGAGCGGTTGCTCGGCCCGCGCGGTTTCCTTCCTAAAGATGCCCAGCATATCGAGCACGGTGGGTCCTTGATACCAGGACATGCGTCCGCTGCGCTCGACGATATTGTCACCCAGCTTCGCACTAACGGGAATGACCTGCTGCGGGACGACTTTAAACTGTCCGAGATAGTCTCGGTATTCTTTCTCGATCCCGTCGAAGACATCGCGGCGATAGCCGACCAGGTCCATTTTATTGACGACCACGGCGACCTGCCGGACGCCCAATAGCGAGAGCAGGTAACCGTGTTTCTTGGACTGCTCTTTCACGCCTTCGAAGGCGTCAATCAACAGCAAGGCGGCTTCGGCCCGGGCGGCGCCCGTGATCATGTTTTTGAGGAATTCCTTATGGCCCGGAGCGTCGAGGATGATGTACTGCCGGCCGTTCCAGTTGAAAAACGTGCGGGCCGTGTCGATCGTGATGCCTTGCTCCTGCTCTTCCAGAAACGCGTCGAACAGGAAGGCGTATTCGAATTCCTTGCCCTGCTGACGGCAGATGGCCTGGACTTTTTCCAACTTTCCCTCAGGCAGCGAGCCCGTATCGGCATAGAGCCGGCCCAGCAAGGTGGACTTGCCGTGGTCTACATGACCGACGATGACGATCTGCATCGTCTCGTTCGGCTTGCTGACATTCTGTGTCTTGGCAGTCATGGCATTAGGGAATTTTCAGGCGCGACCTGCACGACTCGCCTTTAGCCAGTCCTCTGCGTTTCGCGCCTTTCTCGCCCAATATCGCCTCGGCTCACATATACCCTTCTTTGCGCAGCAGCTCCATTCCGCGCCCCTCGTCCTGCGCACGGCCCGCACGCTCAGCGACCGTTGTGTGCCGCAACTCCTCGATGATGTCGTCGACGGTCTTGGCGGTGGACTTGATCGGAAACGTGCAGGGTGCGCAGCCCAGACTGCGGTACCGAGTTCCGTCGCCTCGGTCGAGGTAGAGATCGATGAAGGGAATGTTCTCCAGCTTGATGTATTCCCAGATGTTAATCTCGGTCCAATCCAGCAACGGGTGGATGCGAACGTGTGTGCCCGGTGGGAATGAGGTCTTGAACTGATCCCACAGCTCGGGCGGCTGGTCACGGAAATCCCAATCGCCGTGCTTGTCGCGCGGCGAGAAATACCGCTCTTTGGCTCGCGTGCCTTCCTCATCGGCGCGCACTCCCAGGATGATGCCGGTATAGCCCTTTTCTTCGATGAGCTGCTTGAGCGCAGTGGTCTTGAGTGCCGTGCAGCAAGTAACACGCCCCATCGTATGGTTCATGCCGGCTGCCAGGGCTTCTTTGTTTTGGCCAATCACCAAGTTCAGCCGCCATTCGCGGGCCAACCGGTCCCGATACTCGATCATGGCCGGAATTTTGTAGCTGGTGTCCACGTGAATGAGTGGGAACGGCACATGGCCGAAGAAGGCCTTGCGCACGAGCCACAGCAGCACAGTGGAATCTTTACCGATGGACCAGAGCATGGCCAGGTTATCGAAGTGCTTATAGGCCTCGCGCAGGATGTACACGCTCTGGTCTTCCAAGTGTCGGAGATGGTTCACAAGCAGAGGTCTCCCTTTCCTTTAGGCATGAATCGGTTCATTCGCCTTGGTCAAGTCGGCCAACTTCCGCGCCGCCGCTCCCGAATCGATGGCCCGCTGTGCCATGGGCAAGCAAAAGGAAATCGACGGACCCTTGCCGGCCGCGTACAGCAACAAAGCGGCGTTAAGCACCACCCAATCGCGCGGGCCACCGCGCACTTCGTTCCGCACAATCCGTGCGAGCAACTCCGCCTCCTTTTCCCGCTGCTCGGCCGGGAAACCTGCCATCTCGCGAAAGGTGGCTGGCGACAGTCCAATGTCCTTCGGCTGCAACGACAAGGGCACGATGCGTTCGTCCCGCAATTCCAACAACTTGGTCGTCGAGGCCAGGGAAAGCTCCGGGTCACCTTCCACACCACGGATCACCAACGCACGCCGGGTCCCCAACATGCGGAGCGCTTCGGCCGTCTTTTCAAAGTACGGCGGGTGGGTCAGACCGATGACTTGAGAGGAAGCGCGGGCCGGATTCAGCATGCGGGCGACAGGGTGAAAAAAGTTCCGCAATCCCAATTCTGTCCTGAGGTCGAGGAATCGTGCGACAGGCGGGTGATAGAGGGCGATATCCAGATAGGCGAACCCCTTCGTGACGAGCTCGTCTGTCGCCTGCTTGGGCGTGAGCTCGGTTGGGATCCCCAGCTCTTTCAAGACCGCAGCCGTCCCGGGCCGCTGTGGAATCCCTTCGTGACCGTGCATGAGCACCGCCGCGCCTGCGGCGGCCGCTACCACCGCCGCTCCAATGGAGGCGTGAAACGTGTCTTGCTTGCCAGCATAGGTCGGCAGATCGACGAGTGCCAGGCCCTCGGGCACGGGCAACGGCGCAATATACTGGCGGGCCGCCGCAACGAAGGAGGCCAGTTCAGTAACGGATTCCGACTTCATACGCATGGCAACCAGGAAAGCCCCGACCTGGACCGGCGTGGCCTGTCCCTCGATCAGGCACTTCATCGCCTGCTTGGCTTCTTCCCAGGTTAAGTCCTTGGAGGTCTTCTTCCCTTTGGCGATCTTGATGATGAACTGCTGCATATGACCTGTGACACGTCACGCGCGACGTGCCTAGAAGGTGAGCACCTGATCGGCCGTGGCCACTTCCTCCTTCCAAAAGGCATCCGCCGCCTGGACTTCGTCTAGTTCGGGGATCAACTTTTCGACCGTAATTTCGAGCAACTCCAAAGAATCGCGACACACCGAAAACTTCGCGTCGCCTTTCTCTTTGATCTCACGCAAAATCGCCGGCAAGTCGTGCTTACCGCGCGCACGCAGGATCTCCCGCATATGCGCGTCGCGGCCTTTGTAAGCTTCGGAGAACACCATGTCTTTGACCTTATCCTGCGTCAGCCGCAAGACCGCCTCGTCCCGGAAGAATACGCTCACCTGTGTACCAGCGATGGTGGCGATGCGGGCAAGTTCGCAGGCCTGAAGCAGATTGTTATAGGAACCACGGGTTACGATCACAGCCAGTTTCTTCACGACAGTCACCCCTCCACCTCATCTCCACCTCATCTCAGATCTCAGCGGTGTTGCTGAGCAAAACAAGGAGGCTAAAGGCGACGAGTCCTGCACGAGCCGTCCCGGCTGCCTCTAGCCTCGTATTTGCGACCTGTTTACTTGTGCAAGCCGCACTCGGTCTTGGCGAAATTCCTCCATCGCCCGGCGCGCGGATCTTCCCCCGGTTGGACCGGCGCCGTGCAATGCGTACAGCCGATACTGGGATAGTTCTGGTCATGAAGCCGGTTGTACGGCACTTCGTACAGCTTGATGTATGCCCATACGTCCTCGGCCGTCCATTTCGCCAGTGGGTTGATTTTGACGAGCTGGAATTTCCGGTCCCATTCGATCAGCCCGGCATTGGCTCTGGTCGGCGCCTGGTCACGCCTGATCCCCGTAATCCACGCGTCGAAGCCTTTCAAAACCCGCGTCAGCGGCTCGACTTTCCGCAGCTCGCAGCAGCGGTCCGGCTGCCGTGCCCAAAGGGCGTCCCCGTACTGCGCCGCCTGCTCAGCCGGAGTCAGATGGGAAGTGATCCGCAGGACCTGTTCAGGGCGTAAGCTGTATTTCTCGACGATGCGATCCCTGACCTCGTAGGTTTCAGCGAACAAGAATTCGGTGTCGAGATAAAACAGCGGAACCCCCGGATTGATCCGCTGGATCATGTCCACCAGCACGACGTCTTCGGCGCCGAAGCTGCAGGCGAGCACGATTTTAGGCTTATAGCGCTCAATCGCATAGGCCAACACGTCCTGGGGCTGCTTTGTCTCGAAGGAGTCGTTCAGCCGTTGCAGCTCTTCTTCCAGTGACGCGCTGACGGCCTGCTCCTCTCGAGGCATCCGGATCCCCCTTTCAATTCGATCACGACACCTGAACCCTTACCCTTCGACTTTCTCGTCGACTTTCTCGACAACAACCCGATAGTGAGCGGCGTCTGGCTCCAACGGCTCCAGGGTCAGAATTTTATGACCGTCGTTCTTGAGGCTCATCGGCACATTTTTGATCGGCTCTCCAGCATCGAGCCAGACCTCAAGGCGCTCGCCCGCCTCCATCATCTCGAGCTTAAGCTTTGTCTTGACATAATTGAGTGGACAGGCCACCCCACGCAAATCGAAGACCGGTGCACCGATGGACGAATCGTTCGCAGGTGCAGGCGTCAGTTCTGGAGTTACTGGCGGTGCGGCGGACTTCGGCGGCTCGACACCGTCGCCTTTCTCCGCTCCAGCCAATTTTAGGTCCTTGCCTATATGCTCGGTCTCGGTCCGACAGGCATCGATAAACCCTTTGGCGAACGCAATCTTGGCAAGCGCAAATTCCGCTGTGTTGGCCTTCGTCCCCAAGTCGCCAACCTGGGAGACGAGCCCCCGATACTCAGGCAGGATGCCCTTGCAGACCAACCGTTGTTCGAATTCCGCAAATGTCTCGGCATCGGTCGCCGGATCAACGCCTTCCGTAACCAGCAAGGCTTTGACCGCCGCCAGGACCGCACGATAGGCCTTGTTGACAGAGACCGCGTACTGATGCTTCTCAGCCAACAGCTTGGCCTGATATAGCTCCTGTTCGGCCTCCAACATGCGGTTGTCAATCAACTCAAGGGCTCCTCCGGCGCATTCGCCCGGTCCCAGGTCCTCCAACATGAACTCTTCCTCGGCTTCCCAGTCGTAGTAATAGCTCGGATCCTCCTCGAATGAAGGCACAATCGTATAGGGAATTAATTCATCTTTGAGCTTGGCCCTGCCAGTGCGTGCAATAAAGGCGGGCAGCGTCTCCCCCGGTTTGCGATCGCGACGATAGACAGCGATAAGATGGGAGACGGCGGCCGGGACATTCTTCGCCGGCAATTTGACGGTCATCTGGCCGATCTTGGCCGTGCCGTTCACTTGCCCGCCGAGGTGGAGCTCGTAGTGGGGGGCTACATGCTCGCCGATGCGCTTGCCGACACCGTGCAACCCGATCGTGGCGATGTGGTGTTGCGCGCAGGAATTGTGGCATCCGCTGATCTTGACGCTGACGCCTTGCAAGTCGTCGGAGACTTGCCCGGGCGGAAAGATTTCTGCCATTGCCCTGGCTAGCCCTTTCGAAGAAGTGATGCCTAGGCCGCAGGTGTCCGTCCCAGGGCAGGCGACGATGTCTTCCACCGACTCCGCACCCGGATCGGCCAGCCCGTGAGGGACAAGGTCCTCGTAGAACTCCCGTAGTTTCACCTCGGGCACCCATCGAATAATCATGTTCTGATTGATGGTGGTTCGGATGTTGCCGTTCGAGTAGGTCTCGGCCAGGTCAGCTAGAGCATACATCTGAGCGGTGGTAAGATCTCCCATCGGAAGCTTGATCACCACAGCCACATAGCCTGATTGCTTCTGCGTGATCACGTTGGTCCGTTTCCATACCTCGAACGCAGACCTCTCGATGTTTCCGTTGTGGGCAACGGCGCCGTTACCGGAACCGTCGGCACGAGTCGGCATGATGAGCGGAACCGGGTCGTCCTGGTGCGCCAACAGCGTGATCGGTGTGCGGGCAGGACGGCTGTAGCCCATCGCCGTATAGGCCGCTTCCCACCGTCGCTTGAACTCTTCGATCCCCAACTTGTCGATGACAAATTTCAACCGGGCCTTGTGTCGATTCTTGCGGTTGCCGAGTGCGTCAAAGACCTTGATAACTGCCTCAATGGAAGGAATGAGTTCATCCATAGGAACGAAGTCCCGCAATACGTGAGCCAAGCGCGGCGTGGAGCCCAATCCACCACCCACCGACATGCGGAACCCGATCTCGCCGTTCTCCTTCTTCGCAGCCAATAGGCCGATATCGTGGATCGGCGTCAGCGCGCAATCGTGCGAACAGCCAGAGAACGCGATCTTGAATTTGCGCGGCAAGCTCTGGTTCAGTGGATTCCGAAGAAGATGTAGCGCGACAGTCTTGGCGTACGGCGTCACGTCGAAGAGTTCGCCTGGACACACGCCGGCCAAATGACAGGCGGTGACGTTCCGCACAGTGTTGGCGCAAGCCTCGCGGGTGGTAAGACCCACTTCCGCGATCTTCCGCATCATGGTCGGCACATCCTCAAGCGAGACAAAATGGAGCTGAATATCCTGCCGGGTCGTGACATGCCCGACACCCGTGGCATACTGATCGGCGATTTCTCCGATTCGCCTAAGCTGGTTCGCGGTGAGGCCCCCGAACGGAATCTTGATCCGGAACATGTGCACCCCGGGTTGCCGTTGGCCATAAATGCCATGCTGCAGACGAAACGGCTTGAACAGATCGCCAGACAGCTCGCCGGTGAGGACTCGGTTGGCTTCGACTTCAAACGCTTCGATCTCCTCCAGAATCTCAGGAGGAATCATTACAGTTTGGACCTCAGGCGACGAAGTTGTTCGGGCTGCGCTCATGGGGAACCCCTTTCTCTCCCGGACTTGGCTGCGAACAGCGAAGCTGTGGCAGCCTATCCGTTCACCAATGCTCAGATGTGGTACATCAGCGCATGCTGCTGTTCGAGTTCACGCTGTCGATCGACCAACTCCTTCACTGTGACGCTGGTCAGCACACTCAATTCTGCCTGTTTGACTCGGTCCCAAACGGAAGCCAACAACGAGACTTGCCGATGGTCTCGTCGGGAGAGACGGCGGAGCACCTGGCCGCGATGCGGACCGATCGGGCCGTCCAGCGCCTCCAGGATTTCAGCCAGCGAAAGCTCCGAGGGTTTCTTGCTCAACATGTATCCGCCCTGGGCTCCCCGGAGACTCGTTACCAGGCCGGCTTTTTTCATCGCGTTCAACACCTGCTCCAGAAAGCGGGCGGGAATGCTTTGCCTCTTGGCGATGGACTTGGCCTGAACCGGTGAATCTCCACTATGCATCGCCAGGTCCAACGCAGCCAGAATGGCATAGGTGGCCTTGAGCGAAACCTGCATTTTTCAGTATTCCGATAGGAATTGCTTGGGTTGTTTTATCTTTTACTCTTGGTACAGAGATGGTGTCAAGTCTGTATCCCTCCCCGTGCCCCAATCCCGGCAATTCGCAATTCGAATGTCCAGATGGTTGATGGTTATAGTGCAGAGGGGCGCTGGAAAATACCTCGCCTGCCGGAATCCTTCTTCCTTCCCATGCCCTCTGAGAATGGGGTGCATGACTTGAGGTCTAACGGGCGTTCCTTGAGTTCAGGCTCCATCAGGCGTTGTCCTGAATACAACCACGCACGTTTGCCGATCAGGCCTAAACTGCTGAGCCTGGCGAACGTGTGAAGCTCACGCCCGCAAAACGTTTAGCCGAGCGTCTTTTCGGCCATTTGTAGCGCATTTTCCCGATTGACATCGTCCCGACTCTGGGATAACAATTCCAGCCTCTTCTTCTCTTCTTTTTGCTTCGCCGGTGCCTTCATGACGCTTCGAACGTCGGCCTTGAGCATTCTTCTTCTCAGCGCCGACCACGATGTCCACGCCCGGTTCAGGCAAGCTTTCCGGGAAGCAGCGATCACGACGGTAAAGGACACAGCCACGCTGACCAAGGAAATTGCCAAGCATCCCTTCGACATTGTGGTGCTGGAAGTCAAGCGAGGTAGCTGGGGCGAACTGACCGAATTGCAACAGGCGATCGATCCGGCCAGGACTCTCGTATTAGCAGGGTCGCGGCATGCGCTCAAGCGGGCCTCTAAAATGATTCAGACCATGGTCGACGGTCACCCCCCTCCGGGCGGTGCCGATCAAGAGTTGTCGCTTGAAAGCTACATCGAATCGAAAATGGTCGATTTCGTCAGGAGCATGCGGAACGGGGCGGGGCGGAACCTGCACCCCATGCTCATGACAGCGGTAGAACGTCCGTTGATCGCGCTGGCGCTGAAGGAAACGAAGGGCAATCAGATTCAGGCGGCGGAACTCTTGGGCCTGAATCGGAACACCCTGCGCAAAAAGATCATTGACCTCCGCATCCCGGTGAGACGTGGACGGAGGCAACGAACCCGTTCCGCTTAAACAAGCTGGACCAGCGCGTTTCGTCGCGATGGAGGGTCAAAGGTAGGGAAGGATCGAGGAGCGGTTCCTCATCCCATCTCTCAAGCAAGGAGGAATGCGATGACCAAAGAGGAATTGATCGCCAAAATGGCAGCGTCAGCCGGGATCACCAAGGTCGCCGCAAGCAATGCGTTGGCCGCATTCACTGGGGCCGTCACCTCGTCGCTGAAGAAGGGGCAGCGAGTCAGCCTGGTGAACTTCGGCACCTTTACCGTGGCGAAACGCAAAGCGCGCGTGGGACGCAATCCACGGACCGGGGAAACGCTTAAGATCCCGGCGGCCCGTGTCCCGAAATTTTCGGCGGGTAAGATGCTGCGGGCTTCGGTCAAGTAAGTTTTCAGCTCATTGCAGGGCATCGGTTCGAGTCGACGCAGAAAAGGCGGCCATCGGCATCCGATGGCCGCCTTTTCTGCGTTGGTTTCCTTGACACTTCAGGCCAAGCTATATTAGCATGCCGACTCGGACGCTAGGCGCGTAGCTCAGGGGGAGAGCGCTACCTTGACACGGTAGAGGTCGACGGTTCAAGACCGTCCGCGCCTACCATCCGATAGATGGCATCCGGCCCCAAGGTGCGGTCGGGGTGCCTTTCTTGTTTCTGGGGACCGGCGATGACTTCGCGCATGATCTGTGTCACTCTCCAGGACGGGACCCAAAAAGAAGTGCCAGCAGGCTGCACCGTCGGCGAAGCCCTGGCTCGCGCCGGCGTGACTCTGGGATCGGCTATTCTAGCGGCCAAGGTCAACGGCCAACCGGTCGATTTGGATCGGGTTCTCGTCGAGGATGCGACCATTGAACCTCTCACCTTTGATTCGCCCGAGGGGAGAGAGATCTATCGTCACAGCAGCGCCCATATCATGGCTCAGGCAGTAAAAGAAGTGTTTCCGAGTGCGCAACTGGCGATCGGTCCGGCTATCGAAGACGGCTTCTACTATGACTTCGCATTCGAGCGCCCGTTCACGCCAGAGGACTTGGAAAAGATCGAAGCCCGAGCGCTGGAGATCATCAAGGCCGACCGGCCCTTCAGACGGATGGAGCTGCCAAAGCAACAGGCCAGTCAGTTTTTCCGCGAACGGGGCGAGCAGTATAAGGCCGAAATGATCGAAGGATTCGAGGACCAAACCGTTTCGCTGTACAGCCAAGGCGAGTTCATCGATCTGTGCCGAGGACCGCACCTCCCCTCGACCGGTCGGGTCGGTGCGCTGAAGGTTCTCTCCAGCGCCGGGGCCTACTGGCGCGGGGATGAACGGAATCCGATGCTGCAGCGGATTTACGGCACATCTTTCCCTACCCAGGCGGAACTCGATGCGTATCTCGCTCGGCTTGAAGAGATCAAGCGTCGGGATCACCGCAAGCTGGGGAAGGAGCTCGACCTGATCACCATCCAGGATGAAATCGGGCCGGGCCTCGTGCTGTGGCACCCCAAGGGCGCGCTGATCCGTCTGTTGATCGAGAACTTCTGGCGGGAACAGCACCTACGCAATGGATACGAGTTGGTCTATTCACCGCATATCGCACGGTTGGATCTTTGGCGGACCAGCGGACACGTTGACTACTACCGCGACAACATGTTCGCGCCGATGAAGGTCGAGGGCAGCGAGTATCAGCTCAAACCGATGAACTGTCCGTTCCATATCATGATCTACAAATCCCACCTGCGCAGCTATCGAGACCTCCCGATCCGGTACGGGGAGTTGGGCACGGTGTATCGATACGAGCGAACCGGCGTGCTGCATGGGCTGCTGCGCGTGAGAGGGTTCACGCAGGACGACGCGCACCTGTTCTGTCGTCCGGACCAGATCGAGACGGAGGTCGGCCGAGTCCTGGATTTCACGTTCTTTATCTTGCGGACCTTCGGGTTTTCGGAATTCGAGGTCTTTCTGTCGACCAGACCGGAGAAAGCCGTGGGCTCCCAGGAAAAGTGGGCGCAGGCCACCGCTGCGCTCGAAGCAGCGCTCAAAGGCCGGGGAGTGGCATACCGTGTCGATCCGGGGGAAGGAGTGTTCTATGGCCCCAAGATCGACATCAAAATCAAGGACGCTCTCGGCCGATCCTGGCAGTGCTCCACGGTCCAGGTGGATTTCAACAACCCCGAGCGGTTCCAGTTGACCTACGCGGGGGAGGACGGCAAGCCTCACCAGCCGATCATGATTCACCGGGCGTTGATGGGCTCTATCGAGCGCTTCTTCGGCATCTTGCTTGAACACTATGCCGGCGCGTTTCCGGTCTGGTTGGCTCCCATCCAGGCAATCGTCCTATCGATTACCGACAAACACCGCGAGTACGCCATCGGTGTGCTCGACCAGGTGAAGGCCGCTGGTTACCGGGCAGAAGCGGATTTGCGGAACGAAAAGGTGGGGTTCAAGATCCGGGAAGCGGAGAAGGCAAAAATTCCGTATATGCTGGTCGTAGGAGACCGAGAAACGCAGAGCGGCACGGTGTCGGTCCGCGGCCGAACCGGGTTGAACCTTGGGAACATGAGCGTCGCCGCCGTGCTGGAGCTGCTCCGAGCTGAGGCTCAGCCTGTGCCGCTCACTACCACGTGATAGAGAGAGGTGGCTTATCGTACCTAAGCTTCGCGTCAATAGAGAGATTAAGGTCCGAGAAGTCCGGGTGATCGGACCGGACGGCGAACAATTGGGCATCATGCCCACGGCGGACGCCTTCAGACAGGCCCAAGAAATGGGATACGATCTGGTAGAGGTGGCGCCGACTTCACAGCCGCCGGTCTGCCGGATCATGGACTACGGCAAATACAAGTATGAGTTGAGCAAGAAGGAACATCAGAGCCGCCGTCACCAGAAGTCCACTCAGGTCAAAGAGATCAAGCTCCGACCGCGGACTGACAAGCACGACTTGGAGATCAAGATTCGTCAGATCAAGGGCTTCTTGGCCGAAGGCAATAAAACCAAAGTCACCTTGATGTTTCGGGGCCGCGAAATGGCGAATCAGGAGATGGGACGGGCTGTGATGAACACGGTGATCGAACAGTTGACAGATTCGGGAACCGTCGAGTACGCCCCGCGCATGGAAGGCCGCAGCCTCGTCATGATCATCGCGCCGAAATCATAGGACCAATGAAGGCGGTAGCTGCTGCGTCAGCAGCCGCCGCCACTTACGCACAACACCGTGAACGGCTGAGAAAAACGGATAAAGCAGAGAGAAAGGACAGATCATGGCCAGACAGAAACTGAAGACGCATTCCGGAGCTAGCAAGCGCTTCAGCCGCAGCGGGACCGGCAAGGTCATGAGGAGAAGATGTGGGCGACGCCATCTGCTCACCGGCAAAGCGCGTGACCGTAAGCGCCGTTTGAAAAGTGTGACAACCCTCGAGGACGCCGCAGCACGCACAGTCTACCGGCTTCTTCCCTATAAAGGCTAGAACTAACTGAGAACTTCGGGAATTCACCTGCGATCGACTGAAAGGAGCGCAAACGATGCCGCGCGCAAAAGGCGGTCCCAAGACCAGGCAGCGACGAAAAAAGAGACTGAAGTTGGCAAAAGGGCAATACGGCGCCAAGAGCCGCCTCTTCCGCACAGCGACGGAATCGGTGGACAAGGGGCAGACGTATGCCTATGTCGGCCGAAGAAAACGGAAGCGGGACTTCCGGCGGCTTTGGATCGCACGGATCAACGCCGCAACGCGGGTGCAAGGATTGACTTACAGTCGCTTTATGAATGCGCTTCGCGAAGCCAACATCCTGCTGGACCGGAAAGTCCTCTCGGATATGGCGATCAAGGATCCTTCCGGATTCGAAAGATTAATCGGGCTGGCCAAACAGCAGATAGTAGCGGCAAGCACCTGAGCGCGGATCCGTGTGTTCGCATGGGTCGACGGCTGTCCGAAGAGCACGGCCTCGCTGACCGACGGTGAGAGAACGTTACTCTCCGCTCCCTGCTAGTCGGTCCACTTCGAGTTCGAACGCCACCGCAGGGACGCCAATCTGCCAGCGTTCTAGGACTTCGGGATGGAGTTCCCCGATCAATCCCAACACCTGTCCGTCTGACATGATCCGACCGGCTCGGCCCTCCAGGAACGACGGATGGTTTACAGACTCCAAGGTATAAGGCCGATCGAGATAGAATAACAGCAGGTCCAGGCAAGAGTGCATTTCGGAGAAGTTCGCTCCGGCATGGGCAATCAGGGCCCCAAGCACCACCAGCGTGCGCGAACCTGTGGCTTCATGCGGATCGGGTACCACAGTTTCTCCAACTTCGAACAGCCGATGCGGGTAAAAGGCACGACTGGAAGCAGCCTCGACGCGGAGCAGCGAGGGCGTGAGCCACTGTCGCAGACAGGAAAAGCTTTGGGACATTACATTCTCCACCTCGACGACCTTGTCCCATTCGGTACCCGCCAGGCGCATGTTTGTACACAGTTCCTGGCGTGAAGCCATGATGTTCGAGATGATCTCTTGAAACCCCATTCCAATCATGAGGTCTCGCACCTTGTCTGCCCACTGTTCCAATCGAGACAGACTTCCCACCGTAAACTGTGAAGGCATCACCGGCGCAAACGCATCGTAGCCCAGGCTGATGGCGACGTCTTCGACCGCGTCGACGGCATGCATGAGATCATTCCGATAGGGAGGCAGCTTCGCCGAGACCCGGTCGCGCGTGGCTGTGATCGTATAGCCGTACGCGCGCAGAGCCTTGCCGATCCTCCGTGCGTCCAGCGGCTGCCCGAGCGCCGCCGCGATCGCCTCCGCACGAATTGTTCGGGCTCTCCCAAGATCTTTGGGCGTCGTGACGGTCTTGCCCAGAGGTGTCTTGTACGGATACGCTACCTCGACCGGGCTGATCACGGCACCGCGATCGGCCAAATTGACGGCGAAAATATTCAGCGTCAACACCACCATCGGCAGATCGGTTCCCGTCACTTCCACAAACAGCTCGCGGTCACCGACCTGGACTTCGCCGATCTCCCGACTGTTGATGATCGGCGGGAAAGACAATATTTGCCCCGCGGCATCCCGGAGCAACGGGACCCGATCGTGGCCAGCCAGGATCGACCCGTATTCCAATCCCTTGGGATGGACGAGCAGGATCTCCCCGAGGGTCATCTTGGATTCCAGCCCCAACGGAGTGAAGCTTGCATCCTCCGGCTTCACGAGTTCATACGTGACGGGAAAAACGATACGAGGAAGCCGATAGAGGCCGATCGAGACCGTCCGCCGCTTACGTCCGAAAATCTCAGCCAGTTTTTCCTGGGTTTGGATCAACTGCGCCAGGCTTTCGCTGGTGACCTCATAGCCGCTGGCCGTGCAGGCTGCGACATAGGGACGAACCGACTCCAGACCGGGTGAGACGACGAGGCGATGCTTAGGCCGCCGAGTCGGGGAGAAGCACGGATAGACCGGTGCGCGCCCCTCGAGCTTGATTCTGATTTGACGGGCAATTCCTTCGCAACACCACAGGTCTGGCCTGTTGCTGTCCTGGAGTTCAATCCGCAGCTCACCGGTCTCAATGTTCTGGCCTTTCAACTCGCCCTTGACCAACGGGAGCCAGGCTTCCAGTTGTTCCGTCGTGATAGGGCGGCTGGCTCGGGCCGGTCCGGCGATCAACTGCTCGAGGTCCTGACGGTTGACGGAAATGGTGGGCATGCTCTTGCCGACAGTTTGTTTGGTGGTTCAGGTCTGTTTGGGAATCAGAACAAATTGAACGAACCCTTCTTTTCTTTTTTAAAACCTTCCGCGCGTCATCCTAATCAGTTCCAAATCCGCGGTGAACAGATCACGGATGTCATGGATGCCCAGCGCGACCATGGCCATGCGGTCGAGACCCAATCCCCAGGCGATCACCGGCACTGTGACGCCCAAGGGCAGGGTGACTTCCGGTCGAAAGAGGCCGGCGCCGCCCAGTTCCATCCACCCCAAACGCGGGTGCCGGACATGCAGTTCGACCGACGGCTCGGTGAAGGGAAAGTAGGCCGGAAGAAATTTGCTTTCCTTCGCCTGGGCCACTTCCCGCGCAAAGAGATCGAGTAGGCCAAGCAAGGTCCGGAAATTGATGTCCTCGCCCAACACAATCCCCTCGATCTGGAAGAAGTCAGTGGCGTGGGTCGCATCCACCGCATCGTACCGAAAACAACGGGCAATCGAAAAATATTTGCCTGGTACAGAGGGATTGGACGCCAGTGTTCTAGCGGAGACGGCGGTTCCCTGGCTCCGGAGAACTAGCCGCAATGTGCGCCGCGTGTCGAACCGATACCCCCATCCGGTCGATCCTGTCCTGCCGCCAGCTTCATGGGTCTCTGCCACCCGAGCTCGAAGCTCCTGCTCCCGCGGATCGTCCGAACGGGCATGGGTCGGTTCTTTCACAAAATAGACGTCGTGGATATCCCGAGCCGGATGGAACTGCGGCATGAACAGGGCGTCCATGTTCCAAAATTCGGTCTCGACCAAAGGGCCGCGCATCTCTCGGAACCCCATGCTGACGAGTTTATGCTTCACCAGATCGAGGAATTCCCGGTACGGATGCCGCTTGCCAGCGGCAATCCGAGGAGGCCGCAGACTAATGGTATATTTCCTAAACCGCTTGGTGCGCCAAGCCCCGTCTTTCAGCAGCTCGGGTGTCAACTGCGAAACCTCCTCCATCGCGCCCAGCCGCTTGGTCAGCCCGGCGGCCTGCTCACCCATTGGAGTCAAACGATATGATCGGATCACGCGCTCGTCGATCCGGAACGGCTCGCGGGCATTGCCGCGCCTCACGGCATACTGTCGGATGACCTGGCGCAGGGTCTCCGGAAATGCATCGAGCTCGCGGGGGGTCCCGCGGAGTTGCGGGAGTAATGCCCGCAACGCTTCCGCCGTCGGGCTGGACCGCCCGGTAGCCTCAATACACCCGCCCTGAACGATCAAGACGGCGCCCTCTTTTTTCAGACAGCCGATCGCGCCGCTGATTTCGCCCGGCTCCAACCCCTCCCGAGATTGAATATCCTGAATCGTGAGCCGCCTGCCGGTCGCGGCAGCCTCGCGGGCAGCCGCCAGGATACGTTCAATTGGGGCATTGTGCTCCAGGTAGTGCTCGCCGATTTTGGTGAGCGACACCACCGGGATGACCGTTTCCGCCTCGACAGCGAGCAGGCCCTTGGTCAGCAGCCATTCGACAGCCATGCTTAACTGCGATGCGTCAAGCCCGGTCGCCTGAGCGATCTGTTCGATCCGCAGGACCGAGCCCTGCCCGAACGCCATAAGAACCTTGATTTCGAGCGGATGTAGGCTGTCGATGAGAGAGGAAATATTCACCCGGCCTCGCTTACTGATGCACCGACACAGTCTGTGGGTTTCGAAGGAGAGAAGCGGGATTGCCCAGCGGCGCGCAACGCGGCGATAACCGCCCCGTAGTCGTTAGCAGAAAAGATAGCCGACCCGGACACCAGAATATCCGCGCCAGCCTGAATGATCTGCCCCGCATTGTCCGGCTTTATCCCCCCGTCGACTTCCAGCGCCGCCGGGCTTTTCACGCGCGCGATGAGCCGTCGGGCTTGCGTAATCTTCCGTAGTGACGACGGGATGAACTGCTGCCCGCCGAACCCGGGATTCACCGACATGATCAGCACCAGATCGGTGTCGCGCACGATCTCCTCCAGAAAGCTGATCGGGGTTGCCGGATTCAGGGAAACGCCAGCTTTGACGCCGTGTTCCTTGATTGATTGAACAGTACGATGCAGATGCGGACAGGCTTCGACATGGACGGTCAAGTAGTCGGCGCCCGCCGCGGCGAAGTCCGCAATGAACGCATCCGGATTGGTCATCATCAAATGAACATCGAGCGGGAGTTTGGTCACCTTCCGCAACGCTTCCACAATAGGAGGCCCCACCGTCAAATTAGGGACGAAGTGTCCATCCATGACATCGATGTGGAGCAGATCGGCGCCGCCGTGTTCGACACGCGCGATTTCGTCGGCCAGCCGGGCAAAGTCTGCGGAAAGAATAGACGGGGCGATGCGGACCGGTGGGCGATTCATCAGGCGACTCTCCGCAGACGAGCGGCAAAGAAGATGTCCATAGCATGCTCGTTGAATATTGTGAAGAGATCTCCTTGGCTGGTCAACAACGGGAGACCGGTTGGGGGCAACCACGGTCCCACGCTTTCACGTCGAAACTCGGCGTGGGCGTGGCAGAAGGACTCGACGACCTGTTCGTTTTCCTCCGCCTCGGTCGAACACGTACTATAGACCAACACCCCGCCAGGCCGCAAGAGAGCGCTGACCGCTTCCAGGAGTTCGCGCTGCAGCCTTTGGTGTCGTTCAAGCCTTGCAGCCTGTTTCCGCCACTTTGCTTCCGGATGGCGCCGCAGGACACCGAACCCGCTGCACGGGACATCCAGCAGGATCCGGTCGAACGGTGCGTTGAACAGCGGCGTCCGAATGCCTTTTCTGCCTCCCTGTCTCTCGGCCGACACAGCGAGTTGTCTGGCATCGGCCACAACCGATCGGACGATCGAGACACCCAAACGCCGGCAATTGTCCTCCACTTTTCGGATCCGCTGCGGACTCCGGTCCACAGCGATGATTTCGCCTCGATTCTGCATCAGGGCAGCCAGATGGGTGGTTTTTCCTCCGGGCGCGGCACAGGCATCGAGCACACGCTCACCCGGTTGCGGGTCGAGCAACAACGGAATCAATTGGCCAGCCTCATCCTCGACATAAAACGCTCCGTCACGGAATCCCGGCAGCTCCGTGACCGAGCCGCACTTGTCGAGCACGAGTCCCACAGGACTGACAGCGGTCGCGCGGGCGTCAATTCCGGCACAAGCGAACCGCTCCATCAGAGCCTCCCGACTTGTGCGCAGGGTATTGACACGGATGGTGAGCGGGGGGATTTCGCTCACGGTGCGGCACAGTCGTTCGGCTTGGCTCGGCCCGAACCGCTCTAGCCAGCGCCGCACCAACCACTCCGGACAGGAATACCGGATGGCCAGCGCGGCGACCGGGTGGGCCGCCACGTCGGGCCAGGGAGGCTGCGCGGTACGGAGCAGGGTTCGCAGGACGGCGTTGACGAATCCACTCCAATCACGGCCGAGCTGGGCACGAAACGGTTTCACGATCTGCACGGATTCGTGAACTGCCGCGGAGTCGGGGATGGTATCCAGATAAAGCAGTTGATAGGCGCCCAGGCGCAGCGCCGTCTTTACGACGGCGGGGAGCCGCTCGATCGGACGATCCATGACCTGCGCCAAACGCCAATCGAGCGCGCCTCGTCGGCGGAGTACGCCATACGTGAGCTCGGTGGCCAATGCCCGTTCGCGAGAATCCTGACGGATGTGTCGAAGCGCATCGTTTAACGCCTCGTCCGCCGGAGTCTGCTTCAGCTCCGTCTCGATGAGCGCGCGAAGCGCAATTGATCTGGCATCCGACCGGGAACCAGAATGAGCGAGTAGCGACGAGCGCTGGCCGAGGCCGGGGTTCGCCTTCATGGTAAACGGTCCTCTCAACGTCCAGCCCTCGGGCCCGCCCCCAGCACCTGTCCCGGCGAAAGATGGTGACCAGCAAGAAATTCGGCTACGGTCATGCGCCGGCTGTTGGCCGGTTGAATTTCGGTAATGGAAAGGAGCCCACTTCCCGTCGCCACCAGAATGGCGTCCTTGGTGAGTCCTATGACCGTGCCGGGAGGAGCCTGAGCGGTCGGTCCGTCCCTAGGGGCGGCTTTCCAAATCTTCCACAGAGTGTCGCCGGCGAAGGTATAGGCCCCTGGCCAGGGAACCAGGCCGCGGACGCGATTGGCAATGTCGACGGCAGGGCGGGACCAGTCGATCAATCCATCTTCTTTTTTCAGCGGTGGCGCCATCGTGGCCTGAGCATGATCCTGCGGGCTGGGCACCAGGGTTCCGGCTTTCAATCGACGCAACGTGTCCACCAAAAGCCTGGCGCCGACTTGGGCCAGCTTGGCAGAGAGGGTGCCGGCTGTGTCGTCAGGTTCAATGGGCACGGTTTCTTGCAAGAGGATCGCGCCGGTATCCATGCCTTCGTCCATCAACATCGTTGTGACCCCAGTCTCTTGCTCGCCGTTGATAATGGCCCATTGGATTGGTCCGGCTCCGCGATATTTCGGCAGCAACGACGCATGGACGTTGATGCAGCCCTTTGGGGGGAGACTGAGAATCGCCGGCGGCAGGATCCTGCCAAAAGCGGCCACGGCGATCACATCCGGGTGCCACTCCTTCAGCGCCTGAAGGAATGCTGGATCCTTCATTTTGAGCGGTTGGAGGACCGCCAGGCCTTCACGCTGACACACCAGTTTAACGGGAGACGGCGTGAGCGCCCGGCCCCGGCCCTTGGGCCGATCAGGTTGAGTCACAACGCCGACGACAGTCTCCCCGGATTTGAGCAGCGCCTCCAACGATGGAACGGCGAAATCTGGCGTGCCCATGAATACGATGCGCATGTCGACGCTTTAACACGGCGGTCGAGTGAAATCAACCTCGCTGGGCCGCGCATGGGCCTTGCCTTGACTTCATAGGGGCCGCTTGTTAGTATCCGCGCGCGGGGTGGAGCAGTCTGGTAGCTCGTTGGGCTCATAACCCAAAGGTCGAAGGTTCAAATCCTTCCCCCGCAACCAAGCCTTCATTCCCCCAAATTCTTCGCCCTGTCGGCGCTGCCGCCAGGGCTTTTTTGTGGTTGTTCCGCACGGATTCACAAGCGCAGGGCAGAGAGCGTATACCATTCCGCTAAAAGGCCCTTCTCCGGTGATAATCCAAGTTCACAGGCTCTCCTGTCCAAACGGATGTCAGGCAAGCGAGTCAGTTCCGAATCGGTTTTTTTTAGTTTGACAGACTATGGTAAGAAGTCGCCGCGGCGCCTTGGAAAAGAAAAATGGAAAATCATACAAGGGCCTGTTGACTTCTCAGTTCTAGCCACGATACTTAGTAGCGTGGGTGGGTGATCTAACGCATCGGATGCGGTCGAGGTCGGGAACTGCTGTGACCCAAATAAATAATTCGAGAAAGGAGGTAATGGCGCTTGGGTCAAGTAAGGCGAGATGTTTGCATCCGATGTCAGGGGGAGGCTCTCTAGGTTGGATTCCGGAGAGCCAGTGTTCAGGGCGAAGGCATGACAATTCTATCGCGGCTCACTAACTTTCGGGTGGAGGGGTCAATGGAAGACCTGGTCATCGAGGAAGAAGGAACGTCATCCGCACTCAAGATTACGCTTGGAGACTTTCTAATTTTCATCAACTGGATGAACCAGACGGAAAAGGCGTTGGAACGTGGAGAGGCGCTCCCTCCGACGCCGGAACTGGATTCGGGAAAAGTAAAGGGTTGGATTCAACTGGTGCAACGCCTCGAGGACCGGTTCCGGCGGAGCGAAGAGAAAAAACTGGCGCTGGAGGCCAATGTCATCGCGCAAGAAGCACAACTCGGTCAGTTGCTCGCACACCTGCATGCCAACATCGCCTCGCTGTACGAGAACCTCGGTCAGACAGAAAAGGCCCAAGAAGTTCGGAGGAGAGCGGAGGCGCTGCACCACAGCTAAGCCAGGGACCAACGCATTTCGCACGTCTCCCGGCAGCCGGGAGCTGTCTGGTACGTCTCTATTGCCAGGTCAGGGTTCTGCCGGGAGCGTGTGTGCGTTGTTTTAGTTTAGTGGGCTCGAGCGCTCCGGAGAAAACGTCAAAGTAGAGCGCTTCTTTGCGTCATGTGATCTCGCAGGTAGAGAGCGCGGGCGGGAGGTGTTCGCGGGACCTTCCTTGCTTTCTTCTCCCTTCGGCTGCTGGGTCGCTCCTCAGCAAGTGCGCTTTCCAGTCAGATGTCTCGATCACCTCTTCGCACGGTCGGGCGCGGAATCAATTTGCCAATTTGTTTGCCGCAGAGAGCCTCTCAGTATTATTGATTGCTGTATCGAAATGATGAATTGTAACCGCTAGCCACCATTGTGAAGGCGCCAGCACTGTCTCGGAAAGCGGAGTTTCTCACGGCGGGTTGGCGCTTCCGAGAGGGCGCGGTATGGTCAGGGTGCTTCTGATCGAAGACAACCCGGTCGACGCCCAACTCACACAGGATATTCTTGCAGAATGGGCCACCAAACAATTCAAATGTGATCTCACGCACGTCGGAACCCTCGGCGAGGGACTGGCGCGTTTGGCGCGCGACCGATTCGACGCGGTCCTGCTTGATCTTTCCCTTCCGGATGCGCAGGGGCTCAACACCGTAACTCAGGTGCTGGCGACTAGCCCCGGCATTCCGATCGTTGTGCTCACCGGCTATGACGATCAGGAACTTGCGCTTCAAGCCGTCCAGCAAGGCGCTCAGGATTACCTTGTCAAGGGTCAGGCGCAAACTGATTGGCTGCCGCGGGCAATCCGTTATGCAATCGAGCGGAAACGAACCGAGGAGCGGCTGACCTATCTCGCACAATATGATCAATTGACCGGCTTGGTCAATCGCACGCTTTTCCGAGACCGGCTCTTCCTGGCTCTGGCCCGGAGCAAGCGTACCCAGCAACCGCTGGGACTGATGTTGCTGGATCTGGATCGATTCAAGGCCGTGAACGACACGTGTGGCCATGATGTGGGCGACCGATTGCTGAAAGCCGTCGCCGATCGGTTCAGGAGTTGCGTACGCGAGGCGGACACGGTCGGCCGAATGGGCGGAGACGAATTTGCTGTGATTCTGGAAGGGATCACCGGCCGGCAGGATATCGTGACGGTCGCCCAGCGCATTGTAGAGGCCGTCCGCAAGCCGTTTTTCATCGACGGGCGGCCTCAGTCCGTTGGCGTCAGTATCGGGATCACCGTCTATCCCCAGGATGACCGGAGCGTTGACGAACTGCTGAAGCACGCAGACGCCGCTATGTACTGCGCGAAGCAGCGGGGCGGTAACGGCTTTCAGTTTTACCCAATCGACGAGAACCGTTCTTTTCCCCTCTCCTCTTCCTAAAAAAAACCGGCAACCGAAAACCTGATGACTCGGGCGGCCGAAACCGGTTTACCGGCCGATCTCGGTCAGAGGGGATCGGTCATAAAGAGCGTGCGAGTCATGCTCCAGTCTATTGGAAGCGAGCAGGTGGTCACCAGCCGGGGTCGGCCAGCACTCAGGCGTCATTACCAATCCCCAGTGCTGATTGCCCCGACAGGTGTTGCCCCAAAACGAGGGTTTCGGCATGATGGAACAACCGGCTAACCACGCCCAAGAGGACACCTCCATACATACGGCAATGGGTGGCAGTACAAGCCCTTCCTCTCCCGACGAAGGCTGTCCGTGCTCCTGATGGCCCGGTTTCCTGATGGCCCGGTTGTGTCGGCTCCAGGGCCGATCCTGTCCAAAGATCCAAAGAGAAGCCTTTTGCCAGCCAGCACGGCGCGCTAATGGGACAAGCAAATATCTTTCGGCCACTTCCAGTCACACGCAGGCGCATGCCGACGTGAGTTGCCAACGGGTTCAGGAGACACAGCCATTTCCTGTGGTCTTCCATAATGGGCACGCGGCTTGCGTCTGCGAAACGGTGCCCAAGGAGCTGGTCAATCGTCGGGCGGAGGAGCAGTCATGGGGACGAGACCATCGGCCCGATGGATGAGGCTGACGGCAGTACTGAATGACCGGGATCCCAATCGATCACCCGCTACAGGCACCCCGGCACAAGCGCAGGATACATCTCGTCGCCTCTGTAACCCCTATAAATCGCGTGATGGAAGAATTCCGCCGCTAAGTATGAAGCAGCACTTGGCAGGATTTCGGTTGGTTCTGAAACTGCATGGGCAGTGAGCTTTGGCAGCCAAGCGTTATCATGTGGTACGACCCGCTGAGCGCGAAGCTCGCGCCGGCTGCCTGGCGACTGGCCAGATCTATGCCCAGCTCAGCGATCACGAGGAGGCAGGGATGATGTTCGAGTACGTGGTGAACGACGACCCTGACAGCGCTGAAGCGAGACCAGCGCGCAGAGCCCTCGAGACACGTGCGGCCAAGGACAAGGTCTTGCGGGAATGATCCCTCAGGCTGTGGCTCGCCGTCTTCGTTAGCTTTCGGGCGGGTCCAGTCCCAGCAGATTCGACAAGGCGGGCACGGTATAGGTTCTCTGCGTTTTGAGCCGAATGAACCCAATGCCAGCGGCTTGCAGTACCTGCTCCACCAACCGCTCCCGATCTCGCCGCTGCGGTGACGACAACGGCTCATCAAGATTAACGACTTTTACCGCCATCCTCGTCCCCGGATGAACCAACACGAAATCCAGCCGTTTTAGCGCGAGCTTGCCCAATATCGCAGAGCGGGCTTTTCGATCCTCGCTCGCGATCTCGACCAAAGACCACAGCGGCACCTGAGCGAAGACCAAAAACCGATCCTGGACCGCCAGGCGGATCAGGTTGTACAGGAATGCTTCTGCCTCGGTGAGAAACGGCTGCGCCGTGAACGACACACCCGGCGGAATGGAGAAGGCGGCGGCCTGGACACGGCCAGTCCGGCGGACAACCCAGATGCGCCAGACCAAAGCGAGCGCGATCACAGCGCCAACACCGATGAGAAGAGCCTCCATACGTGGAATCATCGTTGCGAGAATTTGCCCAAGCGCCGGCACACGTCGATCATCCACCGTGGGTTGGCTGGGACGATCGTGCCCAGCAGCACCGGATGGGTCGCACCAGTGACGGCTGGAAGGTTAGTGCACTCGCCAGCTACTGTCTGATAGGCCAAGAGGGCGAACGCGACTGCCTCGAACGCCTTGCTATCCCAGCCCAGATCGTGAAACGTCTTCACCGGAATCGGATCGAACACCGACGTAAGATACGCCATCAGCGTTCGATTGTGCACGCCTCCACCGCCAACGATGACCTCATCCACTGCCCCGCGCAGCCACCGCCGCGCGCCACCGACGGCTTGCGCGGTCCACATCGCGCAGGTGGCAAGCAAGTCCGCAGGCGAGAGTCGCCGTGCCCACCGAACGGTCAGGAGCCTGGCCACGACCGGCTCGCCGAACTCTTCACGACCGGTCGACTTGGGCGGCCGTCGTTGGAGAAAGGGATGGGCCAGCAGTTCGTTCAGCAGCCGTCGGTCTATGCGGCCTTTGGCCGCAAGCCTTCCGCCATAGTCCATCATCGATCGTCCCTTGGTCAGCCGCTGAACGAGGCCGTCCAACACCATATTGCCTGGGCCGGTGTCGAATGCGCGGACTGAGTTCAGAGATCCTCCCCGCGGGAGGTACGTGATGTTGCTGATCCCGCCGAGATTGACGATCAATCGGGACCGGCGCGCATGTCGAAGCAGCACATAGTGGGCGTAGGGCGTCAGGGGGGCACCTTCGCCGCCGGCGGCGAGATCGCGCGACCGGAAATCGGCGACGGTCGTCACTCCAGTCCGTTCCGCGATGACAGTCGGAGCCGCGATTTGCAACGTGGACCGCACCACGCCGATCCTTCGTTCCCGAACCCCTTTCGGCAGATGGTGAACAGTCTGACCGTGGGATCCGATCAAGTGAACGTCGCCCGGTCGGAGGCCAGCTTGCCGGATGACGCCGAGAGCCGCCTCAGCAAACAGTTCGCCCAGCAGGGCATTGAGGTGGCAGATCTCCGCGACAGTTCCGGACGTCGAGGCCTCCACGATCCGACGCTGCAGCGACGGCGGATAGGGATACGGTCGAAAGGCGATCGGCTTCACGCGCAGGGCGTGACCTCGGCCATGAATGCTGACCAGCGCGGCGTCCACTCCGTCGCCGGATGTGCCGGACATCAAACCGATGACGTTCATTGTCGAGCTGCGGCTGCACGCCTCATCAATCACTCACCGCCGGAATCAAGCGCGGAAGGCATGATCATCCTGGATCGTGCCTTCTGGTAGCAATTGGCGAATGACGATTGGTCGTTTAAGCGAACACCGGCGGTACGCTAATCGAAGTCGTTCCGCTGGTCAAGCGAGAGATCGCTTGATCCTCCGTGATCGCGTTTGACTTTCACAGTCCCCAGTGCTACGGTCCCGCCCATGTTTTTCCGGACAGTTCCGCTTGCAGTATGGACAATCACGACGTTCGGCGTCTCTTTCTCCTTCTCCGGTGTGTCAACGCTCCCGGTGGCATCTGCCGCAGCACCGGTCGAAGTTGTCGTCACAATTCCGGTCCTTAAGGACCTGACCGAACACGTTGGCGGTCCGCATGTACGCGTGGTGTCGTTGTTGTCGGGCTACGAAAACGAACACACCTACTCTCCCAAGCCCAGCGATCTCATAGCGGTTCGCAAAGCCCGGGTCCTGTTCCAGGTGGGGCTGGGGCTAGAAGTCTGGGTCTCATCGCTGGTGAAGAACGCGGGCAATCCGAACCTGTTGGTCGTGACCACGTCGCAGGGGATCGGATTGATCCGCGATCATCAGCCGCACGATGAAGCGGCAAGGACTGGACAGAATGCCTCTTCGGTCGGGAATCCCCACGTATGGCTGGACCCGGAAAACGCCGCGATCATGCTCCGGCATGTCACCGAAGCCTTGAGCACGGTCGATCCGGAACACGCAGCCGAATATCGACAGAATCAGGCAACTTACTTGCGCAGGCTCGATGCGCTGCGGGACGAACTCTCGGAACGCCTTCGGCGTGTTCCTGACCGTCGGGTCGTGGTCCACCATCCGGCATGGCCGTATTTTGCCAGACGGTTCGGCATCCAAGTCGTCGGCACGATCCTCAATCAACCGGGAACCGAGCCCTCGGCCCACCATCTCCAGAGCCTCATTGACCAAATCAAGAAGAACCGCATCAAGGTCATCGTTTCGGAGGCGCAGTTGAATCCCAGGATTCCCGAGGTCCTGGCGAGGGAAACCGGGGCACGTGTTGTCGTCTTAACAACTCTCCCCGGCGCCATCGCGGGCACGGAGACCTACCTCGACATGCTTCGTTATAATGTGCTCCAATTGGCCAGTGCGCTGGAAAAGCCGTAGCCTGAATGCACGGCGTGTTCCCGTGTGACCGAGACCGCAAGGAATTCATGGTCTGACGCATAGGTCGTGTGACGTCGTGAGTGTCGACCGCCCCATCATCCGCTTTGATCACGCCACATTCGGGTTCCCTGGGGTAATCGCCCTCCAGGACATTTCTCTGGACATCGCGGAGGGCGAATTCGTCGGAGTGATCGGCCCGAACGGATCGGGAAAGACCACGCTCTGCCGGGCCGTCCTGGGTCTCCTGCGTCCCCTGGAAGGGCACCTGCAAATTTTCGATTGCGCCTGCGAGGAACTACGTTGTCACCATCGGGCCCGCATCGGCTATCTCCCTCAGAAAGGGATGATCGACCGGAACTTTCCAGTCACCGTGCTGGAAGCGGTGATGATGGGACGGTATGGCGCGTTGGGACTCTTTAAGCGGCCCTCCCGGCGAGACCGGGAAATCGCCCTGGAGGCCCTTGCACACGTGGGGATGGAACATCATCGCGACACAGCTCTGGGACATTTGTCGGGCGGGCAGCAGCAACGGGTCTTCATCGCACGGGCCCTAGCTCAACAGCCGCGGGTCCTCTTGCTCGATGAGCCCACCACTGGACTGGACATCACTGCCCAACACAACGTCGTGGAGTTGGTGCAGCAGCTCCATCGGGAGCTCCGGTTGACGGTTCTGCTCATCACACATGACATCAACATGATCCGCTCGCGGGTGGACCGGCTCGTGCTGCTGAAGACCCGTCTGTTCGCCGCCGGCCCGCCGCAGGAGGTGCTGAAGCCGGACATTCTTCGCCAGGTATACGGCAAAGATGTGGTCATCACCGACCGTGATATGGTGATCGTCGAAGACTACCATCATCATTAGCGATCAGCGGTTTGTCTTCCAAGAAAGCTGACGGCTGAAAGCTGACCGCTCGCGGCATATGTTCGAGATGCTCACCTATGACTTCATGCACCGCTCGCTGCTGGCGGCGGCGTTGGTGGGAGTGCTGTGCTCCACCATCGGCGTGTTTGTCGTTTTGCGCGGGTTGGCCTTTGCCGGGGCAGGAACGGCGCACGCCGCCTTTGCTGGCGTGGCGCTGGCCTATCTGATGGGTTGGCCGCCGCTGGTGTGGGCGATTATGTTCGGCCTCGCGACAGGCTGGATCACCGGCCTCATCGAAGAAAAGGGCCGGATGAAGCTAGATGTCTCGATCGGGATCTTGTACACGACCACGATGGCCCTGGCCATTTTGTTCATCGGCTTGATGAAGGCCTATAACCCAGAAGTCTATGGCTATCTCTTCGGCAGCGTGCTCTCTGTGACGCCGGATGAGCTGCAGGTGATCTTGGGGCTGAGTCTGTTGGTACTGGGAACAATTTTCCTATTTTCGAAGGAACTGTACTTTATCGCGTTTGACCAGGAAATGGCGGAATTCTCGGGGGTGCCAGCCAGGCGGATGTTCTTTCTGTTGTTGACACTGGTCACGCTGACAGTGGTCGTGGCGCTCAAGACGGTTGGCGCCATCCTGGTGTTTGCGATGATCCTCATTCCGGCATCGACCGCCTATCAGCTTACGCACAGTCTGACGCATCTGACGCTCTACGCGGTCGTGATCGGCGTTCTGTCCGCAGTGGGCGGAGTTGTGCTATCGTTTTTGTGGGACGTGCCGTCCGGACCTGCAATTGTGCTGTTGGCAACAGCGATATTCTTTCTGGCTCTCCTCTTCTCCCCCAAGCGGCTCCGCCGCATCCATACGGTATCGCCGTCGCAACCGTGACCATCCCGCTTAGGGAAGAGGAAGCCGACTTGATCTCCAACGCCCCCTCCGCTACAGGGCGTATTACCGTGTCTTCTCGATTTCACTGTATGAGGAAATTTATGGATGGGTGCACCACAGGCGGTTCAACGGTGGGCGCAGGCCGTTCGCCTCTGCGTCCTCATCGGCATCATTTCGCCTTCCGCGACCGAGACGCAAGGGCCATGGAAATGGCTGGATGGCGGGACAGAAGCCAGGACCGTTCATGTCGGATTCCGTGCGGGGGTTTTCCGTGCTGCCCTAAGAACTGAGGGCCACCGCGGCCACAGGTGCGGGCTTGGTTGCCAACTTGCAGGGGCTGAACAGCCTGAACAAGTGGGTGTTGGCAGACCTGGCCCTTGCGCGAGAACGACGCGCGGTGGATTCTGTCGGGTGCCTTCGGCCATCCGGGCACCGTCTCGGTCATACCGACGCTCGAACTCCGACCGACACGATATGGGCCGATCGCTTTGTAGGTGGCGAGATATCGTCAACCGCATGTCACCGAGCCATACGTGTATATGGTTGATATGGAGGCTTGCTTGGGGCGGGGATTACTTCGTAACGACAACAATCACACTAAACACCGACAGGGCCTACAAATGGAACGACAGCCGTGTCACCAACGATGGAAAACGGTCGGACGGTTGGAACGCCTCGTCCCTCAACATCCTAGCTCCGCATGCCTTACGGCGAGCCACAGCCTTGTATGGGCCGTTATTCCAATCTCGCGTGGCGGGCTCTGGCCCAGACCATACCGGTCTGCTCCTTGGAGCTGAAACCCAGTTTTTCATAGAAGCTCTGTTTGTCCCGGGTGCACAGCCAGAACAGCTCGACGCGTTTAAGGTCCGGATGGTGCAAAATCCGTTGCATGATCCCGGTTCCGATGTCCTGCCCCTGATACTCTTTGTCCACAATGACATCCCAGATCGAGGCGCGATACACGTAATCGGTCAGCACGCGTCCGAACCCAACCAACCGCGGACCGTCCCAGGCCGACACGACGATATCGGTGTGCGTCAGCATAATGCGGACGTCATCGGCCGTCCGTCCCCTGGCCCAGGGAGCTTGCCGGTAGAGGTTGACGAGCTGGTCGGGGTCAATATCCTTCCGCTCGGAAAACGTGATCAGAGGCTTGAGCATCGTTAACGGCTTGTATTAGATTGATGCCCGCTTCACGAGGTCGATCTCAGCACTGAAGAGTTATGCCGTATGGGTACGCAGGTTCGTTCGTGTCCCAAATGCTTTCGGCTCATGTGGATTAAAGAGGAGCAGTTTGAATATCTCGACGAGAGGACCTTTCGGGTAAAATGCCCCCATTGCCAGCAGATGGTCCGCTTCACGCTCGTCACGCATGGAGCGACGGCCAACGGACCCAAAATGGGCCATTGACTGCCGCCACGACGCGGTCTTCCACACTGAAGACTGCTGAATCAACGATGCTCTGGAATCCGTCATTCCACATTCGTCATGGCCTATTCAGAGGCCGCGCCCCGCTCCCTCCAGCTCAGGTTTGCCGCCCGGCAGAATTTTGTGCAGGGCCGCCCGGTACTCGCTTATTCGCTTCTCATCGCCAGGACCGGCCAGAATTTCTTTATCCCGCTGCATTTGCTCCAAATGATCCAGCACAGTCAGGAGGGGCTGGATCGAACTGAGCAACTTGCCCCCCTCAAAGGCTTCCAGTGATTCGATAAACAGATCGGTCAGCCGTTTGAAGATCGAGGTACTGCTTTGAGCTCGAAACCGATACACCGTTTTCTCGAAGGCCTCGATCGATTCCTCCTTTGGCTTGATACCACCGGGGACGACTGACATTGGCACGACCACGGGTAACTTGGCCGCATAGGCTTTGAGCTGGGCGACTAGGCTACCAACCGTGTCGAGGACCTCGCTGGTTTCCACCGCGGTACTTCCTGAGAGGCAGCAGTCTGATACGCTCGCTGCCGCAATCTGTCAAGTTTCCGTTGCCGGTCGCGCATGCTGCGGCGATCGGGCGATCTGCCGCAGCGCCTGCAAGACGGCCTCCATGTCAGGCGGCCATGGAACCGAGAATTCCTGATAAACGCCGGTTCCGGGATGGCTGAACCCCAGTGTGCGTGCATGCAACATCACGCGCGGGATGGCCACATCATCTGACAACGTCCGGGCTTTCCGCCCGCCGTAGGTTTGATCACCCAGTACCGGATGGCCGATCGAAGCCAGATGGACCCGGATCTGATGCGTACGGCCGGTACGGGGGACCAGGTTGAGGTGCGCGGCCATATGGCCAAATCGTTCAACCACATGATACTCCGTGGCTGACGGCTTGGGCCTCGTGGTGCGGGATGAGAATTTCTTACGCTCTCTCTCATCCCGCCCGATCGCTAGCTCGATGAGCCCATGGGACTGCTTCGGGACGCCCCACACCAACGCCTCATAGACCCGTACGATCGTGTGATGTTTGAACTGCGCTGCCAGACTGCGATGTGCCTGGTCGGTCTTGGCAATGACCATGATGCCGGAGGTCTCCTTGTCCAAGCGGTGCACGAGCCCTGGCCGCTCTTTCCCTCCGATCGTGGACAGCGAGCCGCCTTGGGTTTCGAAATGATGCAGCAACGCGTTGACGAGCGTACCGCTCCAGTGGCCGGGCGCGGGATGAACGACCAATCCTGCCGGTTTATTGAGCACGAGAAGGTCACTATCCTCATGAAGGATTGCAAGGGGAATGGGCTCCGGGTGCAAGGCCAACGGCTCTGGGCGAGGAATCTCCAGCGCAATCGTGTCGCCGGGCTTGATTCTGTGGCTGGGTTTGACCACCCGGCCATTGAGGCGGATGCGGCCGTCTTCGATCAATCGCTGAAGGGCAGACCGAGACAGAGCTGGTTCGCGGTTAGCAAGAAAGCGATCAAGGCGCTTCGGGGTTTCTCCAGCCGTGACGACGAGTTCCGTGGTGTTCACCGGGATCGCGGACGTCATGTTCTCGACAAGCGGCCAACCAGATCGGCATTGCACTTTGCCAGATAGGCGGTTCGGATACAAGTTCCCAGATCCTCTGTACTGGCCCCCCGCACTCCGACTTCTTCCTTGGGACAACACAAAGCCAAGCCGACGGCGCAATCCATTGCGAAGCGCTCAGTCCGGTATTCGGTGGAATGGCGCAAGAGCAAGGTGCGAGAGGAGGAAAGAACGGAAGCGGGCAAAGGCGACGTAGAGGCTCGCTGGCGCCGGAAGGCTTCCCACGCGTGTCCGAACCATCGGGCCTACCTTTCGATCAGGTCGTCAAACTCGGCCTGCAACTATTTCTCCCGCGCAAGAGGAGCACGGAACGCCGGGCCTCAGTCCCACTGCTCCACAAAAGGAGCACTCCCCCCATGCGGTCGGCCGAGAACGGGCCAGGCGCGATCCCAACCCAAGCTTTCTCGCGCGCAAGCAGTCCACGAAAATCCACGTCTCGACCGGGCTCCAGGGCGAACGTCCCTGCCCTCGAACATGACTAGACATGACTAGAAGCGAAACGTTCAGGGTGTGACGCTCTCATGAGCAAGAGCGCCGACAAGACATTCGGCCCTCCAAAGGATTCAGCGGTTCAGACCGGTTTGAGGCCTGTTCCTGGCTGCGCCGAAGATCGGCCTTGTAATACCGGCAATTGTCGAGATTGGAGAGAACCTTCATAAGCTCCTGAGCTTTCGGGAACTTCCTGGTTCTCTGAGTGTTGATGTGGTCTGGGTAGCGGCGCTTCGCCAAGTGACGGAACGCCTCCTGAACCTCGCACGACTCAGCCGGATGAAACATCCCGAGAATCGCGTCGTCACCTTTCTCTTTCGAGGGATCCATGTGGATTGACCTCGCTCGGGCCCATTGATGATCGATGGCCGCGCATCGAACCAGACTATTCGACCTTGACTTCAATCGACCTGGGCTTGGCTTTCTCCATTTTCGGTAGATGCACGGTCAGTATACCGTTCTTGTAGTTTGCCTTCACCCTGGTTTCATCCACGGAGTCCGGCACCGAAAAGCTCCGGAGAAAACTGCCGGACGCCCGCTCGAGGCGGTGAATGCGCGTTCCTTTCCCTTCCTTGATTGGTTCCCGCCGTCCGGAAATTGCCAAGACCCCACCTTCCACGGACAGCTTGACGTCCTCTTTTTCTAAACCGGGCAGCTCGGCGAGAATCTGAAATTCCGTGTCGGTCTCCACCACATCTACCGCCGGAGCCCAGTCCGCTTGCGCCATGGCTTCCTGGCTACCAACCCGGGTGCCAGCATTTCCGCCCACCAGACGGTTGAGGCGGTCAGCCATAGCTTCCAACTCGCGGAAAGTGTCCCGGACAAGCAAACTGCGCATCAGATCCATGGGGTAGCCTCCTCTCGTTAGGGGTGGTTGCAGCCCTACCAGCACTTGCACTTGCCGCTATCTGAGTGAGACCGGGAAGTTGATCGCTAGTTAATAACCCAGAGGGTCTCCGTCAAGAGGAGGACAGATTAGCTCAAAGAAGACCGCCACGAGACGGTTCTGGCGCCTCAGTCTTTTCGGCGCGGCACATAGTCCGCAAGGCCTCGGCGGATAATCCCGTCGGAAAGCCAGGCATACGCGCCTCGTAACGCGCGTTGGCCGATGGCCGACAAGCGATGATCCGTATTCCACAGGAGCTCACGAAGGTGTTGTTCGACGCGGAGCTTGGCCTGGCGATAGAATTCGTCTGCCAATTCCCAAGACTCCGTCAGCCCCTTCTTGTAGTCCTGATTTTGTGCATAAAGAGCCGTGGCGGCGATCACGAACAGATCTTCTCCCACAGCTTCAATGCGATTCTGTCGGCCTTGATCGTCACGAAGCCGTTCCTGGTAGCGGATCATCGCGACAAAAATCCTCCGCGCCAGGCGTCTGCTCGCACGCTCCACATAGCGGAGTTTCGGACGGACGCGAGGATGGCGGCACTCTGGGCGGGTGGGCAATGTGGCGGGCTTCCAGAGCCGCAAATACCAGGGAACATAGAATCGCAAGAGCTTCACAAGTTCGACGAGCCGCCGAACTCTGGAGCTTGAGCCCTCGATGTATTGCCGTGCCCGGTCAAGGTGGAGGGTCAACCCTTCTCGGGCCACAAAAGGCCGCAGAATATCGGTCGCGCCTTCGCCGATCCGGGACATCTCAATGTCGCGGACGAGTTGTTCAATGGGGAACGCCGGCTCCCCGCGAACTCGTTTGGAGTCGGCTGTCTCGTACCCCATTCCGCCGAAGAGGATCTGGGCGTCCTTAAGGAAACGGATCGTCTCCTCGGACGCGAACATTTTCGCAATGGCGGCCTCGATACGCACATCATAGGTGTGTTGATCCGCCAGATGCCAAGCGAGGAGGGAGAGGGCTTCCATAGCGTAGAGTTGCACGGCCATGCGGCCGATCCGCATGCGCTGGGTTTCCCGCTCGCTCAACGGCTTTCCGAAGGTCTGGCGGGTGTTCGCTCGGTCAAGGGTCGGCTGCCAGACTTGTTTCGCCATCCCCAGGCAGAGCGCTGGGATGCTGATCGCCCGGCCGATATTGAGGATCGACAGTGCGTAACGAAGACCCCGGCCGATTTCCCCGATGACGTTTTCGACCGGAATCGCGACATCGGTGAAGGTCATATGGGCGTTTTCGATGCCGCGGCATCCTTCGAATTGGCAGCGCTGCCGGATGACGATCCCTGGCGTGGTCATATCCAAGATAAAGGCGGTATGCACCAGATCCTCCGCACCTTTCCCCTCCGGAACGGGCAGCCACCCGGACTTCCCGTCACGGATGATGCGTTTCGCCGGGACGCGCGCGATGAGGGTGACATAGCGGGCGATGGTCCCGTTTGTACACCATAGCTTTTCCCCGTTGACGAGAAAGTGGCTGCCCGCAGCATTGAGCACCGCTTCGGTCTTGATATTGGCCGCATCCGAGCCGGTAATCGGTTCGGTCAAGGCGAAGGCAGAAATGGCCTCCCGGGCTACGCGCGGCAGATAGGTACGTTTCTGGTCCTCGTTGCCGAACAGAAGGATCGGCATGGCGATACCGATCGATTGCGGCACAGCGACGGTGAGCGCGAGGATGTTGCTCCAACTGGCCATGAGGGTGAGCACCCGCCCATAGTTCTTGTACGAGAATCCGAGGCCGCCGTATTGCGTAGGGATCTTCATCCCGAACGCCCCCAATGCGAAAAGCCCTTTCAACACCGATTCCGGAATCTTGGCGGTCCGCTCGATTTCATCGGGATCGACCTGACTGGTGAGAAAGGCCTCGATTGTCCGGCAATACGCTTCCCCGGCCTCCCGCTCTTCGGCAGGCTCCTCCGGTGGGAGGAGGAGATCAAACCGCGGCCTCCCCTCGAACAATCCCGCCATGAAACTCGCTCCAGTGAACCGTTCGCGGGCTTCTTCGATCCGCTCGAGCCCCTGAAACAGTTTTGTCATGCCTCACCTCATGAGAAAAATACCGTCCTTATATGTTTAATGTACTGCGCAACAGCGGCGAAGGCCAGGGGAAGGCGTTCCTGTGCAGACCAGGGTCGAGACAATGAAGTGCCCGGCCATCGCGAAGCGGCGGCGCCTCGCCATGATTCCGGACTGCGGCGATCTTACGAAGAGAGACCTGCGCGGCGGGCGCGCTCGGCGAGCTTTTTGCGGAGGCGGGCTTTTTCGAGGCTGATTTGGGCTTCTTTGAGTTCCGACGGGAGGCCGCCTATCTGGAGACGCTGCTCGGCTTTTTCCACCGCGGCTTGGGCCCGTTCGACGTCGATATCTTCGGCTTTTTCCGCGATCTCGGCGAGGATGGTGACCTTCACAGGGGTAACTTCCGCAAAGCCCCACAGCACAGACATATAGTTAGTCACCTCGCCGATTCGGTAACGCAGTTCCCCAATTTTCAGCGTGGACAGAAAATGACAGTGCCCGGGCAGGACACCAAATTCTCCCTCGCTGCCGGGAGCAATGACTTCGTCTACTTCCTGACTCAGCAGGAATTTTTCCGGCGTGACGACTTCCAAGAGCAGTTTGCCAGCCATGCTTCTCGTGTGGGTCAGAAAGTAGGCGAGAGAGAGGAACGTCTCATGCCTTACGGTCTTTTATAGCCCAGTTTCTCCGCCTTCTCAATGACGTCCTCGATCGTACCCACCATATAGAACGCCTGTTCGGGGAGATCATCATATTTGCCATCGAGAATCTCTTTGAAGCCCCGCACCGTATCCTTGAGCTTGACGTATTTGCCCGGCGTACCGGTAAACGCTTCAGCCACATGAAACGGTTGCGACAGGAAACGCTGAATCTTTCGCGCCCGCGCTACGACTAACTTATCGTCTTCGGAGAGTTCGTCCATTCCGAGAATCGCGATGATGTCCTGCAGATCCTTGTATCGCTGCAGGACAGATTGAACACCCCGTGCCACCTGATAATGTTCTTCCCCCACCACCTGCGGGTCCAGGATTCGGGAGGTCGAATCCAGCGGGTCAACGGCCGGATAAATGCCAAGCTCTGCGAGCTGGCGGGACAGCACCGTGGTCGCATCCAGGTGCGCGAAGGCCGTAGCCGGCGCCGGGTCAGTGAGGTCGTCGGCCGGCACATAAATCGCCTGGACCGAGGTAATGGACCCCTTTTTGGTCGATGTGATCCGCTCCTGGAGGGCGCCCATCTCGGTGGCCAAATTCGGCTGATAGCCCACGGCCGACGGCATCCGGCCCAGCAGCGCAGACACTTCCGATCCGGCCTGGGTGAACCGGAAGATGTTGTCGATAAAGAGCAAGACATCCTGATGTTCTTCGTCTCGGAAATACTCCGCCACAGTCAGTCCGGTAAGGCCGACCCGGAGACGCGCGCCAGGCGGCTCATTCATCTGGCCATACACCAGGGCCGCCTTCGACTTTGTGTAGTCGTCAGGGTCGATGACTTTGGATTCCTGCATTTCATGCCACAGATCGTTGCCCTCGCGCGTCCGTTCGCCCACGCCTGCAAAGACCGAGAACCCACCATGGTGGAGCGCGATATTGTTGATGAGCTCCATGATGATGACCGTTTTGCCGACGCCGGCGCCGCCGAACAGGCCGACTTTCCCGCCTTTGCTGTACGGTTCCAGCAAGTCCACCACCTTGATGCCGGTTTCCAGCACTTCGGTCTTGGTTTCCTGCTCCACCAATGGCGGAGCCGGCCGATGAATCGGGTAGAATTTTTTCGCGTTAATCGGCCCCCTTTCATCAACCGGTTCGCCCAACACGTTCATCAGACGGCCCAACGTTTCACGGCCGACAGGGACCGAGATCGGTGCACCGGTGTCCTTGACCGGCATGCCACGGACCAGGCCGTCCGTGCTCGACATGGCGACAGCCCGCACGCGGTTCTCCCCCAGGTGCTGGGCGACCTCCAGCGTAAGGCGGATGGCCGGCCGGCCCGTGTGCTTGTCTTCGTCCACCTCAATCCGCAGCGCGTTGTAAATGTTGGGCAATTGCCCTGGTGGAAACTCCGCATCGACGACCGGCCCGATAACCTGAACCACTTTCCCCACCGCAGTGCTCATAACGACCCCTCTTGTCGCCAATGACTCATTTCAAGGCTTCCGCTCCGCCGACGATATCCATCAATTCTTTCGTGATCGCGGCTTGTCGCGTCTTGTTATAGTACAGCGTAATTTTCTTGATCAACTCGCCCGCATTGCGGGTCGCCCCGTCCATCGCCGCCATGCGTGCTCCCTGTTCCGCAGCGGACGACTCCAGCAGAATGCGATAGGCCTGGATGTGAAAATGCTTCGGCAGCAACGCGGCCAGAAGCTCGTCCTCGTCTGGCTCGTACAAGTATGCCCCCCTTGATTCCGCGGCGGGCTCCCCGGCCTCGTCCGTTTGCCCAAATTCTACAGCGGCATCGACCGGAAAGAGTTTTTCCACTACAACGCGCTGCTGGATGGCTGACTTGAATTCGTTGTAGATCACATAGAGTTCGTCGAATACGCCCTTCTGGAACTGGTCGATGAGATCTTGGGCGATGTCGATCCCATGTTCATAAGTCAGGCGATCGAAAATTCCCGTCCACTCCTGACGAATCGGCCACGCACGGCGGCGGAAGAAGTCGCGGGCTTTCCGACCAACGACGCTCAGGGTGACTCTGGCGCCTCGCGACTCCATTTCCCGAATGAATTCTAAGGCCTTCCTGAGAATATTGGCGTTGAATGCTCCGCACAACCCCCGGTCGCTCGTGACGATTAACACCTCGATGCGTGTGCCACTGCGTTTCTGAAGTAACGGATGGGAAGCCCGATTGACGCGTCGACTCAAGTTGCCCAGCACCTCCCGCATCTTGTGCGCGTAGGGGCGTGCGCGCAAGATGCGCTCCTGTGCACGCTTGAGCTTCGCTGCGGCCACCATTTTCATGGCCTTGGTGATCTTTTGCGTGTTTTTGACCGCCGCGATCTTCCGGCGAAGCGATTGCAAGCTCGGCATTGTTCAAGACAATACGAGTAGGCGTACAAGCGGGCCGGCGAGTTCGCCAGGGCCCGGAAGTATGCAGTACTCGCGTGACTGCATACCCGATCACGCTTCTACTTTCTGCCCGTATCCCATTTTCTGTTTGAACACGGTGATGATCTGCTTGAGCTGCGCACTGAACGCGTCATCGATCTTGCTCTTGACGACGATATCTTTCTTCACTTCCGGATGATGCTGTGCGACGTACTGGAGCAAATCCTCTTCGAATTGCCGGATCTTGTTCACCGGAACATCGTCCAGGAAGCCGTTCACCCCCGCGAAGATCGAAATGACCTGGTCGGCCACCGGCATGGGCCGATATTGCCCCTGTTTTAGCAGTTCCACCATGCGCGCGCCGCGCGCCAGTTGCGCCTGTGTGGTTTTGTCGAGTTCACTTCCGAACTGCGCGAAGGCTGCCATTTCCCGGTATTGCGCAAGGTCCAAACGCAATGTCCCGGCCACCTGCTTCATGGTCTTGATCTGCGCCGAGCCTCCGACCCGGGAGACCGACAGACCGACGTTGATTGCGGGCCGGATGCCGGAATAAAACAGGTCGCTAGCGAGGTAGATTTGGCCATCGGTGATCGAGATGACGTTTGTGGGGATATATGCCGACACGTCGCCGGCCTGCGTTTCGATGATCGGCAACGCTGTCAGGCTGCCGCCGCCCAGCTTGTCGTTCAGTTTGGCGGCACGTTCCAGCAGACGGGAGTGGAGATAAAATACGTCGCCGGGATACGCTTCTCGACCTGGCGGACGGCGGAGCAGGAGCGACAGTTGGCGATAGGCGACAGCGTGCTTGGAAAGGTCGTCGTAAACGATGAGCGCGTGCATGCCGTTGTCTCGGAAATACTCGCCCATCGCGACGCCGGCATACGGGGCCAGGAATTGGAGGGAGGCCGATTCGCTAGCGGTTGCCGAAACCACCAGGCTATAGTCCATGGCGTGATGCTCTTCAAGTGTTTTGACGACCCGTGCCACCGTCGAACGTTTCTGCCCGATGGCGACATAGATACAGAAGACACCCTGCCCTTTTTGGTTGATGATGGTATCGACGGCGATGGCAGTCTTGCCGGTCTGTCGGTCGCCGATGATGAGCTCGCGTTGTCCGCGTCCAATTGGAATCATGGCGTCAATGGCCTTGATCCCGGTCTGCAACGGTTCGCGGACCGACTGGCGTGTCACAACGCCCGGCGCGACCACTTCAATACGACGGGTTGCGGTCGCCTTGATGGGGCCCTTCCCGTCCACAGGCTGACCGATCGCATTGACTACCCGCCCGATCAACGCTTCACCAACGGGAACCTCGGCGATGCGGCCCGTACGCTTGACGAGGTCTCCTTCCTTGATCCCGGTATCGTCACCCATCAGCACGACACCGACATTATCTTCTTCCAGGTTCAGAGCGATGCCGTACAGGCCGCCGGGAAATTCCAGCATCTCCCCGGCCATCGCGCCGTCGAGACCGTAGACTTTGGCGATGCCGTCGCCCACTTGAATGACGGAACCGGTCTCGTTCACGTCGAGATACTTGTCGAAGCCTTTGATTTTTTCCTTGAGGATCGTCGTGATTTCTTCGGCTTTGATCTGCATGGCTACTCCTTCGTCAAAAATCCCCGCATCGCGGTCAACCGCCCGCGGAGAGTGCCGTCGACGACCGTGCTGCCGATTTGGATGCGCAGGCCCGCAAGTTGGGCGGGGTTTGACGCAAACGCGATGTCCACCTCACGTTTGAGAATGTCCCGCAAGCGAGCGCGAAGGCGGTCCTGCTCGGCCTCGTCCAATGGGAAGGCCGACCAAATGAAAACCCGTTGTCTCCCTTTGCGCTCGTCGACTAACCGGGCGAACGCCTCCGCGATGTCCGGTAGAAGTCCGACGCGGTTATGTTTGACCAGTTGGGCGAGAAACCGTTCTCCGGTCGGGGAACACCCCAATCGACGACCGAGCTCGACTAAGACGGATATCTTCTCGCTGGGTCCGAAAGTCGGCGAAGCCATCGCGTGGCGGAACGGCTGAGAGGCAACGACCGCTCGGCCCAGTTCCACTAGCACGGCTTGGGTTGATTCCAGGTGAGCTTCGTCGAGCAGTTCAAACAGCGCTTTGGCGTAGCGGCGCGCGACCGCAGTCTTACTCACCGTGTGATCCCGCTGAAAGAAAGGATGCGCAAAAGAATTGTTCGTGCGGGTAGGCACGAAAAGACGGCGCAGCGTAGCACTCGCCCAGTTGATGTGTCAAGGCGGGAAGTGCGCTATCGGCCCTGCTCCGGTTGAATGATACCACCGCCGAGGACACGATCCCCCAGATAGAACACGGCGGATTGTCCGGGACTCAACGCACGCTGCGGCACATGAAACCGAATGCGCAACCTGCTGTCACCGCATGGCTGAACGGTGGCTCGCGTCGGCGGTGTTGCATACCTGACCTTCACATCGACATCCGTCTCCTTATGCAGTAAGGAGGAATCGAACAGATTGAGATCGGCCACCAGGCACTCCGACTGGAGCAGGCTGTCCTCCGGTCCCAGAATGACTGCGCCCGTGGCCGCTTCGACTCGTTGCACATAGAGGCGATGCCCTGCGGCGAGCCCTAATCCTCGACGCTGGCCCGGCGTGTAAAAGGCAATACCGTTATGATGTCCGAGAACGCGTCCATCAAGATCGAGAAAGGGTCCCGGATGCCGGGCCTGCGGGGCTTCCTTCTCGAGAAAGGCCCGGTAGTCTCCTTGGCTCACAAAACAGATTTCTTGGCTTTCCTTCAACTCGTCTGCTGGAAGCCCCAACGACTCAGCCGCCGTCCAGACCTCCGACTTGGACATCGCCCCGAGCGGAAAGAGCAACCTGGGCAGCCATGACGACTGGATCCGGTAGAGGAAATAACTCTGATCCTTGCGGGTATCCGTCGCTCGGTAGAGAAAATGGCGGCTTCCCTCAACAACGAGGCGGGCATAATGACCGGTTGCGATAAAGCTGGCCCCCCGTTCTTCGGCCAGTCGATAGAGTAACCGGACCTTCACCCGCTCGTTGCATCGCACGCAGGGGTTGGGCGTCGTTCCGGAGAGGTACCCCGACACAAAGTCGTCGATCACGCCGGCGCGGAAGCCAACCCGCGCGTCAATTACTTCGTGGGAAATGCCGAGCTTCTTCGCGACATACCGGGCAATACCGACCTTGCAGCATCCGCGCTCCTGCCACCGTCTGGAAACAGCAACCGTCTCATCTTCTGGCTCCCAGACCTGCAGGGTAATGCCGGTGACGTCGAATCCCTGCTCGACGAGCAGCGCAGCCGCGACGGAGCTATCCACTCCGCCACTCATGCCGAGAAGCACCTGAGGGCGTGCCATGGTCACCCACGAGAACGGTGTCGGATTTTAGCGATCCTGGGTGCGGACTTTGCCCCGGTGGGCGGCGATGTTGTGGATGTTCGTGTCGCAGACTGCCTGGACCGGGGACTGGTCTTCAGCCCATTTATGGGCACCCATATCACACATTCCGTGAAAATGCGAGCCCTCTTCCACCGAGACCACCGGAGTGCGCACATCTCCAATGAGAATCCCTGGCTTGAGGAGCTGGACTTTTTCTGCCGCCGTGACGATCCCGTTGATTTTGCCACTGGTCACCAAGACTCCAGTGGAGACGATGCCTTTGATCACGGCGTGCTCGCCGACAATCAGTGTCCCGGTCGTATGGATTTCTCCTTCCAAGCGGCCATCGATGCGCACGGTGCCATCGAAATTGACGACCCCCTTGAAGTCGACCCCTTTGCCCAAGAACGTAAAATTCTCCCCGTCGTCAGAAGTTCGATCCTTTCTCCCGCCAAGCGCCCACATGCAATCCTCCTCGGCTACACTTGCCGCCTGGTCTCGCTAGGCCAGCCGTCACAGGTGACAAATCTCTCCCCTCGGCTCCAAACCCTGTTCCTGTTCTGACCGTCCAAGCCTTGTCTTGTCGTGGACAATTCCTCCATTGGATCGGGATTCAACAAGGTGGCCATCCGGTCATCCACTCCGGAGGGCTTTCGCAGTAGACCCGAGAGAATGAACGGCGGTCTCACGCGGAACTTCCCGAATCGCCGGTTGAGTCATTTCGAGGGTTCCGTTGAAAAGCACGCCTTCCTCCATCGACAGTAAAGGTGTTTTGACACTGCCATTGAGGACGGCCGGTGCGCGCAACTTCACTTTTTCTTTGGCTACGATGTCGCCGGTGATTTTGCCCTTGCAGACAACGGTCCCAGCACTGACCTTCGCAGTGATGACGGCCTCCTCTCCGACCAGCAAGGTCCCCTCGGTATGGATCTCGCCCTCCAGGTACCCATCAATACGAACCGTGCCGCTATACGAAATTGTTCCCTTGAACTCGACGCCCTTTCCAACAAAGGCGATAATCTCTTCCCCGCTTTCAGCGTGCACACCAGCGACATCCCCCTTCCCTGGAAGAAGTTCGGTCCCCTCCTCGGTTGCGGATCGCTTGGGTTCGGACTTTTCTTGCCTCCACATGAGGTCGCCTCCTCTCTGTTTCTGTTTCTGTTATTGCTGTCGCCGAGGGTTACTGGCCAGTGGATGTTATATGCCGGATCGACCGATTGAGCAAAGCAATTCTTCCTTTTCGCACTCGTTCGCACTCGGCGACACCAACGGCGCTAGCAGGTCCTCGGTGTCTGCGGAGCATTTCAAGACCGATGCAAAGGACGGACAGTTGCTTGCCTTAACAAAACCGTCAACTTAGGAGAGCTTCCAAGAGCCCTTCCATCTCTGCCGCTGAAAAGAAGTGAATGATGATTTTCCCCCCACGACGGCCTTGTACGACATTCACCCGGGTTCCAAATCGCTTTTGAAGCCGCTGTTCAATATCAGAAGTCGGTGGCTGAATCCGAGACCGTTGCGACCGCCGTCTGTTTTGAGCTTGCGCCGCGACAATCCGTTCGACTTCCCTGACAGAAAGTTGGTGATCAACGATTCGACGGGCAAGTTGAACCTGAACTTCAGAATTCTCCACGCTCAAGAGCACCTTAGCATGACCCGTTGAAAGCTGGCCGGATTCAACCAGGCGTTGGACGTCGGGGTGGAGATTCAATAGCCGAAGGATATTGGCAACCGAGGAACGTTCTTTTCCGACTCGCTGTGCGAGTATCTCTTGCGAGCAACCGAATTCATTGAGCATCCGGTGATAAGCCCTGGCCATTTCCATTGGGTTCAAATCATTTCTCTGAAGATTTTCCACCAAGGCTAAGACCATGGCCTCTTCATCGCTACAATTTCTCACCACTGCCGAAATCTTTTGCAGGCCTGCTAGCTTGGCTGCTCGCAAGCGACGCTCTCCTGCGATCAACTCATACACCCCATCGCCCTTGCGTCTGACCATGATCGGTTGCAGAAGACCATTTTTTCTAACAGATTCAGCGAGTTGAGAAATTTCTTCCTCGTCAAAGTGCTGCCGTGGCTGGAAACGGTTAGGGATGATCGAGTCAACCCTCAGTTCTTGGGTTTCTCCCCGTTCCGCGGTCAAAATCCTGCTGTCGACGCTGGGGAGTAGCGCATCCAATCCCCTACCCAGTGCTCTTTTCTCCATGGCCGAGAAACTCCTTTGCAAGAGAGAGATAAGCCTGTGCCCCAGCCGAGGCGACGTTGTACAAGAGAACTGGTCTGCCGTAGCTGGGTGCTTCTGCCAGCGTGACGTTCCGAGGAATGACGGTTTGATACACGCGTTCTTTGAAATGGCCTCTCACTTCCTCTGCGACTTGTCGGGACAAAGTATTTCTGGAGTCATACATGGTGAGGAGGATGCCCTCAAGCTTGAGTCCAGGGTTGAGTGATTGCCTTACCCGTTCGACATTGGCCATAAGTCGACCTAATCCTTCCATTGCGTAGTACTCACATTGAACGGGCACAAGCAGCGAGGAGGCTGCCACAAGCGCGTTGATTGTCAGCAATCCAAGAGCGGGAGGACAATCCAGAAACACCAATTCGTAAAGAGAATGGATATCGAGCAGGACTTTTTTTAAGGTTTGCTCCCGGTTCTCTATCGAAACGAGCTCAACCTCCGCACCAGCTAGATCAGCCTGTGCAGGCAGGATCGAAAGGCCTTGGATCGCTGTGGTTTCAATGACTTCGATCGGGGAATCATGTTCGATGAGACAATGATACAAACTCTTGGAAAGTTTTCGAGGGTCAAGGCCGATCCCGCTCGTCGCGTTAGCCTGTGGATCCACATCGACTAACAAGACTGAATGACCGGCGATTGCGCAAGCGGCGGCAAGATTGATTGAAGTGGTGGTCTTGCCGACTCCTCCTTTTTGATTGGCTATGGCAACGACTTTGGCCAATGCACCAGGACCGAGATTAAATTGATTGAATTTTTCGTTGTTCCACGTGGAACAAAGAGAAATGGGGGATCAGGATGCGTAAGGACCGCTCACCCATGCCATATGGAAGATGATAGGAAATTTCTTGATCAATCATCAGTCCAGCATCTTGGACGGCCTGACCGTCTATAGCCTGCATCTTGGATTGGTACACAATCAGACGTCCATTGGGGCTGAGTAATTGGACAATGGACCGAAAATAGGGTTCTGGTTTTAAGGCACGGATCGTGATATAGGCAAAAGATTGATCCCCGCGAGCAGCAAAGTCTTCAAGACGTTCTGACGCGACCCCGGCATCCTGGAGTTGAAGTGTGCCGATCACTTGCCGAAGAAACGCCGCTTTCTTGTAATGTGGCTCCAGCAGCACCAGTTTGATATTAGGCTTCAGAATTTTGAGTGGCACCCCAGGAAACCCTGCTCCACTACCTATGTCCAGCAGCGAAACCTCTTCATCAGCACGAATCGCCTTCAAACCCGCCAACGAATCAAGAATATGCTTCACAACAATTTCATGAGGATCTGTACTTCCTGTAAGATTCACTTTCTGATTCCAAATGAGGAGGTCCCTGATATACCAAAGCAACTGGGAAACATGATGTTCGGAAAGGATCACATCGAGCTGCTTTGCACTGGAGAAGATAAAATGACGAAGTGATCGGATTTGTTCCACGTGGAACATGTACGCGAAATCTTCTACAGAGGTCAAGGAGTTTTTAGGTTTTGCTTAAAACGATGGGGAAATGGACGTCCTCACAGATTCTTGGGAGGATCCGACGTTCGCGGAATGCCGCCCTCGTTCCAATGCGATTAGCAACAGCGAAATAGCTGCCGGTGTGATCCCAGAAATGCGGGAAGCCTGACCGACGGTGGACGGCCGCACACGCTTGAGCTTCTCCAGAACTTCCCGTGAAAATCCTTTCACACTTTCGTAATCGAAGGACGGGGGGATGCTACGCTCTTCAAATTTTTTGAATTTCTCTACTTGCTGAAGCTGACGCTTGATATAGCCTTCATATTTGATTTCCAATTCTACGGCTTCAGCGACCTCGCTATCGAGCACACTGTCGCCGCCGAAGACTTCCTGGAGATCAGCATACGACATCCCCTGCCTCCGCAGAACCTGGGCAAGCGTTTGGTTCGAGGACACATCCCCAAGACGGTACTTGGCCAGTCGCTCCCGCACTGCATCAGTCAGTTTCACATGAGTAGTGTTCAGTCGAGCGACCTCACGCTGAATCGCTTCACGCTTGGCTTGGAGTCTGGCGTACACCGGCTCGGAGATCAAGCCCAGACGATGGCCGATCTCCATTAACCGCAAATCGGCATTGTCGTGACGAAGGAGCAAACGGAATTCAGCCCGCGAGGTGAACATGCGATAAGGCTCGCGAGCGTCCTTTGTAATGAGATCATCGATTAAGACCCCGATGTAGGCCTGCGACCGATCCAAAATCAGCGGTGGCTCGCCTCGCAATTTGAGCACAGCATTGATACCAGCCATAATGCCTTGTGCCGCCGCTTCCTCGTAACCCGAGGTTCCGTTGATCTGACCAGCATGATACAACCCGGCGACAAGCTTGGTCTCGAGCGTTGGATGGAGTTGGCGTGGGGGGAAATAGTCGTATTCAATGGCATACCCGGGTTTAAGCATTTTCGCCTGCTCGAGTCCAGGAATCGTGCGCAGCATGGCGGCTTGGACATCGACTGGCAGACTGGTCGAGATGCCGTTTGGGTAGCATTCCTTGGTGTCCAGCCCTTCGGGCTCGACAAAGACCTGGTGCCGCTCTTTCTCAGCAAAACGAACGACCTTGTCTTCGATCGAGGGACAGTAACGGGGCCCGATTGACTCGATCACGCCGCTATAGAGCGGCGAGCGATCCAGATTGTCGCGAATAAGCTGATGCGTCCTCTCGTTCGTATAGGTAAGATAGCAGGGCACTTGCGGCAAGGAGATCCGCTCGGTTCGATAGGAAAACGGTGGAGGAGGGTCGTCGCCGGGCTGTACGGCCATCGCGGCAAAATTGATCGTGTCGCGATCCAGCCGCGGAGGCGTGCCGGTCTTCAGCCGGCCGACCTCGAATCCCAGATCCCGCATGCAGTCCGAGAGATGCTCCGCCGAAGCTTCTCCGGCGCGACCGGCTGGGAAATGGTTGAGACCGACATGGATAAGACCCCTAAGGAAAGTACCCGAAGTCAAGATAACCGCTCGCGCTGTGATCCGCTCTCCGTCTCCCGTCAAGACACCGCAAATAGCGCCGCCGCTGGTCAAGAGACGATCCACCGTGCCCTGAGCGACGTCCAATCCCGCCTGTGCGCGGATCGTCTCCTGCATGGCTTGCCGATAAAGCTTTTTGTCGCATTGCGCCCGCAAAGCCCGCACGGCTGGTCCCTTGCTGGTGTTGAGTCGGCGAAATTGGATCCCCGCTCGGTCAGTGTTGCGAGCCATCTCTCCTCCCAGTGCATCGATTTCCTTGACGAGATGGCCCTTGGCAATTCCTCCGATCGCCGGATTGCAGGACATCTGCGCAATACGGTCGACCTCCATGGTCAGCAGCAATGTCCGCACCCCCATGCGGGCCGCGGCCAGCGCGGCCTCGCAGCCGGCATGGCCCCCGCCGACCACGACGACATCGTAGACTTTCATGGCGACTCCCAGAGGATTATTTCCCGATGCAGAACTCGGAGAAGATGCGATCGAGGATCTCGTCGGTTGTGACAGCTCCGGTAATTTCACCCAGTGCGTCCGCCGCTGCTCGCAGATCCACCGCGACAAACTCGTCCGAAAGCGCCTTGGTGACGGAATCGACTGCGTGGATAAGCGCCTCCCGCGTTCGGGCCAGAGCCGACTGGTGACGCAAGTTGGTGACCACCACGCCCTCGCCAGCTTCCAGATCCGGGCGGACCAGCAGGCGACGAAGTTGCTCCCGCAACTCGTCCAGGCCAGCGCCGGTTTTGGCCGACACGCTCACGATCGGCGCATCGAATGTGCGGCCCTCCCCAACGGCCTGGCCGGTCAGATCCACGGAACAGGGCAAATCGTTCTTGTTCAGCACAACCAACGAGGTTTTGCCCTGGATTTCCCGCAAGACCGCATGATCCTCCGGGCTCAGAGGTTGGGATCCGTCGAGAACGGCGAGAATGACATCTGCGTGCTCGATCGCCGAGCGGGTCCGTCGGATACCCTCTTGCTCGACTGGGTCCAGCGTCTCCCGGAGACCGGCCGTATCGAGCAGGCGAACTGGCACCCCTTTGACGTTGATGATTTCTTCCAACACATCGCGGGTAGTGCCCGGGATCGAGGTCACAATCGCTCGATCAGTCTGAAGCAGCGCGTTCATCAAACTGGACTTCCCTACATTGGGACGGCCGATGATGACCACCTTGGCGCCCTCCCGCAGAATCCGGCCTTCGCGTCCGGTTTCCAGCAGATAGGAAAGCCGATCGATGGTCTGTCGTAGCGTCACGAGGAGCTCATCCCGTTGCACGAAGGCGATCTCTTCCTCGGCAAAGTCGATGGCGGCTTCCACATGGGCGAGCAACCGAATCAGCGACTCCCGGATCGCCTCGATCTCCGACGACAAGGCCCCACGCAACTGATCCTGCGCCAGTCTCAGACCGGCTGCGGTCTTGGCCCTAATCGTATCTAACACCGCTTCGGCCTGCGCCAGATCCAAGCGCCCATTTAAAAAAGCCCGCTTAGTGAATTCGCCCGGCTCAGCCAATCTCGCCCCAGCCGCCACAAGAGCCTCGCACAGGGTCTGCAACACCAGAAGTCCACCATGACAGTGGAATTCCACGACATCCTCGGCCGTGAAGGAACGCGGGCCACGCATGACTACAACCAATCCTTCGTCGATAATCGACGGATCCCCGCCGCTGCGCCCGGTGTGCGCTGGCTGACGATCCGCACTGCCAGTGACTCGCCGAGGGAACAGGATATCAGCGTGGTATAGGGTGTGACTTTTGACCGACTGAAGGGAACGCCCTGATCGTAAACGGACTAACCGAGACGCAATTCCGATGGCCTGGGCGCCGCTGACACGGACAATCCCGATGCCTCCCGCACCAACCGGCGTGGCAATCGCGCAAATCGTGTCGTCAAGCGCGCCCCCCATAGATGGGTTGTGTTCCCCTCCAGCTAGTGTTCGGCATCGGCCTGCTGGATGATCTGTCCTTTCTTGCGTTTCCCGGGAGCCGACGGCGATTCGTCCCCTCCCATCTCCCGCTCTGAAGGCGCGTCGCCAGCCGTGATAACTGGTCTCCGCAAAAAATAGCGCTCGGTGATGACCTGCTGCGCAATGGTCAGCACATTGTTCGTAAGCCAGTAGAGCACCAGGCCGGCCGGAAACGTGATGAACAGAAACGTCATAAAGACAGGGAGCAGCAACATGATCTTGGCCTGGGTCGGGTCCATCGTCGTCGGCGTGATCTTCTGCTGGATCACCATGGTGATGCCCATGATCAGCGGCAGCACATAGTAAGGATCTTGGGCCGAGAGGTCAGTGATCCAGAGGATAAAAGGCGCCTGGCGAAGATCGATCGTCATGTACAGGATGTTGAAAAGCGCGACGAACACCGGCATTTGAAGCAGCATCGGTAAGCAGCCTCCGACAGGGTTGACCTTGTGGTCGCGATACAATTTGATCAGCTCTCGGTTCAGCCGATCGCGATCATCCTTGTATTTCGCCTGCAGGGCCGCCACCTTGGGTTGGATTACCTGCATCTGCTTCATCGATTTATAACTCTTGAATTGAAGCGGGACGAACAACAGCTTGATGCCGACCGTCAGCAGAATGATTGTCACGCCGTAATTGTGAGTGTAATCGTACAAGAACCGGAGCACATAGAAGAGTGGTTTGGCCACTGCTTTGACAAAGCTCCAGCTTCCGTAAATGAACCAGCCGAAGTCGATTGTCTCCTCTAATCCGACATTCAACGCCTTGAGGGTGTCATATTCCTTGGGCCCGGCGTAGAGTTGCAGCAAGATGCTGGAACCGGGCATCGGCTGCGCGATCCGAATGCCAGCCGACACCAACTTGTCTCCCTCTTTTGTGACGACCGCCGCCGTGGCCTGAACAGGGAGCAAGACGCTCAGAAAATATTTGTCTTGCAACGCCACCCAGCGAACCGTGCCCTTGCGTTCTTCCTCCGTCTCCGGGAGATCCTTTTGGACCTTGTCATCGACAAACGATGCCGGACCGATAAGCCCGATGAATCCCTCCCCCCACTCGACAATGCCGAAGTTTGTGCCGAGGCCGATGTCGAGCGGACCGGTCAGGCCCTCGGTCCTGACCGCCACATCGACCACATAGCTCTGATAACGGAAGGTCAGTTGCTTCTCAACCGACACGCCAGATCGCACGTCACGATACCGGAAGGTGACATGGCCCACCGGATGGGCAGGATCGAGGGTTGCGACATCCTGCTCCACCTGATAAAGCGAGTCGTTGATCATGTGGCTCAGGGTCTCGTCCGGCGTGATGAGATGGAGGGGCCGTTTAAACGCACCGTTTTCATGGACCAGTTGAACCGGCCGATGGCCCGTGTCTGGGCCCATTGTGTACCGCTTCAACTCCCAGCTCGTCAGTGTTCCACCGCGGTTTGTCAGCACCGCGCGAAACAGGTCGTTTTCCACCGTCACCATCTGTTCTTCGGACGGAGCACTCGTTCCTTGATCTCGATCACGCCAAAGACGCTCGGTAGCGATCGGTGCAGCAGGGGTTGCTCCCTGGACTGCAACCTTGTCCAATGTCGTGGAGGACGGCGCGCCGGGCGGGGCCTTCTTAGTAGCCTCTTGGCTTCGCTCGGTTTGGGGAGGAGGAAGCAGTCCGAGTTCTTTGAGGAGGTAGTCGTAGCCGATAATGACGGCTAGAGAAATGATCAGGAAGAGAACAACTCGTTTTTCCATCGACCGTCCGGGCTTTCTGCCCTATAGATCTCGATGTCTGGCCTTCACCTCGTACACAGCCTCTGACTTGTTTGACTGAAAATGCAGAGGACATGAACCCCGGCTGCGCCTTTCCCGCACAGGCCCGCGCCCTGGTCGATCACTTCACCGGATCATATCCACCGGGATGCAACGGATGGCATTTAGCCAGCCGAAGGCAGGTCAACCCGACTCCTCGCCAGAATCCATATCGTGCGATGGACTCGGCCGCATATTCCGAACATGTCGGCTCGAATCGGCAGGCAGGCCCTAAAAACGGCGACACCCACCGGCGATATCCCCTGATCACTGTGAGGCAGACCCATCGCATTGTTTAATCGTAGCTGGCCGCAGCAGCCCTTGGCGCCGCAGGAGAGACAGCCATGACAACCGCAGCGTCTCGAACGGTACCGTCAAGGCATCGTGCTTCGGAAGCACCAGGCATTCATGGCCCTCCACAACCTCTGTGCGAACGCCTCGGATCAGCTCCCGAAACAGACGCTTCACCCGGTTTCGCTGGACCGCCCCACCCAGCCGTCTTCCCGCCAGCACTCCAAACCGGCTGGCTGTGCCCTGCGAAGGTGAAACCAGCAAATTGAAATAAGTGGTCGAAACCCGACGGCCAGTCCGCTTCACGCGTTCGATCTCTCCGCTGCTGCGCAGGAAAAGAGCTCGGTCTCCGCGCATTCGTGTCATCTCTTCTGAGAACCGATCGGATGACACTCGGAGGAACAGCGAATGCTTTGAGGAAAACTTGCGAGGCAAGAACGCAACGGATCGTGTCGATAACGACTGCCTATTCCCCACCCGACCCAGAAGGCCTGCTGCGGAACCCCATGGCTATGGAGCCTACAAAGAAGAGGTTGTCAAACAGATTGCCTTCAAGGACCGCATTGCCCTTCCTGCCGCCGTCCCCTGTCGCCGGTTTCCTCCATTTTTCTAGAGTAGTGAGAGGCTCCGGGGATGTTCATACCGTCAACCGTGCCCGGCCCTTCGCTCGGCGACGTGCCAAAACCTTGCGGCCGTTTTTGGTGCTCATACGCTTGCGAAAGCCGTGTTCCCTTTTCCTTTTTAAATTCGATGGTTGCCGGAACGTGACAGACATGCGCGACCCCTTTGCGTCTTGATTTCCATAAAACAGTGAGAGCAGTGCATTATAGGGGTCGCCTTCCTGGGAGTCAATGTTCGGTTGTGCACGAGCAATGCCGTTGCGGATCGAGCGAGGCTGGTAGAGTGCAATCCGATTTCAACGGTCGAATTTCCATCGGCTAGACCGAGAGAGTTACTGTGGCGAATTTGCTGACTCTGGGCAAACCTGCCACAAGAAGAGACCGAGTTCGACTCACGCTTTTCCGGAACGCTTTATCTGAAGTCGTTCTGTTCTTAGCGCTTTTACCCCTCCATTTACCTGGGGCATTCCGCTTGCTAACTAGGCTTGGTTTCTCAAAACGATCAGCCCTTGATGAAGATCGGTCCCTAAACAGGGCAGACTTGTTCCTTGATGTGGTATTTAAGGAGGTGAATTCCCTATGAAGCGCTTCGCGACAGCAATGACCGCGCTGGCAACGATCCTGATTTTTGGGGCACCGATGGTCGTCCATGCCGAAGAACAACCCGCGGCGCCCACGCCATCTGCCCCGACAACTGGGAGTCCGCCGGTAGCGACCGCTCCGGCTGAAGCCGAGAAGAAAGTTGAGACCGAACCGGAAAAGAAAGAGAAAAAGGCGAAGAGACACGCCAAGAAAACCAAAAAGCGGGCGGAAAAGAAAAGCTGACCCCCAACAACTTGAAGGAGAAGATGGACTAGGTACGACAGCCTGAAGGGAGGCAACATCCATGAAGTTCCCGTTGACAATTCTAGTGGCCGCTGCAGGACTTCTTCTCGTAACTGCCTGCGCGAAACCCCCCAGCGAGAAACTGGAAGCTGCCGAGAAAGCGGTCAAGGAAGCCCAAGAGAGCGGCGCGGCAACTTATGTGGCCGAGGACTTTGCCAAACTTGAAGGAATGCTAGCCAACGCGAAAAAGGAGATCGCGGATCAGGAAGCCAAGTTTGTGCTCCTCCGGGATTACGGAAAAGCCGAGCAACTCGCGGACGCGGCCAAAGCCGAAGCAGTGAGGGTCAAGAGCGAAGCCGAAAAGAAGAAAGAGGAAGCCAAACAGGCGGCGCTCCAGATGCAACAAGCCGCGCAGGAATCGGTGAAGGCGACGCAGGAATTGGTCGCCCAGGCACCGGCTGGCAAAGATCGAGCGGCCCTGGAGTCGATCAAAGCCGACGCGCAGGGCCTGAGCACCTCACTCGATGAAGTCCAGAAAGCCTTGGATGCCGGGGATTACCTGGGAGCCCAGGCGAAAGCCAAGGCGATTCAGGACCAAAGCCAGAAACTCGCGACGGAAATCCAGGCCGCGTTGGCGAAGGTCGGTGGGGCGAAAGGGAAGAAGGGCCAACCGGCCAAGAAATAGAAATAGTCTGCAGTGGCTGGACCATGTAACATGTAACATGATGGCTGCTTCACCCACTCAACGCCTCAGTGTTTTCTGCGTCACCTGGATCGCCGCTGTGGCAGTGTCTGGCTGTGTCCAGACAGTTCCCGGCGACCTGGTCGAAGCGGTCGAGGCTTTGGACCGTGAGCTGGCAACTACGCGGGCAGCGGAGTTCGCACCGGACGAATACAGCCGGTTCGCCCGGCATTGGGTCGCGTTCAAAGCCAAACTGGCGGCGGAAGAGGATACGATCCGTTGGCCGTGGGAACCGAATCACTTAGAGACGGAGCTGCAGGTCCTCCAGGAGGAAGGTACCTGGGCCCAAAAGGAGGCAGAGCGGAATCGGGAGGCGTTGCGCGCGAAAGCCAAAACCAGGCTCGACAGAGTCGAGCGGCGGCTTCGGGATTTCCAAGTCCGGGTGAACGAGATCGAGGGACGCGCGGTCCTAGGGGCGCGTTCCGTTGAAGCAGAACTGTTGGTTAGGCAAGCCCGCTCATTTTTGGAGAACGAACAATACGACCGGTCCCTGGAAGCGGCCGCGCAGGCCTCCAAGTCCCTGGCCGACCAGGTAGCAGCCTTACACTCCGCTTTGGGGCGATACGCCGACGCAGAACGGATCGGTATCTGGCGCCGAATGGTCAGACAGGCGATCGAATGGTCCCGCACGCATCGAGCGTCGGCCATCGTGGTAAGCAAGGCAGATCGGACCTTAATCCTCTACAAGAACGGTCGCAAGGTGCTGTCCTATCCGGTACGACTGGGCTACAACGGTATGCTCGAAAAACGGTTCCAGGGGGACGGTGCAACCCCCGAGGGTCGGTATCGAATCGTCAAAAAACGCGGAGAAGGCCAGACGCAGTTCTATCGCGCCCTTCAGCTCGACTATCCGAATGCGGACGACCGTCGCCGGTTTCGCTCGGCCCACCGAGCCGGCAGCCTCCCCACCGGAAAAGGCATCGGCGGTCTCATTGAGATCCATGGCATCGACAACCCTTTCATGAACCAGACGCTGGGGTGTATCATGTTAGACAATCCCCAGATGGAGACATTGTACACTCAGGTTGAGACCGGTACACCGGTGATCATCGTGGGAGCCTTGGATGTCGAGAACTCTGTCTCTTTGGTTCTGGCAGACTTGGAAAAATCACAGGATCCTGAAGAAAAAACTTGAGCCCCGTGCCGCCCTCGCCGGCGGTCGTTCCATGGTAGGCCTGCAACGGACCTTCCTGGTTTCTCTTCCCCCCTTGATTGGGCTGCTCTTCTTAACATTGCCCCAGAGCAGTGGGGTGGCCACCTTCAATGCTACGGGGCGGCAGGAAACCTTACCAAGCGATGAGTTCACTCTTCAGGCCCTCCGCGCACGCCGCCTCGCGCTCACTCGACAATTGGCACAGTACAGCCCGACCGGCCCCTACATTGTGGTCGACACAGCACGCAATCGGCTTTTCGTGAAACGCAAGGACGAAATCCTCCTGGCAGCGACCGCTTCTACCGGCAGCGGTACCATCCTCGACAAGCCGGGTCAGTCCGACGCCCAGTGGGTGTTCGACACGCCGCGGGGAGAATTTGCCGTTCAGTCGAAGCTCATTAACCCGGTTTGGGTGAAACCGGACTGGGCCTTCCTGGAGGAAGGCCTGGATGTCCCCTCCAATCCTGCCGAACGGGTAGAAGCCGGTGTCCTAGGGGAATATGCGTTGGGCTTTGGTAAGGGCTATTTTATCCACGGCACCCTCTATACCCGCTTGTTGGGGAAAAATGTCACCCATGGCTGTATCCGATTGAGCGACGACGACCTCAAGGCGGTTTATCGGCTCGCCAAGATCGGCACTCCGATCATGATCTTCTGACCTAATTTGCTCGTTCCCCTCTTCATGACGCGCCTCCGCGCCAGAATCCTCCTTGAGCTTGCGTGGCTATTTGTTGCGGCATGGGCCACCGTCTTTCCCTACTCGGCCCATGCAGTTGAGGATCCCGCTTCACTCCGCGAAGCCATCCGCGTGCTGCAAGAAGAACTCCGGTTGGCGGCGAAGCCCCAGATCTATCTGCTTCTGGACTTGCCGGCCAAGGCAGCTGTGATCAAGGGGCGAGGAATCGAACTGCACCGGTTCCCCATCGTCGCTTGGCGTGCGTCGTCCCCGGAACCATTGGGAACAGTCTTCCGGCTCCGAAGCAGACCGCCGATCATACGTCCGAAAGCTGCGATCGCCGAAAACCCCCAACAGAACCCAATCGAACTCAAGGACATGCCCGTCGCCTTTGCGCTGCGATTCGACCCGCCGCTGACGATTTGGATCGCTCCCCCGGCACGGGAAAATCCGTGGCTCTGGGCCAGCAGTCGGGGTGAAGAATGGTGGAGTTGGCTTCGATCCTGGGCTACGACCTTGCTGGCGACAGACCCGCCCGACCCAGGGCCGTCTCTCCGACTCACACTCTCAACAGACGATGCACGCTCGTTGGCTTGGTCGGCGACGGATGGTCTGCCCGTGCTGATCGTCCGCTCCCACCCAGAGTAAGGCGACGAACCATCTTGCGCCCCACCGCCGTTTGCGTTTTCTGGCCCTGCACCCTAAGATAGCCACATCCGGACCCGAAAGGACGCATGCGGCGTTTGCGCACGGAGGTAAGCTTGCGGATATCATCACAACACCTGTCAGCGCGACAACCTCTTCAGCTCGTCATTGGATCCGCATTGGAGCAACTTGCCGACGAGCAGGTCGTCGAGCGACTGTGGGCCAGAGACCACACCCTGTGGAAACCGGACCCGACGGAGATCGACAACCGGCTTGGTTGGCTGACCGTGGTGGAACAAATGCGCGAACAGGTCGGTGCGCTCCGGACCTTCGCCCAATCGGTCAAGGATGCGGGCTTTCGGGATGTGGTCCTGCTCGGCATGGGAGGAAGCAGCCTCGGGCCGGAAGTCCTTCGGCGTGCATTCGGATCGACGCGCGGATTCCCACGCCTGTGGGTGCTCGACTCCACAGTGCCGCAAGTCATCCGCGAGGTGACGGACGCGGTCCACCCCGCCCAGACCCTCGTCATTGTAGCCAGCAAGTCCGGCGGGACGATTGAAGTGGTGTCGCTCTTCGCCCACTTCTGGGAGTTGATCACCCGGACGAAGGGAACCTCCGGCGGAACGCAGTTCATCGCGATCACCGATCCTGGCACCAGCCTGGAAAAGTTGGCGGGCGAACGCGGATTCTGGCAGACCTTCACCAACCCACCAGACATCGGCGGGCGGTATTCCATCCTGTCCTTTTTTGGTTTGGTGCCCGCGGCGCTCATGGGACTGGATCTGGCCAAATTGCTAGACCGAGGAGCCGCCATGGCAGAGGCTTGTCGGCGCCACGCCCCTCTGGACCAGAATCCGGGTGCCTATCTTGGCGCGGTCTTGGGGGCGCTGGGCCGACAGGGACGGGATAAGATCTCCATCCTTGCGTCTCCCGGAATCGGCGCCTTCGGTTTGTGGGCGGAGCAGCTCTTGGCTGAAAGCACCGGCAAGGAAGGGAAGGGCCTGGTGCCGGTGGCGGATGAACCGTTGAGCCATCCGGCGCTCTACGGAAGCGATCGCCTGTTCGTGTACCTCCGGCTGAAAGGCGACACGAACGAGCGTCTTGATCGTCACGTGACGGCTCTTGAGCGGGCCGGGCAGCCGGTCGTTCGGCTCGAACTCCGCGACCGCTACGATCTCGGCGGGGAGTTTTTTCGCTGGGAGTTCGCCACCGCGGTCGCCGGTTACTTCCTCGGCATCCATCCCTTCAATCAGCCCAACGTACAGGAGAGCAAAGACAAGACAAAGCGCGTGTTGCAGCACGTGGAAGCCACCGGCCGGTTGCCTCGGCAACGTGCGGTGTCGGTTGCGACAGCGGCAGACACGATCCTCCGACGGACGGCCCCGGGACAGTACGTCGCCATCCTGGCGTACGTGCCGCCCTCCCACCGAGTCGAAGCGGCAATTCAGTCGCTCCGCAAGGCCATTCTCACAACTGCGCAGGTGGCCACGACTGCCGGCTATGGTCCGCGCTATCTCCATTCCACCGGTCAACTGCACAAAGGTGGACCGAACACCGGGTTGTTTCTGCAACTGGTCGACGAAATGACGCCGGACCTGGCGATTCCTGGTCAACCCTACACGTTCGGCACGTTGGCACGTGCACAGGCGCTCGGCGACCTGCAATCCCTGTTGGCCCATGGGCGGACTGCCGTTAGTGTGAATCTGACCCGGCGGCCCCTAGCAACGATCAAGGCCTTGGCTCAAGCCTTTCGGGCACTCACCGCACAGCGTCGCCGCGCGAAGCCCGGCAGACCGCACGTGACCAGCAAGACTCGTTATTCCTCGCAGAGAGGACTGTGTCAGACACCGCAGGAGACGATGAGAGCCAAACGACCATGAGTGCCGTGCCGGAAATCCGCATCATGACCGATGCCGAGGAATTGACCCAGGAGGCTGCCGAACTCTTTGTGTGGCTGGGCGAACAGGCGATCAAAAGCCGTGGGCGCTTCCTCGTAGCCCTCTCTGGAGGCTCGACCCCGCAAGCACTGTATACGAGGCTGGCCGGTCCGGACTTTTCAGCCCGACTGCAGTGGAGTCGTGTCAAGTTCTTCTTTGGCGATGAGCGCTGCGTGCCACCCGACCATCCGGAAAGCAATTACGGCATGGCCGATGCGACCCTGTTCCAACCACTGAAAATTCAGGCCGACCAGGTGTTCCGGATGAAGGGCGAAGACAGTGATCCTGACCGGGCAGCCCTCCACTACGAGGCATTGCTGCGAGAAGAATGTGGAACGGCTGAGGCGGCATGGCCGACCTTTGATGCGCTGTTGCTCGGACTGGGCGAAGACGGTCATATTGCTTCGCTGTTCCCCGGAACGGACGCCCTGAACGAGCGGACACGCTGGGTGGTCGCGACGAAGTCGCCCCAAGGCGTTGCATCCCGGTTGACCCTGACCTTGGGCGTCATCAATCACGCCGGCGCCGTGATCTTTCTCGTGACCGGCAAACACAAAGCCGGCGTTGTTCGAGCCGTGCTAGAAGGACGGGATCCGCAAGCCGCCCGCTTGCCAGCGGCCCTGGTGCGTCCCCGACAGGGACGGCTTATCTGGTTTCTGGATCAGGCAGCCGCATCGGAACTCACGATCACCAAGCAAGGGATCACTTCTCGCGAGGAGTAAGAGGCCATGATACTCGCCGGTGACATCGGGGGCACAAAAACCAACCTAGCCTTGTTTGACTGGAAAACCGAGCGGGTGGAACCGGTCCGTGAGGAAACCTTTCTTAGCGGCGACTACAAGGCGCTAGAGGAGATCCTGACGGAGTTTCTCACATCGCCTTCCAGGCCCGCGATCTCGGAAAACGCGGAACACCCCGACGACACGGAGGTAGCCGCAACGCAGCTGCAAGAGCCGCTGCTTCCGGAACCTCTCGCCATCGACGCTGCCTGCTTCGGAGTGGCGGGACCCGTCATCGACAACCGTTGCCAGACCACGAACCTCCCATGGGTGGTTGACGGGACAGCGCTGGGAAAACAGTTCGGCATCCCACAGGTCTGCCTCCTCAACGACCTGGAAGCCACTGCCCATGGGATCCTGTTGTTGCGACCAGATGAAGTCGAAGTCCTCAACCAGGGAAACCCGCCCAAAACCAAGCGGGCCCTGGCGCTGATTGCAGCGGGAACAGGTTTGGGCGAAGCCATCCTCTTCTGGGACGGCCACCGCTACCGACCGATGCCGTCGGAAGGCGGCCATGCGGACTTTGCGCCCAACAGTGATAGCGAGATCGACCTCCTGCGGCATCTGCGCGGGAGCTATCTCCATGTGAGTTACGAACGCGTGCTCTCAGGCGCGGGATTGCATGCGATTTATGAGTTTCTGCGCGACACGAAGAGAAATGAGCCGACCTGGCTCGCGGAGAAGATCAAAGTTGGCGATCCCGCCGCAGTCATCGTCGAGGCGGGATTGAAAGGCCAGGCAGAGATCGCCCAACAGACGTTGGATCTCTTCGCCTCCATCTATGGCGCGGAGGCCGGCAACTTGGCACTCAAGGCACTGGCGCTCGATGGCGTCTATGTCGCCGGCGGGATCGCCCCCAAGCTGATCGCGAAGCTCAAAGACGGTACGTTCCTGAAAAGCTTTACCAACAAAGGCCGGTACAAACGGCTGATGAGCGGGATTCCGGTCAAGGTGGTCATGAACGAGAAAACCGCCCTGCTTGGCGCGGCGGCCTATGCGGCCGGGCTCGTCCACGGTGTTCGTTCATGAAAGGGGCGCACGATCTCGACACCCTGAAGCGGGCGGCCGCGCGCAAGGCCATCGAGTTCGTCCACGATGGCATGGTCGTCGGATTGGGCACTGGGACGACGGCTACCCATGCGGTGCTCGGTTTGGCGGAGCGGGTAAAAGCGGGCCTGAAAATCCGAGGCGTGCCGACCTCGTGCGAGACCGCCGAACTGGCCAGGCGCCACGGCATCGATCTGATCGAAACGGACGATGCGTGGTCGATCGATGTCGCGATCGACGGCGCCGACGAGGTCGACCCGCACTTGAACCTGATCAAAGGCGGAGGCGGGGCGCTCCTCAAAGAAAAGATCGTCGCGGCCGCCGCACGCCGGCTGATTATCGTTGTGGACCACACCAAACGGGTCCCTGCGCTTGGCACCACCTCTCCACTGCCGATCGAGGTGGTCCCGTTCGGCTGGGGGAGCACTGCTCGCCAACTCGAAACGGTGGGCGGCAAGGCGGTTCTCCGTCAGCGCAACGGCGAGATCTTCCGGACCGAAGCCGGGCATTACATTCTGGACCTGCATCTCAGCCGGATCGACCGACCGGCGGAACTGGAGGCCCAACTCAATCTGATCCCCGGCGTGGTCGAAACCGGCCTGTTCGTCGGCCGGACCAGCCTGCTGATCGTTGGGACACCGGACGGTGTCGAGGTGCACCACGCGCCGGGGACATGAACAGGCGGCGATTGGCGTCAGGGCCGGCCCGGCGCAAGTTCATCGATGACCCCAGAGAAACCGACGTCATCAGACGTGACGCGTCGGGACATCCTGCGACAGACGTGGAGCAACACAGGCCGGCTGATCGCTGTCGCAGGCTTTGGGCACCTGGTATGGGTGATTGGCGACCGCTGTGCGGACGGTGCAGGAAAGGAGTCTATACGACCGCCGCGGGAAGCGCCAGAAGAGTCACCGACAAGGAGGAGATCTGTGGATCCGTATCGGTTGCCGAGACACGTTATCCCGAGCCGGTATGAGCTCACACTCAAGCCGGACCTGACCACGTTTGCGTTCACTGGGCAAGAAACCATCACGCTGACCGTCCGGCAAGTGACATCGGAGCTTGTACTCAATGCCGCCGACCTGGCGGTGACGTCCGCACGCATCGAGAATGATCACGGCGCGACGTACGATGGTACGGTCGAATTGGAGGAAGCGCTGGAACGCTGCCGCATCGGATTTCCCGCCGCCCTCCACCCTGGCGACTGGCGGTTGACGCTTACCTTCAACGGCGTGCTGAATGAAAAGCTGCGCGGCTTCTATCGCAGCAGTTACAAGGACCAGGACGGAACCGTGCACTGGCTGGCTGCGACGCAATTCGAAGCGACCGACGCGCGGCGTGCGTTCCCTTGTTGGGATGAACCGGACTTCAAGGCGGTCTTTGCGACGACGCTCGTGATCGACCCGTCCCTTACGGCCGTATCCAACACCAGAGTCCTCTCGGAGCGGCGGAACGGCGGCAAGAAAGAGGTGCGATTCGCGGACACGATCCGCATACCCACGTATCTCGTCGCTTTTGTGGTTGGAGAGCTAGAGGCAACGGACCCGGTCACCGTTGGCCGGACGCCGTTGCGGATCTGGGCTGTCCCAGGCAAGCGGCACCTCACTCACTTTGCGCAAAAGATCGGAGCTTTCTCCTTGCACTTCTTGGAGGAGTATTACGGCATCCCCTACCCCGGCGACAAGCTGGATCTGATCGCGATCCCGGACTTTGCCTCCGGCGCGATGGAAAACCTCGGCGCGATTATGTTTCGAGAAACGGCCCTGCTGGTGGATGAGCGCACCGCGACCCGCGCTGAACTCGAACGGGTGGCCGACGTCGTCGCGCACGAGAACGCTCACATGTGGTTTGGCGATCTCGTGACTATGTCCTGGTGGAACGGTCTGTGGTTGAACGAAGCCTTCGCGACTTTTATGGAAATGTTAACCGTGGACGCCTGGAAGCCAGAGTGGCAACGGTGGGCGACCTTCGGCGCCTCCCGAGCCGCTGCGCTGTCAATCGATGGCTTGCACAGCACCAGACCGATCGAATATCCAGTCCGCGCACCGAAGGACGCCGATGCTATGTTCGACGTCCTGACCTATGAAAAAGGCGCCGCGGTCCTCCGAATGCTGGAGCAGCATATCGGACCGGCCGCGTTCCGAGACGGCGTCCGGGACTATCTCCGAACCCATGCCTACGCTAACGCCGACACCGGCGATCTCTGGGCATCGCTGGGGAAAGCCGCCAGACTGCCGGTCCCCGACCTGATGGATGCCTGGATCTTCAAACCGGGCTATCCGCTCATAAACGTCGCTTTGAACGGGCCTTCCGAACTGGTCATCTCGCAACAGCGCTTCACGTACCTGCCCGAACCTCCAGTCGGGTCCGACTCTGGCGGCGAGCGGGACCAGCGGTGGCGGGTGCCGATTCAACTGCGGATCGCCGCCGGCAGCCAGACAGAGACGAGACACCTGCTGCTCGAGGACAAGGAGACTACCCTCGCCTTGCCACCCGGCTTCGAGTCGGTGTTGCTGAATGAAGGAGGCCATGGCTTTTACCGCGTTCGCTATGCCCCGGAGCTATTGGAGCGATTGATCCCGCTCTTACCGGACCGGCTGGCGGCCACCGAACGGTTCAATCTGATCAACGACGCCTGGGCGGCAGCTCTCGCGGGCTTGATGCCGCTCGACGACTACCTTGAGCTGACCAGCCGTTTCACAGCCGATCGGGATAAGAATGTCTGGGCACTCCTGCTTGATTCGTTCCAGCAACTCCACCGCATCGTCGAGTCAAGCGACCGGCCCTTGCTTGAAGCCCTGGTTCGTGACCGCGTGAGCCCGATGGTTGCGGCTCTCGGCTGGACCCCTCAGAGAACGGAGGACGAGCTGACCCGCCAACTGCGCGGGGAACTCATCCGCGCCTTGGGAACTCTCGGGAACGACCCGGCCGTACAAGCGCGCGCGGCTGAGCTCTACCAGGCTTATCTGAAGGATGCGGCCGCAGTGGACCCGAATGTCGGGTCAGCACTGGTGGCGATCCTCGCCCACACTGGCGACGAGTCCCGCTACAGCGAATTCTCGGAGCGATTCACCAAGGCCGCAACACCGCAGGAAGAACGGCGCTATTTGTTCGCCCTGGCCGCGTTCCGGCAGCCTGAACTCTTGGAGCGAACGCTGGCGCGGACCCTCAACGGCGAGATCCGAACACAGGACGGCCCGTTCCTCATCAGCGCGATTCTGGGAAGCGTCTATGGCCGCGAACTGGCGTGGCACTTCGTGAAGGTCAATTGGGACACGATGGATCGGCTGTTCCCCAAGAACGGCCTACGCCGCATGTGTGGCGGCATCGTCGGGCTCGCCACGCCCGAACTCGAGCGGGATGTGCGCGAGTTCTTCACGTCGCGCAAGATCGACCTGGGTGGCAAAACGCTGGAGCAGTATCTCGAACAACTGCACGTCGTCGTGCGGTTCCGCGAGCGCAACGGCTCGGCACTGCGCGGCTATCTCCACCGAGTCCGTGCAGCATGGTTCAGGAGAGGACCCTCCATGGTCAAAGCGTCATCGCCTTCATGATGGATTCGGTCACCGGCATGCCGCGCGAGAGGCGTCACCGTCGAACCCTCCCCCACACCCGTCCGCCGCATACGTCGTGCATTGACTCTGAAGGCAATGCAGTGACGCTGCATCAGGCGGTGCGGGAGTGGCGCTCCCCCGTTAGCAGCCAAGCACTTTCGCCAGAATGCCCGTCCTGGTCGTGGCGCCGGTTTTGCGCATGATGTGTTTGATGTGCTCTTTGACCGTTTGCTCGGTGATGGCAAGCGCGTTGGCGATCTCTTTGTTGGTGAAGCCTTTGACAAGCTCCTGCAGGACAGCCAGCTCGCGGTCTGTCAACTGGTACCGCTCCTTGGCTCGATCGATCCCGCGCTGGTCTTGTCGCCCCAGCGGCTCGATCGTCACCACGATCCTCGCCCGCTCTAGGCCACCGGAGTCGGGCAATCCGAATCCCTTCAGAAGGATAGTGCGGTCGGATGACGCGGCGAGCCGCGTGACTTGAAACTGCTCCCAGTCTTTGGCTTCAGTCTTTACCTTCAGTGCGTCGATAACTTCACGGCACAAGTCGGTGAGCGCCTCGGGCAAGACACCATAAGCGGCAGACGATAGCCCTTTCGGCTGTCTGGCTGCATGGATCTCACGAATCAGGTCGTGAGCAGCCCGGTTCATGTAGAGCAACTGCATGGCGACCGACACCACGACAATCCCGGGGCCGGTCCGAAGATCCGCAAGGTTGGACGCCGAGTCATTGGTTTCCCGATACTGCTTCATCGATCCCAGTTCTTCACCCGCCAGGCTACCGGCAAGCAGAAAAGCCCATCACGCGCGTCGTGTTCCCATCTTTTGCCCGGCACTCCGCTTCGAGCGCAGCGAGGAGGTCCTCGGCATCGTACTGTCCCTGCAGAAGTCGGGCTTGCCTGAGCGCTGTCACGAAGTCTCCCGGCGTTAACGTGGTCAACTGCGCGAGCCGCTCTCGTACGGAAGAAGGCACGACCACGTTCTCTGCCGGTTCCCGCGTCGACGCAATGGCACGCACGAAGAGTGTGAAGGCCTGTTCAGCCGTCAGGTAGTCAAACCGGATCTTGAGGTCAAACCGACGCAGGACGGCCAGGTCAAGGTCGTCCATCATATTGGTGGCGCAGAAACAGATCCCCTCGAATGCTTCCATCTGCTCCAAGAGTTCATTGACTTGCGTGATTTCCCAGGAGCGATGGGCGCCACGACGATCACGGAGGAAACTGTCGGCCTCATCAAGCAAAATAACAGCACCCTCGTCCGCAGCCTCCCGGAACAGCCGGGCCAGATTCTGCTCGGTCTCGCCGAGCCAGCAACTCAGCAAGTCCGATGCGCGGCGCTCGAGGAGGGGGCGATCAAGCTGATCGGCTACATACCGGGCAAACGCGGTTTTCCCGCTGCCGGGAGGACCATAGAGACAGAGGCGCCCGGCCTGACAGGTTTTGAGGCCCCTCACCACCGTCCGCAGATCATGGCTGGCATTGAGGGACTCGATCCCATAGCGGAGGAGCGGCTCTGGTCCCAAGCACCCAAGGGGCGAGCAGCCCAACACATGGAGACTCTGTCCGATCGCACGCTCGACCAGCGTTTCTACCCCGGACGGATCCTCGCGGCCCGCCAAACTCGCCAACTTGGCCGCCTGGACGATCAGGGCCGGGGTCAGGTTCGGATGGCCAGCCATTCGGTCGATCCATTCCGACCGAACCGGCAGATGGTGCAGATTGTCCGCCAGCACCGCCCGACGCACGGACCGTGGCGGCGTTCGCACCTCTAGCGCATAAATGAACCGCCGGCGAAACGCCGGATCGATCTGGCTCACTTCGTTACACACCCAAAAGGCCGGGCGCGGATTGGTCTCCAACGCGGCGTTGGTCCACGCCTTCTGGAGCCCAGACCACCGTTTCCAGCCGAACAGTGGAAGTGCCCGGTCTGAAAAGACATCTTCCACTTCATCGAAAAGAATGAGACTTCGATCGTTGCGCGCCAATAATTTCTGGCTGAAAAGATAGGATCGGAACCGAAACTGCTCGGCTTCTCGGTCTTCGCACTCGTATCCGACCCGAAAGAGCATGGCGCTCAGGGACGCCGCCAGCGTCTTGACGAGCTCTGTTTTCCCCACCCCACTCTCGCCGTACACCAGGATATTGATGCCCGTGGAAGGACGCTCGAGGATCCGACCCAGTAGGCAGCCTAGCATCTCGATATGATCGCGGAGGTGAGGAAATTCGTCCACACGATGGCGTGCAGGCGGTGCCGGTTCGCAATAGCGACGAAACAGCGGCACCCCGGTCTCTGGATCTTCCAACAAGCCGGTGTCCAATCCGTCCAGCAGATCCAGCATCGACACAACATCGGGTTCCGTCCGATCCACGCGTAAGAGACCGGCCGAGCAGAGTGCACTGTCTCCCCGCAGCATCCGGCCGATTTCTTTACGCTCCGTTCCAAGGACAATCGCCAGCACCTCATCCAAGGACCACAGGCTTTGTGCGCGCGTCGCTTCCAGCAGGTCACTGAGTGCCGGGCAGGCTCGCACCAAAACCGTGAAGGCAAGCAGATCCTGCTCGATTTGTGAGAGCCCAACCACGTCCGCAAGTTGATGAAGCTGCCGTGCCAGAGGCGTGTGTCTTGGCAGCGAACGTCGCTCCATCTGTGCGAGTCGATGTCGAATCGCCTGTTTGGCTTTTATGCTGGTCGGATTCTTCACATGGGCCAACCGCAGACCGGTGAGTTTTTGAAGGACGGATTCCTGCTCGCACTCGATCTCCATGCGACGACCCGTGGCTAAGAGACGCAGAAGCCATTGGGCAACCAAATCTCGGTATTCCTCAGGGACCGACGCAACAGACATGCTCCTTGATCGGTGGAATCGCTTAAGCAGACGACGCGGCGACAGAAGAGCTTCGGATTTCCAGTGGCGCATGTGCAGACCTCCCCGTAATGATCTCCCCTGCACGAAAACGTGTTCGTGCTTGTCAAACTAGCCGATTCACGCGACAACATAGGTCGTCGAGCAGCCATTTTCCCAGCCGGGATGGGTTGCACCATGAGAATGCGATGAGGCGAGCCACCGAGACTGTGTTTCGCCAGTGGGTCATGCTCCGCCTGATTCCGCGGTCGCCCTGGTCGGTTGGAGCACGGGAAATCAGGGATCGCCTGGCGGAGGAGGGGTTTGCCGTTGATTTACGGACTGTTCAACGTGATCTGGGCAAACTTTCCGAGATTTTTCCGCTCACTAGCGAGGTCAATGGCAAGGCCTTCCAGTGGTCGTGGATGCCCGAGGCAGCCTCCTTGGACATCCCGGGGATGGACCCGTCGGCGGCGTTGGCCTTCCAGTTGGCCGCGGTGTATATGACCCCTCTTTTGCCACCCACGACATTGCGCCATCTGAACCCGTACTTCCAACGGGCCCGTGACGTGTTGGCAAGCACACGCGGTGGAAACATCAGCTTATGGCCAGATAAGGTCTGCGCCATCGTTCGCGGGCCAGTTCTGCAGGCACCGGCGATCGTTCCATCGGTTCAGGAGGCGGTCTATCATGCCCTCCTGACCGATCGGCAACTGATCGTCACCTATCGTAACAAGGCTGCCGGCCGACCGAAAGTCTACCCGGTCCATCCGCTTGGTCTGGTCTTTCGAGATGGAGTGGTCTATCTGGTCTGTACCGTGAAACGGTATCCCGACATCCGGCACTTGGCCCTGCACCGGATATCCTCGGCCATGCCGTGCGATAAACCGGCTCGCCGCCCTGAGGGCTTTTCGCTCAGCCGCTACGTGAAAGACGAGCAGTTCTTTTCCTATCCCGTGCAAGGCCGGTTCATCCGAGCTAAGATCCTCTTCGAGCGGGACGCGGCTGTGCACTTGGCCGAACGCCCCCTCTCAAGAGACCAACAGCTTATTCGTCAGAAAGACGGCCGCGTCCTGCTGTGCGCGACCGTGCGCGACACGTTGGAACTCCGATGGTGGGTACAGGGGTTTGGTGATCAGGCCGAGGTCATTGCGCCAGCCCCTTGGCGAGCAGAGTTTGCCGCCATGGTTCACCGACTGGCCAAGCGGTACAGCGGGAGGCCACTTCACACCAAACTGGTGAGGCGCAGGTCGCCATGAGTCGCGTTTTCCTGACTGGGCCTATAGGCCTACGCGATTACGGTTCTGTTGTTGTCGTTCCTTGATGCGTTCAGGCGGCGCTTTCTCACGGTGTCATCCTGTATGCTGTCCAAGTAGTGCCCTGACGCGGAACGTCAAAAGTCCGGTGGGCCCCTCAACGGACTGTCCGCCATCGACCGTTCGGAACCTACGTCGTCTCCCCCCTCTCCGCTGTCAACATTGCGCCTCGTTTTTTTTCGGTCGTTTCCCCGCCAGTCCAGCCCAACCCCAAGGAGAGCTGCGAACAAGCGACTGTGTCCATATCCAGTCTGTCCATATCCAGTCTGGTTTCAATCCGTTTTGCATGCTCATTAGAGGGCTCGGGTAGCCTGGTAGTAGCACCCAACCGGTCCATCAAGAGTTGTGGCATTCGGAGCATTGTTCCTGTCCCTATAAAAGGGTTAAAAGGTTGCAGTTGGATGGACTACCGATCATCTTCGACGGCGTGGTCGTCCGCTCCGGGCGGGAAACACAGTAAGGCCCCCATTTTGCGAGGTGTCCGGGGGATGAGCGCCGCCTGAGGCGGCCCGCTCGACCCTCGGCCCCCCGTTCGCGCTCGGATGAGCACCGCCACGGATCAGTCCAGCGGGAACAGCCGATCGATTGCGCTGCCGTTTTATTCTTCTCGCAGCACAGCCAGTGGCCGCCGACCGAGAATGCGGAAGGTGGCGAGGAAGCCCACCGTCAGGGTGAGAGTCACGGTCAGGAGCAAGCCGACCGTCAGGATACCAGGCTGGAAAGACCACCGCATGTCCAGGATGAAATACAGTACGGCCCATGAGAGCGCGCTGGCCAGGGCGATACCGATCACCCCCGCGACCGCACCCAAAAGCGCATATTCGATCGCGAAGGACTGCGCGATGAGACCGCGGGTGGCACCCAGCGCTTTAAGGATGACTGACTCATACAGGCGCCGGTACCGGGTCGCCGCCAGAGCCGCCCCCATCACAAGCGCACCGGCCAGGATGCAGAACAGCGCCACGGCCCGAATGGCTAGGGAAAGACGGTCCAGAAGGCGGGTGAAACTGTCCAGCACATCGCCGACATGAATGGCTGTGACATTGGGGAAAGCGGCCACCACCGCCTGCTGCAACGGGATTTCTTCCTGCGGCGGCACGCGGGCCGTGGCAACGTAGGTAACCGGTACCCCGTCGAGCGAGCCAGGCGACAGGATCATGTAGAAATTGGTCGAGAAGTTTCCCCACTCGACTTTTCGGATGCTGCTCACCTCCGCTGAAACCGTTGCCCCCTGAATTGCAAATTCCACGACCGAGCCCACATCCAGCCCGAGATTCCGCGCCGCTTCTTCCTCCACCGACACCAGCGGTTTGCGGAAGACCTGGCCAGGCTTCCACCATTCGCCCTTGACGACCTCGTTGTCTTTGGGTAACAGATCCAGAAACGTGAGCACATATTCGCGGGTGGCGTACCAACTCTTGCGTTTGTCCGGGGGCTTGTCCCGGTCCTCCTCGCCGCCTTCCTCGATCTTTACCGGTCGTCCGTTGATCGCGGCCAGGCGGGAACGCACCAGCGGTGTGAGTTGTGGGTTGAGGTCACCGGTTCGTTCACGCAGTAAGCGGACGAACCCGTCGGCCTGGTCAGGCTGAATATCGATGAAAAAGAATGTCGGGGCGTCCTCCGGCCGATTCTCTCCAAGTTGTCGGATGAGCGAGTGTTCCAACAGTCCGACCGCCACGATGACCATCACGCCAATGCCGACCGAAACCACGATCCCAGTCACCTGCGAACCAGGCCGATAGAGATTGCCGACAGCGTAGCGTACCGCCAGGGATCGGGGCGTCGGCACCCAACGGATCGCACGGACCAACGCCGCAGCCGCTAGCGACAACAGGACGACTGCTACGACCAACGCGCCCAAAAACACCAGTCCGACCCTCCACGAGCCGGCCTGCCACATAGCGAGCCCGGCCAACCCGGCCGTGATGGAGATCGCGGTGATCGCTCGCAATGGATCGCCCGCACCGACTCGCCACCGCCAGAGTTTCCAACGGTGTGACGCACCAGCAGCTGGAGCGTCTTCGGACCCTGCGACATCGTGCCGAAGAATCAGCATGGGCCGGATCTCGCGGATGCCGAGCAGCGGCCAGACGCTGAACAATACCGTCGTCAGGAGCCCCAGACTCATCCCCTTAAAAAGCGGCAGCCATGAGGCTCCCGAAAGCTCGGACGAAAACGCCATCTGCTCCAGCACGTTGGTGGCGAACAGTCCGGCGATGAAACCGGGAAGCAGATCTTGGAGTGCAACGCCCAGTCCCGCGCCGGTCACACTCCCCAATAAGCTTAGAAACACGGCCTGCCCGAGGTAGGTCTTCACCACGGTGGCGGAGTCGGCGCCCAGCGTTTTCAGGATCGCGATCGTTTGCAGTTTTTCCCGGAGAAACGCTTGCACGGACATCGCGACACCGATCCCGCCCACGAATAGGGCGGTCAACCCGACCAAGCCCAGATACCGGGTGAGTTGTTCCAAAAATTGCTTAAGCTGCGGCTGCGCCTCGCGGTAGCTGGACACCCGGGCCGCTTCCCTCGCCAGCCGTCCCCGCAACTCGCCAAGCAGAGGCTGGATCGGCATCTCGGGCGGGACCTTCAACAAATAGCGCTCGCGGACGCGGCTTCCCGGTTTGACCAGCTCTGCCGCCGCTAGCCCTTCGCGCGAGATCATCACACGGGGGCCGAGACTGAAAGCGTTGGCTACCCGATCCGGTTCTTTCCGAATCACCCCAGTGATGAGAAACACCGCCTGTCCGATCTTCAGGCAGTCTCCCACCGAGAGGCCCATTCGGATCAACAACGAGTCCTGCACGAGTGCCCCGTAACAAAACGGCGCCGTGCAGCCGGCCCTGATCGACGTGAGCAGGCTCGACAGGGGTCGATCCGGGTCCACCTCCACTGTTCCGTAGAGTGGATAGCCGGTTTCCACGGCTTTCAACTCGACGAGTTGCGTCGTCGGACCGGACCGGGTCTGGCCGCCATTCACCGCCGCCGCCATCGCGACCAATTCGCTCACATGGGTCGTGAGAATGCCGTGCGATGCAAGCGAACGAAGGACCCGCTCCCCGGCTTCGCTCATGGGCCTTGCCGTCCGCACTTCCAGGTCGCCGCCAAGCAGCCCACGCGCCTCGCGCGTAACGGCCCGCTCGACGTTCGCGGCGAACAGCCCTACACTGACTAGGGCACTTACACCAAGCGCAATGCAGACGAAGAAATAGAGAAAGTGTCGCCAGGCAGCCCGCGTCTCGCGCCAGGCCATCTTCACTGCAAAGGAGGTCATGATTGCCTTCCCGCCGTTCCTTCCAACCGGGCGATAAGACGATCGGACTCGATTCGACCATCGCGCAAGCTGACAATACGCTCCATGGAGGACGCGAGCATCGGGTCGTGGGTGACAAAGACGAGAGTGGTACCGTGGTCCCGGTGCAACCCCAACAACAGATCGATAACCTGCTGGCCCGTCGCCGAGTCGAGGTTGCCGGTGGGCTCATCGGCGAGGAGGATGGGCGGGCGGCAGGCGAAGGCCCTCGCCACCGCTACCCGCTGCTGCTCTCCACCAGACAGTTGTGCCGGATAATGGGACTGACGCTCTTCCAGCCCGACGGCCGCCAGCAATTCAGCGGCCCGCTTCTTCGCCTGGGCATCTCCGTTCAACTCGAGGGGCACCGCAACGTTTTCCAGGGCCGTTAAGGTTGGGATCAGATGAAAAGACTGAAAGATGTACCCGATCTTCTCGCGCCGGAAGCGGGTCATCGCGCGCTCCGGCATCGAGGTGATCTCCTGACCATCGAGGCAGATGGAGCCGGTCGTCGGCCGGTCCAACCCAGCGATGAGTCCCAGCAAGGTGGACTTCCCGCTGCCGGACGGCCCGATGATCGCGACCCGCTGCTTTTCGGGAATGTCGATGGTGATGTCATCAAGGATGGTTACCGAGCGGCCTCCGGCAAAGAGCCGCATGGTAAGGTGACTGATTGAGATCATTCCTGGCGCTTTCGTCTCCGACGATCCGGCACTGGTTTCAGCGTGATGTTTATTATACTGTATGGCGATGTGCCGCTCCGCAGGTCTCCGCCACCTCCAGCGCCATGTTGTCACCGCATTGGGCTATCTGCTAGTCGGCGCCGTGTTGTTCGGCTGCGACCAGAAGTCGGAGCCACCTTCGGTTTCTCCGGATTCTCCGTCCGGCCTCACTCGTGACAGGTTGCTCGAACAGTCTGGAACAGACAGCGCCGATCGGCGGGGACATGCCCCCCATCCGCGCGTGGATGACCGCCCTCGTATCGTAGCGTTCGGGGACAGTCTCACCGCTGGTCTCGGCGTGCCCCCCGAGGCTTCCTATCCCTCCCACCTGCAACGGCGACTCGATGCGGCTGGCTACCGCTATCGCGTCATCAACGCAGGGGTCAGCGGAGAGACGACTGCGGGCGGGCTCCGCCGCGTTTCCTGGATCGTGAACAGCCGGCCCAGTCTTGTGATCTTGGAACTGGGCGGCAACGACGGATTGCGCGGATTGAACGTAGACGAGACGCGATCGAACCTAGAGCAGATCATTCAACGCCTGCTGGCGGAGAAGATCCCCGTCGTGCTGGCAGGCATGAAACTGCCCCCGAACTATGGAGCCGACTATACGGCGCGTTTCGAAGCGATCTATCCGAAACTGGCTACAACCTACGGGTTGACCTTGATCCCCTTCTTCTTGGAAGGGGTCGCAACGGATGCGACTCTCAACCAGGCCGACGGCATTCATCCGACAGGCGAGGGATATCGCCTGGTCGCCGAGCACGTGTTCCAGGCGATCGAGCCTCTCCTCCTGAAGCCGAGGCCAGCTCGGTGACTTCGGTCACACAACAAAAAGCCTCCGCACCCAACGGCGCGGAGGCTTTTTGCTTCATCACCCGTTCGCTGAACCGTGATCAGGACTTCTTGAAGAACGTATCGTAGACGCCGTATCCCAATACGAGTGCGATGAGTGTGTAGTACATAAAGGAGATGCCGCTGTAATCCGGTGCCCCGCTCTTCGGTTCATTGGCGAGGGCCAAGGAAACATCGCTGGCAAAGATCGCTCCGACGGTCAGCACTCTACTGATCAGATTGTTCATAGGGACCTCCCAAGGTGGTTCAGAAATAGCCGGACAAAACGGGGCAATTGTACTGAAACCCCACGGATCGACGCAAGGGGAAGATGCGCAAAGGTGGAACAAATCACCCGACCGGCGGATCTCCCAGGGGGTGTGAGCACCGCCGCTAGCTCTTGGAAGGAGACGACCAAGGCTTCCAACCGTGAACCTTTCTCCATGAATTCGCCAGCGAGAGTCTTCATCTGTACGTCGAAGCACCCTATTTTTCTTTGTGGTCTTCTTCAGCGCGCTACAAGCGGCCTGCGCTGACTTGACTTCGTCAAGTGAGATCTGGAGTTGGCAGGTGAGATGCCGACATCAGCCTCCCGGTCTCGCCTGTCGGCTTCCAGTACCAATTGCACCACTTCGCTTTCCCGTCGACGGGCCTCTAAGTTCCTGATGGCCTGAATCCAGGAAGCAACTTCGCCGGATTCAAGTGTTGGCGCTTCAGGAAGCACCTGGCCTTTTTCCCAGAGCCCGCACTGCCGGCTGCAACCACTCCATGAAGATCATAATCTCGCTGAGTTGGATATCGGGTACGGAGCCGGATGGAGGTCTTTGAGGTTGGAGAACTTCACGGGGACATGTCTCGCGGAGCCTTTGGGTGGCCATGGAGGTTGCGACCAGCAGTCATACTCAAGCAGCACGGCGACGCAATGCGACACATGAGCTCTTCACCAAGGGGGCAGGTACATTTCGTCAGCAGATGCCCATCTTTCAGTTTGATCGGTTGCTCATAGAGGCCTGAATCGCCAATGACAGCGGAAAAAATTTGCGATTCATCGGCTTCGACAATCCGGACGCGGTTCTCAGAGAGAGATAAGGATGCCCGATCCGGAAGGCGGTGCTCTCAACGACCGCTTGGATCATGAGCGAATCGAGCAGGCTGAGTCGGTCGGCAGTACTGGAATGCGGTTGCGCATGACGATCCGTCCTTCTTGCTGACCAACGCCACGATTCTCCAGCATGTTCCTGTCCCATCCACTGGAGCAGGAACGCTGAATTGCCCCCATGATGACCGAAGTTCTTTCCCCAACCCCACGCTAGTTCTAGTCAATAGGGGGGCTCCCCTCCCAGCGGTCTCCTTGCCGCAACGGACCTTCGTTGCTTCCTGCCTCGTATGACCGTCTGCAGTGTCGCTGGCTCGCTCTGCGGATGCCTAAGTTGTCCCCCGGGAGCACATCCAAGCGATTGAGCGCAAACATCAGAAACGTTTCAGCCGTCCATCAGCCGACTCCGCGGATCGAGACAAGCAAGGCGATGATTCGTTGGACTGTCGTGCGAATCGCCTCGGCGTGATCCGTCCGTCTCGGAAGCCGGCGGCCAAATCGTTCAAGTACCCGGCCTTTTGCCTGGACAAGCCGGCGGCCGAGAGGACGGGCATCGGAGTCCTCACGACGGACAGACGCGACGGCAGCCTGCATAGGCCGACATGTGAAATGATCTCGTGCATGACCAAATCGACGCGCCGAAGAGGCCGGTAGGCAACGGCATCGCTCGTTCCACGAGCGAAGGGTCCGGGATGGGACTCGTCCGTGTTGGTCGTCGCCGAGCCACACCACGTGGCTCGCGCGCGGCGGGGGTGCCCTTCAGCGCCCCTTGCTGCTCCCGCCCTTCTCGGTCAGCGGCAAGTGGGAGTGCGTTCCATCGCAGAACGGCGGGGTCTTGGTGTGTTTACAACCGCAAAAGGCCACCTGCTTTCTCTCCGCAACGGTCACTTCCAGTGGTGAGAAATCGGTCCCTGTGTGGGAGCCATCGCAATACGGTTGGGTTTTCGATCGGCCGCAACGACACCAATAGACCATGCCGGGCCCCACATCCACGACATAGGGCCCGCGCTGGGCAATCACGATTGGATCCGGCATGCTGTCCTCCCTTCAACCTCGCTCCCGCCTCGCCCCGCTCGCCCCCTCATCTCAGCGGCATCGGCGAGGCGGGCCTTGCGACCCCATGGGAGTCAACCAGATATAGTCGGCGATGCCATCTTTGAGCAACTCCTGAATTTCATCCCGGCGGTCGGCGTGGAAAGAACTGAGATACACGGTCAGTTGCCGAACCCCTTCGGAGATCCGTCGCGTGACCCGTTTCGGCACCGGCAACCGATACTGGATATGGCCGCCGCCGGTGTAGCTGAGGATCGGCCCCATCGAGGACCCCGGGCCGATGCGGAACGTCCGCAGAGCTTCGGCGATGGTTTTGGCCATGGCTTCGTCGCGGAACATGGACGCTTGGTACATGCCTTGATAGTCCGCATCGGATCCGCCTCCATGACAAAGCCGAAGTTGTCGCACGATCTTCTCCCGATACGCCGCATCGTCAACGATTTCTTCCTGCGCCATCCCCCACCTTGCCATCTCTGGATCGGTCCGGACCCCCGCCAACCCTTGCTTTGCCACTCGACGGACAAGCGAGAGCGGGGGGTTCAGCGCACGCACAGGCAGCCGATGCTCCCGAGCGAATGCGATCAAGGGTTCGTACACCTCGTACGCGCCTCCCCAATTTTGGCGCCAGCGGACCTCCTCCAGAAATTCCGATTTGGTCATGTTCGCCTCTGCAAGATACCGATCCAGGCCGGCCTGGCCGTCCCAGCCAAACATCTCGACGGCCAGAACAGGTTTACGCCCTTTGGCGATCAGCGCCTCCAAGATCCGGAGAGCCGCCTCAACATGAAACCGATTGTAGTGTTCTTCGCCGAGATAGATCACGTCCCAGGAAGCCAGGGAATCGAACCACTCCTCCAGCGAGACTGGGCGTCCCGTCCGAGCCTCAAGCAGTTGCCACTCGCGAAACGATCCTGTTTCGTCAGCCGGCGACAAAGAGGATGGCGGCAACTCCGCAGCTCGGTTCGTCGGGACAGGTTGGGCAACCACCATGGAGAAGATCGCACCGAGCCACACCCATCGGATGAGCGGGCGGTACCTCGTGCACAACAGCTGGACGGTCATCACGGTCTTACCTAGCATACACACGGCCCGACGGCAAGGCGGCAAGCCTTGACGAAAAAGAAGCGCGGCCGTTATGCTCCGACGGCGCAAACAATCGAGAACGTTGCCGCTCGCTCGCCGTTATCGGTTATGGGTGTTGTTCCCCAGTCGCTCACCGAGTTGCGCTTCCTGCTCAACCGCGTCCGGACGACCGATGGAGAACGATGGCGAGCTTCCCGCCGCCTCGTCGAACCTGCGCATGTGCACCAGACGCTGAATCGGTTGAGCGTCGCGCTTCGGGAGGCCTCTCTAGCAGAGGATATGAAAGCGGCCCTCCTGTCGGCCATTCGCTCAGGACAGGCTGACCGGATCCAAGACCTGTCCGGAGAGCAGCTAAAAAGCCTCACCGGGTTGCCCCCGACCAAAGCAATCCGGGCCCTCTGTCTCCTCTTCTGCAGAACGGATGCCGCGCGACCCCCTTCGCCTGTCTCAATCTTGACACCCCCCCAAGTTGAACTCCTGGTGCGTACCCACCGCAATCCGTTCGATCTGTTGCTCGAAGCCGATGTGGCCTCGCTCCTCGACCTGGGAGCCGGCGATCTGTCCTTCGCGGAGGAACTGGTCGACCACTATCTCCCGCACCTCGGAAAGAAGCCGCTCGTTCTCCATTGTCTGGACCGCCTCCAGCCCGGTTCCAAACTGGGAGGCCCGCTGCATGCCCGTCAAGATCGGCTTGAACGGTTGAGACGCCTCGATCCGATCCAGTTCAGCTTTTTCGGTGGTCAGGACATGTTCGCCCTCGAACCTCTGGAGCAGACGGGGGCGATCGCCTCCCGTTACACCATTGTGACGTGCTGGGCCCCGGCGACACCGACCTTCGCTTATGAACCGACCAGGCTGTCGCGTGCGGTGATCGAAGCGGACCTGCGACGGACCAAGGGAATGTTCCGGATGGTCGAAGTCGACGGAGAGGCGGCGCTGGAAGTCCGGCACGAAGGTCGGACGCTGTTGTTCCCTCCCTGGAAATTCGACGTCCGTGGGCCGCTTGCCTTACTGGACCTTGTGGCTCGCCGCGGGCTGCTCGCAGTCTTGGGGGCAGTGGACACGCAGGTCTTCTGGGAACTTTTGTCCCAGCTTGTCGCCGATCCAGCAGTTCGGCCGGTTGAGCAGATCCTAACGCCGACTCTGCTGGCGGATCTTTTCGGTCCCGTCTATCGTCGTTTGGAGGAATTGCCGGTTGGCGGCTCGGTGGTACTGAATGAAGTGACGGATCTGCGGGCCGATATCCCGCGCGTTCTCGGCGGGGCCTGCGAACACGGTTCAGCGTTTCGATTCAGGTACGTTGAGGTCAGACGCGGTGCCGTCTTTCCGGGCATCCCGGCCAGCAGCACGGCGCGACTCTTTCACTGCATGACCCAAGAGGCACCTCCCTGGTTCGTGATCCTTGTCCCCGAGTCTGTCGAAGACCATCGCTCTGCGCCCGCGGAGCGCAACGAACCGCCTGCCGAGGAACGTCGCGACGACCGCGTAACATCGACGGAAAATTGACGCCCTCCAGACCCTCTGCTAGACTTCGTCGGTGTCCCGCCGATCCTTGTGCTTGGCCCATTTTCACCGATAGATTCCGGCCGTGGACGCGACAAAGGCGATCCGTTCCATCCAAGACAACGTCGAGCGCGTGATCAAGGGCAAACCCCAGGTAATAGAAAGGGCGGTGGTGTGTCTCTTGGCGAGAGGGCACTTGCTCATCGAAGATGTCCCGGGAGTAGGGAAAACCACTCTCGCACATAGTTTGGCCCGCTCAATCGACTGCTCATTCAAGCGGATCCAGTTCACCAGCGACTTGTTGCCGTCGGACATTCTCGGCATCTCGATGTTCAACCGGCAGAAACAGGCGTTTGAGTTTATGCCCGGACCTATTTTCGCCAATATTGTCTTGGCGGACGAGATCAATCGCACGACGCCCAAGACGCAAAGCAGTCTGTTGGAAGCGATGAGCGAGGCACAGGTTTCGGTGGATAACCAGACCTATCCGCTGCGTCAGCCGTTCATGGTGATCGCTACCCAGAACCCTTCTGAATACCATGGCACTTTTCCACTTCCCGAGTCCCAACTGGATCGGTTTCTCATGCGCATCCGGATCGGGTATCCGTCTCCGGAGGAAGAGAAAAAAGTCCTGGATCGTCCTCACTCGTTGCATCCTGCCGAAAACCTGCACCCGGTAATGACCGGAGCGGAGGTTCTAGATCTCCAAAGCCGCGTGGACAAGGTCCGACTGGATGAAAGCCTGATGGAATATCTCCTCGCAATCGTCTTGGCCACGCGCCGCAGCGAAGTATTGGCCCTGGGCGTCAGCACCCGAGGTGCGATGGCTCTTTGTAGGGCCGCCAAGGCACTGGCCTTGGTCCGCAACCGCGACTACTGTCTCCCAGACGACATCAAGGAGATGGCCCCGCTCGTGTTGTCCCATCGGGTTATGCTGAAGCACGGGCACGCCCTCAGGGGCAAGGGCGTCGACCGGGCCGAGCAAGTGATTCTTGATATCCTGGAGACCGTTCCCGTTCCCTTGTAAGGGCCGACGTGCGCTTCCACGTCGGCCAAGTTCAGAGATGCCTTCCCCTGAGAACAGTCAGCCCTCGACCAGCCCTTCTCAGTTTAGAAGGTTCTTGCGTCGATTCTTTCCTCATCGCTCGGTCCGGCTGACAGGCGAGGGGGCCCGCTTCGTACTGTTCACCTTGGCGGTCGGTGTGGCCGCCGTCAACACCGGCAACAACCTTTTCTATTTGCTGCTCGCGATGATGCTCAGCCTGATCGTGATCTCGGGCATCCTCTCGGAGCAGTGCCTCAGGCGCCTCGAGTTCCAGCAACGAGTGCCCGATTACCTCATCGCCAAGCAACCGACCGCCGCGGAGCTGTCGGTGCTCAATCGCAAGCCATGGCTACCCAGTTTTTCTCTCCGCATCGCGGTCGTGGGGGACGGCCCTGTCATCGGACAGGGGATTCACATCCCGCACCTGGGCCCGCGATCGTCCGTTCACCTCTCCTATCCACTGGTAGGCATGCGCCGAGGGCTCCATCGGATCGAAGGGTTCAAGGTGATGACACCGTTCCCCTTCGGCTTGTTTTTGAAAAGCGCCTTCGTTCCCCTCGAAACCACCGTCATCGTGTGCCCGGAAATCAAACCGGTCCCCGAGCACCTAATCCGGGAGTTGGTCGCGGAGGGACATGAACTGACGATACCCCGCCGCGGACAAGGGGTCGATCTGTACAACCTTCGACTGTATCAGCCAGGCGATGACTCGCGCGCGATCCATTGGATGACCACGGCTCGCACGTCCAAGCTGATCGTTCGGGAGACGGAGTCGGAAGACCAACGCCGCGTCACGCTTGCGCTGTCGACCGTTGCACCGCAACGGCAGCACGAGAGCTTCGAGCAGGCCGTCATCGTAGCGGCTTCTCTTGCCGTGTTTTTTCACGATCGCGGATTCGCACTACGGGCGCTCATCGGGGACCGAGAGATTCCCCTGGCATCAGGGGAACATCAACTGTACTCGATCCTGCACGCGCTGGCCTTGTGTGAGAGGGTGGAGCCCGCGGCGGCCGAGCCAGTCCGAGACATGTTCAGCCAGGTGCTCGCTTTTGGCGAGCTCACCGACTGCTCGATTGCGATCTTGCCCTGGCCGGACCAGGAGATCATTCACGCATGTCGACATGTGACGCGTCGGGTCGACATGACCGACTATCAGGACGTGGACCATGAAACTCGATCAGGCATTCCGGCTTAGCTCTATCCTGCTTGCAACCGCTGCATTTTGCGGCTTGACACTGGCGACGGGATTGTCTGTCTGGATCCTCGCTCTTGGCGGCATCGCGTTGGTCGCCCGACTGTTCCAGCTCGGTTGGTGTCGAGAGGAATGGGGTAACTCGTTCATCAACCTTTCTCCCGCTGCATGGAATACGCTTCTGGTCCTGTCCTTCGCGGGCTTTTGGATCGATCTGCTGTGGATCTCCCAGGATCTTCTGCCCGCCGGGGTCCACTTTTTGATCGCTCTCCTGGTCAACAAGTTGTTCAACCTGCACCAACGCCGTGATTTCCTGCACCTGTACGCCATTAGTTTGATGGCTATTGTCGCTTCCGCGGCACTCACCACGGAAGTATGGTACGCCACGGTCTTTTTCGCCTATCTCCTCACGGCTGTCTGGACATTGCTGTTGTATCACCTGACCAAAGAAACCGAGGAGGCGGGCTCCGCCACGCCTCCTCGTATCGGAGCCACCTGGTCGTTGCGCGCAGACGGTCGCATCACGCCGCGATTCTTCTGGACCACAAATGCCATCGCCATGGTCGCGTTCTGCCTCACGTTAGCTATTTTTTTTGCCATTCCACGGATTGGGGCCGGATTCTTTCACAAGGGCCGCCCCGACGGGCTGAAAACCTCAGGCTTTTCCGAGAGGGTGGACCTCGGCGTGCTCGGTTCGATCAAACAGGACACCAGTATCGTCATGCGGGTGGAGCTGGCGGATCAATTGAGGCCGGTTACGAACCGGCTCTATCTTCGGGGAGTTGCCTACGATCGCTATAACGGCCGTTCGTGGAGTAATAGTTTTGCCTATCGCCGCATTCTACACGAGAGCTCTCCGGGCACATTTCTCGTACCCGGCTCACTCGGCCAGTCAACACAGCACGGCTTGCAAAGGGAAGGGCTCCAGCAAAACATCCTGCTCGAACCGCTGGACACCGCGGTGCTGTTCAGCGCCCCGTTTCCTAATTCCATCACCGGCGAATTCTTGGCTGTCCAAGGGGATGTCATGGGCGCCCTGTACCTGCCATCCCCACCCGCGACCAGGGTTGAATACACCGTGGTCTCCCGCACCAACCAGTTGACGGACGAAGATAAGGAGGCAACAAGGTTCGTCTATCCCGATTTCATTCGGACTCACTTTCTCCAACTCCCACCGATTGACCCTCAGGTGACCGAACTGGCCGCGCACGTGACCGAACAGGCCGAGACCCCTTATAAAAAGATGATCGCGATCAAACGCCACCTTCTTGAACAGTACCGATATAGTCTGGATGTCGGCTCCCCGCTCTCCGCGAAGCCGTTGGAGGATTTCCTTTTTAGGAGAAAGACGGGATACTGCGAGCACTATGCGACGGCGATGGTGGTGTTGCTAAGAGCGGTCGGCGTTCCGGCCCGATTGGTCACGGGCTTTCTGGCCAGCGAGTGGAACGATTTCGGCAATTACTATACAGTGCGCCAGAAGGACGCCCATGCATGGGTTGAAGTGTTCTTCCCTCATTCCGGATGGATTACCGCGGACCCGACCCCCACGATCGGAGAAAGCGCTCCGGATCCCTGGTGGCATTCAATCGGGAGGGTGATGGACTCGGTGCGGCTGCGATGGGATCGGCTGATCGTGCAATACAGCGTGAGCGATCAACTTGCGGTGGTCCAGGGTATTCGGGAAAGCAGCGAGTCTTTTCGAGCAAAGATTTCTCTCTCATTCGCGGGTTGGCTGAACCCGCTATCGAACGCCATGACTCGGCTCGGCCGCCTTGTGCAGCAGTCCAATCGGGGCCAGCTCATAACTCTGCTCGCGCTGGTGACGCTGGGCGGCACCTTCTTCGTCCTGGTGATTCGGCAGATGACCCGATCGCGGCGCGGCAACAGCGCAGAACTTCCTGCTGGACAGCGTGAGGCCATTCAGCTTTACAAGCGGATGGTCGATCTGCTTAGCACCCATGGACTCACAAAACCGACGAGCACCGCGCCGATCGAATTCGCACAACGTGTCCGCCGACAGAGACATGACGTCGGCTTGCTGGTGGAAACGTTGACCCAGTTTTACTGCCGCGTACGATTCGGGAAAATTCCCCTCACCCCTGAAGAGCTTGCTCGGGCTGACCAGCTTCTCGCGCAACTTCGCACCGTACTGCGGGCCTCCGAGAACGCTTACAGAACCCGGCTGTTCTCCACGAGAAACCTTCCTCTGCGAAACGGCTCTTAGCCGTTTCGTGTCCGCACTTGCGCGCGGCGCAAAGGAAGATTGGCTCGCTTAGATCAACCGATTTCGCAGCGCTTCTTGATCATGCGGGTTACAGACGAGAGCGATGCCGGGAGAGAAGCTTGGAAAAACAGTTCTCGTGGGAGCGCTGGAATTTGGAGCGGGAAACGGGATTTGAACCCGCGACCCTCGCCTTGGCAAGGCGATGCTCTACCCCTGAGCTATTCCCGCCCCAGTAATAAGGAGAGAAAATTCTAAAGAGGCCATTTATACCTGTCAAGCTATGCACTGTGCGCAGTCTCCGGTAGGGTGGACGGAGGTAGAACTTTGATTCGCCGCACAAGGACTGGTTGAAAAATGGTCCTGCACGCTCAATCGAATTCATGCTAACCCTAACCCTTGCTAGGCTCTCACCTCCTCTCGTTCTTTTTCTTTCCAGTTGCTGGTGCGATCCTAAGCCCAAGAGAATTCTTCTCGGAAGCATCTCCAATCGTTGATGAAAAAGTTCCTTTCTTTGTTACGTAACATACGGTCATCGACGTTACCTCTGCGTAACTCCTCAAAAAGCTTCATAAGCGTTTGATCTTACTTGTCTTCAATCACTCTGTAGCGATTCGGGCGTGTTTCGATCGTTACGACTTCTTCACATCCGCAGTAATCCGGCTTCCCTGAATTTCCTCACAAGTCGCAAGATTTCTTCATGTTGTCGCTATGTTACGAGATCATGGCGCGACAATTTTTCATTGGGTTTGGATATTGCGAATACGAAAAGGCACCCTGGGTTATGGGGTGTGCAGCGTTTCGGTCGTAGTCGCGAGGTTTCGTGAAAGAAGACCGTGGATTTCACGAGAACCTAAAAAGAAAGGGGGTGGGGAAGACATTTTCCGCAGCAGAAGTAGGCGGAATCGGCACCGGTTAGTGACAAGTCTTCATGAAGGGAGGAGGGATAGGTTATGCAGTTTTCACGACGGCAATTTCTCAAAGTCTCAGCGGGAACGGTTGCCGCAGTGGCCCTGGCCGACAAGGTCCTGGCCTTGACGGCCCTGCAGCCGGTCATCGAGGTCGGCAACCCCCTGGGCGAGTACCCCGATCGGTCCTGGGAACGGGTCTACCACGACCAGTACCGCTATGACTCCTCGTTCACCTTTTGCTGCTCCCCCAACGACACCCATGGCTGCCGCGTGCGCGCCTTCGTCCGTAACGGTGTCGTCATGCGGGTGGAGCAGAACTATGACCACCAGACCTACGAGGACCTCTAC